>CALLAF010000064.1 GCA_938002605.1 uncultured Paracoccaceae bacterium | reverse complement strand
CTTGGGTCGCTTGTTTGCCATGTGTTTCCTCCGTTTTCCTAAACATAGCGGAGGACCACTTCAGTGGGGGAGGATCACTGCCAAACCCAAAGGCAAACAATGCCAAGCAAAATGCATGCTGTCGCCAGCTCCGCCCGGTTTATCCCGCCGAAACTCGCAAACATCGCTCCTTGCACCATGGAAAACTCAGACGGGTCCATTAGGCGTTGCGCGAATCCCGTTAGAGACCGGAAAAGCAGCCCAAAAATTACGCCCACAAGGATCATGAGCTGGATATCATTGCGGTTGCGACGCAACAGAGCGCTGAATAGCACAACCGCCGCAATCATCATGACAGCAGTATTTGCGACAAACAGAAATGACCCAGACAGTCGCGCGTAATTGAACCCACCAAAGATCAGCACCAATGACGCCTGCATCAATAAGAACAAAGCGTCAAAACCCATGATTGCGGGCGTCAGGATGCGGTTTCCGCTGAGAGTTTGGAACAAGACGGTTGAGATGCCTATCGCGGTTCCGACGACGCATAGCCCAGCCAATTTGATCCCACGCAGCTCAAGAATGAACCAGACGCGGCCCTGCAACCCCCACAAAAGGAATATGGCACATGACAGGGCCAACAGGCCTGCGAGCGTGTACAGACGACGGTCAAGCATGAGATTTGCGTCCCAACAACAACCAAAGAAAGATGCCTGCGCCGCCGACCCCAAAAACAGTGCCTGCCGGGATTTCATATGGATAGCGAATGACACGACCGATGATGTCGGACAAAAGAATTAGGCCTGCCCCCATTCCAGCCACAACTGGCAGGCTTTTGCGCAGGTTATCGCCCGTCAACCTTGAGACGATGTTAGGGACAACCAACCCGATGAATGGCAGCATCCCAACGGTCACAACAACCAAAGCCGATACGATCGCGACGGTTACGATCCCGAGCGCGAGAACCTGACCATAGGCGAGACCCAGCGACAGGCTTACACGACGTCCAAGACCCACAACGGTGAACTGATCGGCGGCGATATAGGCGACTATCGCGAGCCCGCCCGCGATCCACAAAAGTTCATACCGCCCTGCAATAACACCAGAGAATTCACCATTCATCCAGATGCCGAGAAATTGGATCATATCAGCTTGAAACGCAACAAACGTAGCCGCAGCGCCCAAGATGCCGCCGTAAATCAAGCCCACTAAAGGGATCAAAAGTGGCTGCTGCGGCGGTAGACGCCGTGTAATTAGAAAAAAGCCCAGGATGCCGATCAGGGAGGTGAAGCTGGCGGCCAACATTTTCGCGATAATCGGCCAGTCGGGTGCCAAGATTGCAACGGCCAGCAACCCCAACATCGCTGCCTCTGAGGTGCCAGTTGTACTGGGCTCGACAAATTTGTTGCGGACCAAGAGCTGCATGATGACACCAACAACGGCTATGCTCGCCCCGGTCAACAGCGCAGCTGCGGTGCGCGGCAACCGGCTGAAGAATAGTACCATCATGGCGTCTGGATTGTCCCACGACAGCGATCCCACACCAATGAAAATGCTCACCCCCGAAAGGATGAGCAATGATAGAATTGTCGCGAAGTAAGGGTGTCTACGCGCCACCGCCAAAGCCTACAGTTAACGCGTCAATCGCACGGGTCATCGCTTGATACCCGCCGCCCGCGATATAGACGTCGGCAGAGTTGAGGTAGATCACCTGCCCGTTCGACCACGCAGTTGTAGACGCAACAAGCGCGTTATCAAGTGTTGTGCTGGCAGCTTCGCCTTCTTGGCCGATGGCCGCGGCGCGGTCGACAACAATCAGCCAATCAGGGTTTGCCTCAGCGATGAATTCAAACGAGATTGCTTCGCCGTGTGTTTGTTCGTCAACGCCTTCGACGGCCTCGGGTAGGCCGGTCGCGACATGAAGCCAACCGAACCGGGATCCAGCGCCGTATGCAGAAACTTTTGGACCGTTTGTCATAACGACGAGCCCGGTGCCTTGACCGGCGACAGCATCTTGCAGCGTGGTTAGCTTGGTATTGAAGGCAGATTCGAGTTCAGCGGCTTTGTCCATTGTTCCTGTTAAAGCACCATATGCGTTCAATCGCGCAAGAACCTGGGCTACATGATCGTCACCCCAGATGGTCATGTCGATTGTCGCTGCCACTTCCGATAGGGGTTCAACTTGTGTGGAAGAACGCCCGCCCGCGATAATCAGATCTGGGTTCAGATTGGCAAGGGCTTCGAAATCGGGCTCAAATAAGGAGCCGGCCGAGATGCTGGATGCAACTACGTCGTCAAGATAATCGACATAGACCGGCGTCGGAATAGCGGCCAACGAGACGCCCAAGGCACTCAGCGTATCGACAGCAGCAATATCGAGCACTGCGATTGTCGCAGGGTTGGATTGCACGGTTGCGTCGCCGGCAGCGGTTGCAATTGTAGTCTCTTCGGCCATGGCAGGTGCCGCCATGCATGCAAGTGTCAGCGCGCCACCGAGTTTTGTGATAAAGGACATCCGGTCCCTCCAAATTTTAGTGTTCTTAGCTGGCATTAGGCTGGCTGGATAAATGATAGGGTTGTCATATGCCGGCTGGATGCATAGGTCCAGCCTGTATCTGACAAAAACAATCAGGAAAAATTATGACCCAACTCATTGCACCTTTGAAACCCCGCATGCGTCCAAGTATCTGCAGCAGCTTTGCAAGCACTTTCAACATAAGGTGGATGCAAGCTTTGACGAAACAAGCGGGACTGTTGCGCTCCCCTACGGAACAACAACGCTCGCAGCCGCTGCCAACACGCTAACGGTCGAAATTGCGCTTGCCGCCGGGGCAACAGAAAAAGACGCGAAATATGTCATCGACAGCCATCTCGAAAAGTTCGCTTTTCGCGAGAGTTTTAGATCGATGCAATGGGCATGAAATTACGCTGATCCAGGTTTCGGCAATACCAAAAAGTAGATTTTTTCATATCGTTGGCAATGTAGTGAAGAGGGCAAACAACTGCCCTCTCTCCATACCGCCCGCCAGGATCCAACCGTAAAGCTAGAGGTACCGAAGGCGGTGTTTCCCTAGTAGTTCGACTAAAATCGTCTTTGCATCTTGGCGATGTTGGCGGTGGGTTTCACGCGCGGTTGCGATGTCACCATCGCGAATGGCTTGATACACGATCCGGTGGTCTTCATTGGATTTCGTCGGCACCGGGCGCATAAATAATGTGGTCGTTCTTGCTCGGCGCACCTGATCGCTCATCATGCCGACGATTGCTTGAATGCGGGAATTGCCGCCCAGTCGCACCAATTCACTGTGAAATCTTTCGTCCGCATCGGCCCAAGCATCAAGGTCAGAATTCTCAATGGCTGCGTCCATATCATCGATCGCCGCGGCTAGGGTCTTCAAATCTTTTTCGGCAAACCCCGCAGCTGCAGCACATTCCGCAGCGTGGCTTTCAAGCTGTGTCAGAACGTCATAGACCTCGGCCATATCATCGGGCGAAAGCGGTAAAATGCGCACACCTTTTCGCGGGCGCATCTCAAGCAATCCTTGCCCTTCTAGGGTTAAGATGGCTTCTCGGACCGGGGTCCGCGACATGTTTAGCAGTTCAGCTAATTCCGTTTCTAGGTGGTCTGAACCTGCTGAAAGTTCTCCGGAAAACACCTTCGCACGCAGCGCCTGAATAGCACGTTGCGAACTCGAAAGCGTTTTTTCGGTCATATCTGCGCCTAATCCTTTAGAACTTGCTTGGTACCCGTCTGCGCAGAAGCGTAAATGGATCGCTCAATGTGGGCAACCGTCAAGTAGCCTTGGGCAAGGTTTTCAAGCGGCGTATTCTCAAGAATTCCGGAAACGACGTGAGATTGCAGAGCATGGACGCAATCGCCGCCAAAACCATCCCAGCTATCCGCCGGCAAAAGGACCTGATGTTCGGACTGCCCGAACGGTCGCAGCCGAACCTGCCCGCTGCCCAGTAGCTCAATTGTCCCTTTCGTCCCTTCAAACATCGCCTCGCCCATCGTCCGGCGCAGGTTGTCAGCGTCGTGATCAAGGTGCCTATTCCCATCAAACAAAGCACGCACTCCGTTGGGGTGTTCAGACAGAATATATCCAGCGTCTTCGCCAGCGATGGCCGGGTTAATTTGCCGAAGATCAGCGTATACAGTTAGCGGATCGCCAAGCAGGTATCGAAAGGTGTCAACCCAATGAACCGCGGTTTCATGCACCAGAAAGCGGTCCATTTTTTGGAAGTAAGGTTGCCGCGCGAGATACGCATCAGGGCCCTGACCGTCGCCCGGACGCAGCCGGAACGTGACCTGCTGCAACGTCCCGACATCCCCAGCTTCAATCGCCTTCTTGATAGCGCGGTACCAAGGCTGAAACCGGAAATTCTCGTGAACCACGATCCTGGCACCCGCCGCTTCAGCCTCAGCCGTGATTTGCTGTGCTTCTTCGAGATCAACGCAAAACGGTTTTTGGCAAATGATCCATTTTATCCCTGCGCCCAGAGCCGTCCGGATTGTTTCTGCATGCGCTTGCGGTGGCAAGATCACGTCTAGTAGGTCGGGCGTTTGCTCTGCCAACATCTTTCGCAGGTCTGAATAGGCGGGCAGGCCGGTGGCCTGCGCCTTTACGATGTCGCGGTTACAAGATCCAACAAGTTTGACCTGTTCCATCCGGGCCCAGCTGCCGTAATGAAATTGGCTGAAATATCCAGCCCCGACACATGCAACGCGCAAATCGGTCATGCGACAAACAACGCGTCCATCACGACGGCGGCCGCTTGTGAAGTGCCTGCAGACCCACCCAGATCACGGGTCAGCACATCGCCCGCGGCGACAACTGCCTCAACCGCTTCGCGCAAACGGGTCCCGTCTTGGCGCATCGCACCATTGTCGTGCTTGATCCCCAGCCATTCGAGCATCATCGCAGCCGAAAGGATCATCGCATGTGGATTTGCGAGCCCTTGTCCTGCGATGTCAGGCGCGGACCCGTGGCACGGCTGAAAGACTGCATGTTCAAGCCCGATGTCGGCAGATGGGGCAAGGCCAAGCCCGCCCATTAAGCCTGCGCCAAGGTCGGACAAGATATCACCGAACATGTTTTCGGTGACCATCACGTCGAAATCCCACGGCTTTTGCACCATCCAAAGTGCGGTGGCATCGACATAGGCATGATCTGACGCAAGTTCAGGATGTTTTGCAGCCTCGGCGTCGAACATCTCGCGGAAGAAGGCAAACGCCCGGAACACATTCGCCTTATCGACACAAGTAACCTTACCGGCGCTGCGCCCAGTAGACTTGCGTGTTTTGGCGAGGTCAAATGCAAATCGAAACAGTTTTTCAGAGATATCACGCGTGATAAGAAGCGTTTCGCGGGCTTCGTCCTTTGTGACTTCACCGCAGCCCTGGGTGTGAAATAGCCCTTCCGTGCTTTCGCGGATCAGGACAAAATCTATCTCTTTTCCCTCAGGCATTTTCAACGGCGTACTTTGGCCTTGGCGCACTGTCACAGGGCGCACTCCGGCAAAAAGCGTGAGGGCTTTGCGCAATTCGATCTGGGGCGAGATTTCAGTGCCGTCATCGTACCGCACATCAGGCAGTCCCATCGCGGAAAGCAGAATCGCATCGGAGGAACGCGCAACATCCATAGAGGCAGTGGGAAGTGATTCGCCGGTTCTGGCGTAGTGCGCAGCACCTGCAGGAACGTCCTGAAATGACAGATCATAGCTGTCCGAGGCATCTGCCATTTTGCGTAGGATATCGACCGTTGGGCCCATGATTTCAGGGCCAATCCCGTCTCCATGAAAGACTGCGATTTGAAATGTGTTGGTCATCTTGGGCCTCTTTTCCAGTGCTGTGTATCACTAACTTTTGCGACTAAACCAATCGTAAAGTTGACAACGTATCATTTAATGCATACGTAAATAAATGCAACAACGAACACTTTGCGTCTGGGAGGACAATTCAATGAAGTTTCAATTTGGGAAAATCATCACGGCCGCCATTTTGGCGACGGGAGTGAGCACTGGCGCGCAAGCGCAAGACTATCCTTTCCGCGATATCACCACGGCGGTGGTTTGGGGCGCTGGCGGCGGAACCGACAGCATCAACCGCATGATTATGGCGGAAATGGAAAAGCATCTTCCGGTTTCAATCAACGTGATCAACCAAACTGGCGGCGTCGCGGGATCGAACGGGATGGTTTATGTGCAAAACCAACCCGACGATGGCTACACATTGGTTGGACTGTCTGAATCTAACGTGACAGCTGCTGTTCAAGGCGGCTGGGATCAGCGGTTTGATTATTGGTACCCGTTCATTGTTGGTGGGTCTCCTGATCTGATCTCTGTGCCGGCGGATAGCCCATATAACACGCTTGAAGAATTGGTGGATGCCGCCAAGGCCGCACCAAATACAATTCCAGCCGCAGCTTCGGGCGCGGGTTCAATCCACCATCTGAACCTGCTGGCAATTCAAAACGGCGCAGATGCTGAATTTCTGTTCATTCCTTACGGTGGCTCTGCCCCCGGTCAAGAAGCCGCAATCGCGGGTGAGGTCGCACTTGTCGTGACATCATTGGCCGAACAAGCGGCCCTGATCGAAGGTGGCCAGCTGAAGCCATTGGCGATGCTCACACCTGACGACGTCGAAATCGCTGGCATGACAGTGCCATCTGCCTTCGGCATCTATGATGGTTTGGATCAGTATCTGCCGCTAAAGCAGGCCATTGGTTTTGCGGTTCACAACAGCGCATCAGATGACGTGAAAGAGACACTTGGCGCAGCATTTGAAGCTGCAATCGCGTCAGATGTTGTTGCCGAATGGGCAGCCGCAAATAACTACGATGTTGGCGGTCAGTACGGTGAAGAGGCGCAAGCGATCTTTTCAACGCTTGAAGCGAACTTTGCCTACACATTGCAAGACCTCGGTTCAGCAACCGTCGACCCAATGAGCTTGGGTATCGAAAAGCCATAAGCCGCGCTTAGCGTCACATCTGCGGAAGGTGCTGTAGCAATTCAGCACCTTCCAATTCAATACACTGCAGGATTTCGAGTATGAACAACGACGAATTGGCGACCTTACGGGCCCGCGATTTTTGGGGTGCATTGGTCTTGATAGCGGTGTCCGCGTTCTTTCTGGTTCGTACATTTGACATCCCCTTATGGGGCGGCAACCGCGCTGGCGTCAGTTCGGCCTCTTGGTACAATTCCGCGGCCATTGTCCCCTTAGGGATATTTTCGGCGATGCTGATCTTATCATTTGTTTTGCTGCTCATTGCCATTCGCGCTGGCGGCGCGCGCGATGCAATGACCGCCGCTGGCATCGGGTGGAATAGTGATGAAGCCATTAGGTTTTCAACAATCGGCGTGATCTTATTTTTCTTCATCGCAGGTCTTGTGCCACGCGTTGATTTCATCGCTTGCAGCGGTCTTTTGATCACCGCGCTTACGTTTGGATATCACCAAGGCCATGCCCGCCGCATGGTGATTAGCGCAACCGTTGTGTCCCTTTGTGGGCTTTACGCATTGATTGCCCATTTGCCGCAGTCGCAATGGGCGGCCCATGACGACGATGTTGTCACGCTTTTAGGTTGGGCCGCTCTGACATTCGTGATGTTACGCGCCGCGAAAAGCGACCGCGTGTTAAAGATATGCCCCGTCATCGCAGTCATCGCCCCTATCATTTTGGTTTGCGCAATGGCCTTTGGTTTTCGGCAAAATGTCCCGAACCGCGGTAGCCTGATCTTTAGCAAGATCGAATACCACTACTATGTTTCACTACGGCCGCTCTGGAGATCATGATGGATTTTGTCCTGTCGCAACTCGCAGGATTTGGAGGTGCCTTCGCCGCGCTTGTCCTTGATCCGCTGACCTATGTCTATCTTATCATCTCGGTCTTCTTGGGCATCACCTTTGGCGCATTGCCGGGCCTGACCGCGACCTTGGCAGTCACCATTTTGACTGGTTTTTTTGGGAACAAGATCCCTTTGGATTACTCGTTAATCGCGTTGTTGGGGGCTTATGTTGGCGCGATCTATGGCGGGTCCTACCCTTCCATTTTGCTTAATATTCCCGGCACCGCCGCTTCTGCGGCCACAGCGATGGACGGCTTTCCATTGGCCAAGGCCGGCAGAGGCGGCGAAGCCTTGGGGCTGACAACGACCGCCAGCTTTATCGGCACTTTGATCGGGACCATTGCCCTGCTCGTTTTTGTCTGGGTTCTGCTGCTGCTTTCACAAAACATCGCCAGCCCTGAAAAAGCGCTGCTGGCACTGTTTGGCATTCTTTTGTCTGGCACGCTGATGTCCGAGGACCTTGTTATTAAGGGCTGGATCGCAGGTCTGATTGGGTTGGCAATGGCGATGGTCGGCCTTGACCCACTGTTGTCAGAGCCGCGCTACACCTTTGGTTGGTCTTACATGCTGAGCGGGTTTCAAGTGGTCCCGGTCTTGATGGGGGCCTTCGCGATTCCGCAAATTATCGAAGGGATGCGCCATATGAAGGTAGGTCAGGTTGCCGCCCTGAAGGGGCGCATTCTGCCGAACGCACGGACAATCCGCAAACACCTGCCCACGATCACCAGATCTGGCGTCATTGGTACGGGCGTCGGTGCCTTGCCCGGGGTGGGTGAAGACGTTGCGGGATGGGTCAGCTATGGGGTTGGCAAGAGTGTCAGCAAAGAGGGCGAAAAGTTCGGAAAAGGATCGCTGGAAGGGCTGCTTTGCTCCGAGACGGCAAATAACGCATGTATTGGCGGCGCGCTAATTCCGCTGTTGGTGCTGGGTATACCTGGATCCCCTCCTGCGGCGGCCTTGATGGGGGCGTTCAAGATCAACAACATCATTCCCGGTCCAACCATCGACCCGGAAATCATTCTGCGGGTGGTCGCGATTATGGTGCTGGCATCATTCACGATGTTCATCATGGGTCTGTTCACGGCGCGCATTTTCATCAAAATATTGCAGATACCACAGGTCGTGTTCCTACCCATCGTCATGGTGCTGACAACCATCGGATCATTTAGCGTCGGCGGCGGGATCAACGACCTTTACCTGATGTTGGGCGTTGGCTTTGTCGCGTATTTTCTCAACATGCTGAAATTTCCAATCGCGCCGCTGGTGATCGGTGTTATCTTGGGCGGGTTATTTGATGAAACACTCCGCCGGTCACTGTTGATTTCTGGAGGCGATATTATGGTCTTTGCCTCGCGGCCCGTCGCTGGCGTTCTATTGCTATTGAACCTTGCGCTCATCGCCAGTCAGTTTCCGATCATGAAACGCTGGTTTGGGCGCCTGCGCAGGAGAAACGCGTAATGTATGCCGTTGTCGTGACCTTTGAAATCAAACCCGGCCATATCGATGAATTCATGCCGTTAATGTTGGAAAATGCGAGCACATCTTTAGCGGAGGAAGATGCATGTAAAAGGTTTGATGTCTGCACCGACCCAAGCCGACCGAATGAAGTGTACCTCTATGAACTTTATGCTGATCGTGCAGGATTTGACACTCATTTAACCGCAAGCCACTTTAAGGCGTTCGACGCCAAGGTCGCCCCGATGATCGCCGCCAAACAAGTGCGCACATATGAAAAGGTAGTCTCATGAGCGACTGGCTGGTGCATTGCATCAAATATGCAGACCGGAATGCGCGGACGCGGGCGGACAGCTTTATCTTCGATGATAATCACAACGCGCCCCACGCGATGGATTACTTTATGTGGCTGCTGCAGCGTGGGGATGAAGCGATCCTTGTCGACACTGGATATGACAGTGCAGAAGCGGCTGCACGTGGGCGCCCGATCCGGTTGGACCCGGTAGAAGCGCTCGCGCCGTTTGACCTATCGCCCGAAGACATCACCCAAATCATCGTGACGCATCTGCATTATGATCATGCAGGCGGGCTGCATCTATTTCCCAATGCGACATTGCATTTGCAAGCAGCCGAAATGGCCTACGCCACGGGGCCTTGCATGTGCCACGACACGCTGCGCATGCCCTTTACTGCAGACCATGTGTGCGAAGCCATCAAGCGCTTATATTCGGGCCGGGTGACGTTTTATGATGGCGATGGGCAGGTATCTGAGGGCGTGACCGTCCATTGCATCGGTGGCCATTCGCGTGGCTTGCAGGCGGTGCGGGTGCTGACGCAAGCAGGCTGGCTTGTTCTTGCCTCTGATGCAGCGCATTTCTATGAAAACCTTTGGGCACGCAAACCCTTTCCTATTGTTGTCGACCTGCAAAATATGATGGACGGGTTTGACCGGCTTGAACGCCTTGCGTCCTCCAAAAAACTGATCATTCCGGGACATGATCCATTGGTCAGAAAATACTTTCCTAGCGACCTTGCCGATCATGTGTTCCGCCTAGATCACGGCCCTAATGAAACGATGACATCATGAAACTTGGCATTATTGCGGACGACTTCACTGGGGCCTCTGATATCGGCCTGACACTGGCCGAGGCCGGTATGAAAGTGATCCAATTCATTGGGGTACCGGATCAAGCTGCAGCCGCAGATTTGGATGCAGGTGTCGTTGCGCTTAAATCTCGCACTGCCCCGGTAGATATGGCGATTGCCGACTCGCTCGCGGCGTGCCGCTGGCTGCAAGCGCAAGGCGCGACGCAAATCGTTCTCAAGGTTTGTTCGACGTTTGACAGTACAGCTGCCGGAAATATTGGCCCGGTGTTGGACGCCTTAGCTGACCATTTGAATGCTGGCCCTGTGATCGTCTGTCCGGCCTTCCCCGAAAACGGGCGTAGTGTGTATCAGGGACACTTGTTCGTCGCGGATAGGCTGTTGAATGAAAGCGGAATGCAAAACCACCCACTGACCCCGATGCAAGATTCTGATCTGCGCCGCGTTCTTGGTGCCCAGTCGCAAAGGACAATCGGGCACATTCCCGCGTTGACCGTAGGCAGCGGAGCGGATGCAATTGCGGCCAAGTTGGATGGCAAGACTCACTTCATCACCGATGCGATAACCGACAGTGACTTAATCGAAATTGGTCACTCCGCACGAGAAATTTCGCTTCTTTGCGGAGGATCAGGCATCGCCATCGGCTTGCCATCCAACTTTGGGCACGCCCCTGCAAAGCCACCATGGGAACCTGTTTCAGGAGCCGGCGCAGTTTTGTCAGGGTCGTGCAGCATCGCGACCCGAGAACAAGTTCAGACCTACGCAGCCAAGGCACCCAGCTTGCTTATCACCGCTGACGGCGCCGTCGCCGGCGAGTATGATCCGGTCGCGGTGGCGAACTGGGTTCTGGACCAGGAAAAGGCGCCGCTGATTTTCGCGTCCGCTGACCCTGAAGTCGTCAGAGCTGCGCAAGCCAAATACGGTGTCGAAACGACAGCCGAGGCAATCGAGCAGTTCTTTGCACAGCTCGCTGCAGCGCTTGTTCAAAAGGGTGTGCGCCGCTTGGTCACCGCCGGGGGGGAAACATCGGGCGCAGTAATCATCGGGCTTGGGGCACAAGCATTGTCTATCGGACCACGCGTTGCGGCTGGCGTGCCGGTAGTACGCGCTGGCGAAACAGCTTTGGCGCTGAAATCGGGCAATTTTGGCGGACCCGACTTTTTCGCCGAAGCATTGCACATAATGGGATCACAGACATGAGCGAGATTAGCAAACTGCGCGAAGACATCTGCCTGTTGGCAAAATCAATGTTTGACCGAGGCCTGACCTGTGGAGCATCGGGAAATATCTCTGCACGTTTGTCAGACGGGACGGTTCTTGTAACACCCACTGGGCGGGCGATGGGATTTCTGGACCCCGCACAAATCAGCCACCTTGATCAAGATTTCCGCTTGTTGTCCGGTGATCCGCCAACAAAGGAAACGCCGCTACATTCAGCGTTCTACGAGACCAGAGCAGGTACAGGTGCCGTCGTGCACTTGCATTCAACGCATTCAGTGGCACTGTCCATGATGCCGGATGTGGATCCAGACGATGTTTTGCCGCCTTTGACGCCCTACACGATCATGCGGGTTGGCAAGGTGAAACTCTTACCCTTCTTCTTGCCCGGCGATGATGGCATGGGCGACGCGGTCCGTGGGCTTGCTGGAAAACGTTCGGCAGTGTTATTGGCCAATCATGGTCCCGTCGTCGCGGGAAAGGATATCTGGGCTGCAACATTTGCGATGGAAGAGCTCGAAGAAACAGCAAAGCTTGCGATGTTGACGCGCGGTTTGGCACCGAACGCACTATCCACAGAAAATATAGCAGCAATTGTCAAAAAATTCGACGTCGATTGGTAAAACGGGCGGCCGGCAGCGAAGATTTGAAGATTGTAGCAGAGGTAGGCGTCATCGCAAGGTTTGTTCGCTGCGTAACGCTAAGGGAGAACATTGGGTGAATTTGAGCGGTTTTTCATCCTTAACCCCACTTTCTTGCGTAGTTGAGGTGCAATGGGCGCTCGTTTGATCGCTCAGCAGTGTCCGTTGTCATATAAAATGGGACATCAGAGCGGTTTGAGCATTGGAGGCTCTGGTTCGTATTTGTAGTTGATTATGCGGCTTGTTTTTGGTTTTGCAAGCGACGTTGGCGGATTGTCTGCTTCTTGATCTTTTCCCT
>CALLAF010000063.1 GCA_938002605.1 uncultured Paracoccaceae bacterium | reverse complement strand
CGCGACCCCCGGCCGCCTTAAGGATCATATCCTGCGCGGCTCCCTTGATTTGTCGACCATCCGGGCGATCGTGTTGGACGAAGCTGATGAAATGCTCGATCTGGGTTTCCGCGAAGACCTCGAATTCATCTTGGGTGAAGCGCCTGAAACGCGCCGCACATTGATGTTCTCGGCCACGGTGCCGCCAATGATTGCGAAGCTGGCAAAATCCTACCTGCGCGATTCTATCCGGGTTACGACCGTGACCAAAGAAAAGCAGCACAGCGATATTGAATACCGCGCGCTGACCGTTGCCAACCACGATATCGACGCGGCGATCATCAACTGCCTGCGGTTTTATGATGCCCCGAATGCAATCGTGTTCTGTAATACCCGCGCCTCTGTCACACGCTTAACAACACGGCTTTCGAACCGTGGTTTTGCGACGGTGGCTTTGTCGGGTGAGCTGTCGCAGAATGAACGTTCACATGCGCTGCAAGCCATGCGCGATGGGCGCGCGCGCGTTTGTGTGGCCACCGATGTTGCAGCGCGCGGGATTGACCTGCCAAACCTTGAATTGGTGATCCACGCAGAATTGCCGACCAACGCCGAAACACTGCTGCACCGCTCTGGCCGGACGGGCCGCGCGGGTCGCAAAGGGATTTCAGCCCTGATCGCCCCCGCAAAAATGCGCCGCCGCGCCGAAAACCTGCTTAAGTGGGGCAAGCTGACCGCGACTTGGGCCGTGCCGCCAACTGCGGATGAGGTCAAAGCCCGCGACGAAGAACGTCTGTTGAACGACCCGGTTTGGTCCGAAGATTTCAATGAGAGCGAACAGGAATTCGCGACCCGCCTATTGGCACAACATGCGCCTGAAAAAATTGCGGCCGCCTATCTGCGTCTTTATGCGGGCAAGCAATCTGCACCAGAGCATTTGTCAGAATACAAAGATGGCCCACAGCGTGGCGAACGCGGTGACCGCCCTGAACGCGCCCCGCGCGAACACAAGGCATTTGGTCCATCAAAATGGTTCAGCGTCGATGTGGGGCGCGAAGGTAAGGCCGAAGCCCGTTGGCTCCTGCCAATGATCTGTAAGGCCGGTGGGATCACCAAGAATGAAATCGGGGCAATCCGCATTCAGCCCAATGAAACCTTTGTCGAAATTTCGGAACCTGCCGTTGCAGGGTTCTTGAAAACCGTTGGCGGTGACATGAAGCTGGAAAATCAAGCAAACCTGACCGCGCTTGATGGCCCGCCGCAACTTGGTGAACGTGGACCACGTAAAACAAAACGCGATTACGCGGATAAGCCAAAGCGCGACTTCGGCGACAAGCCAAAGCGGGATTATGGCGACAAACCCAAACGCGCCGCGCCGCGTGACCGTGGCGCCCCGCCCCCATCATCACAGCATGATGTCGCGGCGATCCAGCCCGTACCGGGTGCCGCCGACGACTATTCAGCACGCAAACCGCGCCACAAACCAGCCCGCAAAGATCACGGCGACGCGCTTGTCGCGAAAAAGGGCAAGCCGCCCTATAAGGCCAAATCTGACGGCGGCAAGCCCCCCTATAAGGGCAAGTCTGACGGCGGGAAGCCCGGCTATAAGGGTAAGTCCGATGGCGGCAAGCCCAGCTACAAGGGCAAATCTGACGGGGGCAAACCCGGCGGTAAGCCAAGGTCAAAAGCAAATGACACCTCAAAACGGTTCACCCCGCCCGGTGGCAAAAGCAAACCGCGCAAGCCACGCGGCTAAATCAATCTTCAGCCGTATCCCAAAAGGATGCGGCTGAATTGTTCTGGGCATCCGCACGGGTGCTGGATAAACTGTCCCCATGACAGCGCTGACATCCATCAAAAATATTGGCCCCGCGTTTGAAAAATCGCTGACCGCCGTGGGTATCACTACAGCAGAACAGCTGCGCGAAGTTGGCGCTGATACGGCCTATCGACGATTGTTGGAAAACGGCAGTCGCCCGCATTTCATCGGTTATTATGTCTTACACATGGCGCTGCAAGGCCGCCCGTGGAATGACTGTAAAGGCGATGAAAAGAAGGCACTACGCGCAAAGTTTGACCTGATGAAAGAAAGCAGCTTTGATGCGCAACGCACTGAACTTGAACAATTTTTAGATCGCATTGGCGTGATTTCTCGCGATTAAGTAAACGCCATTTACATTACGCCTTGAATCGTGTATGTTAACAGCATGCACATTGAACAAGACATTAATCTCGAACTTGCACGCCTTCGCAAACTTGCCTGGCGTATGGATGCGATTTTTCAAATTCCACGGACCAACATTACCGTCGGACTTGATAATATATTGGGGCTTGTCCCGGTCGTCGGTGATATCGCGGCTGTGATGCCCTCGGTCTGGATGATCAAGCAGGCGCACCGCCTGGGGGCCACGCCGGGCACATTGGTCTATATGGGGCTTAATACCCTGGCCGATTTTGTGATCGGTAGTATTCCGATTATCGGTGACATTTTTGACGTGCTCTATAATGCAAATATCCGCAACTACCGCGCGCTTGAGGTCAATCTGAACAAAAAAGCCGCCCGCGCCAAAGTGGTGCGAACGGCTGGGAAAGATATTGGTTGGGCGAACCCTAACCTACTGGCGGATTAGCCAACCAGTTCAAGACCTGAGAAGAAGAATGCGATTTCTTCTGCAGCTGTTTCTGGCGCGTCTGAACCGTGAACAGAGTTTTCGCCGATAGACAGTGCGAACTCTTTGCGGATTGTGCCGTCAGCGGCATCTGCTGGGTTTGTGGCACCCATAACTTCGCGGTTTTTCGCGATCGCGTCTTCACCTTCAAGAACCTGCACAACGATCGGCTCTGAAATCATGAATTCACATAGTTCGCCAAAGAATGGACGCTCAGAGTGCACACCGTAGAATTGTTGTGCTTGGGCCAATGTGAGTTGGATGCGCTTAGACGCAACAATGCGCAGGCCTGCTTCTTCGAATTTTGCGGCGATTTTGCCGGTCAGGTTACGTTTTGTGGCGTCGGGTTTGATGATTGAGAATGTACGCTGGATAGCCATGATATAAGGTCTTTCATTGCATGGGGTTTACGTTGTGGCACCCCCTAACATGGGTCGTGCGATGTGAAAAGAGGTAGCGGATATAACCTGCGAATTCTTGTTGAACCAATGCGGCAGACTTGCGAAAAAGCGGCCCATCCCGCACAACAACGCAAGGCAGCCAATGACGCGACCCAGAAAACCCTAGACCAAAGCGACCCTATGCCTGAATTATTCCAAACCCCCAACGATGAATCGCGTGCGCTGACCATTCAGTTAATGGCGCAAGCCACGCATGCAGCACTTGCCTTTATGGTTGCGCCCTCGCGGCCCTCGGTCACCCGGATTGGCATCACCTTAGCCCCTGATGGAAACCCGCTGGCGCTTGTTTCACGGCTTGCCGCGCATACTGCCGCAGTGGAAGACACACCTGATTGTGCATTGCTGATTGGTGAAGTGGGGGCCAAGGGCGATCCATTGACACATCCGCGTTTAACGCTGCAGTGCACCGCTGAGATGATTGAAAAGACCCATGCTGAATTTCAGGACCTGCGCGACCACTTTCTGACACAACGCCCGAAATCGAAGCTCTACATTGATTTTCCAGATTTTCTGCTGATCCGCTTTCACCCGACCGAGGCGCATTTGAACGCGGGCTTTGGCAAAGCGTTCAAGCTCACGCCGCAAGACTTGGGCTAAAACGCAAATAGCCGCACCATATTGGCGCGGCTATTTTCTTGGTGGACGAAAGACCTAGTCGTCTAGGCCATCAAGCGCCCAGAACATAGTTTCACCCGAATGGTCATCCACGCCATCATTATCTGTGACAACATAGGCGGTACCATTCGGCGTAAAGGTCAACCCTTCGACTTTATCAAGCACATAGCCCCCTGTTGACGTCAGATCAGGCAGCAGATCGCGCACCACTTCTTTGGTGACAACAGGTAGATCGCCTCCCAATGGCGCGGGCACCATTTGGTCAAGTGATACCCGGGTGATTTGCTTGACCACCGCGTTGGCCCCAATTTGGTTGTCGCGCTCAAGCAGGTAAACATAGTCGCCCTGTGCCACGATTTCGGACAGGCCGATCCAGCCGGTTGCTGGTGTTTCCAGCGGATAATGCACCGCGCCCCATTCCTCAGTCTCAAAGTTATAGGCGACGAGCTTTGCCAAACCAGCGGCGTCGTCTTCCCATTCGCGCTGCACGGCCATCCAAAGCGTATCACCAACAACAGTGATCCCTTCAAAGCCAAAGCGTTTTTGTACACCCAGCAGTGCGTTTGGCAGACCGATTTCTTGGTCGATCGCCCCGTCTGCATCCACATGATAGATCGCATGTGGCACGTTGCGGTCGATCCGACCTTCAGAGGCGATCCAGTAACCGCCCTGCCCGTCAACAGCGATCCCTTCCATATCCATTTTTTGCGCGGGGTAGCCTGCGCGGGTCACAGGTGTGGCGGTCACAATCTGCGCAGGCGTCGCGCTGACATCTACGGTAAAGATAGTCGGCTGGTAGCTGTAAAAGCTATCGTTGACTGCAACCAATGTGGTGTCATCGACAGCCGCCAGACCAGATAGAGCGCCCCAGCCGATCAAGCTGTCGGCGCCCGCTGATGTGATCATCGGATATGTGGCGTCCGCATCTGAATATTCAAAGATCATCACATGGCTGCGCACGCCGCCATCTTCGATCAGGTCCACTTCGTTTGCGGAAACCAGCAAGTTGCGCGATGGGATCGCAACATAGCCTTCTGGGCCGATCCCTGATGGCAATAGCTGGGTCAGCACAGGCGCCGAAAGATCGGACACATCATAGACACCCACCATTGACGCGCGCTCAGCGCCCACAAAGACCATTGGCGTGTCGCCGAATGTTGCGTTTTCAATTGATTCAGGTTCCACGCCTTTGCTGTCCGAGCGTTTGTCAGGGTAGTGCCCAGCCTGAATAACCGCATATTCAAATGACGTACCCGCATCATAAACGACTGTGCCGTCTACGTTAAAGATAGTCCAACCACGGGTGCCGCCGTCCATGTCGCCTTCATTCGCAGTGGCGAAATGGGTATCATCAATCCATTTGACCGCGTCGGGTTCACGCGGCAGATCAGATTGGCTTTCGGTGAATAGCAATGCGGCGCGTTCATCCGTGGCATCAATGTTTTCCAGATCAACGGTGCCCGCACTAAAGTGATTTTTGATCACGCCATCACGGCCCACAACAACCATATGGTTATTTTCTTGCATGCTGACGATCACGTCACCTGCGCTGTTGATGTCCACAAACTCTGGCTCGGGGTCTTCGGGGCTGATTTCAGCCAAATCGGTCATTGCGACGTTGATCAGCGTACCGCAGTCAGCAACGCCATCCGCGATTTGAACCAAGCTGAGCGCACCAGCAGGCAATTGGCCGGTACGGCCGTCGCCCAAATCTTCGTCACGCTCATTCTCAATCGCAACCGCAACAAATGACCCGTCCTTAGCAACCGCAATGCTGTCAGGCTGGCCAGGCAGTTCGCAGCTTGCCAGTTCTTCACCAGTCTCAATGTTCACAGCGGCCAAGCGGCCAGATGGTGCCGTATAGCTTTCAGAGGTATTCACCCCCACAAACGCCACGTTGCCGACAATCCCAACCGATGTTGGTTCGCCGTTCACATCCACATTACCAAGCGGTGTAGGGTTGGCAGGGTCAGTGATATCAATGCGGCCGATCACACCCAATGGGCTGTCAGTATAGACAAGCGTCATGCCATCAGCTGTCGCTGCGATAATCTCGGCAGATGTTTCAACAGCTTGATCACCAGAACCTATGTTCAGGTGCGTCGGGAACGACGCAATACGGTTAAACGTATCGGCCTGTGCAAGGCCAGCGGAAAGCGCCAAAACAGAAGTCAGGCAACAAAGACGGTATGCCATGATGATCCTTTGATTTGATTATCCGCCCGGCATGGCCAATCCAGATGACAATCAAGTAACGCCTGAATGACGTTTTCATGACCCTCGCAAAATCATCTGATTGACCCCGCCCGCATGATCGCGCATAGCGCTTTTATGCTTAAAATATCTGACATCACATATTCCGTCGAAGGCCGCACATTGGTCGAACACGCCACCGTCACGATCCCAACAGGCCATAAGGTTGGTCTGGTCGGGCGCAACGGTTCGGGCAAGACAACATTGTTCCGCATTATTCGCGGTGAAATGGTGCTTGATACAGGGACAGTGAATATCCCAAAGGGCTGGAAAATCGGTGGTGTCAGCCAAGAGGTTCCCGGCAACGAGGTATCGCTGATCGACACGGTGCTGCGTGCTGATACCGAGCGCGAAGCACTGATGGCCGAAGCCGAAACCGCCACCGACCCGACCCGCATTGCCGAAGTACAAACGCGGCTCGCCGATATTGATGCTTGGTCCGCAGAAGCCCGTGCTGCCACGATCCTCAAGGGGCTTGGTTTCACGCATGAAGAACAGCAACAGCCCTGCTCAGCCTTTTCGGGCGGCTGGCGGATGCGCGTGGCCTTGGCTGCTGTGCTGTTTTCCGAACCTGATCTTTTGCTGCTTGATGAGCCGACAAACTACCTTGATCTCGAAGGGGCGCTTTGGCTTGAGGCATACCTCGTCAAATACCCGCATACTGTGCTGATCGTCAGCCACGACCGCGAACTGCTGAACCGCTCAGTGGGGGGCATTTTGCACCTCGAAGATAAGGGGCTGATCTACTACACTGGCACCTACGATATGTTCGCCAAACAACGCGCAGCCAACCGCGCAGTGCAGGCGGCGGCGGCTAAAAAGCAAGATGCGCAGCGCCAGCATTTGCAGGCCTTTGTGGATCGGTTCAAAGCCAAGGCATCGAAAGCCAAGCAAGCCCAATCACGCGTCAAAGCGCTTGAGAAAATGGAAACCATCCGCGCGCCCGAAGATGCTGCGCGCACCGTTTTCACATTCCCTGAACCCGAAGAGTTATCGCCACCCATTATTGCGACCGAAGGCGCAGCTGTTGGTTACGGCGAAACCGTCATCTTGCGTGATTTGAACCTGCGCATTGACCAAGACGACCGCATCGCGCTTTTGGGGCGCAACGGCGAAGGAAAATCCACACTTTCCAAGATGTTATCTGGCCGTCTTGACGTAATGAACGGCAAGATGGTGACATCAAATAAGCTGCGGATCGGCTTTTTTGCGCAGCATCAGGTGGATGAATTGCGGGTTGAAGAAACCCCGCTGGATCACCTGTTCCGTGAACGCGCCCATGAAGGTCAAGCCAAGTTGCGTGCGCGGCTTGCTGGCTTTGGGCTTGGCGCTGATCAAGCCGATACCGAAGTCGGTCGCCTGTCGGGTGGGCAAAAGGCGCGGCTGTCGCTGCTACTGGCCACCCTGCCCGCACCGCATCTGCTGATCCTTGATGAGCCGACCAACCACCTTGATATCGAAAGCCGCGAAGCGCTGGTCGAAGCATTGACTGCCTATTCGGGTGCCGTGATCCTTGTCAGCCACGATATGCACCTGCTTTCTATGGTCGCGGATCGTCTGTGGTTGGTCAAAGACGGCCATGTGAACCCTTACGACGAGGACCTACAAGCCTACCGCAAACTGCTTTTGACACCTGAAAAAGCCGTCGAAAAAGACAAGCCCAAACCAGTTAAACCAGCCAAGCCCAGCCGCGAAAAAATTCAAGCGATGCGCAGCGACGTGCGCAAAAACGAAGAGCGCGTGAATAAAATCAACGACATGCGTGACAAGCTTGCCAAAAAACTCGCGGACCCTGCGCTTTATGAAGACGGCAAAGCTGGCGAATTGGCCACATGGAACAAGAAATACGCCGAAGTCATGGAAGCCCACGAGCGCGCCGAAACCATGTGGATGGCGGCGCTGGAACGGCTGGAGAAGGCAGAGAAGACCGTTTAGCCAGGCACCAATACAAGATATACCCAAGCGGCACGCGGTGTCAGACTGGCCGATCATGACAAGCGCACCGTGCGCTACTTTACAAAACAGCAAACTATTATTAGCTATACTGACAAGGAAAGGAGACCAATGATGAACAACTGCGCTGAAAAAATTTGCGTCAACTGCACATGCGGTCGCCTGAACCTGCGTGTCAAAACGGTGATGGCTGCGAACGCAAACTACGAAAAATCTGGCAAACCAAAACAGATCGTGCGCCGAAACCCGCGTGATGCGGCGCTCAATGCTGAGATGCGGTTTAAGGAATCCATGAAAATTCTTGCCTGAGTTTATTCTAAATAGCGATGAAGACGGCGAAATTGTTTTTATCACATTGGATGATATCTTCTATTTTCATGATTTAGCGTTGATTGAAGGCGGCAAACATGGCGACCTCAAAACGGATGATCTTATTGGCGCGTTAGGCCGACCACAAAACTATTACCTTTACGAACAGGAAGACGATTTGGTCCGCCTAGCTGCAATTCTTTGGCATGGCATATCGCAGGCACACGGTTTTGCTGACGGCAATAAACGCACAGCACTTTTAAGCGCCATTGCTTTCCTCGCGGCAAATGGTTTGGAAATTGACAAACGCGCAGAGAGTTGGAATCCCGGCGTTTTGGTCGATGAGCTGTACAAAAAGCACGCGTTTTGTGTCGACGTTCTTGACCACTACTTACGTACGCATTGCCGCTGGATCGTATCTTAGGGCGAGAGTCACGGTTTTAAAAACATCCTTGCTCCCCCGCGCAAAACCTACCACAACCTCTATATGCACGAAATCCCAGCCCTTATCGCCGCCTTTACTACGATGTTCATCATCATTGATCCGCCGGGGCTTGCGCCGGTGTTTATTGCCATGACCCAAGGGATGAGCGCCGCTCAGCGCCGTGCGATCGCGATCCGTGCTTGTCTTGTGTCTGCGGGCCTGATGATGGTGTTTTTGTTCTTGGGTGAGGCCGTGCTTGGCTTTATCGGGATTTCGATGGATGCCTTCCGCATCGCAGGTGGAATTTTACTGTTTTTGACAGCGCTTGAGATGCTGTTTCAAAAGCGTCAGGCGCGCCGCGAAGATAACGCCGCTGAAGGGCTGGACGAACACCACGACGACCCATCGGTGTTTCCGCTGGCGTTGCCGCTCATCGTTGGGCCCGGCGCGATTACCACGATCATTTTGCTCGCGGGCCAGGCCCAAGGCGCAAGTGATTTTGCGGCCATTACAGCTGTTATCTTAGCAGTATTGCTGATTGTCTTGCTGGCATTTCTCGCCTCCAATGCCATTGAACGTGCCTTGGGCAAGACCGGTCTGAATATCCTGACCCGGGTTTTGGGGATGCTTTTGGCCGCATTGGCAGTTCAATTCATATTGGACGGGCTTCGCGGTTTTGGGATCGGCGGGTAGGAGAAAATAATGACCGGCGATCAAATAGCGCGCGCGATATATCTGGGAATCTTAGGTCTTGCGATCGTAGGGTCCGTGCTGGTTTCAAGTCGCGAAAATCTAGGCAAAACCATACAACAAGCCCTGATTTGGCTGTTTATATTTTTAGGGGTAATTGGGGCCTACGGGCTTTGGGAAGACATCAGCCGCGACGTGACCGGCCAGCAGGCCACTTTGGCCGACGGCCGGATAAGTGTGCCACGCGCCAGCGACGGGCACTACCATTTGGACGTGTTGATTGATGGCATCCCTATTGCCTTTGTCATCGACACGGGCGCAAGCCAGGTTGTGCTGACACAAGCGGATGCAAAATTGCTTGGGATTAACCCTGATACGCTGCAATATTTTGGTTCTGCAATGACGGCCAATGGGCGCGTTAGGACTGCAGCTGTGACGCTCGAAAACGTGGCCCTTGGTCGCTATGTCGATCAGAATGTAGATGCGGTCGTCAACGGCGGAGAGACGGATATTTCACTGCTTGGTATGACGTATCTCAATCGTTTTTCACATATCGAAATTTCCAATAATCAAATGGTCTTAACCCGATGAAATACATCATAATTGCGCTGTTAACATTGGCCGCATGCGCCCCTGCACCGACGGAATTACCCGAAGATTTCGATTCAAGTTTTGCGTTTTAAACCGACTGAGTTTTACCAGTCGTTAATCCATTTTCCGCGATACCTTTGGGATGGAGAAATACGCCGCCCCTAACCCGCCTTTGATCGCGGTGCTCGCAAGCTGCGCGTTTTGTTTCACGCTTGCCGCAGCACAATGGGTGCAGGGTAATCTTTGGGTCTTGGATATGCTGCGCACGATCTGCGGCGGTTAACCTTTTTGTGCTTTCATCGTCCAACGTCCATCTTCTTGCGCCCAATATTGCGCGGCGCACCCCGCATCTGTCAGTGTTTTCCATTGGCCACGCGCAAAGTTTAAAGCCGCATCATCCCAGCCGTCAAACAGGACACATGCGCGTTCTGCGGCGTTGACCTCAGCCTCTGTCAGCTCTGCGCCATCGACGCAAATCACGCAGTCGAACCCCTCTGCCGGGGCCTCCCCGATCAGCACCGGCTGAGCCGCATCATGGGGACCGCCCGCGATCCCGTGCGGTAAAAACGCAGCTTCGGGCCCTTGCCATAGAATATCATCTAAACGCTTGCAAAGGTTTGGGTCCACCGCACGGATCAACACCCGCCAGCCTGCCGCGCGCGCCTTGCCAACCAACATTGGCAAGGTCACATCAAGCGGGCTATCTTTGAGTTGATAGAAATAGGCCGCGCCCATATTAGCTCTCGTATTTATCGGCGATCAAACGATTAAGCGCCATGACGCCCCATCCTGTAGCCCCCGCAGGCGCAAGCGCTGTTTCCGATTTCACGCTTGCCACGCCCGCGATATCCAGATGGCACCACGGCACATCTTCTTTGACAAACCGTTGTAAGAATTGTGCTGCGGTAATTGACCCGGCCATGCGTCCGCCGATGTTTTTCATATCGGCGACCCGCGATTTCAACAGATCATCATAGGCTTTGCCCATTGGCATCCGCCACGCGCCTTCGCCCTCAGTGCTTGCCGCTTTGATGAACGCATCTGACAGGTGGTCAGAATTCGAAAATACGCCTGCGTTTTCATGCCCCAAGGCCACCAAGATCGCCCCAGTTAGGGTTGCGAGGTTGATCATGCCCACAGGCTTAAACCGCTCTTGCGCGTACCACATGACATCTGCCAGCACCAAACGGCCTTCGGCGTCGGTGTTGATGACCTCGATCGTGTCGCCTTTCATGGATGTCACCACATCGCCGGGGCGCACGGCATTGCCAGATGGCATATTTTCTACCAAGCCAACCAGACCGACGACATTGGCCTTGGCTTTGCGCAGCGCTAATGTGCGCATCACACCGGAAACGACCCCAGCGCCGCCCATGTCCATGGTCATATCTTCCATGCCGCCCGCAGGTTTCAGGCTGATCCCGCCCGTATCAAACACCACGCCTTTGCCGACCAAGGCGAAGGGAGCTTCATCGCCGCCGCCGTTCCACGACATCACCACCACTTTGCTGGGGCTGTCAGACCCCTGCCCGACGCAAAGCAAACTTCCCATGCCCAGCCGTTCAAGATCGTCTTCTTCAAGAATTTCGACCTCCAGCCCCAATTCATGCATGGCCGCCAGTCGCGCAGCAAAATCATCGGTAGTCAGAATATTTGCGGGTTCATTTGTCAGATCGCGGGTAAAGAACACACCTTCGGCAATTGCGGCCATGGGGGCTGCGGATTTCGCGACCTCTTCTGGTTTGGCAACCATGAATGTTACCGCGCCTTTATTTGGCTTCTCGGCTGTTTTATGGCTGTCAAAACGGTAATCGCGCAGCGCCAGCCCCAGTGCGATTTCATCCGCACGCGCGATGCTTCCGGCGCATACGGTCAAATCCGCGTTTCCCTGCGCCTTAGCCAATTGCGCGCCCGCTTTGCGCGCCTCTTGTGATGATGGGCGCCGAGGCAGTTTCACCACCAATAAGGTTTCGGCAGTCAATCCAGCGGGATAAGCGATTGTCGCGACATCGCCCGCAGCCATTTTTTCGAATTTTTCGCTCTCGGTGAATCGTGCGACGGCCTTGCGCGTCAGGGTATTTACCTTGCGCGCGCCCGCGTCCAATTTCCCATCTGCATCGACAAAAATCGCAACCGCTCCGCTGGCCGTTGCGACCCCATCAAGATCGACGTCTTTAAACTGAATTTCTGCTGGCGTTGTCATGGCGGCTCCTTGGCGCGAAGATCATTTCATCATAGGTAGCCCGCAAGATGCGCAAATACCAGATAGCTGTTCAATCTGCCGCACCGATGCGGTAGCTTGAGCGAAATTTAGGCGTCACGCGCAAACAAGGATCTGCCATTGGCAAAGTTCGACAGATATTTACTGTCACAATTGATGGTTATGTTTGGCTTTTTTAGCCTTGTGCTGGTGTTGATCTATTGGATCAATCGGGCCGTTGTTTTGTTCGACCAATTGATCGCGGATGGGCAATCTGCTGGGGTGTTTCTTGAATTTACGGCGCTGTCACTGCCTTCTGTGATCCGACTTGCCCTGCCCTTGGCGGCCTTTGCGGCTTCTGTCTATGTGACCAACCGGATGACAACCGAATCTGAACTTGTCGTGGTGCAAGCCACCGGATTTTCCGCCTTTCGACTTGCGCGTCCTGTTTTCTACTTTGGGATCATCGTCGCCATTTTGATGTCCATGTTGATGCATTATCTTGTGCCGCTCAGCTCTGCGCGATTGGAAGAACGCCAAGCAGATATTTCACGCAATATCACCGCGCGATTGCTGACTGAGGGGCGATTTATTGAACCTGTTAAAGGGATCACCTTCTACATTCGCGACATCACAACGGCAGGTGAGCTCCAAGACATCTTCCTGTCTGACACGCGATCTGATGATGAACAGATAACCTATACTGCCACGCGCGCATTTCTTGTGAACGATACGGATGAGACGCAATTGGTGATGATCGAAGGGCTTGTACAAGTGTTTGACACAGACACCCAACGCCTGACGACAACCGCCTTTGACGATTTCGCTTATAATATCGGAAGTCTTATAACCGCCAGCGAATCCAGTGGTCGCAGGGATGCGCATTTATCGACCTGGGAACTTTTGAACCCAACCCCGGAAATCATCGCAGAAACGCGCCGCAGTGCGGCACGGCTTATCGCGCGCGGACATGATCGGTTCAGCCAATCATTGTTGGGCACGGTTGCCGCAATGCTTGGCTTTGCGACGCTTTTGGTTGGCGGGTTTAGCCGCTTTGGGGTTTGGCGCCAAATCGTTGCGGCAATCATGCTGATTGTCGTTGTCAAAGCGATGGAAACCGCCGGGATCAATGCTGCACGCAGTTCTGAAAGCCTGTGGTTTGCAACCTATTTACCCGCCGTTGCCGGGTTTGCGATCGTCTGGTTTTTACTGTTTTGGGCTACGCGACCGCATTTATTCAAGCGACGCCACAAGCCAGAGGTCGCCCAATGATCTTACACCGCTACTTTGCGCGCCGTTTTTTGATGACATTTTTGGGCGTCTTGGGCGTGTTTTTTGTGATCATGATGTTTTTGGACATCGTCGAACAATTGCGCCGCTACGCGACAGCCGATGCAAATATTTTTGAAATTTTGACACTCACGCTGCTGAACATTCCTGCGGGCGTCTATCAAATCATGCCTTTGATTATGATCCTTGCCGCGATCGCACTGTTTCTAGGTTTGGCGCGGTCATCGGAAATGGTGGTCACCCGTGCCGCGGGACGGTCAGCCCTGCGGGCCCTTGTTGCCCCGTTATTTGTCGCGCTGATGATCGGGGTCGTTGCCGTTGCAATCGGCAATCCGATTGTTGCGAGTACGTCGAAAGAATATGAGCTTCGGTCTGGCGCATTGCGTGGCAATAATTCTGTGTTGTCAGTTGGGTCATCCGGGCTTTGGCTGCGGCAGGGCACTGATGCGGGGCAAACCGTCATCCGCGCGCAAAGTGCGAATTTGGATGGCACGGTTCTGACCGACGTGAGCTTTTTTCGCTTTGGCGCTGACGGAACCCCAACCCAACGCGTCAACGCCAAAACCGCAGAACTCGTGCCCGGGGCTTGGGCACTGACAGACGCGAAACAATGGGTCTTTGACACAAGCCTCAATGCAGAGGCCTCGGCGATGGAACACCCGAGCTTCAATATCGTATCAACCCTTACCCCGGACCAAATCCGCGACAGTTTTGGCACGCCCTCCTCTATCCCGATCTGGGAATTGCCAGCGTTTATTGAACGGCTGCACGCCGCCGGGTTTTCGGCGCAGCGGCATCTTGTTTGGTTTCATACAGAACTGGCATTGCCCTTCTTTTTGGTCGCAATGGTCATGATTGGCGCGGCGTTTACACTGCGCCACCAGCGCGGCGGACGCACCGGGATGATGGTGATGTTCGCGATTTTGCTTGCCTTCGTGATCTATTTCATTCGTAATTTTGCGCAGGTCTTGGGCGAAAATGGCCAGTTGCCAGCACTGCTCGCGGCGTGGGCACCGCCATTTGCAGCGATTGGCATTGCTTTGGGCATTTTGCTTCATAATGAGGACGGCTAATGCGTCTGATTACGTTCTTTCTCCTGCTACTTTTGCCACAGACGAGCCTTGCGCAAGGGGCGGCGACCTTGGTCGCCGACAGCGTCAGGGTCACCGATGAACAGCAGCTAATTGCAACCGGAAATATCGAAGTTCTATATGAAGGATCCCGGCTAACGGCGACGCAAATTACTTATGACCCAGAAGGTGATCGGCTAACAATCACGGGACCGATTGTAATTCAAACAACCGACGGGACATTGTTGATGGCGCAAAGCGGCGCGATGGACCCAAGGCTTGAGAATGGCATCCTTCAAGGGGCGCGCATCGTTCTTGATCAGCAGCTGCAACTGGCCGCGAATCAAATTGATCGGCGCGAAGGGCGCTATTCGCAGCTATACAAAACAGTCGCGACATCGTGTCAGGTATGCGGGGACGCGCCGCCGCTTTGGTCTATCCGGGCCCAGCGTGTCGTACATGATAGCGTCGAACAGCAGCTCTATTTTGACAATGCAACACTGCTGATCCGAAACATCCCTGTGTTTTGGCTGCCAACTTTGCGCCTGCCCGATCCTAACCTTGAGCGCGCAACCGGTTTTTTGATCCCCGAGCAGCGTAACAACACGCAGCTGGGCACGGGGATCAAGATTCCCTATTTCATCACCTTAGGCGATTCCCGTGATCTGACCCTGACCCCTTATGTTTCTTCTGAAACCCGCACGTTAGAGCTGATCTACCGCCAAGCCTTTCGCAATGGCACCCTACGCATCGAAGGTGCCGCCAGTGATGATACGCTTGAAGATGCAAATAGGTCCTATGTTTTTGCGTCAGGAAATTTTGACCTATCAGGCGACTACAAGTTGAACTTCGACATCGAAGCGGTCAGCGATACGGCCTATCTGCAAGACTACAGCTATTCGAGCAAAGACCGGCTTGATAGTGCGCTTTCCGTGACCGGCGTCACTGATGCTTCGCTCATGCAGGTCAATTTGACCTACTATCAAACCTTGCGTGACGACGAAACGAATGCATCGCTGCCACCCATTGTGGCTGACGCTGTTTATGAAACCCGCCAGTCCACGCGTTGGGGCGGCACCCTGACCTATGGCGCCAGTATCGACAGCGCTTACCGCTATAGCGACAGTGACGGCGACGACGGGCGCGATGTGTCGCGTATCGGTGCCTATAGCACTTGGGACGACAGTTGGATTTTGGGCGGCGGCATCGTCTTTCAGTCGAAAACCGGGCTACGCGCAGATTATTACAACGTGCAAGACGACAGCAGCTATGACAGTGACATATTGCGCGCGGTCCCTTCGGCGCAAATTACCCTGCGCTGGCCATTGGGCGCATATAATGAAGACGGGGCAGCGCATCTGATCACCCCGGTACTCAGTGTTGGATGGGCCGAAAGCTATGGCGATACACCTCCAAATGAGGACAGCACCCGCAGCGAATTGGACCAAGGAAATCTGTTAGACCTTTCGCGTTTTACCGGCGAGGACGCCGTGGAAACCGGCCTGCAGACGGCGTTAGGGGTAAGCTATACACGCATTGGCGCAGCTGGCTTGGACACGTCGCTGGCATTTGGTCGAGTCCTGCGAGATACGGAAAATACAGCGTTCACAAGCTCATCAGGGTTGGATGGGCTACAATCGGATTGGCTGGTCGCCGGGCAAATCAGCAGTCCGGGAGGGTTCTTGTTTGATGCGCGTGCACTGTTTGACGACAACACGGGCCTGACCGTGGCCGATGGGCGGATCGCATGGGAAAATGATCGGGTGTCATTGGCCGCGAATTATATTTGGCAATCCGCTGACGCAGATGAGGATTTGACGAATACTGTCTCTGCTTGGACGGTCGATGCGGGGGTCGTTTTATCTGATACTTGGCGCGTCGATTTGGATGGGCGCTATGACATTGCGGCTGATTCCCCTGTCAGCGCCGGGATTGTGCTGGGATGGCAGAACGAATGCGTGAACATTAACGTTTCTGCCTCGCGCAGCTACACGTCTTCCAGTACGGTTGATCCAAGTACGACTTTTGGGCTAAGTGGCTCTTTGACAGGCTTTTCCGCGGGACGCTCCGCGGCGGGCACCGCCGCAAGTTGCCGAAACTGATTGTAAGAACGAGGACACCGATGCGCCTATTTTCCTATTTCGCCGTTATTCTGGCTTGGGCACTGACAAGCAGCAGCGCAGCGCTGGCACAGGGGCAATTGACCCCGGTGATCACCGTCAACGATAAAGTCGTGACCCGCTACGAGCTGAACCAGCGGATGCGGCTTTTGGAACTGTTCCGCACGCCTGGCGATTTGAATGAGGTGGCGCGTGAAGGGCTGATCGTAGATCGGCTTAAGCAGCAAGAAATGGACCGCGTTGGGCTTCAGCTGGACCCAGGCTCGCTTGAAACCGCAATGAACGAATTTGCCGCGCGCGCCAATATGACATTACCGCAATTCACAAATGTTTTGGCGCAAAACAATGTTGATGTCGAAACGCTTCGTGATTTTGTTGCGGTTGGCGTTGCTTGGCGCGACTATGTGCGCGCCCGGTATAGCCGCGAAGTCACGATCACCGATGCCGATATCGAACGCGCGTTGCAGGCCCAAGGCACCCAACCTACCCAGATCGAGGTCTTACTGTCCGAAATCATCATCGCGCCTCCGCCAGATCGGCAGGTCCAAGCCGCGCAAGCAGCGCGCGAGATTTCGCAAATGCGTTCTTTTGCCGAATTCGAGGCTGCCGCGCGCCAAGTCTCTGCGCTCCCGTCACGTGAAAACGGCGGGCGTTTGGGCTGGCTTCCGATTTCGAACTACCCGCCACAACTGCAACAAATCTTGCTTGATCTGGCCCCCGGTGAAGTGACCGAACCTATCGAAATACCGAATGCTATTGCCCTATTCCAAAAACGTGGCATGCGCGAAGCCCCGCGCGCCCTACAGGCCCCGGTAAGCATCGATTACGCGGCTTATTACATTCCCGGCGGCCAATCCGACGCGGCCCGGCGTACTGCAGCCGATGTGAAGAATAATGTTGATACCTGCGACGATCTTTACGGGATCGCGCGCAACCAGCCTACCGAAGTGCTTGACCGTCTTGTTGTCGCCCCTTCTGAGATTTCGAGCGATGTCGCGCTTGAGCTTGCGCGGCTAGATCCGGGTGAGGTTTCCTACAATCTGACCCGTGACAATGGCGAAACATTGGTATTCTTGATGATGTGTGCCCGCAATCAGGCAGGCAGCGACACCATTGATCCAGCCGCCGTGCGCAATCAGCTAACAAGCCAACGGCTCGCTGGTTTGGCGGATGCGTTGGTTGCGGATCTGCGTGCATCGGCAGTGATCACGTCACGATGAAACCGATCGCGATCAGCTGTGGCGAACCGGCAGGCATCGGCCCCGAAATCGCGGCAACAGCTTGGGATCAGTTGCGTGACCAGATACCGCTCGTTTGGATCGGCGACCCGGCACACCTGCCTACGGGCACCCCCTACCGAGCCATCGCAGACGCAGCTGAAGCGCCGTCACTTTGTGCCAATGCACTGCCCGTGCTTGCGCAGGATTTTGGACCAGCGGCCACCGCAGGCGTCGCCAACCCCGCCCATGCCCAAGGTGTGATCGACGCCATCGCGACAGGCGTGAACTTGACACGTAGCGGTGCGACACGTGCGCTGTGCACAGCACCTATCAACAAAGCCGCACTGATCAACGGGGCTGATTTTCCTTATCCCGGTCATACGGAATATTTGGCAGCATTGGCGGACACGGATCAAGTCGTGATGATGCTCGCCTGCGACGCGTTGCGTGTTGTGCCCACGACAATTCACATCCCACTGGATGCCGTGCCCACGCAACTGACTGCAAGCCTGTTGACAGATACATTGCTGATCACCCATGCCGCGCTGCGCCGTGATTTTGGGATCCATGCGCCACGGATCGCTGTGGCGGGGCTGAATCCACACGCGGGCGAAGATGGCAAAATGGGACATGAAGAGAACGACATGATTACGCCCGTGCTAACGGCATTGCGCGCGCAAGGTATGGATGTAGCCGGCCCCCTTCCCGCAGACACGATGTTTCATGCTGGCGCACGCGCAAAATACGATGTGGCGGTTTGCATGTACCATGACCAAGCCCTGATCCCGATCAAAACGCTTGATTTTTCAGGTGGGGTGAATGTGACGTTGGGGCTACCGTTTATTCGGATGTCTCCTGACCACGGCACAGCTTTTGATATTGCAGGTAAGGGCGTCGCGGACCCGACATCAATGATTGCAGCCATTAAAATGGCTGCAACGATGGCTGACAGCCGAGAACAAACTTAGATGAGCACCATCGACAATCTTCCCCCACTGCGCGACGTAATCGCCACGCACGAGCTGGCAGCAAAGAAATCTTTGGGCCAAAACTTTTTGCTCGACCTCAATCTCACTGCCAAGATTGCGCGGCTCGCGGGTGATGTCACCGCTGCGGATGTGCTTGAGATTGGGCCGGGGCCGGGTGGATTGACGCGGGGACTATTGGCCGAAGGGGCGCGCCGTGTTCTGGCGATTGAAAAAGACCCACGCTGCATGCCCGCATTGGCTGAGATTGAAGCCGCGTATCCGGGGCGCTTACAGGTGATTAATGGCGACGCTCTTGATGTGAACCCGCTGGAATATCTGACCGCGCCGATCAAGATCGCAGCGAATCTGCCTTATAACGTCGGGACTGAATTGCTTGTGCGCTGGCTTACCCCACCGACATGGCCGCCATTGTGGGAAAGCCTGACGTTGATGTTCCAGCGCGAAGTCGCACAACGCATTGTCGCGCAACCCGGCACCAAGGCTTACGGCCGGTTGGCCCTGCTTGCGCAATGGCGCAGCGACCCGCGTATCGTGCTCGATCTCCCGCCCGTGGCCTTTAGCCCGCCCCCAAAGGTGAATTCCGCTGTCGTGCATCTGACCGCCCTGCCCGCGCCACGCTATCCAGCTGATCCCGCTGTGCTGAACAAGGTTGTCGCAGCAGCGTTCAACCAACGGCGCAAGATGCTGCGCTCTGCGTTGAAATCCGTAAGCCCTGATATTGAGGCGCATCTAGTCGCAGTCGGGATCAAACCCACGGAACGCGGCGAACAGGTAGGGCTTGAAGCTTTTTGTGCGCTTGCCCGGCAGGTCGCGGATAACCCCGCATAAAAAAACGCCCCCCAAAATCCGGAGGGCGTTTTGATTATTCTGCGGCCTCTGGCGCGCTGTCGTCGCTTGGACGCGCCTCGGCTTTGGGTTTGCGCGGGGCGCGCGGCTTGCGGGCGCGCGGCTTTGGCTTTTCTTCTGGTGTTTCGACAAGACCAGTTTCAGGCGCACCAATTGGTTCGATATCCGGTTGCTCTTCAAGCCCGGCGGCTGCCGGTTGTTCCGAATTTGCGGCCGCTTCTTGTGCTTTGATCCGCTCTTGGCGTTCACGGTCGCGTTCGGCTTGACGTTCGCGGTTTTGGGCTTCTTGCTCTTCGCGGCGCTGATCAACTTCGCGCTGCGCTTCGGCCAACATCCGTGTGTAATGCTCTGCGTGTTGCGCAAAGTTTTCTGCGTTCACACGATCGCCAGATAGCTGCGCGTCACGGTGAAGCTGATTGTATTTTTCAATGATCTGCTGCGGCGTTCCGCGCACTTTTCCGTCCGGACCAGAGCTGTCGAACACGCGGTTGATAATGTTGCCGCCAGACGGGCGGTTATTATTACGGTTTTTGTTCCGTGACCGGGACTTCGATGATCTCATTGATTTGCTTTCAAGCCTTTGGCTGTCGTTGCGCTGACCGTATCGCGCTGTCTTGCGCGTCTTTTAAAACTGGCCTTGCGATGTATTGGCGACTGATCGGGGGGAGATCCAATTTGGCCCTCTTACCTTCCGATACCTTTGAATAAACATGTGATGTGGGTCAAGACAAGTGAAATTTGTGCAAAACTTACGTTTTTTGCGGCTAATTTGGCATTTTCGCTGCGACAACCCGGTCCCGTCCGTCAAAATCTTGCTGCACCTGCACGTCGATCAACCCCGCGTCGGCCATCATCGTAGCGACAGCATCCGCTTGGGTCGGTCCGATTTCGACGATCAACCGCCCACCCGGCGCCAGATGCGCGGGTGCACCACCACATATGATGCGGTAGGCGCTCAGCCCGTCAGCCTCATCCGTGAGCGCCATGCGCGGTTCAAACAGCCGGACCTCGGGCTGCAAACCATCCATTTCATCAAGCGCAATATAAGGCGGGTTGCTCACGATCAAATCAAACGTGCCTGTGACCTCCGCAAACCAATCTGACTGCACAAATATCGCGCGTGGGCCAATATCCAAAGCCGCAGAATTTTGTTTAGCGACATCCAGTGCTGCGTCGGACAGATCAGCACCAACCCCATACGCATCATCGCGTTCCGCGAGCAAAGACAAAAGAATACATCCCGATCCGGTGCCAAGATCCAGCACGCGGGTGAAATCATGTTCTAAGGCACAACTAACCAAGGTTTCCGTGTCCGGCCGCGGGTCCAAAACAGCGTCGGTGACAATAAACCGATGCGCATAGAAATCGCGGTAGCCCAAAACCTGCGACATTGGCACACGCTGCGCGCGCCGCGCGACCATCGCAAGAAAATCCCCTGCCTCGCCTATGTTACGCCACAGCAGCCGTGCTTCGCGCTGAGGGTCGGGAATGCCCGCCTCAGCCAAAAGCGCGGCACCACGTTGCAGCAAATCGTCTGTGGTCACGCGCCCATTTCCGCAAGCAGCGTCGCTTGGGCATCAGCCTGCAGCGCTAGGATGGTTTCCTCGAGATCGCCTTGCATCACTTGGTTCAGCGAATAGAGCGTCAGGTTAATGCGGTGATCGGTCATCCGTCCCTGCGGGAAATTATAGGTACGAATCCGTTCTGAACGATCTCCCGACCCCACCTGCGCCTTGCGGTCCGCTGAACGTTCACCGTCTACACGTTGGCGTTCTAGGTCAAACAGACGGGTTTTCAGCACCTGCATCGCAATTTCGCGGTTCCGATGTTGTGATTTTTCGGCACTGACGACGATGATTCCTGTCGGGATGTGCAAAATACGCACTGCGGAATCGGTTGTGTTCACGTGCTGGCCACCTGAGCCAGAGGCGCGCATCGTATCAATACGCAGATCGCCTGGATTAATCTGAATGTCGACATCTTCGGCCTCTGGCAGCACAGCCACGGTGGCAGCCGAGGTGTGAATGCGCCCACCACTTTCGGTTTCGGGTACGCGCTGCACCCTATGGACGCCGCTCTCATATTTCAGCTTTGCAAATACGCCGTCGCCCGCAACCCGCGCGACAACCTCTTTGATGCCGCCAAGTTCAGTTTCCGACATTTCGAGAATTTCAAACTTCCAGCCCTGACTTTCCGAATAACGCTGGTACATCCGCAACAAATCGCCAGCAAACAACGATGCCTCGTCCCCACCGGTGCCGGGGCGAATTTCAACCAAGGCGGGGCGCCCATCGGCGGCATCTTTGGGCAATAGTGCAAGCTGCACACCATGCTCAGAGGCTTCAAGCGCCGCTCTTAGGTCAGGCAATTCAGCCTCAGCCAATTCCTTCATCTCAGGATCAGCGAGCATGGCTTCTGCATCTGCAATCTGCGCGACCAATTCTTTATAGGCAGTCACGGTTTCGACCACAGGCCGCAGTTCGGCATATTCACGGCCTAAGACCGCGATTTCATTCCCGGCAGAGCCATCGGCCATCTTGGCCTCTAGGAACTGAAACCGGTCGATGATTTGTTCAATTTTATCGGATGCTATCATGGCACCCGGATTGGCGGATCAAAGCGGCTCGGTCAAGGGGGCAAGCGTGGTGATCCACCCCAAGATACGGGTTTTATTTACGCCCATGTCCGATCTGCCAAACCGCAAATGCCCGGATATCACCAGTAAATCCCCCGCGACGGTCACTGTCGTATAGTCAGGAAACCCCCAAAGCGCCGAGCGCGTCTCAAAGGTGATTGTTCCATCTTCGATGCTGCCCGCAATCACGCGGGTACGCGGCGTAGCAAGGGCGCGCTGATCTTGCGCGCCGCCTGAAACCCACCGGTGCTTTGCACATCACCGGCTTCGGTCGGTACCGATGGCCTATGGCGCGCGTCCAGCCGGACCGGTGCAAGCCGCACATATCCCATAAAGCCAATGAGAATAGCCAAAAGCAGTAAAATGATACGCATCAGTGTGTTACTCCACATATTTGACAGGTAACAGCTTGGTGGTTTGGTCGTAAAAACGGCACCCCTCTAGCGATCCCCGAGCGGCAAAGCCCGCTCAATCAACCGCGCGAAATAAGAAGCCCCCACCGGCGCCGCATCATCATCAAAATCGAATTCTGGATGGTGCAACCCCGCCGTATCCCCGTTGCCAATAAACAAATAGGCGCCGGGGCGTTTTTCGAGCATATAGGCGAAATCCTCTGCCGCCATTTCACGGCTGCCGTTATCGTCGACCTCGGCGGAAATCTCGCGCGCGACCTCAGCGGCGAATGCCGCACGTTCAGGATCATTGATCGTGGCAGGGTAGCCGACCTCATAGGTCAAATCGGCCTGCACCCCAAAGGCGGCCGCCTGCCCCGCGACGATCTCTTTGAGCCGCTTCATGACCATCGCCTGCACATCGCGATTAAACGTGCGGACAGTGCCGCTGATCTCGGCGGATTCAGGGATGATGTTATTCGCTGTACCAGAATGGAGCTGCGTGACCGAGACGACCAAGTCTTCTTGCGTAAAGTGATTGCGGCTCACGATGGTTTGCAGAGCCCCGTAGATTGCTACGGCCGCCACCAACGGATCATTAGTCTCATGCGGGGTTGCGGCGTGTCCGCCCGTGCCATTGATAACAACACTAAATTCATCGACAGCCGCCAGAACCGGCCCCGGCGTCGCCGAAAATGCCCCCACTGGCAACCCGGGCGTATTGTGCAACGCATAGACCTGCGCGATGTCGAACCGTTCAAGAATTCCCTCGCGCACCATCACATCGCCGCCGCCCCCAGCCTCTTCGGCGGGCTGAAAAATAAGGGCAACCCGGCCTGCAAAATTGCGCGTTTCCGCCAAATACTTTGCCGCGCCCAGCAGCATGGTTGTATGGCCATCGTGACCACAGGCATGCATTTTTCCGGGCACTGTTGATGCGTGCTCTAACCCGGTCAGCTCGTCCATTGGCAGGGCATCCATATCCGCGCGCAACCCAATCGTCGGCCCCGGTGCATTGCCTTCAATGATTGCAACCACACCCGATGTTGCAATCCCTTCGTGAATGTCAGTCACGCCAAATTCGCGCAGGCGTTCGACGACAAAACCTGCCGTTTCGTGGCAATCAAACTGTAGCTCAGGATGCGCGTGCAAGTGCCGACGCCATGTTTTCATATCATCGGCGTAATCTGCAATACGGTTAATAATGGGCATTTAGAATCAATTCCTTACGCAACGCTGGTCCCCGTAACGTGACCGATAAACTGCAAAACGACAATCTCTTAGTACGACACTACAGTCAGCAAACGTTGCATACGAACCACTACTTGAAAAATTCAAACCTATAGAAACATCCGGCCTTCGGTACAAGCGAAGCGCCGTATATGGGCTCGGTTATGTGCACAACCACAAACACATTAATAAATCGTAAATCGGATCAACTTATGATGAAAAAAAATCCTAGTAAATACGGCGCTTGCCACCACGATCTTAACCCCCTCGATTTCATTCGCTGAATGGACCGGATATTATGCGGGGCTCGGGTTTGGCCAGACAAGCAACGGCACAGCTGAGGTAGAAACACTTCTTTCTGAAACAGACATCGAAGACAGCAGCATGTCAGGTGCCTTCATGGGCTACATGCGCCAACGCGGTGATCTTGTTATGGGCGGCGAGATCGCATTCGCGACGGCACCCGATGCAAGCTATGATGACCCGACTTTAGGTGCAGAAGTTGACGGTGCCATTTTCGATTTCAAATACCGTGTCGGCTATGCTGGCGATAAATTTCTCCCCTATGCGATCCTCGGCACTAGCATTATCCCAATCGCCGGTGAAAACGTCGTCGATTTGGCAGGCGTTGGCTTAAGTGCAGGCCTCGGAGTCGACTATATGATTTCTGACAGCTTTATTGTTGGTGCCGAATATCTTGCTCGGTTCACATCAGGCGTCGCAGAAGACACGTTCTTTGGGACCGAATATGATTTCGATCTTCGGCTAGATAGCGTGACAGTGCGCGCTGCCTATAAGTTCTAATCACAAGTTGATAACGTCGATATTGCGTCGCGCCACTTGGCGCGGCGTTTTTCGTTGGATAGGGTCTGTTCAAACAACAAAGGCAATCTACATGTCCGACGATCCCCTTATCCATGATCCAAACGGCGGATTGCCACGCCTTTTGGAAATTATGCGCCGTCTGCGTGACCCTGATACCGGTTGCCCCTGGGATATCGCGCAAAATTTCGACAGCATCGCGCCCTATACAATAGAAGAATCATACGAGGTCGCAGATGCGATTGCCCGCAAAGATTGGCCCGAACTCGAAGGCGAATTGGGCGATCTTTTGTTGCAAACCGTTTACCACACGCAAATGGGCAGCGAGGCTGGGCTGTTTGACTTTGAATCGGTCGTAAAATCAGTGGCCGATAAAATGGTTGCCCGCCATCCGCATGTCTTTGGCAACGAATCGCGTGATAAATCCGCAGACCAGCAAACTGCCGATTGGGAAAAGATAAAGGCCGCCGAGCGCGCTGGCAAAGCCCAGACGCGCACGCTGGATGGGGTGGCAACCGGACTGCCTGCACTAACCCGCGCCGTAAAGCTGCAAAAACGTGCCGCGCGCGTCGGTTTTGATTGGCCCGAAACCACCCAAGTTATTGCAAAAATACAAGAAGAAGCCGCAGAACTTGTCGAAGCACGCGACACATTGACCCAAACTGAAGTCGAGGAAGAATACGGTGATCTGATGTTCGTGATGGCGAACCTTGGGCGGCATTTGGGTGTAGACCCCGAAACCGCGCTGCGCAGCGCCAATGCCAAGTTTACAAGACGGTTTGAGGGGGTCGAAGATGCGCTTAGTGCCCTTGGCAAAACCCCACAACAAAGCGATCTTGCCGAGATGGACGCGCTTTGGGACGCGGTCAAGGCACGCGAGAAAACGCCGGAATAACCCGGCCATCACTTGACCTGAGTAAAATAGTCAGATTAAAGTGCGTCGATTTTAGTTGGAGGACAGAACATGACCCTACGCACCGCGCTTTTGACAACAGCTTGCGCCGCTATCGCGGCCCCAGCCCTTGCAGACGTCAATATCTATACGACACGCCAGCCCGAACTGATCCAACCCGTGATGGACGCATTTACCGATGCGACAGGCATTCAAGTGAACCTTGCCTACGTCAGCGACGGTGTGGTTGAGCGACTCAAGGCCGAAGGTGACCGGTCGCCCGCCGATCTGGTCATGACTGTCGATATCGCCAACCTGATGCAAATCGTCGAGGCTGGCGTCATTCAACCCGTGCAAAGCGACGTGTTGACCGCTGCCGTGCCTGAAACCCTGCGTAGCGGCGACAACCTGTGGTTTGGCCTGACGACCCGCGCCCGCATCGTCTATGCTTCTGTTGACCGTGTCGCTGAAGGCGAAGTGACCACATACGAAGACCTTGCATCTGATAAGTGGGAAGGCCGGATTTGCACCCGTTCTGGCGTGCACAATTACAATCTGGCGCTGACATCCGCTGTCATCGCGCATCAGGGTGAAGAAGGTGCCGCAGAATGGGCTGCGGGTGTGCACAATAACCTTGCGCGCAAACCCGAAGGCAATGATCGCGCGCAGGTCAAAGCAATCTGGGCGGGCGAATGCGACATCAGCCTTGGCAATACCTATTACATGGGCCTAATGCTGTCAGATACAGAGCAAACCGAATGGGCGAATTCTGTCCGGATCGTGTTCCCAACGTTCGAGGACGGCGGCACACACGTCAATATTTCGGGGATCGCCATGACCAATGCCGCACCAAACCGCGAAGAAGCATTGCAGCTCATGGAATATCTTGTGTCCCCCGAGGCGCAGGCGATCTACGCCGAACTGAACCATGAATATCCAGTGCTCGAAAGCGCAGCGCTGTCCGATCTGGTCGCAAGCTGGGGCAGCTTTGAACCAGACGCTGTTGCCCTAGAAGAATTGGCCGGGCACCGCCCCGCCGCGCTGCGGATCATGGAAGAAGTCAACTTCGACGGCTAAGCGGGTCATATACTTCCGTTGAAACACAATGCGCCCCGCCAATCTGGCGGGGCGCATTTGCTTTGGCCCTAAATAGCGGCGTTTATACCAAATGCGTTCTGAAGTGCGCGATTGTCCGGTCCCACGATAGGTTCGCCATTTCTTCGTCATAGCGCGGCGTGCTATCGTTATGAAAACCGTGGTTCGCATTTTCATAGATAAATGCCTCATAGGCCTTACCATTCGCTTTCAACGCGTCCTCATACGCGGGCCAGCCTTCGTTCACACGCGCGTCCAAACCACCGTAGTGCAAAAGCAGTGGTGCTTGAATTTGCGGGACATCTTCAGCGGCAGGTTGGCGACCATAGTACGGGACTGCTGCCTTAAGTTCGGGATAGGCAACTGCGGCGGCATTGGCCACACCACCACCATAACAGAACCCTGTAATCCCAACATTCCCTGTCGATCCTTCATGGGTCATCATAAATTCAACAGCCGCGAACATATCGTTCATCAGTTTGGTACCGTCGACCGTACGTTGCAGGTCGCGCCCATCGGCATCATTCCCCGGATAGCCACCAACCGACGACAAGCCGTCAGGCGCGATCGCCATGAACCCCGCCTTGGCCAGACGGCGTGCGACGTCTTCGATATATGGGTTTAGGCCGCGATTTTCGTGCACCACGACAACGGCTGGCAGCTTGCCTTCAACGCCAGCAGGGCGGACCAGATACCCGCGCACTTCGCCATGGCCATTCGGCGATGGGTACATGATGTATTCAGGCTCAATGTCAGGATCGTTAAAGGACACCTGCTCTGCCAAGGCGTAGTTAGGCGCCATAAGGCCCAAAATTGTCGTTGCAGTCATGCCGGCAACGGCGAACTTGGACGCACCTTCAAGGAACTGGCGCTTGGTGATCATCCCATGCGCATAAAAATCGTACAACTCTAGCAACTTAGGATCGAAGTCTTTTGCGGTTAAACGTGTCATGGGCTTTGTTGCACAAATCGGCTTCTAGGATTCACTGTATGAATCGAGTGTGCTAGCTGGCGTGGATGAGCAGTTGGACACCGACGACATATAAGACCACGAACTGGTCAGATTATAACACGGCCCTGAAGCATCGTGGG
>CALLAF010000062.1 GCA_938002605.1 uncultured Paracoccaceae bacterium | reverse complement strand
CCAAAACCATCCGCACCGCTCTGTTGCGCAGTTCTTCTGGATAACGTGTTCCGTTCGTTGTCTTTCCCATAACCCAGTATCCTTACTTCTGGGTCTCCGGCAAACAAGGGGCGGTTCAACCCTCGCTGATGCCGCTATTCTGCTTATTCATATTAGATCACCTTCGACAGTGTGGGACGCTAGAGCCGATGAGTTGCGCGCACGCCGAAACGCGTTTCTTCAGGGGATGGTTGAAAATGAATACTCGACGCCTATTGATGTTGCATCAGCTATAGTGTCGCCGGTCAGTTTTTGTAAGGCATAGTGGGTATGACGCTTTACCTGTATCGCGGGCGGCGCACGCGTTTTGTTTCTGAATTTAGATCAATAAATTCTGACACTATAGGCGTTGCGTGTGATCCGTTCAGAAAACTGTCGCGGTGTTAAATCGCTTTGCGCGCGTTGAGCGCTGCAGTGATCGTGCCGTCATCGAGGTAATCCAATTCACCACCCACAGGCACGCCTTGGGCCAATGATGTCACGGCGATGCCCGGCAGTTGGTCTGCGATATAATGCGCCGTTGTTTGACCGTCGATTGTCGCGCCAAGTGCAAGGATCACTTCGGTGATGTTTTCGGATTTGACGCGGTCCAAAAGCTTCGGAATGCGCAGTTCATCTGGCCCGACTGCATCGAGTGCAGAAAGCGTCCCGCCCAGCACATGATAGCGGCCTTTGAAAACTTGTGACCGTTCCATCGCCCAAAGATCGGCGACGTCTTCGACCACGGCAATCTGGCCGATATTGCGTTTCTCAGATTGGCAAATCTCGCAAATATCGGCCGTGCAGATATTGCCGCAGTTCAGACATTCACGCACGGTTGATCCAACGCGGTGCATGGCATCGGCCAGCGGCATCAAAACAAGACTGCGTTTTTTGATCAGATGCAGCACCGCCCGGCGGGCCGACCGAGGCCCAAGCCCCGGCAGCTTTGCCATAAGCGCGATCAGATTATCAAGATCATCGGTGCCGTTGGTCATTGCGGTTGGCCCCCCGCTAGAACGGGAGGTTCATTCCCGCCGGTAGCCCCATGTCTTCGGCCATTTTCGCCATCTCGCGCTGGCTGCGTTCTGCGGCTTTGGCTTGGGCGTCTTTGATTGCAGCCAAAATCAGGTCTTCTACAACTTCTTTTTCGTCGCCGTTAAAGATGGATGGATCAATATCCAACCCCTTGAGTTCGCCCTTGGCCGTTGCGGTTGCTTTGACAAGCCCCGCGCCGCTGACACCTTCGACCATGACGTTTTCAAGGTCCTCTTGCATCTGCGCAACTTTGCCCTGCATTTCTTGGGCTTGTTTCATCATCTTGGCCATATCGCCAAGACCACCTAATCCTTTGAGCATCACGCTGTCTCCTGTATTGTTAGGCTTCAGATAGGGGCTACGCGGCCAATTGGCAACGCACGGCTTAATCCTCGTCGAAGGGATCCCATTCGTCGTCCACCTCTGGCAATGCGTCCTCAAACGCGTCTTGGGTTTTGTCGGCTTCGGTTTGGATTTTACTGATTTTGGCTTTGGGGAAGGCTTTGATCACGGCTTGGACCAGCGTGTGAGCTAGTACCTTTTCCTCGAGCGCGTATTGCGTCGCGTTGCGGACCTCATCGATGGTTTTTTCGCCGCCGCTGCGTACAACGGTGACAACCCAACGGAATCCAGTCCATGCTTGCAAGCGTTGGCCCAAACGTTGGGATAAATCTTTGGGTGCGCGATCAGTCGGTTCAAATTCGATACGGCCGGGCTGGTAAGAAACCAGTCGCAAATCTGTTTCTACATCCGCAAGTAGTTTTCCGTCGCGTTGATAGCGGATCAATTCAACGACATCTTGGAACCGTGCGTAATGTTGCAATGCGTCGGGCGCTAGCGCGACGGCAGTTTGTGCGCCTGATGCGGAGGGGCCGCTTGGCCCGCTATGTGTCGGGGCTGGGGTTTGCGACATTGCTGTGGTCGTGCCACCCGTAGGGGCGGGGCGTCCGCCTGATGGGCCGCCTCCGGAGGGCGGTGTTGCGTTTTGCAGTTTGCGCACCAATTCGTCCGGTGTGGGCAAGTCGGCAACATGTGTCAGCCGGATCACGGCCATTTCAGCGGCCATCATCGCGTTGGGGGCCATTGCGACCTCTTCCAATGCCTTAAGCAGCATCTGCCACATCCGCGACATGACGCGCATCGGCAGATCCGCGGCCATCGCTTGGCCACGTGTGCGCTCATCGGGGCTGATGGTGGGGTCTTCGGCAGCTTCGGGGGTGATTTTAATCACGCTCACCCAATGACAAACCTCGGCCAGATCACGCAGCACGGCCATCGGATCGGCCCCGTCGGCATATTGGCCGGATAGTTCGGTCAATGCTTCGGCGGCTTGTCCGCGCAGGATCATGTCAAACAGATCGAGCACACGGCCACGGTCCGCCAGCCCGAGCATCGCGCGTACCTGATCGGCAGTGGTTTCGCCTGCGCCGTGGCTGATCGCCTGATCCAACAATGACGTCGCATCGCGCGCTGACCCTTCGGCGGCGCGGGTGATCAACGCCAAGGCGTCATCGCTGATTTCCGCACCTTCGCCGTCAGCGATCTTGCGCAAGAGCGCGATTTGTACTTCGGGTTCGATCCGGCGCAGGTCAAACCGTTGGCAGCGTGACAGAACGGTGACAGGCACCTGCCTGATTTCGGTCGTCGCAAAGATGAATTTGACGTGCGCGGGAGGTTCTTCAAGTGTCTTCAACAACGCATTAAACGCGTTCTTGGACAGCATGTGGACCTCATCGATGATGTAAATTTTGTAGCGGGCAGAGGCCGCGCGGTAATGCACTGAATCGATGATTTCGCGGATATCGCCAACACCGGTGCGCGACGCCGCATCCATTTCCATCACGTCGACATGACGGCCTTCCATGATCGCGGTGCAATGTTCGCATTGGCCGCAAGGTTCGGTCGTTGGCCCGCCTGTGCCATCCACGCCGACACAGTTCATCCCCTTTGCAATGATCCGCGCGGTGGTGGTTTTGCCGGTGCCGCGAATGCCTGTCATGATAAAGGCTTGGGCAATCCGGTCTGCCGCAAACGCGTTCTTGAGCGTGCGCACCATTGCGTCTTGGCCGACCAAATCGACAAAGGTCTCAGGCCGGTATTTACGTGCGAGCACTTGATAAGCAGGGGTGTCGGTCATGGCGGCCTTAGCAGTCTGGATTCTGTTGCGGCCAGCCTATGCGGGCAGGGCGCGAAGGTCCACCGCTTTGACCGCGACGCCAGCGCACCTTTTGCTTTGTGTGCAGGCGAGGCATATGTATGGGTGACTAAGAAAAGGCGTGTCAAAAATGGACATTTCAAGGCGTGGATTTTTGGGGTGTATCGGGGCTGGCGCAATTGGCGCGGCCACTGTTTGGCCACGCAGTGCCGCAGCGCAGGTGCAGAACTTGACAATTCAATCCTCCAGCTACCCTGTGTTGGATGTGCCGACGCAGGGCATGATTTCTGCCTTTTCAGACGCGCCACCCCCGGTAATCCGGATGAAACAAGCGCAGCCTTTTGCGATTGATGTGACCAACGCCACGCCAGACTACACTGCAATGCACTGGCATGGGCTGCGGGTGCCCAACGCGATGGACGGTGTCCCTTATCTGACCCAATTCCCCATCGCCGAGGCGGAAACATTCCGCTACGCCTTCACCCCCACGGATGCGGGCACCTACTGGTATCACCCGCATTGCATGACCATGGATCAAATGGCGCGAGGGATGACGGGCGTGTTGATCGTGGACGAGGCCTACCCGCTCGATTTTGACGCGGAAGTGGTTTTGAACCTGCGTGATTTTCGGCTGAACAGTGCTGGCGAATTCATTGACCTGTGGACTGCCCGTGGGGCCGCGCGAACAGGTACATTTGGCACGGTCATGACCGCTAATTGGAAACAGCTTGATTTGCACGATGTGCCGACAGGTGGGCTGGTGCGCTTGCGCCTTGCGGCAACAGACACAACTCGGATTTATAAGATGTTCGTGACTGGCGCCCAAGGGGCCGTGATCGCGATGGACGGGCATCCCATCCGCGAACCCGTACCGTTCCCCACCGCAGAGATGCCATTGATCTTATCGCCAGGTCAACGTGCTGAAATTGTTATCAGGATGCCAACGGTTGAAGGTGCCGAAGTGTTGGTTTCGACAGACGCACCCGGCGCTCCGCGCGCTTTGGCGCAATTGCGCAGTGTGGGCGCGAACCTTGGGCGGGTGCTTGCGGATGCGCCGCAATTGCTGCCCAACCCGGTGGCTGCACCTGACCTTTCGGCACCACGTGTCGAAGAATTTGTCTTTGGTTGGACCCCAGAAGGCGGGCCGCCGGCTGACGGGCTTTGCGGGTCGCTTGGCTATTCGTTTTGGTCGATCAACCGGACACCTTGGCAAGGCGACGCAGCAGAAAATACGCCCGCGCTGGCGACATTCCAAAAGGGTGAAAGCGTGGTGCTGCGATTGCGGAATGAAAGCCCAAACGACCACCCCATTCATCTACACGGCATGACCTTCCGGCCCATTTCATCCAACAAACGGCACCTGCCATCCAACTGGACCGACACGGCGCTGTTGCTACGCGACGAGACAATCGAGATCGCGATGGTCATGGATAACCCCGGAGATTGGGCGTTTCATTGTCATGTGATTGAGCACCAAAAGACCGGGCTAGCTGGGTTCATTCGGGTTGTTGGGTGAACTGACTGGCTCTTTAGATTTGCTATGCAGCAAGCAAATTCGCTTCATAATCTTTAGGTGTTAATGGATGTCCAAATTTGCGATTTACAATCTGCCGGTCGGTACGGGCCAAATGGCGCTTTGCCCCGTGCCGGGGGCTTGTGGCGATTATACGCACGACTTGTCGGCGGCGTTGGATTGGACCCCGGCGCTTGTCATTAGCCTGACTGCGCAGCACGAGATGGAGGCTTGCGGCGCAGATAATCTTGGTGCTGATTTAATGAAGCAGGGGATCGATTGGGTGCATCTCCCGGTGCCAGATTTTGGTGTGCCGACGGATTTAGACTGGCCTGCATTATTCGCGCAAATGACCGGACATTTATCGCAAGGGCGGCGGGTGCTGGTGCATTGCCGTGGTGGCTGTGGGCGGTCGGGGATGATCGTCCTGCGGCTGATGATTGCCGCAGGTGAACGTCCGGATGTAGCCTTGGCGCGGCTGCGTGAAATCCGGCCTTGCGCGGTTGAAACCGACGCGCAACTGGAATGGGCGTTTCAGGGACAAAGCGATGGCTAGCGTCCTTTTTTCTTTACGGACCGTTTGACATGTTTTGAAAATTTCTTTGAGCGTTCGCGTGACTGGGCGATCGTTTCGGTGGCATGCAAGTTTTCACGCTTGAGCTTCTTAAACCGACGTAGCCTTTCAGGGTCAATGTCCCCTGCGGCGATTGCTGCTTGTACCGCGCATCCTGGTTCGCTGTCGTGGTCACAATCGCGGAATTTGCATTGCGTCACGAGTTCCGAAATCTCGGGGAAGGTCGCGTCGATACCAAAGGCGGCTTCGGCCAATCCCAACCCGCGCATCCCCGGCGTATCGATGAGCCAGCCACCTGCGGGAATTGCATGAAGCGACCGCCCCGTGGTGGTGTGCCGCCCGCGTGCGTCATCTTCGCGAATACCTTGGGTCGCGGCCTGCCCACCTGTAAGCGCATTCGCCACGGTGGTCTTCCCGACGCCCGATGATCCCGCAAGCGCAACAGTTTGCCCCTTGCCGCACCAAGGCGCGAGTATCGCAGCGACGTCTTGCGTTTTTGCGTCTAGCGCGATCACCTCTAGCCCCCGGCCTAACGCCCGTGCCTGATCAACGTAGGTGTCAGGATCGTCACATTGATCCGCTTTAGTAAGCAAAATCACAGGCGTGACCATCGCGTCGTGCGCTAACGCGAGGTAGCGTTCTAGCCGTGCCACGTTGAAATCATTGTTGCACGAACTTGTAATGAATAATGTATCGAGGTTGGCGGCAATCAGTTGTTTGTCACCGGTGTGGTATTCGGTGCTGCGTGACAGTTCAGTTTTTCGCTCGAGCACCCGGACCAGACGATATTGTGCAGGGGCGGCTAAAACCCAATCACCCACCGCCACATTGGCGGTCGTGATTTGGGGATCAAGCGTAAGTTCAAGGTTCCCTATCTCGGAAAATCCGACAACGCGGTCGCGGTGAACGGTGGCGATGCGGGCGGGTGTTAGGGTTTCAAGCTCGTCTATATCAAGCTGAGACATAAAGAAGGGCGACCAGCCAAGGGCGTCGCGGGGCAATGATGTCACAGATAAAGCCTCATCGTCGATACGGTACTAGTCGTTCCCTATCAGGATAGCGGCATTTTGTAAGCAGATTTGTTGTTTACGCGTATCCGCGGACGGCCCCGGATACGCGAAATTGTTAGTGAGCTAGTGAGTTGGCACTGACTTCGGCAATTTGAAGCGACGCCCCGATCAATCCGCTACGCAACGAGATGTTGAAATAAGCGGGAGATGTGGCACTTTTGTTAAACGCCAGTGTGGCTGGTTGCGTTGTTATCGCTGCCGGGCCAGTGAAGCGAACCTCAATTTCATGTCGGCCGGGTGGGATTGTGATCGTTTCAACTTTATTGTTCCCAACAGATCCGACGCGGGTCCCGTCAACGAAAATGTTAATTGGCACAAAGCTACCGCCAAATCCGGTTTTGCGTGCAACCAAAATTGTGTTCGCATCGGCTGTGGCAACGGATTGCGTGATTGTACTTGTTTGGGTTTCGGTTGGTGCGCCACAGGCAGAAAGCAGCAGTGCGGACGCCAGCAAAGCAGATTGTGTAATTTTTTTGAGCATTTGTATTCCATCGTCAAGTTAAGGGATTCGCAAAGAGCCACAAATCCACTTCGGACACATTGGGTTGTATTTAGGTATGCCACAATGCGCCTTTGGTTGAGTGGCCGCGATTGTCGAACAATAAAGACATATCCCTCCCGCAGGCGTCCGAGAAACTTAACTAAAGGACAAGGTGAGAGGTTGGACATCGACCCAAGTGGGGCTCGTTGTGGCTGCTTCCTTCCGGACCTGACCAGGTTGGCGAGGCACTCGCCCGCGCCAACCTCTCACCTTCCATATAAGCCGCAAAGGTAGACAGTGCAAGCGGTCAGCGTGGCAAAGTAGGCTGGTCGATAGAAGCGTTTGAACTTTCGGGGTGCTCATGCCATTTCAGGGGAATGAAAATCGCAGAGACAGTGACATTTGGGGGTTCCGGGCTTGATCGCGCAGCGCAGTTGCGCGCGCAGGCGTCAGTGCTCGCACAGCAAAATGATGCACAGATCATTCTTCTATGGCGTGGCAAACCGCTGGTGCGCGAAGGCGCCTTGATCCGTGTATCACCCGGCCACCCGGTCTTAGCCGATGCAAGCCCAGATATGATTTTCTTGGGCCAAGAAACGGGTCCGACCTTTGCTGCTGACCTGTCGGCGTGGACGCCGCAGGCTTATGGCGACGAATCACTGGACAGTTTTCTAGATGCCACGCAGCAGGAACACCCGGCGGTAAGCGACGCGCAGTTTGTCGAATTGCGCGCGATTATGACACAGCTGAACCCCCGTGATGCTGAATTGGCCGCCACCGCGCGTGCCGTGTTCGGTTGGCACAAATCCCACCGGTTTTGTGCAATATGTGGTCACGAAAGCCAAATGGCGATGGGCGGCTGGCAGCGCGATTGTCCAGCGTGCGGTGGGCATCACTTTCCGCGCACGGACCCGGTTGTGATCATGTTGATCACGCATGGGAATTCTGTGTTGTTAGGGCGCTCGCCGGGCTGGCCCGAGGGGATGTATTCTTTGCTCGCGGGCTTTGTCGAACCCGGCGAAACCATCGAGGCGGCAGTGCGTCGCGAAGTGCTTGAAGAAGCAGGGGTGAGCGTTGGTGACGTGCGATATTTGGCCAGCCAACCTTGGCCGTTTCCAGCGTCGTTGATGTTTGGGTGTGCGGGCGAAGCGACCAGCACAAAGATCACCATCGATCCGTCCGAAATCGAAGACGCGCGTTGGCTGACCCGTGAAGAGGTCGCGCAGATATTTGCTGGGCAGCACCCCGAAATCTTGCCTGCCCGCAAAGGCGCAATCGCGCATTTTTTGCTAGAAAACTGGTTGGCGGATCGACTTGATTAACCAAACTAGCCTAAAACGGTCCCGAAGAGGCGCAATAGATGAAATTTAGCACACGCGAGGATATTGAAGTCCCTATTGCCGATACGTTTGCGCGTGTCAGCGATTTTGTGGCCTTTGAACGGCGCGCGTTGCGGCATGGTGTGCAGGTTGCACGGCTCGATGACGGCCCGGTTAAACCCGGTTCACAATGGCAGGTTGCGTTCAAATTTCGGGGACGAAATCGTACGCTTGATGCGACATTGGCCACGCTTGATGACCCAAATTTATATCAGGTTTTGGGCGCGTCAGATGGGATGTCTTTCACTACAGAGGTTGAGCTTGTCGCGCTTTCTCCGACGCGGACGCGGATCATTGTTGGGTTGGATTTGCGTGCAAAATCAATGACCTCGCGGCTAATCCTGCAATCAATGAAGCTGGCGAAGGCGAAGCTTTCCAAACGATTCCGGGCGCGTGTTCTTGAGTTTTCCGAAGAAATTGAAGACGCCTACCGTAAGGGGCAATAGCTATTTTTCGTGCCGTCGCGCGGCGGCCGGATAGACCCCCATGATGTGCAGTTTGTCAGTGAAATAATCCAGTTCTTCCATCGCGAGTTGCACATTGCGGTCGTCAGTATGTCCTTCGATTTCGGCATAGAACTGGGTCGCGGTAAAGGTGCCATCGACCATATAGCTTTCAAGCTTGGTCATGTTGACCCCATTCGTCGCAAAGCCACCCATCGCTTTATAGAGTGCGGCCGGAATGTTGCGGACCCGAAAAACAAAGCTTGTTACCATGCCGTATTCCCCACGACGACGGGTGTCAGGTTCACGCGCCATGATCAAGAATCGCGTTGTATTGCGGTCATGGTCTTCGATGTGGCGGGCAACGACCTTAAGGTCGTATATTTCTGCGGCCAATTCAGATGCGAGCGCTGCAACGGTAATGTCATCGCCTTCGGCAACTTCACGTGCGGCGCGGGCATTGTCAGTACTGGTATGGCCAATAATGCCATTTTCCCGCAAGAAAACCCCGCATTGTGGCAAAATAACCGGGTGCCCATGCGCTTCTTTGATGTCCGAAAGTTGGGCAGATTTTTTGCCTAATAGGTTCACATGGACGCGGACAAAGGTTTCATCAACGATATGTAAACCGCTTTCGGGCAAAAGCGAATGCACGTCAGCAACCCGACCATAGGTGGAATTTTCAACAGCAATCATGCCAAGATCTGCCGCGCCACTGCGCACGGCGTCAATCGCGTCATCAAATGTGGGGCAGGGCAGGGGATCAAATTCTGGGCGCGCATCTGCACAGGCTTGGTGGCCATAGGCGCCAAGCTCGCCTTGGAATGCGATTTTTTGGGTCATATGCGTCCCCTCCCGACAGCAGAGTTCAAAAATGGGCGATTGGTCGCGGCAGTATACCTTGCAACCGGGTATGGGAAGCGGATAGATAGCGATAAATCTGTGAACTGAATGGAACGCGACATGTTCGACACAATGACTTTGACGAAAGTAATCGGCGGCCTTTGCGGGACGTTTCTCGTATTCTTGCTGGGCGGCTGGGCCGCTGAGCTGATTTATGCGGGCGGTGGAGGTCACGGCGACCACCACGAACAAGCCTACATCATCGAAGTCGAGGGCGACGATCACGCCGAGGAAGTTGTCGAAGAAATCGACTTTTCAGTCGTCATGGCATCTGCAAGTGCGGCTGACGGCGAAGGCGAATTCCGCCCTTGTAAAGCTTGCCACTCTGTAGAGCCTGGTGATCACGGCATCGGTCCATCGCTTTACGGTGTTGTTGGCCGCGCCGTTGGTGGCGAAGACGGGTTTGGCTACTCAGGCTCCTTGGTGGCTGTCGCAGATGTCTGGAACGCGGATCACCTGAACGACTTCCTTGAAAGCCCAAGCGGTTTTGCACCCGGCACTGCGATGAACTTTAACGGTGTACGCAAGATCGAAGATCGGGCAAACCTGATCGCTTATCTTGATAGTCTTGACGACTAAACTTGCATGAAATTGCACAAAGCGAAGGCCGCTCCTGTTTGGGGTGGCCTTTTTTGTTAGGAAATATTGTTGAACACGGCGTGATCACGCAATCTCAACTTGAATGTTTACCGAAGTGTCACGTAGCTTTGCAGCAACTGATTGCTACCGGAGACAATAATGCCAAACCGCACCCAAGCAAAGGCTATTGCCTTGAAACCCGCAGATGAATCCGCACCGTTCGCGCGGTTACTTGCTGGCGGTATTGTCGGGCTTGCGACGGTGTTTTGTGCGCATACCTTGCGCGCCGAAAACCACGATACGGTCATCCAAAGTCACGGGTACAACGAATACGGCACGCTAAAATACGCGGCTGATTTTACGCATCTTGACTATGTGAACCCCAATGCGCCAATCGGCGGTGAGGTCAGTATTTCAGCCAATGGCACTTTTGATAACATGAACCCATTCGCAACGCTCAGCGGCTCTCCCGGTGCGATGTCGTCGATGATGTACGAACGGATCATGACGGGCACCGAAGATGAGATCGGTTCTGAATATTGCTTGCTGTGCACAACGCTGGAATATCCCGAAGATCAGTCTTGGCTCATTTTTCACTTGCGTGATGATGTGACATTCTCGGATGGCACGCCGATGACAGCGCATGATGTGATCTATACCCATGAATTGTTGCGTGAACAGGCAACGCCATCTTACCGCGCAGGGATTGTGCAGCTTGTCGAAGCCTATGAAGCGATTGATGATTACACGGTGAAATTCACCTTTGCGGATGACGCGCCCGAAGTCGGGCGCGTGTCGCAAATGGCGAGCCAAATCGTGATGTCCAAGGCGTGGTTCGAAGAGACGGGCGCGCGTCTGGACGAGGCACGGATGGAAACATCGCCGGGCACGGGCGAATATATGGTTGGCACAATCGATCCCGGTCGTCAGCTGATCTATGTGCGCAACCCTGACTATTGGGGACAAGACGTGCCGATCAATGTTGGGCGCGGCAACTATGATTCTATCCGGATTGAATATTTCGCCGATACTTCGGCCGCGTTCGAGGCTTTTAAAGCGGGTGAATTCACGTTCCGCCGCGAAAATAGTTCTCTGAATTGGGCGACTTCCTATGAATTCCCGGCGATAGACAACGGTTGGGTCGTGCGGGATACGCTTGACGATGGGACGTTGCCCGCAGCCACTGGATTTGTTTTCAACCTGCGCCGCGAAAAGCTGCAAGACCGCAATGTCCGCCGGGCGTTGGGGCTAATGTTTAACTTCAACTGGACCAACACCAATTTACAATACGGGCTTTTCCAACAGCGCGAAAGTTTTTGGGAAAATGATCGGCTTAAGGCGGCTGGCCTCCCTGAAGGGCGCGAGTTGGAAATGCTGGAAACGGTGCGCGAATTCCTACCAACCGAAATCTTCACCGAAGACGCGTTATTGCCACACGAAAGCGGCACACGCGCGTTGGACCGCAATAACCTGCGTCAGGCGCTTGTGTTGATGGAAGCGGCCGGGTTCACCTCTGGTGATGATGGGTTATTGCGCGATGCAAATGGCGATACGCTTGACATTGAATTTTTGGAAACGCGCCAAAGCTTTGACCGGATCATCAATCCCTATATCGAAAACCTGCAACGGCTTGGGGTGAACATCACATACAACCGCGTGGATCCCTCGCAATATCAAGCTCGCACGCAAGAAAACGACTTCGATATGATGTTTGGCTACTATGTAAACGGTCTTGTCGAAGGCCGGGGTATCGAACAGAAATTCGGCTGTGACGATAAAGACGATGTTTTTAACCCCGCGGGCTACTGTTCAGAAGCCTTTGAAGAATTAGCCAAATTTGTTACCGGAGCCGAGGATTACGAAGAAATGTCTGCGGCTGTTCGTGCGATTGATCGGGTTATGCGCTATGAATATTTCATCGTGCCGACATGGTATTTGGGCAAAAATTGGGTAGCATATTACGACATGTACGAGCACCCCGAAAACCTGCCTGAATTCGGCCTTGGCTATCTGGATTACTGGTGGATCAACCAAGAAAAAGCGGATGCGCTTGCTGCCGCTGGCGCGTTTCAGTAGTTCTCTGACATGGGCGCCTATATCTTACGACGGCTTTTGCTGATCATTCCCACTTTGTTGGGGATCATGATTGTCAACTTTGCCTTAATCCAATTTGTTCCCGGCGGGCCGATTGAACAGATCCTTGCCAACCTCGAAGGCAACGGCGACGTTTTTGAGGGCATCTCGGGCGGCGGGGGCGACGCTGATTTTGGCGGCGAATCCGAGAGCGAATATGTCGGCGGACGCGGGTTGCCGCCCGAATTTATCGCCGAACTTGAGCGCGAATTTGGGTTTGATAAGCCACCGTTGGAACGGTTCCTAAACATGATTTGGAACTATATGCGCTTTGATTTCGGCGAAAGCTATTTCCGGTCGATCAGCGTGTTTGATTTGGTGATGGAAAAGATGCCGGTCTCGATCACGCTGGGGCTTTGGTCGACGTTGATCGCCTACTTCGTGTCGATCCCGCTGGGGATCAAAAAAGCGGTGCGCGATGGATCAAGCTTTGACACGTGGACATCAGGCGCGATCATCATTGGCTATGCGATCCCCGGCTTTTTGTTTGCGATCCTGTTGGTGGTTCTGTTCGCAGGTGGGTCATATTGGCGCTTGTTCCCCTTGCGTGGGCTCACATCGACCGACTTTGATCAGCTTAGCCTGATCGGCAAAGTGATCGACTACCTATGGCACATTGCCTTGCCGGTGTTTGCTTCGACGATTGCGGCCTTTGCGACGCTGACTTTGCTCACCAAAAACAGTTTTTTGGACGAGATCAAAAAGCAATACGTCATCACCGCCAAGGCCAAAGGTCTGTCAGAACGCAAAGTGCTTTATGGTCACGTTTTCCGCAATGCGATGCTGATCGTGATTTCGGGCTTTCCGGCGCTGTTCATCGGCGTGTTCTTTGGCGGATCACTGATCATCGAAACACTGTTTTCGTTAGATGGGCTGGGGCGGTTAGGTTTCGAAGCGGCAGTCGCGCGCGACTATCCTGTCGTTTTTGGGACCCTGTTTGCCTTCTCCCTGATCGGGCTTGTTGTTGGGATTATTACCGATTTGACCTATGTGTTTGTGGATCCCCGGATCGATTTTGAGGCCCGCGGATGAAGCTATTATCCCCTCTAAACCAACGCCGCTGGCGCAATTTCAAACGCAATCGCCGTGCGGTTTGGTCTTTGATCATCTTTGGTGTTTTGTTTTCTGTGTCATTGATGGCTGAATTTGTCGCCAATGATAAACCCATCGTGGTCAGCTACCGCGGTGAATTACATATGCCGATTTTCAATTTCTACTCAGAGCGTGACTTTGGCGGCGATTTTCCGACCGAAGCCGCCTATAAGGATGCGGAGGTTGAATGCTTGATCGTCACGGGCGGGCTGGACACCTGTTTTGACACACCAGAGGCGTTGATCGATGCGGTGGCAAACGGTGACACCGTTGAAGGCGATTTTGCAAAGGGCTGGATGGTCTGGCCACCGATCCGCTATTCCTACGACACCATCGTGGATGTCGCCGGCGTCGCCCCCGCACCGCCAAGTGCGGACAATTGGCTTGGTACTGATGACACCAAACGTGATGTCGTGGCGCGGGTCATTTACGGGTTCCGGCTATCGATTGCCTTTGCCCTGATGGTCACAATCGCATCATCGGTCTTGGGTATTATGGCTGGGGCCGTACAAGGATATTTTGGCGGTTGGACTGACCTTATTTTCCAACGGTTTATCGAAATTTGGACGGGAACCCCATCGCTTTATGTGATCATCATTGTGTTTGCGATTTTGGGACGCAGTTTTTGGCTTCTGGTGTTTCTTACGGTGTTATTTGGTTGGCCTGCGTTGGTCGGTGTTGTGCGCGCCGAATTCTTGCGCGCGCGTAACTTAGAATACGTGCGCGCCGCTAAGGCCCTTGGCGTGCGCGACCGTACGATCATGTTCCGTCACATGCTGCCCAATGCAATGGTCGCCACGGTGACAATGCTCCCATTTTTGGTCACCGGCGCGATTGCGACATTGGCTTCGCTTGATTTTCTTGGGTTTGGGTTGCCGTCCTCTGCACCGTCACTTGGCGAAATGACATTGCAGGCAAAACAAAACCTGCAGGCCCCATGGCTTGGCTTTACCGCGTTTTTCACTTTTGCGGTGATGTTGTCGCTACTGGTGTTTATATTTGAAGGCGTCCGCGATGCGTTTGATCCGCGTAAAACATTTGTCGCGGATGGTAAGGTTGATACGGCTGATTTGCCCTTTGGCGGCGATAGCGGGGCGGTAAAATGAGCACTGTTTTAGATGTCCGCGACCTACGTGTGGCGTTTCGCCAAGACGGCGGCGTGACCCATGCTGTGCGTGGCGTGTCGTTTCAGGTGCACAAAGGTGAAACTGTTGCTCTGGTTGGTGAATCAGGGTCGGGCAAATCGGTGACGGCCCTTTCGACGGTGCAATTGCTTGACGAAAGCGCTGTGATGGCCGGATCGATCAAACACGATGGCAAAGAAATGGTCGGCGCCGATGAACACGCGCTGCGTGCCGTGCGTGGCAATGACATCAGCTTTATCTTCCAAGAACCGATGACATCGCTGAACCCGCTGCACACGCTTGAAAAACAGTTGGGCGAAAGCATTGAACTGCACCAAGGCATCCGTGGGCCCGCCGTGCGCGACCGGATTTTGGAATTGCTGGGCCGTGTTGGCATTCGTAACGCCGAAAGCCGGTTGAACGCTTATCCGCATCAATTGTCGGGCGGCCAACGTCAGCGCGTAATGATCGCGATGGCGCTGGCAAACGGGCCGGATTTGCTTATTGCGGATGAACCTACGACCGCGCTGGATGTCACCATTCAAGCGCAGATTTTGGAACTGTTGGCCGAATTGAAACGTGACGAGGGCATGTCGATGCTGTTCATCACCCATGACCTGACAATTGTACGCAAGATCGCGGATCGGGTCTGTGTGATGAAAGACGGTGAAATCGTCGAAACCGGTCCAACTGCCGAAATCTTCGCAAACCCGCAGCACGCCTATACGCAATCTCTTTTGGCCGCTGAATCGACTGGGCATCCTGCGCATGTATCTGAAAACGCGCCTGTCGTACTAGAGACGGATCAAACCCGTATCTGGTTTCCGATCCATGCGGGGCTTTTGCGACGCACGGTTGATCATGTCAAAGCGGTGAACGACGCAACGCTGACAATCCGCGCAGGCGAAACCTTGGGTGTTGTTGGCGAAAGCGGATCGGGAAAAACGACGCTTGCGCTTGCCGTGATGCGGCTCATCCGTTCTGAAGGGCGGATTGTGTTTCAAGGGGCCGATATTCACCAGTATACCCCCAAACAGATGCGTCCACTGCGCAGCGATATGCAGATCGTGTTTCAGGACCCATATGGATCACTAAGTCCGCGTATGACCGTGGCTGAAATCATCGCCGAAGGCTTGGGCGTGCATGGCGTTGATCCGGGCCGGGATCGGCGTGATATGGTCCATGAGATCATGCAAGAAGTTGGGCTTGATCCCGCCACGATGGACCGCTACCCGCATGAATTTTCCGGTGGCCAACGCCAACGTATCGCGATTGCCCGTGCCATGATTTTGCGCCCAAAACTACTGATCCTTGACGAACCGACCAGCGCTTTGGACATGACCGTACAGGTGCAAATCGTGCAGTTGCTGCGGGATTTGCAGCAAAAATACGGGTTGGCTTATCTGTTTATCAGTCATGATCTTAAGGTCGTGCGCGCCTTGTCTCACAAAGTTATGGTGATGAAACAGGGTGATGTCGTTGAAACCGGGGATGCACAAGCGATTTTTGAAAACCCGCAAACCGAATACACCCGTGCACTGATGGCGGCAGCGTTTGAAGGGAAAGTCGTCTGAAAATTTTCGACGGAAAATGCCGCGTCATCCGTTAAAGTGGGAAATCAATACTCATAAGGATTTCGCTATGCGCAACGTATTATACTCACTTGCTTTCATCCCACTGTCGACAGGGGCGCTTTTCGCTGAAACTTACCACGCGGATGTCTGGGCCGACAATTGGTTTGAGATGCGGATTGATGGCGTACAGGTCGCCGAAGATAGTGTGCCGATCACCACTGAGCGTTCGTTCAACGCTGAGAGCTTTACCTTTGAAGCCGAACGCCCATTCACGATTGGTTTGGTTGCGAAAGATTTTAAGGAAAACGATACGGGCCTCGAATATATCGGTACGCGTCGTCAACAAATGGGTGATGGCGGCGTGATCGTTCAGATCATGGATGCGGCAGGCGACACGGCTGTAGTCAGTGACGCGTCTTGGCAGTGCCTCGTGATTCATACAGCCCCGCTTGATAAATCTTGCGAAGGCGAATCTAATCCCGTTGCTGGCGAAGGCGTTTGTGGCTTTGAAGCTTCGGAGGAACCAGATGGTTGGGACCTTGCCGGATTTGATGCAAGCGATTGGCCGCAAGCCGATGTGTTTAGCGAAAGCGCAGTCGATCCCAAAATGGGGTATGATGAGATTAGCTGGGACGAAGACGCTGCGCTGATCTGGGGGCCCGACCTCGAACAAAGCAACACGGTTTTGTGCCGCTTCACAGTCGAATGACCCGCGCTGCGATCGTGCTTGCGGCGGCGTGTGTAGCGGGGGGCGGGGCTACGGCTGCGCGCGCGCATGATGATCATTGTGCTGCCGTTGCCCATTCGGTTGCGGATGCTGGGTTTGATGACAGTGTCACAGTAACCTGCTCAGATTCTCATGCGTTTATCCAATCCGATACCTATCCTGATCATGAATTGATGACAGGTATCACGGGTACGAATGAACAGGTGCCCGTCCCTGCGAACTATGCAGCGCCAATTATCCTTGCGCCTGTCTTGGGTTCTGCGCCCCTGACCCGCGACGCGGCGCTCGGCGTGGCGGTGAACGGTGTGCCGATTTACGACTATACGGGTGGCGGAGAGATGACACAGGCGGATCTGTCCCATCATCAAGCCCAGCACGATACGTTTCAGACAGGTCAGCTCGACGTTTGCGGTGGACATGCAGGACGTGGTGACGATTACCATTACCATGCGTCCCCCGTTTGTATGATCGCGCAGATGGGAAATGCAGGTCCTGATGCGATCATTGGATGGGGTTTTGATGGCTTTCCCATCTATGGGGATACCAGCCCAGATGGCTCAGTGATTGCGCAAGGTGTGCTTGATGTTTGTAATGGGCAGGCCGATGATACCTTTGGATACCGCTATCATACCTCGGCGGATGCCCCCTATATCGTGCAATGCCTGATGGGAGAGGTGGCCGATTTCGACAGGTTGCCACGTGTCAGCCCACTTGTCTCAGTGGATGGCGCTAGTGCATCACCCGGTCGCCCGCCGCAGGGCGGTGTTGAAGAGCTTGTATTCTCTGAAAGTTCTGATGGTCGCCGCAGCATGGATTATCGATACGAAGGCGGCGATTATTTTATCCGCTATGCGCCCTCAGAAACTGAAGGCTGCTATGACTTTGAGACACAGACGGTAACCAACGACGGCGCGCTGCACGCAGGTGAATACTGTCGCTAAGGGACGCCGTTGCAACCGGCGCCCTGCTGGGTGTTAGCCTTCTGATCCGATCATGAAACATGTCGTTCCGCGCGCTTGCAGCCTGCGGCACGCAAGGTCAGCGCCTTCGCGGCTGAGCCCCATAAAGTTGGCGTCGAACCCACCAGAGCGTTGCACAACACGGCGCAAGGCCCCGTCTAGCGTGCTCATTTCGTTCAGCGCAACGCGGAGCAGGACCCGTTCTGCGTCATAGCGGCTGTTATACCGGCCAACGTTAACCCCCCAATGCCGACCGCCAGAGGTCGAGATGCGGGTGACCACTTCGGGTTCCGCTTGTGCGGTGACCACGGCCGGTTCTGCTGCCGGGGCAGCGGCGACGGCGGTGCCGCTGATGCTTGCTGGTCGCAGATGCGGCGTAACGGTTGGTGTATCCGCAGCGATCATCGTTTGCGGCGCAGGCGTGCTGGGGGTTTCCACTTGGGCTGTTGCGACGGGTTCAGGATCGGGAGCTTCCATCGCTTCAAGCAAGGCAGCATTGATCACGTCATTTAGAACATCATCTATGATTGCGGCATCCGCTGCAGCGACAAGCACCTCTGCCTCTGGGGCAGGTGCTTCGGGGCGAGGACGCGCGACAGGGCGCAAGCTGCGGCTTACCAGCCCAGAAACGCGAACCGCTGTTTGGCGCTGAACTGGCGCTGCGGTCAACATGGCCGCGGGCGGATTTGGTCGCCGGATCGTGGCACGTGATGGTGCACGGTTAAAGCCCATATCCATCAATTCAGTCACACGGGCGTTGCGTGCGGTGGTGGATGATCCGCCAAACATAGTTACGATTACACGTTCCTGACCACGCTGCGCAGAGGCAACAAGGTTAAAGCCAGCAGCGCGGGTGTAGCCGGTTTTGATGCCGTCGCCGCCTTCGTAGCTATCAAGCCAACGGCTGTTCGTATGCCGCACGGTGGCAATGCCCGCATCGGCTGTGCGGCGCGAAAACAGGTTATAATATTGTGGAAAGTCGTAAATCATGTGACGGCCCAACACGGACATATCACGCGCAGTCGACATATGTCCGGTTTGTGTCAATCCATGTGCGTTTACGAATGTGGTATTGCGCATGCCCATGGCTTGGGCGGTGCGGTTCATACGCGTCGCAAAGGCTTCTTCTGACCCGGCAATGGCTTCACCGATCGCGGTGGCCGCGTCATTGGCTGATTTCACCGCCGCTGCGCGGAGCAAGTAACGCAGGCGAATGGTTTGCCCCGCCTGCACGCCCAATTTTGAGGGCGGTTCAGAGGCCGCATTTCGGCTAATCCGCACTTCGGTATCAAGCGTAATTTCGCCACGCTCCAATGCCTGGAATGCGATATAAAGCGTCATCATCTTGGTCAGCGATGCCGGATGCAGCCGGGTATCGGCGTTGCGTGAATGCAAAACCTCTCCGGTGCGCGCGTCCATCACCATCGCAGCATAGGGGGCCGCGATTGCGCTGATGGGCGCAAACAAAGTTACGATCAAGAATGCGAATAGATACAGCCCCTTAAGGGCCAGTTGTCCCGGACGACTTGCCACGTCGCTTGCCTCTTTTTTACTGCCTCTGGCCCCGAATTTTTTCGGTGACCTTATTATTATGAGGTGACGCTAGCACAGCTTGTGAATTCGGAAAATACCCTAAATTCAAAGACTTTTGATGTGATCATAATGTACCAATTGGCACATGTTGTGGCGTGCCTGTATGGTGTCACTAGATGCGCGATTATGCGAAATGCACTGGGGGGTTTTCACCCGCGCAGGTTGCCTTATATATGGGGTCACCAAACAGGGCGACGTAATGCGGACTGATTTCTACATGATGGCGGATAAACCGGATGACGGTGACGACGGCGATTTTGGCGTGGCGCTTGAGACCAAGCCAAAAACAAAACGTCCTCCGATGTATAAGGTTATGATCCTGAACGATGATTTCACCCCGATGGAATTTGTTGTACAGGTCTTGGAACGGTTTTTTGGCCTGTCACATGCGCAGTCATTTGAAATTATGTTGACTGTCCACAAGAAGGGTATCGCAGTTGTTGGCGTCTTTAGTCATGAGATCGCAGAGACAAAAGTTGCGCAAGTGATGGATTATGCGCAGCGTCATCAGCACCCTTTGCAATGCACGATGGAGAAAGAGTAACGCAGCAGCGTTATTCGTACAAAAATGTCACAGTCTCGTCTTACCACCGCCCTCGATGACGGTCTTTTGTCGCTGCCCGAAGGCGACATCGCGATCATGCGTCCAACCGCCACCTACGATGTCTCGGCCTTGCCGCGTGACCGGGTGCAAATCGTGCATGGGTTTTATCCCGATTATACCGCTTGGGAAAATGCGGGCTATCCGGTTGCGCAAAATTTAACCAAGGTCGCCGTTGCGATTGTCGTGGTTCCGCGCGCCAAGGCACTTGCACGTGCGATGGTTGCCGCCGCCTGTGCCAATGCTGATATCGTTGTCATCGATGGGCAAAAGACGGATGGAATCGATAGCGTCTTTAAGGAATGCCGCAAACGGTTGGGCACGCTGCCGTCAATCACCAAAGGGCACGGGCGCATTTTTTGGTTTACAGCCACAGATAAATTTGCCGATTGGACTGCCCCGCCGCCAGCCAAAGGGGCTCATGGGTATTTCACGTCTGCTGGGGTTTTCTCTGATGGCGCAGTTGATGCAGGCTCTGCCTTGCTCGCGAATGCCTTGCCGCCGAAGCTGCCGGCGCGCATGGCCGATTTGGGTGCAGGCTGGGGATATCTTGCCGCACCAGTGCTAAGCCGCGCAGGCGTGCAATCGCTTGACTTGATCGAAGCCGAGGCCCTTTCGGTTGCTTGTGCCAAATTGAACGTCACCGACCCGCGCGTCACATTTCATTGGGGCGACGCCACGCAGTTTCAGGCCAAATCTGCGTTTGAAGGGATTGTCATGAACCCGCCATTTCATGTCGGACGCGCATCTGATCCGTCGCTTGGACGTATGTTTATTCAGTCTGCGGCCCGTCTGCTTGCCCCGCATGGTAAACTTTGGATGGTTGCAAACCGGCATTTGCCCTATGAAACCACCTTGTCCGAATGTTTCCGCAATGTGGACATGATTGACAGTAATGGTGCATTCAAAGTCTTTCATGCCAACCGGCCGCAGCACTAGCGGCACAGGAGAACCACGATGTCATATTCAATTGCTGGTAAGGCAGTGATCGTCACTGGGGCGGCCAATGGTGTTGGGCTCGCGATTGGGCGGCATTTCGTGCAAGGCGGCGCAAATGTTGTCTTTGCCGATATGGATGAAAAGACGCTGTGCCATGAAGTTGGGGAAGCGGCTGAAAAAGAAGATAATGTACGTATTTTCGCAGGTGATCTGCGCAAAAAACTGACGATTAAGAACTTGCTGTCGGCCACGATCGATGCGTTTGAGCGGGTGGATATCTTGGTGAATGCATCGCGGCAGGTGGCGCAGACTGATCCGCTTGATCCCGATGATAACAGCGTCGAAGAACTGCTGCAGCAAAACACGATGACGGCATTGCGAGTCAGCCAAGCGGTTGCACGCAAGATGATCAAACAGGCCGAAGACGACCCGGCAGGCCCGGTTGGGTCAATTGTAAATATCAGTTCTATCGCTGCGCGCCGCACACATCCTGAGTTGCTGGCCTATTCTGTTAGCTCTGCAGCCTTGGATCAGATGACCCGGTCGCTTGCGGTTGCCTTTGCGCCACATGGCATCCGCGTGAATGCTGTCGCCTTTGGGAGCGTGATGAGCGCGAGCCTGAAGGGATCGATAAAAGATTGCGACGAAACACGTGAAGCCATCGTGGACAATACGCCGCTTCACCGGATCGCTAGCCCAAGCGAGGTATCTGATGCCGTGCAATATCTGGCGTCCGATGCGTCCAGCTTTGTTACCGGGCAGATTATTACTGTAGATGGCGGCCGCACCCTGTTGGATCCGGCTGCGGTGTCGTGTCACTGATTATTCTGGATGGATCGCAATACATTGCGCGACCGATGTATTCGCATTCGCCTGCGCTTGCGCCAAACGTTGTTCAAGCTGCGCTAGTTTGACCTGTTCTGCATCCAGATCAATCGAAACGGGACGTGTCGTCGTGAAGGTTTCCGTTTCATTACAAGGGTAAGTAAATATCTCATCATTTGCGTCGCGCCCGCGACATGTCCGTGTCAGCGTACGCACGTCGGTTGATTCCGCAATCGCGTAGCCACGTGCCAAATTCCCGCGCGCTTCGTTCACCAATTGGCTCAACACACGTGTCTGGCGGTTGGCGTCATTGATGCATTGTTCGCGCGGCGTGGCGCAGGCGGTTACGGCGATGAGAGGCAATATAATGAAAGCGCGGCGCATGGTGGTCTCCGGAATGATACAGTAAAATCTGCGTTCGTGATTGATATATACCAAAGAAGCTAAGATAGAGTGTTATGCAATAGCACAGCGGGCGGGGGCGATTATGTCACAGGGTTTTGATACACAAAAGCAAACAGCTTCGGCTTGGTTTCGCAGCTTGCGAGATGACATCGTTGAAGCTTTTGAAGGTCTTGAAGATCGCCACGCCAGTGATGCGCCCGTTGGCCGTTTCGAGGTTACGCAAACCACTCGTGCTTCTGATGACGGCGCGGATGCTGGCGGCGGGTTGATGTCCGTCATGCGCGGCGGCCGCGTGTTTGAAAAGGTCGGCGTAAACGTGTCGACCGTCTATGGGCAGCTTGGCGATGCTGCGCAAAAATCTATGGCTGCACGTGGCGTCCCCGGCATGGACAGTGATCCGCGGTTTTGGGCCTCTGGCATTTCGCTCGTGGCGCATATGCAAAATCCGCATGCGCCTGCTGTTCACATGAATACGCGGATGTTCTGGACCCCACATGCCTGGTGGTTCGGCGGCGGGTCTGATCTGAACCCATGCATTGAATATGATGAAGATACCGCGCATTTTCACGCCGAACAAAAGGCACATCTTGATCCACATGGCACCGATCTCTATCCGCGTCTAAAGGCATGGGCGGATGAGTATTTCTATATCCCGCACCGTCACCGCGCGCGCGGGGTTGGGGGTATTTTCATGGATGACCGTTGTACCGGCGATTGGGAGGCCGATTTTGCGCTGACCCAAGACATCGGTCGCGCATTTTTGCCTGCCTATGTGCCTCTTGTCGACAAGCGCCGTAACACCGTTTGGACAGAAACTGATAAGGACGCGCAGCTGGTGCACCGCGGACTTTATGCTGAATACAATCTTGTCTACGACCGTGGCACCAAGTTTGGACTAGCGACAGGCCATGACGCAAATGCGGTATTGATGAGCCTGCCGCCGATGGCCAAATGGGTCTAGCTGCGATTGATCCAGCGGTCTTGCTGGCCTTCGCGGGCACGGCGATGCTGATCGAGCTGACACCGGGGCCAAACATGGTCTACCTTGCTGTTGTCGCCGCAAGCCAAGGGCGTAGGCTGGGCTATGCGGCGGTTGCTGGCGTCGCGCTTGGCTTGGCCATAGTTGGAATGGCCGCGGCACTGGGATTGGCCGCCGCGATCAATGCGTCGCCGCTGTTGTTTCAAGCGCTGCGGTTCGGTGGCGGTATCTATATGTTATGGCTGGCTTGGGACGGGTGGCGCGACGCGGCGGAACCTGTCCAAAAGGTTGCGACTGGTGTGGCTGCGCGCACGTATTTTCGGCGCGGCTTGATCACGAATTTGCTGAACCCTAAGGCGGCGGTATTTTATGTAGCGATCTTGCCAAGCTTTATCCGCGCGGATGCGCCCGTCATGGCGCAAACCCTTGCGCTATCGGCTGTTTTTGTTGTGGTGGCGACATTTATTCACGCAGGGATTGTCACCCTTGCAGGGACCGCACAGGGCCTACTTGAGAACGAATCCCACAGCCGCATTATTCGACGTGCGCTGGCATTGGCCCTTGTCGCCGTTGCGCTTTGGTTCGGGTGGACAACAACCTTTAGTATCCACTCATTGGAGCAAACCCACCGACTTTCAGTCGGTCCCGCTTTAGCGTGAAAGAATCATCTTATGATCCTACCCTTTGAAAAATGAGCC
>CALLAF010000061.1 GCA_938002605.1 uncultured Paracoccaceae bacterium | reverse complement strand
AATTCCGGTGTGCCATCATAGTGAATGTGCCCATCGTGATATTTCGGGATGCCCGCGTTGCCTTTGGCGATGATCGGCACAGCGGTCCCCGCAGCCGAAAAGCCCAAAACTGTGCGCAGCAAATCAGAGGCGCCAACACCGCAGTTGGCCCCAAAGCCCAAGGGTTGGTAATCGATCTTGCCAATTTTTTTAACCAGATCAGCCGAAGTGAGACCCATCATTGTCCGTCCAGCGGTGTCAAAACTCATGGTGCCGCACCACGGCATATCGGCCAGCGCAAAGGCTTCGGCAGCGGCTTCGAATTCTTCGGCAGCGGAAATCGTTTCAACCCAAAGAACGTCAACGCCGCCCGCCTTAAGCCCTTCGGCTTGTTCGTGAAACATCTCAACGGCGCGTTCGTGGGTCAGCGTGCCCATCGGCGCCATGATTTCTCCGGTTGGGCCAACGGATCCCGCAACAACGATTTTGCGGCCTGACGCATCGGCCACTTCGCGGCCCAATTCGGCGGCGGCTTTGTTCAATTCATGCACACGCGTTTCAGCGCCATGCAATTTCAGGCGCGACGCGTTGGCGCCAAAACTATTGGTCAGGAAAATGTCGCTGCCTGCGTCTGCGGCCCCTTTATACAGAGCTTTGATCTTGGCTGTTTCTTCAATATTCCACATTTCGGGGGCGTCGCCAGACATCAACCCCATGTTAAATAGATTGGTCCCTGTCGCGCCATCAGCCATCAGCCAGTCGCGTGTTTCAAGCAGTTCTGAAAGGGCGTTTGTCATGATTTTTGAGGCCTTCAATTTTGTTGCAACCGTCGCTTGTCACGTTTGGACCAAAACTTCAATTCCAAAGGTAACAATTTGATCAGCTGCAACAGCTTCCATGGCAGGTTGGCAAGTGGGCGGTGGATTGCGATGGCTAGAACGCAACCGCTCAGCAAAAAGGCCATGCGATTGGGGGCCGCATGGTAGCGGGGCACCCAAATCGGCGCAAAGCTTCGTTTGAACTGTGCCAGCCCCCGCCTGCGATTGGCCCAGATTGGCGGCGTGTAGCGTGGGTCAGGCACGGTCGATAATGAGAGCCGGCCAACGCAATTGCGCTGCGCTGCATGAATTGCGGCAACAATGGCCGCATGCACCGCGCCATCAGGGAGCCCCTTGCTGTAACGGATCAAGTCGAGATGCCAATCAGTTTCGCCCGCGTGAAAGCTTACGAAACCCTGCGTTTGACCTGCAGATTTTATCAAGAATACCCGCTGTTGTGCGATATACGCGGGTGTAAATCGCCCCATCGTCAGCGCCATTTCTCCGCCATGAGCGATTTTCCATGCACGGGCGATGGGCGGCAAATCCTCCAAATCATGTGGCCCCATTTCACTGATATGTATACCTGCCGCCGTGGCGGCGCGTAGTTTTCTACGCAGTGACTGCCGCTGGCTACCAGACAATGACCAAACTTGTGTGGGAATAATTGCCTCCATGGTGGTACGCCGCAGGTGCCAGCCTGCGCGATGGGCTTTGACGGCTTCGCGCCCCGAACAATTGTACAAGACGGGTATTCTCAATTGTCGCCGTGCGGCCTGTGCAAACGCTCTCAAGGAAAATTCTGAAGATTGCACCCCAATACCTGCGCGAAACAGCGGGGCATCAACGCTGAAGCCGGTGTTTCGGATTGCGCCGCTTTGGTGTGCAAGTTGCCACTGTGCCGGGCTGTTAGATCGGTCCACACATTGTGTGTCTTCAGACAAAACCGCCCACCCAGAAAGGACGGCTGGCACACCATAGTAGATCAGTCGAAATACGATCAACGCGGCGACTGTACCCTCTTGTCCCGGCAAAAGCCCTAGCAAGACAACATCAAACGCCCCGACACCACCCGGACTATTGGCCAACAGTCCGGCGCCCAATGCCAAAACATAGACGGCAAGTACAAATGGGAATGTGATTGTCGCCGTTTCTGGCAGTAAGACAAAAAGCGCTGCAGCGGCGCAGAACATGTCAACGCCGGTCCAAAATAACAGCCGCATCCCTAGCACAAGGCTATTGGTGGGCATGCAGGGAAGTCTGCGCCGCCATAGGAACCAAGTGCCGCCTATTGTACAAATGCAGCCACCGAGAATCCAGACCAGGGGCGGGGCGGCATCCCGCCCAAGCCACCACCCAGCAAAAATCGCATATATCCCCCAGCACCCCATGAAGGACAGGGGAACGGCCGCTGAAATCGCTGTTACTTGTGATACTGTTAGTTGTGGCAGCATCCGCCTGCGCACCACCCCGGCGCTGTGCGCGCCAAAACCGATGACCTGCGCAATGGCAATCGCGCAAGTGCCGCTCCGGGCGGCTTGTTGCGGTGCGACTTCAGTGCGCAGAATGCGGTGCCAGATCGCATCATACTCCCCGACTGCGCGCAGACTAACCCAAGTTGCCAGCGCAGCTATAAGACAAGACAGCGGTGTGATCGTCGTGAGCGCCGCAAGAATTGCCACGCCGTCCATTGCCCTGAGTTCGCCCCACAGCAACAAGCCACAGCCAAGGCAGACCCAAAATGGCAAAATAAATTTGGGTCCGCTTAACGTACTAAGACGCGGGAATACCGTCAATCGTTGGATCATGCCTGCTCCGGGTTACGGACCCGGTCTACACATGCAACATGAATCGCCACTTAACGGCGCAACAAAAAAAGTCTAAAATTCCAGCATCAGCTTTCAGCAACAATCTGCTGTTTGGCAACGATCATCAGTTCTTTCATTTGAGCTTTGATCGCTTGCGGGTCAGACGCTGTGCCAAGATCAGCCACCAATTTTTCAACAAGCCTGCTTTCATTCGGACCCTGTATGCCGGTCTTGACGATTTTTTCAGCATAACTTTCTGTTTCCACATGGTTTTTGTGCAGTAGAGATGCGGCCCAAAGTCCGAGCAAATGATTGCGTTTTGCCATCACTTTAAACTGTATTTCGGCATCATGGGCGAATTTTGCTTCAAACGCGCGTTCGCGGTCATCAAGCGTGTTCATGGCAACCTCGTGGTTTTGTTGAACCTATCTATTAGATATGGGAACGCAGGCGCTTGCTCGCAAGGTTTGCTTGCACTATGACGCGCCTATGACGCGGCCCAGGGCGGGCAGGCGCAGCATAAAGGGGTGAGCATGGCACGCCGCAAAAAGATATACGAAGGCAAAGCAAAGGTTCTTTATGAAGGTCTAGAGCCGGGGACGCTTGTTCAATACTTTAAGGATGATGCGACCGCCTTTAACGCTGAAAAGAAAGCCGTCATCGACGGCAAAGGCGTGCTGAACAACCGCTTGTCAGAGTTTTTCATGACAGGGCTGGCAAACATCGGCATTCCGACGCATTTCATCAAACGCCTGAACATGCGCGAACAGTTGATCCGTCAAGTTGAGATCATTCCGCTAGAGGTCATCGTGCGCAACGTGGCCGCAGGTTCAATGGCAAAGCGTTTGGGCCTTGAAGAAGGTGCGCCATTGCCGCGGCCAATCGTGGAGTTTTCTTACAAAGACGATTCCTTGGGTGATCCGCTGGTCCCCGAAGAATATATCATCGCCTTTGGATGGGCGAGTCAGCAAGACCTTGACGATATCATCAGTCTCGCGCTGCGTGTGAACGATTGGATGTCAGGTGTTATGTTTGGTGTCGGGATCAAACTGGTCGATTTTAAGATTGAGATTGGCCGCGTTTGGGACAATGAATTCCCACGCTTGCTTTTGGCCGATGAAATCAGCCCCGATAGCTGCCGCCTATGGGATATTGAAACGGGTCAGAAGCTCGACAAAGACGTCTTCCGTCAGGACCTCGGCGATTTGGCTGACGCCTATACCGAAGTCGCAAAGCGTTTGGGTGTGATGCCGTCTAACGTCACGCATGCAACAAAGCCTACATTGATCAACTAAGGTTGATTGCCAAAATTTAACGAACGAAGACAAGGGAAGCCGCAGATGAAAGCCCGTGTATATGTAATGTTGAAAAACGGTGTCCTTGACCCCCAAGGTGAAGCCGTGCGCCACGCACTTGGCACGCTGGGGTTCGACGGGGTGCAAGGTGTGCGTCAGGGCAAGGTAATTGAACTTGATCTTGCGGATGGCACATCAGAAGAAACGATCGCGCAGATGTGTGAAAAACTGCTCGCCAATACGGTGATCGAAAGCTACCGGATTGAGGTGCAGTGATGCGCGCTGCCGTCGTCGTATTCCCCGGTTCAAACTGTGATCGCGATATGGCCGTTGCCCTGCGTGCGGCTGGCGCGGATGTGCAGATGGTATGGCACAAAGATGCTGCTATGCCTGACAACATTGATCTGGTCGCCGTACCGGGTGGGTTTTCGTTTGGTGACTATCTGCGCTGCGGGGCAATCGCGGCGCAATCACCCATTTGCAAAGCGGTCGTCGACCACGCACAGCGCGGCGGCTATGTGATTGGGGTGTGTAATGGGTTTCAGGTATTGACTGAAACCGGGCTGCTTCCCGGTGCGTTGATGCGCAATTTCAACCTTAAGTTTATTTGCAAAGATGTTGATTTGGTTGTGAAAACGTCTCATTCAGCCTTCACATCTGGTTACGGCGCCGACGACACTGTTTGCTATCCGGTGGCACATCACGACGGTAATTATTCGATTGATGACGAAGGATTGGCGCAGATCAAAGACCAAGACCGTATCGCGTTTACCTATGCGAACAACCCAAATGGTTCGGTTGCCGATATCGCCGGCGTCTTGTCTGAAAACCGCCGTGTGCTGGGGATGATGCCGCACCCGGAGCGCGCCGTTGATACCGGTCATGGCGGAACGGACGGGCAGGCGCTTTTCCGCGGGCTATTTGACCAAATGGTTGCTGCCTAGGCTTGCCGCCTTGCTGTGCGGCGTGGCTGGTCTTAGACTGCGTGCATGATGAGTGCGCGAAATTCAGGTAAAAGACGGGGTAAGGGGCGGTGGTTTTTGCGCCTTTCGATCCTTTTGGTATGCCTGTTCGCGCTGATCGTCATCTACGTCTCTAACCAGCTTTTGACGCTGCGCTTTACCAGCGACATCGCTGACCGTTCAGAAGTGCGTCTGTCGCTTTATGTGACTAATTTGACAAGCGAGCTGCAGCGCAATTCGGTTGTGCCGCAGCTGTTGGGGCGAAGTCCTGAATTGGCCAGTGCGCTTGTGTCGCGTAATTTCACAAATTCCTCGGCGCATTTGGTGTCATTTGTTGCCGAGATAGGATCAGCCTCGCTTATATTGTTGGATCGGGACGGGGTGACCGTGGCTGCGACAGATGCTGAAGAAGTTGGCGTTGATCATGCGGACGCCTCATATTTTTTGAATGCGTTGGAAAGTGACCTTACCGTTTATGCGACAGAACGTGATCAATCGGGTCAGTACCGCTATGTCTTTTCGCGTAAAATTGTTCTGCAAGAGCAATTGCTGGGGGTGATCGCGGTCGAGGTGAATTCTGCCTTGTTGCAAGCGGGATGGGTTGGTGGATCAGAGGCCGTTCTGGTGCTGGATAGTGAAGGCCAGATTATTATGTCGACTGAGCCGGGCTGGCGCGGGTTGACCGAAACGGCGGCGCTTAATCTGAACCACACGATGACTGTGACCGAACGATTGCAACGCGTCGCGCGCACCTTGGCTGGCTTGGACGCCGATGCCTATTTACAGGGCGAGCCAATGTTGCGCCACGAGGCCCGCGTGCCGCATCAAGGCTGGAAAATGGTGAGCTATACCGCCTATGATACGGTGCGCAGCCGTGTGAACGGTATTCTTGCGCTCGAAGTGATGGTCTTTGCGATTATCTTGGCTGTGATGTTTTGGCTCATGTCGCGCAAAACGGCGTCGCGACTTGTGTTTTTTCAACGTGAATCAGCTGAGCTTCGTGCGCTAAACCGTCGTTTGCAAAGGGAAGTTGCAGAACGCGAGAAGGTCGAGCAGACCTTGCAGGTCGCGGAACAAACGATTGCACAGTCATCAAAACTGGCGGCCCTTGGTGAGATGTCCGCGGCTGTCAGTCACGAACTTAATCAACCATTGGCGGCGATGAAGACATATCTTGCAGGTGCGCGGCTATTGTTAGAGCGTGAGCGCCCCGAAGAGGCGATGTCGTCGTTTCAACGTATTGATGATTTGATCGAACGGATGGGGGCGATCACGCGTCAACTGAAATCATATGCCCGTAAAGGTGACGATGCGTTTGAACCGATGGACATTCGCGCGGCCGTGTCGACGGCGTTGGCGATGATGGAACCTCAGCTGAAAATTCGTGACGTCAATATCATACGGTCTTTGCCAAATGAGCCAGTGATGGTGCTTGGCGACCGATTACGATTAGAACAAGTGATTGTGAACTTGCTGCGCAACGCTTTGGATGCCACAAAAGGGGCAAGTAACCCGACGGTTGAAATCTTGCTGGTCTCTGGCAACACGATCAGCCTACAAATTCGGGATAATGGTGAAGGTATCGAAGACCTTAATGCGTTGTTCGAGCCATTTTATACAACCAAACAACCCGGAGACGGGACGGGGCTGGGGCTTGCGATTTCATCTGGAATTGTCAGCGAGTTGGGTGGGCGGTTAACCGCCCGCAACGCTGCTGACGGTGGTGCAATCTTTGAAGTTCAGCTACCCCGGCTACAACATGACGCGGCAGCGGCAGAATAGGATGTAAGACGAATGAATAAGGCGATGAAAGTAGCGATTGTTGATGATGAAACCGACATGCGGCAGTCAATTAGCCAATGGTTAACGCTGTCCGGATTTGAGACCGATACATTCGCTTCCGCCGAAGAGGCGCTGAAGGGGCTTGGGACGGAATACCCGGGTATTGTTGTATCTGATGTGCGTATGCCGGGGATGGATGGTATGCAGTTTTTGAAAAAAATCAAAGGCATCGACAGCACGTTGCCTGTGATCATGATCACAGGTCACGGAGATGTTCCCATGGCGGTAGAGGCCATGCGCGTCGGCGCTTTTGATTTTCTTGAAAAGCCCTTTAATCCGGACCGGATGACCGAGCTTGCCAAGAAAGCCACGCAAGCGCGGCGTCTGACGCTTGATAACCGTGCGTTACGGCGTGAATTGTCGGATGGAACGGCGCTGATCAAAAAATTGATCGGGCAATCGCCTGTGATGGAGCGTTTGAAAGAGGATATCTTGGATTTGGGGCAGGCGGATGGCCATGTCTTAATCGAAGGCGAGACAGGTACTGGTAAAACACTGGTGGCCCATGCGCTCCATGCGGTTGGTGCGCGCGCGTCTAAGAAATTTGTGCTGCTGAGCTGTGCCGCTTACGACGAAGAAACGCTAGGCCGCGTGATCTTCGGCCCCGCGCACGACGATGAACCAATTCCTGCGATCGAAGAAGCCCGCGGCGGCACCTTGGTACTTGAAGACATCGAAGCCCTGAGCCACGCGCTACAGGCGCGTTTGCTGACGGCGATCAATGAGCAGGGATCACCAGCTGAAACTCGGATCGTTGCGATTTGTAATCTGCAAGAACAGGATAAAACCTGTGAAAGCGTGTTGCGTCCTGATCTGTTCTACCGTCTTGCGGCCCTGCGGATTACTGTGCCGCCTTTGCGGCAACGCGGCGAAGATATCCTGACGCTGTTCACACGGCTCAGTGAGCAGTTCTCGGATGAATATGGCTGTGACGCCCCGGAAGTGAGTGCGCAAGAGGCCGCGCAGCTCTTGCAGGCGCCTTGGCCCGGCAATGTGCGCCAACTGATAAATGTGGCTGAACGCGCTGTGCTGCAAAATCGACGGGGGTCGGGATCTATCGCATCCTTGCTGATGGCCGATACCGAAGAAATGAAACCCGCGATGACCACAGAAGGGAAGCCGCTGAAGGAGTTTGTTGAGGCTTTTGAGCGCATGTTGATCGACAACACCATGCGGCGGCACCGCGGATCGATCGTATCTGTGATGGAGGAACTTTGCCTGCCGCGCCGGACCTTGAATGAAAAGATGGCCAAATATGGTCTGCAACGGTCTGACTATTTGTAACATTTATACGGGCGCGCCACGTGGCTGCGCCCGTATCATTTGGAAACAGTCATCTAATTTTTAAATATTTGGTACAGTTTACCGCAACCTCTTGTGTAATGTGACCTTCCTACACTATGTATGGTTTACGGACGCCCGCGCGATGGTTGCGCGTCGAGGTCCGATCAAGAATTCTCTGCCCGGTTTGAACAAACGAATGTGGTGCAGCTGATTTGATCCTAAAGGATCAGAAGAACGCCCTGGTCGCGCGAAGTTCTATGCCGACCGGGCCCTGAATGGGCCTTGGACAACCAAGGTCGGAGAAGCAACGCGATGAAACGCGCGCAACATAGAGGCAAGGATGCAGCGGCCCTGAGGGGCCCCGTATTTGCCCGCGCGCAGATCGCCTTAATCAGACATGTAACCCGAACTGCGGCGCCCCCTGGGGCGACGACCGGATTATGTGCGAACGGAAAATATGCCAAAGAAAATGCTCATCGATGCGACACACGCGGAAGAAACCCGCGTTGTAGTCGTAGACGGCAACAAGGTCGAAGAATTTGATTTTGAAAGCCAATTTAAGCGCCAGCTAGCTGGCAATATCTATCTCGCAAAGGTTACGCGCGTCGAACCATCGCTACAGGCCGCCTTCGTGGACTATGGCGGAAATCGTCATGGGTTCCTTGCGTTCTCAGAGATTCACCCTGATTACTACCAAATCCCGGTTGCTGATCGCGAAGCGCTGATCGCAGAAGAAAAAGCCTATGCCGAAAGCCTAAAGGCCGCCGCGGAAGCCGAAGACGAAAAACCCAAACGCCGCCGCAGCCGTGCAAAACCAAAGCCGGCTGTCGTTGAAACCGATGATGCGGTGATCACGGCAGATGTGGAAAGTGCCGAGGTCGAAACGCCCGAAGAAGAAACGTCGGGTGATATCGCGGGTATGGAAACCATCGATCTTGCTGATGTGGGCGAGGGGGATTCCCCCATGGTTCTTGTGGCCGATACGCCTGTTGAAGAACCGCAAACAGACGATGAACATGCAGATGACGACGGCGACGAACAGCCCGTGGTCGACGCTAAAAGCAAAGATGACAGCATTGAAAGTGTCGCCGAAGAGGATGACACTGATGAGGTGCGCCCTTTGCGCAAACCCCGCCCAAAGCGTTATAAGATCCAAGAGGTCATTAACGTTCGTCAGATCCTTTTGATCCAAGTCGTCAAAGAAGAGCGCGGCAATAAAGGTGCCGCACTAACAACATATCTGTCGCTTGCTGGCCGCTATTGCGTTTTGATGCCAAACACCGCGCGCGGTGGTGGCATCAGCCGCAAAATCACCAACCCGGCTGACCGCAAAAAGCTGAAAGAAATTGCAGGCGAAATGACAGTGCCTGATGGGGCTGGGCTGATCATTCGGACCGCAGGTGCGCAGCGCACGAAAGCGGAAATCAAACGCGATTATGAATACCTGCAACGGATGTGGGAACAGATCCGCGCGCTGACGTTAAAATCTGTCGCGCCTGCAAAAATCTATGAAGAAGGCGATTTGATCAAGCGCTCGATCCGCGATCTTTATTCCAAAGAAATCGACGAGGTCATCGTTGCAGGCGAGGCGGGCTACCGCACGGCCAAAGATTTCATGAAAATGATCATGCCATCGCATGCCAAGAACGTGAAATTCTACACCGAGCAACTGCCGCTATATGCGCGCTATCAGGTCGAAGGCTATTTGGGCGGTATGTTTAACCCAACTGTGCAGCTTCCATCTGGTGGTTACATTGTGATCGGCATCACCGAAGCGCTTGTCGCGATCGACGTGAACTCTGGTCGCGCCACCAAAGAAGGTTCGATCGAACAAACTGCGACGAAAACGAACCTCGAAGCCGCCGATGAGGTTGCGCGCCAGTTGCGCCTGCGCGATTTGGCCGGTTTGATCGTGATCGATTTCATCGACATGGATGAACGGCGCAACAACACAGCTGTTGAAAAGCGGTTTAAAGAAAAGCTGAAGACAGATCGTGCCCGTATTCAGGTTGGTCGGATTTCCGGCTTTGGCCTGATGGAAATGTCGCGCCAACGTCTGCGCCCCGGCATGCTCGAGGCGACGACGCAGATGTGTCCGCATTGTCACGGCACGGGATTGTTGCGCTCTGACGATAACGTATCGCTCGCGATTTTGCGTCAACTTGAAGAAGAAGGCGTGCGCGGTCGTACCAAAGAAGTATTGGTCAAAGCGCCGATCTCAATTGCCAACTTCTTGATGAACGGGAAACGCGAACATATCGGCGAAATCGAAGCGCGCTACGGCCTGTCGGTGCGCATCGAATGTGACCCAACGCTTGTCTCGCCTGATTTCGCAATTGAAAAATTCAAAACCGCGACCCGCATTGTGCCAGAGGCCGCGCCAGTTGTGACCTCAACCGTCATCATGGATGACGACGAAGATGTCGTGACAGAGGTTGAAGAAGATCAAAATGACGCCGCCACAAGTGATGAAAATGCGGAAGACCGTCCTAAGCGTAAACGCCGCCGTCGCCGTCGGCGTCGCGGTGGGAATGGCAATGGTGAAAACCAGCAGGCTGACGGTGAACAGGCGTCTGATGCGCCTGCCGGAGAGGCCGAGGCGACACCTGTTTTAGCGCCAGAGGAAGCCGCTGAAACACCCGAAGCTGATGCGACCGCTGCAGAGGAAAAGCCAAAGCGGACCCGTACGCGCAAACGTAAACCGGCTGCAAAAGCCGCCGAGACTTCGGATGATGGTGATACCGTGACAACGGATGCCCCAGTCGCTGAAACCGAGGCCGAGGAAAAACCTGCGCCGAAAAAACGTACACGCACACGTAAAAAACCTGTCGCGGTCGCGGCGGACGCTGAAGCTGAAACAACCGCACCTGAAGCAGAGGCAGAAGTTGCGCCGGAAGAAAAACCGAAGCCAAAGCGTAAAAGTCGTGCAAAGCCCAAGCCAAAAGCTGAGCCTGCCGCAGCCGAAGCAACGCCAGAAGCGGAAGCGCCGAAGCCAGAAGTGGCAGCGCCAGTCGCCGAAGCACCTGCGCCAGAACCAGCTGCCGAAGCTACGCCAGAACCTGCGGTCCCTGCGCCGGTTGAAACACCGGCACCCGCAACGGATGAACCCGCCAAGCCAAAGCGCAAAGGCTGGTGGTCACTCGGGCGCTAAGCCGAGCCGGACAATACATAAGAACGCCGCTCCAGAATTGGGGCGGCGTTTTTTGTTTCTTAGACTTTTTGGATCAAATAGGCTTGGGCGTCGTCGATGCCTTGGGTATCGAGCAGCTGATGCCCGGCCTCGGCGCAAAAATGCGGCACATCGATAATAGCCGCGGGATCATCGGCGACCATCCGCAAGACTTGCCCAGATTGCAGCGCTTGCAATCGCTTGCGGGCTTTGAGAACAGGCAAGGGGCACAATAGCCCCCGCGCATCAAGATCGGCATCATATGTCATAGGTTGCGATTAGGGCTGATATTTCAAAATGTCCACTAAGATGTGACAATTGGGTGCGTGACCTGACCCGCGCGACCGCATAGGAAAGGGGCAGAGGTATACAGATGTTTGAAGCCACCACAATTCTAGACGCGGCCCTGATCCCTGCAATGTTTGTTGCTTTGGCGGCAGGGGTCTTGTCATTTCTTAGCCCCTGCGTTTTGCCGGTGGTACCCCCTTATCTTGCCTATATGGGCGGCGTGTCAGTCAGCGAGTTGGAACAGCAAGCCGCAGCCCGTCGCCGGGTGTTGGTCGCAGCGCTCTTTTTTGTGCTTGGGTTATCGACCATCTTTATTTTGCTCGGGCTTGCGTTTTCGACGATGGGGCGCGCGTTTTTGCAATACCAAGACCATTTCAACACCATCGCAGGCGTGATCGTGATGATCCTTGGTGCGCATTTTGTTGGGGTGTTTCGGATTGGGTTCTTGGACCGCGAAATGCGGTTGGATGCGGGTGATAAAGGCGGATCAGCCTTTGGCGCCTATCTGCTTGGGCTGGCTTTTGCATTTGGCTGGACGCCTTGTTTAGGGCCGATCCTAGGTGCGATCCTTAGCCTTGCTGCATCAGAGGCCAGCGTCGGTCGTGGCACGGCGTTGCTTGCGGTCTATGCAATCGGGCTTGGCATTCCGTTTCTGCTTGTCGCTGCGTTCTTTCCGCGACTTCAAGGTGCGATGGGTTGGATGAAACGCCACATGGACAAAATTGAACGCACCTCTGGTCTACTATTATGGACAGTTGGTTTGATGATGCTGACGGGGCAATTCGCCGCGATGAGCTATTGGCTGCTTGAAAGGTTCCCAGCTTTGGCCACCATCGGTTAAAGCTTATATTCTTGATCACAATCCGCTAGCCTGCAAACAGGCAAAGCGATGAGGATCCGCAATGAGCACGCCCAGTAAACAGGTCAAACGGCGGCGAGTGTTTCATATTCCCGGATATGACCCTATGCCGCCGCGCCGCTACCGTGAATTATACCGGAGCGAAAGCCAAACCCAAGCCGAAATCAGTGGATACGAGATTGATGTAAAGGCGCGTGCCACCGATGCGACGTTCGGCTGGCTTGCTGGTGCAAAAATTGATGAGCAAACGGCTTTGGCCCGGGTAGATGTCTTGGTTTGGTCGGATATCGTGCGCGATAGTATGGCGCAATCCATTCCGGCGACCTATTGGCAGCTTTTGCAAACGGCGTGGACATATATCAGCACGGGCACATTGCGGCGGCTTATGTGGATGCGCAAAGGGCCTGTGATTGCGGCGCTGTATCCGGTTGGGATGTTGTTACTGCAGTTGGGCGCAGCATTGGGGATTGGGGCTTTCCTTGGGAATGCGCTGCAGGCCGGGCTGATCTGGTTGGGCGCTGTCACCGGCGTGCACGTGATTGCGCTGGCCCTTGGCTGGATCGGGCTTGGCGTGAAATATCTGCTTTGGGGCGCATCAACTGTGTTCTTGCTGCGCTGGTTCAAATCCAAAGATAACAAGCTGTTCGCCCACTACCTGATGCATGATTACGCGTTTTCAGCACGCGGCGCAGGGAAAATCCCAGAGGCGCTTGATAAGAGAATGACCCAGTTTGGCGATATGATCTCAGCCGCCTTTCAAGAGGATGTGGATGAGGTCTTGATCGTCGGCCATTCATCGGGCGCGCATTTGGCGGTGACGGTTTTGGCCGATCTGATCCGGGCGGGCAGGGTGCCTGCGGACGGCCCGGTACTTGCGTTTTTGTCTTTGGGGCAGGTGGTTCCCATGGTGTCGTTCTTACCGCGTGCCACGCGACTTAGGACGGATCTTGCGTTATTAAGCACCCAAGAAAACATCACTTGGGTTGATGTGACGGCCCCCGGTGACGGGTGTTGTTTTGCATTGTGTGATCCGGTTGCGGTCACCGGGGTGGCCCCGCCGGGCAAGCGCTGGCCCTTGGTTATCTCTGCTGCTTTCACCCAAAGCCTGACACCCGCCCGTTGGAAGGCGTTGCGCTGGCGGTTCTTTCGACTGCATTTCCAATATCTTTGTGCTTTTGATCAGCCCAAAGATTACGATTACTTTCAGATCACTGCGGGGCCACTGACACTGCGCGCGCGGTATCAAGGGCGCGCCCCATCAAAATCGCGGATTGATGTGGTTGCATCAAAATATACGAACGTTCAGCAGGAATGACGGATCTGCCCCCAAAACCCACTGCGCGCCCTGATAAGGTTTCGCTATGGCGATACTTGCGATTGTTTCGGCGCGATATCTTGTCGGCGCAGCCGGCCAAGCTTTACCGCGCGTGGATGGCCGAATTTCGCACGCCGTTCTTCCGCAGTTTTCTGGTCAATGACCCCGCGCTTTTGCAGACGATTCTCAAGGACCGACCCCTTGATTTTCCAAAATCTGACAGAATCAGCGAGGGGTTGCGCCCATTGCTGGGCCGCTCGGTCTTCCTGACCAACGGTGCGGATTGGCAGCGGCAGCGTCGCATCATTGACCCGGCCTTCGAAGGCGGGCGTCTGCGCGACACATTCCCCGCGATCCTGGAGGCCGCCCGTGCCAGCGCCAATCGCGTTCAGTCGGGCCAGCTCGATATCGAGCCCGAGGCCAGCCATGCTGCTGCGGATGTCATCTTTCGCACGCTGTTTTCGATCCCTATTTCGCACCGGGTTGCCGCCGAGGTCTTTGCCGAATTTCGCACCTATCAGCGCGCCCAGCCGATCCTGAACCTCGCTGCCTTCCTGCCGCTGCCCCGTTGGATGCCGCGCTTTCATCGCCGCCGTGGCGCGCGCTCGGCTCGCATCATCCGTGCGCTCATCCGGGATCTGACGCTGGCCCGCCACGCCGAGATCACCTCGGGCACGGCCCCCGATGATCTGGCGACCAAAATTCTCACCCAGACCGACCCCGAGACCGGGGCCACATTCGACACCGACGAAATGATTGATCAGGTCGCCATTTTCTTTTTGGCGGGACATGAAACCAGCGCGTCTGCGCTCGGCTGGACACTCTATCTGCTGGCGACGCATCCCGACGCTCAGGCGCGCGTTGCTCACGAAGCGCGCGCCTTCATGGAGGCTCCGGATTTCACGGCCTTGTCGAAACTCGCATTCACGCGCGACGTGTTTCGTGAGTCGTTA
>CALLAF010000060.1 GCA_938002605.1 uncultured Paracoccaceae bacterium | reverse complement strand
CCAATCTTGGGCACGATCTTGGGTCTTGCGGCCTCTGAGGCTGATGTCAGCAGGGGCACGACATTGCTGGCGTTCTACGCGCTGGGGCTTGGTATTCCGTTTCTGCTGGTTGCGGCATTCTTTCCGCGTCTCAAGGGCGTGATGGGCTGGATGAAACGCCATATGGTCAAGATCGAACGCACCTCTGGTCTGTTGTTGTGGACCGTTGGCTTGATGATGATTACCGGTCAGTTCGCCGCGATGAGCTACTGGATGCTAGAGGCATTCCCCGCATTAGCCACGCTTGGCTAAAGGGCTTAATTCCGCCGAACTTCCCGTCTATGGTGCTGTCAAAGAACAGGCAGCCGATGACGCGCAACAATGATACAACACAGCAGGTGAAACGCCGCCGGGTTTTCTATATTCCCGGCTACGATCCTATTCATCCGCGCCGATACCGAGAGCTTTACCGCAAAGAAGGGGCCGCCCAAGCTGCGGTCAGCGGCTATGACATTGGCATCTCACCCAAGCTCAAATCCAAAACATTCGGCTGGCAAGCCGCGGCCACCATCGACGGTCACGCCGTGGCGGCTGATATTGATGTGCTGATCTGGTCGGACATTGTCCGCGATAGCATGTCCAATTCAATCCCGGCCACCTATTGGCAGCTCGTACAAACCGCGTGGACCTACATCAGCTCTGGCGCGTTGCGCCGCTTGGCGCGGACCCGCAAGGGACCGGTGATTGCAGCGCTTTATCCGGTGGGCATGCTGCTGTTGCAGCTGTTCTTGGCTTATGGTGTGGGGGCGCTGACGATGTGGGCGCTGAAACTGGTGTTGCTCCCGTTGCTGGGCGTTGTGGGGCATGTGATTGCCGTTGTTGCGGGCATTGCGGCGGCGATAGCGCTTTTGCGCTGGTTCAAAGCCAAAGACGGCAAGTTCTTTGCGTATTATCTTATGCATGATTATTCCTATTCAGCCCGCTGGAATGGGGAGAACCCTGCGCCGCTGGAAGATCGCATGGCCGTCTTTGCCGACAAAATCGCCGCCGCCTTTGACGATGATGTGGATGAAGTCTTGGTGGTCGGTCATTCCTCTGGCGCGCATCTGAGCGTGTCGATACTGGCGGATCTGATCCGCGCGGGACGGGTGCCTGTGGAGGGCCCCGCGTTGGCGTTCTTGTCATTGGGTCAAGTTGTGCCGATGGTGTCGTTCTTGCCAGATGCCAAACGCCTGCGCGGCGATTTGGCGTTCCTGAGCACACAGGACGGCCTGACCTGGGTCGATGTCACAGCCCCCGGTGATGGCTGCGCCTTTGCTTTGTGCGACCCCGTGGCGGTGTCAGGTGTCGCGCCAGACGGCAAACGCTGGCCGCTGGTGATCTCTGCGGCGTTTACCCAAACCCTCAAGCCTGAAACGTGGAAGGCCTTGCGCTGGCGCTTTTTCCGGCTGCATTTTCAATATCTGTGCCATTTTGATAATCCGGGTGATTACGACTATTTCCAGATCACATGCGGGCCGCAAACACTGGCGCAGCGCTATGCGGGGCGTCAGCCGTCCAAAAGCCGGATCGAAACGCCGTTGTCGAAATATACGTCAACGTCATGACAATGCCGCCCAAACCCCCATCACGGCCGGACCGGGTGTCGCTGTGGCGCTATATGAAGCTGTTTCGGGCGGATATTCTGTCGGCCCAGCCAGCGAAACTGTATCGGGCTTGGATGGCTGAATTCAAGACGCCGTTCTTTCGCAGCTACCTGATCAATGATCCTGACTTGATTGATACCGTGCTGAAAACCCACCCAGATGAATTCCCAAAGTCGGATCGGATTTCAGCAGGGTTGCGTCCGCTGTTGGGTGAAAGCGTGTTTTTGACCAATGGTGCGGTATGGAAGCGGCAGCGCCGTATTATTGATCCCGCATTTGAAGGTGGGCGGCTGCGCGATACGTTTCCGGCCATTTTTGCTGCGGGGCAGGCGGGGGCAGCGCGTTTAATCGCGGATGATACCCCCCAAGAGATAGAGGCCATCGCCAACCATATTGCTGCCGATGTCATCTTTCGCACGCTGTTTTCGCTGCCAATCGAAGATGAAACCGCGCAAAAGGTCTTTCTTGAATTCCGCAATTATCAGCGTTCCCAGCCGATCCTGAACCTTGCGGCGTTTGTTTCCGGCCCGCGCTGGATGCCCCGGTTTTTTCGGCGGTCAACGCGCGACTCCGCGCGCAAAATTCGCGTCTTAATCACCCAGCTGACGGTCGCGCGGCTGGATATGATTGCTGCCGGAACCGCGCCCGACGATCTGGCGACGAAGATAATGACCACAAAGGACCCTGAAACGGGCGCAACATTTAGCGTTTCGGAAATGGTGGATCAGGTTTCGATCTTCTTTCTTGCCGGGCACGAAACGAGCGCGTCTGCCCTGGCTTGGTCGCTGTACCTTTTGGCCCGCTATCCGGACTGGCAAGATCAACTCGCGGCCGAGGCGGCGCAGTTTGACGGGGATTTTGCCAATCTGTCACAGCTTAAGGTGACACGCGACGTGTTTCGCGAGGCTTTACGGCTTTACCCTCCGGTGCCGATGATGGTGCGCGAATCCCTTGCGCCAACGCGGTTTCGTAACCGTGCGATCAAACGTGGGGCGCAAATTGTGCTTTCGCCTTGGCATCTGCATCGCCACAATCGGCTTTGGGATAATCCCGATGGGTTTGATCCAAACCGCTGGCAAAGCGAAAATGGCAAAACCTGCGCGCGAACAGCGTTTATGCCATTTTCAGCGGGGCCGCGTGTATGTACCGGTGCGGGATTCGCGATGATCGAGGGGGTGACATTGCTTGCAGCTTTGCTCAAGAATCATGAATTTCACCTGTCTCAAGGCCGAATCCCCACCCCGGTTGCCCATCTGACAGTGCGCGCTGAAGATGGAATCTGGTTGCGAATCGTGCCGCGAGTACACGCGTAAATTTGACTTAATGATTAAAAAAGTGGCGTGCGTTTTGAAATCTGACGGGAATAAGGCGTGTTTTCGCCCTGATTATGTTGGATTGTGCAGGTTTTCGCTCACAGTTAAGTGTAACGCGGGGTTTTTGTCGACAATTGGTGCCGACAAAGACTACAAATGACTTAAGACGTGAAATGACTGCGTGCTTAACCAAACTTTAACTTTCAACGGGACGACAACAGATATGACTATCGCACTTCCAGGTTCTTCCAAAAAAGGTATTGGTGGTCTTTTCGGGCGCAAAGCGAAAGTAGAAAAGAAAGCACCAACTGCTGAGAAACAGCTTTCACGTCAGGACGTCGCTAAAATGTTCACTGCAAAGCCTGAACCACGTGAAGTGGTTAAGCCTGCACGACTGAACCGTCTTGAGCGTGAAGATCGCGCTGAGTTGGGCAGCCTGCGCGGTGCGCTTTACTCGGAAGAGTGATCAAGCGCTTTTTCCAACACGTAAACCCGTAAAGCCGATGCGAGACCAATGTCTCCGCGGCTTTCGTCGATTTCAGCGGCAAGACCATTGATCGTTTTACCGTTTTGATCCGCGATAAGTCGGAACTGATCCCAAAAGATATCTTCAAGCGAAACACTTGTGCGGTGCCCGCGCAGTGTGAGCGACCGTTTAACCGGGCGCGCGTGATCACTCATCTTCGAATTTCAACTGTGAGAGTCGATCGTTAGCTTGCTGCTCGCGCGCGGCATCCAAAAGCTGTTCAGCCTTTGAGCGGCCAAAGCGGATCGCGTTTTGATCCGCTTTGGCTTTGGTCTCGGCGCGGGTACGCGCTTTGCGGGCCTGATTTAGGTTTATGGGCTTCACTTGGGGCCGATCATATCTTCGGGGCGCACGACCTTGTCGAATGTTGCCTCGTCAACGAAGCCCAGTTTGATGGCTTCTTCTTTCAATGTGGTGCCGTTTTTATGCGCGGTCTTGGCAACAGTTGTCGCATTGTCATAGCCAATGGTGGGGGCCAAAGCGGTCACCAACATCAGGCTTTCGCGCATCAGTTTTTCGATGCGGGTACGATCCGCGCGAACACCTACAACACAATTGTCCGTAAATGCCGAAGAAGCATCCCCGATAAGTTGCATAGATTGCAATACGTTATAAGCCATCATTGGCTTCATCACGTTCAGTTCAAAATGGCCTTGTGATCCTGCAAAACCAACTGCCGCGTCATTACCCATGACATGCGCGCAAACTTGGGTGATGGCTTCGACTTGGGTTGGGTTCACTTTGCCGGGCATAATAGATGAGCCCGGTTCGTTTTCGGGCAACATTAGTTCGCCCAGACCACAGCGCGGGCCAGAGCCAAGCATCCGAATATCGCAGGCGATTTTATAAAGGCTCGCGGCGACGGTTTTCAATGCACCCGACATTTCGACCAATGCGTCATGGGCCGCGAGCGCTTCGAACTTATTTGGCGCGGTCACGAACGGCAGACCAGTGATTTCGGCCATATTCGCCGCAACAGTTTCGCCCCAGCCTTTGGGCGTGTTCAGCCCTGTGCCAACAGCTGTGCCGCCTTGGGCCAATTCGTAGATTGCGGGCAGGGCGGCCTTAATCCGGCGTAGGCCCATTGCGACCTGATGGCTGTAGCCGCTGAATTCTTGACCCAATGTCAAAGGGGTCGCATCCATCGTATGGGTGCGGCCGATTTTGATGATGTCGTTGAACTCTTCTTGTTTTTCGATCAGCGCGGCGTGCAGTTTTTCCAAGCCGGGGATCAGAACATCGCGTGCGGTTGTGGCAACAGCGATATGCATGGCGGTCGGGAATGTGTCGTTGGATGACTGGCCCATGTTGCAGTGATCATTTGGGTGAACCGGATCTTTTGAGCCGATCACGCCCCCCATGATTTCGATGGCGCGGTTGCTGATAACTTCGTTGGCGTTCATGTTGGATTGGGTGCCGGACCCGGTCTGCCAGACAACTAATGGGAAGTGATCGTCAAGTTTACCGGCAACAACTTCGGATGCGGCAGCGATCATTGCGTCCGCCTTATCGGCGTCCAATTTGCCACGCTCTTTGTTGGCCATGGCGCAGGCTTGTTTGATCACGCCTAGTGCGCGAACAATGGCAACGGGCTGCTTTTCCCAACCAATTGGGAAATTCATCAATGAACGCTGTGTTTGCGCACCCCAATAACGGTCTGCTTGGACCTCAAGCGGGCCAAAACTGTCGGTTTCTGTGCGTGTGGCGGTCATGATGGATACCCTTATGAAATATGATCATTGGGGGTTTAAGCCGCGACAGGCCAGATCGCAAGGCTTTGGTCTATTTGCGGAACTGATCAAGGCTGACAACTTCAGCCTCTTTGCGTTCTTGCGGGTCAGGTGAAGGTTCGACCATTTCGTCCATTGGGGCTTCGTCGATTTCAAGAATATCGGCATCGCCGTCTTCTTCTTCATCCTCGGGGGTTTCAAAGCGAAGCCCAAATTCGACAGAAGGGTCCACAAATGTGCGGATCGCGTCATAAGGCACGTAAAGCCGTTCCGGATTGTCGCCAAAATTCAGCGTAATACCAAAGCCTTCGTCTGTGACGTCAAGATCATCAAACCAATGCTGGATCACCACTGTCATTTCGCCGGGATACCGATCTGACAGCCAATCCGCGATTTCGACGTCAGGGTGCATCGTATCGAAGGTAATAAAGAAATGATGTTCACCGGGCAGCCCGTCTTTGGCCACATCGGTCAGCACATTTTGGATCAGGCTCCGCATTGCGCGGTGCATAAGGTTTCCATAGTCAATGGTGCTGGTCACGGTCACTTCCCCAATTGTGATGAACCCTAGCATACGTGCTTTTCGCCAAGTGAAAAGGGCCGTTATCAGTTTGCGAGCGTGAACAGCCCCGCAAATGCAGTGATTGCTAAGACAATTGGCAATGGCCAGTTCCGCCAGAGCAAAAGTAGGGCTGCAAGCAATGCTAGCAAAACTGCTATAGGTTGCAAGGCGCCAAGTTCTGGCGAAACAATGGCGATTCCCCCCCAACGCAGGGTGCTTACTGTTTCAAAAAACACATGTATCGCAAACCATAGGGAAAGATTGGCTATGACTCCGACAACAGCAGCAGTGATGGCAGCAAGCGCGCCGCGCAACCGTGGGCGGCTATCAAGCCAATCGATCAAAGGGGCGCCCGCGAAAATCCAGATAAAGCAGGGGACAAAGGTCACCCAAAGCGTCAGCATACCGGCCAATATCGCTAAACCGATACCGCCCTGCGCCATGCCCGCAATCATACCGACAAATTGCGTCACAAGGATCAGCGGCCCCGGCGTTGTTTCAGCAAGCCCAAGCGCATCCATCATCTGCGACGTGCTAAGCCACTGGTACGATACGACAACCTCTTGCGTCATATAAGCTAATACGGCGTAGGCTCCGCCAAATGTAACGACCGCCAATTTCGAAAAGAACAACCCAATTTCAAGTAAGAATGGTTGGTTGAACGTCGCCAAAAGAACCAATGGCGTGGCCCAAATGAATGTGCCTATCGCGATTGTCTTCAAGGTCTGTTTCAGGCTGGGGAGTGTGGTTTCATGTGCAGCTTTCGAACCCTTAAGCGTGATCGCCCCGATCAATCCCGCGCAAAGCACAACAAGAGGGAACGGCAGCGCGAACAGGAACAGTGCGATAAATGCGCCCAAGGCTATCAGCCCCTGCACAGGTCCGATGATTGCGCGCTTTGCCACTTTCAGCAAAGCCTGGATAACGATGACCACGACGCAGGCTTTTACGCCTAAAAACAAGGCCTGTACCCATGGTAGGTTGCCATAGGTGCCATAGGCCAGCGCCAGCGCCATAATGACCAAGGCGCCGGGGATCACGAAAAGCCCACCACCAATCAGCCCACCTACGATGCCTGCGCGTTTCCAACCCGCATAGGTCGCTAGCTGCATTGCTTCTGGTCCCGGCAATAGCATGCAAAACGACAGGGCCTTAAGAAATTCGGCCTCGCTGAGCCACGGGCGATCTTCGACCAACTCTTTATGCATGAGCGCAATTTGCGCGGCTGGTCCGCCAAATGAAAGCAGCCCAATGCGCCCAAACACGCGTATCAATTCATGTTTCAAAATCAGCCTATTACTTTACTTACTTCACGTAATATCTTCGCTCTGATTGCCTCTGGATATTGGCGGTGTGTCCGGGCTGTCATCACGAATCCTTCGGGTGTGATTACCCGGCTATTGTAAAATCTTGTTATCGTCAGCCCAAGAAATTCGATGGCAAGCGCGTTAATGGTGACATTGGCACGGGTTGCAGCCAAGCGGGCAAAGTTGACGTTACTTCCGGCGTTGGGGGTGCCGTCACCTGAAATGTCGATGACCTGCCGCGTGCAATCCGGCGCACTCTCAAAAAGGTTCAACGCGCTATAAATCGCCTCGGCTGGGGCCGTGCCTGAGAGCGTATAGGCCCGCTTGATCGTGCGGGCGCGTTGGGCCAGAAGGCTGGCGTCAAATGTTGTGCGGACCTGTGTCCAGGGGATCGCAAACAGTTGTTCGTCTGCGCCTGACCACTGCATCACCGCAATGGCCACATCGCCCTTGACCAATGCCTCCACGATTTCAGGGTCGCGCAGCGCGTCGGCCATGCCGTCAATTTGAAGCCGGTATTCAGAGGAATCGATGGAATTGGATACATCAATTGCCAGTACAAGCGCCACATCGCGGGCTGCGACCGGCTGTGCACATAACAATGCAAATGGTGAAGGGATCAATCGCATAGGGCTATCATGGCAGGCGATTTTAAGAATGGGAAGGTGCAGGTTTCTGTTGCCAGGTACCTGCGGACCCCGCCAGAGGCTGCAAGCCTAAGGACTTAAGGTTTCGATATTTCGCACAGCTTACGCTGCGAGAGCCATCGGTGCTTTGTTGTCATTTGCAACTAGCTTTGATGAACCGATAACGGTGGTATCTCACCGAGATAAAGCAAACCCCTTTAGACGTTCGTCGATCCTATTTCGTCCCCATGGCTGCCAAATGAGCAGTGTGTGGTGGAGACGCAGGGTACCGCCCCCTGGTCCGATCCGCTTATTACGAGCGCGTTTATATCCATAGTCCCGAAGGACAAAAGACAGATAGGGGCTAACCGAGGGCTTCGCAAGAGGTATCAAGGCAGATACGACCAGCTGGGCACGATATATCTAGTCTTTGCAAATTTTGAAAAAGAGGCGATCGGCTGGTTTTTACGCCTTCTTAATGTGACGTTTTAGCGGGCGTCTCTGGTAATGCTCGGGGGAAATTGCTTCGTACCTGTGAGATAAAGCCCCTAAATTTCACACACTGTTCTAAATTCTATCTCAATCGCAAATTTACCATTTCATCTGTCCTTTTTTGAACGAATTCGGGGCTTTGTTGCACAAATGGAGCCTTGGGTTGAGTACCCCTTACCTCAGACGGATTTATGCTGCGGCGACGGTTTTCGGGATGCCCAGTGCGGTGAAGCCATTGAGAATGGCAGCGCGGATCTGGATCTCTGCGACCTGC
>CALLAF010000059.1 GCA_938002605.1 uncultured Paracoccaceae bacterium | reverse complement strand
GCAGGTCGCAGAGATCCAGATCCGCGCTGCCATTCTCAATGGCTTCACCGCACTGGGCATCCCGAAAACCGTCGCCGCAGCATAAATCCGTCTGAGGTAAGGGGTACTCAACCCAAGGCTCCATTTGTGCAACAAAGCCATAACGATCAATCGATCACTTTGGGGCCAAGCCTTAGGGTAATCGAATTTAAAAAAAGGATATTACAAATGTTACAGAAACTTACACTGACAAGCATGATCGCCCTGATCGCGGGCGCCGCTTCAGCCGAGGATGGTCTGAACTACGCTCACCTGAGCTACGATTATTCGCATTATGCCATTGAAAACGACGAGCGTTCGTCAGGCCGCGTGCAAGGGGTCGTTGAATACGCGTTTGGTCAGTTCTTGCTGAGTGCAGATATTGCAAGCATCCAACACGATGTCATCATTCCGGTCGATTACGTAGAGTATGCGGTTTCGGCTGGCTATGTGGCGTCACCTGAAATGTTGTTCGGCGCAGGGTTTACAGGCGTCGATGGGGATATCCCTGCCTGGGACGGTTACGAGGTCTTCGGCCAGTACCAAAATGATCAATTTGCCGTTGCGCTGAATTATACCAGCATCGATGAAGATGACGCGCTCACGTCGCTTTATGCTGAATACGCCGCAACGCCGGAATTGCGTCTTGGTCTTGACGTGCAGTCCTATTCCTACCTTGATGACCCGATTTCTAAACTGAGCGCCTCATATGACGCCGGGCCGATCCAGGCGCGCGGATACTACCAAGATAGCAATCTTTGGTTTGACGGCGCGTTACTTGGTGCCCGTGGCAGCTATGACGTGAATGAAGCGTTCCGCGTGACGGCTGCTGTAGAAAAATCGCTTGATGATAACTTTGATGCACAGACCTATGCGATTGGGGCAGGCTATCAGGTGACAGATGGCGTTTGGCTGGATGCGAGCGCAGGTCAAACCATTGCCGAGACAACAGATATTACCCATGTTCAAGCAATGATTTCCTTTGAAACGGGAACGCAAACACGTGTGGACCAACGGTTTAACCAACTGAGCCGTGATGACCGCCGTTCAAGCGTGCTAGCGCTCTTCCCACTGTAAAAAAATGACTGGGCCTGCGCAATGCGGGCCCAGCTATACTCGATTGCGTGTGGCTGGGCTTGGTCCTCTAAAAAGTCTGATGCTTTGTGGGGGCAGGTCACAGCGCCAGTTTGGGTTTCTGACGGGGCGCACTCTAAAATAAAGTTTTGTTACGTATACTTGAGACTAAAATTGCGAGGTCAAGGTGAAGCCAACCGCGAGCGTGTCGCGTGTAAATCTGCTGACATTGCTGTCTGAAAAACTGTGGTTGACGGTAACGCCGGGGGTAAACCCTGCGTATGATAAATCGGCGAACTGCATATTGATGGTGTAAAACAACGTTGTGTCCTGCCGACCACCTGTAACAGGCAAAAGCAATCGATATGCGGGATAATCAGCCCAAGTGACACCCGCCCCAACGCCAAGCGTGATAGGGCCAAAAGGCTCGCGCCAATTGTAGTTGCCCTGAAGGGTCACAGTCTCGGACAGATAGTTTGCCGCTTTGCTGTCGCTTTCAGTATAGCTGATCGCGGCGCGCCAACTGTCCCCGTTTTCAAGGCGCTGGGCAAAGGATGCGTTGACGCTGTTCCGATCAACCACACCAATCGCGGCAGACAGATAGGTTAACCGTTCAGATTGCAAACCAGCCCCAATTTCAGATCTGTTGCCCATCGGGTAACGGTAGGTCGCCGCAAGCCGCGCAATATCGTATTTTTGAAAATCAACCTCTTGGGTGCCCGCACTGGATTGCGCATAGTTTGAAGCTCCCGCAGCGGCGCTGAAACTGACCGTGCCCTTGGGCAAAGCGCGTTCATGCGACAAGCCGATAATTGTGGTGTCGGTGGCAAATGCGGCATCCGGTAGCGGGGCGTCAGCCTGCAACCGCACACGCGCGCCGCTATATTGTAAACTGATCACCGTGCGGCTGTTTTCATTTGCGTGCAGACGGTAACGAGTTTGGAAATTCAAACTTGCACGGACCCCGGCCAAAGCAAGCGCATCATCCGACAAGACCCCATCCGGATTACCCGGCGCGGTCAGGGTCGCATCCTCTGCGCCGCCATTCACATTGTTGGATGGCACGATCGAAAACCCCAGTGACGTTGACCACGGGTTGCGGCGCGATATCGCGCGTGCATCGGATATGGTGCGCTCAAATTCGGTATCGTTGGGGGCAACAGTCAATGCGCGCCGCAGCCAAATGGTTGAGAGCGTAAACCGTTCTGCATTTGCGGCAGCCAATGCGGTCAGGCGGGCCGCCTCGTATTTTTGAACATCTGTTTGCGACACACGCCAAGCCCGCGCACCCGCACGCTGCCCGGCATCAAAATCCCCGACCTGCGGCGCGGCGGCGGCCATCACAATCAACGCGGTCCGATCATCAGGATCTTGGGCAAGTAATTGCTGCGCAATCTCGATTGCCAATGCGAAATCACCAGCCTGCGCGGCGCGGGTCGCAATCACGCGGGCTTGGGCATTGGGAATATCAATGGTTGATTGGGCCAACACCGGCGCAGTGGCAAGGCAGGCCATTACGGCAATCACGCGCAGTTGCATCGTTTGATCCTTAGGTACGTCGGTTTTGGGGCACAATGTCACGCTTTGGGGCGAGGGGCCAGCCTATCTTGGGTGTCTGAAATGATTTCACACACTATAGTGACCCAAACCGAATCTATCTGCCGGAGATTAAGATGCCCATAAGCCCCGAACAACAGGCCGAAATCGACGCCTTGCGCGCAACAGCCCAACCAACCTTGCGTGCGGTATCCGAAGGGATGGAGGCGCATCTTTACAACGCGCACGAAGTGCTGGATCACGGATTTATCCGGGTGATCGACTATATGGGCGATGATGCGGCGATTTGTCAGGCGGCGCGGGTGTCTTACGGGAAAGGCACGAAATCCGTGCAAAGCGATGCCGGGCTGATCCGTTACCTCATGCGGCACTGGCATTCGACCCCGTTTGAAATGTGCGAAATCAAGCTGCACGTCAAATTGCCCGTCTTTGTAGCCCGCCAATGGATCCGGCACCGGACGGCGAATGTAAACGAATACTCTGCGCGCTATTCGATTCTTGACCGCGAATTCTATATCCCCGAGGCGGGTAATCTGGCCGCGCAATCCGTGATCAATAATCAGGGCAGGGGCGAAGCGCTGACCGGCGAAGAAGCCGCACGCGTGCTGGAATACCTCAAGGGGGACGCGGCGCGCTGCTATGATCACTATGCGGAAATGATCGACCAAGAAGGACAGCAAGGGCTAGCCCGCGAGCTTGCCCGCATGAACCTGCCCGCCAATATCTATACGCAATGGTACTGGAAGGTTGATCTGCACAACCTGTTCCACTTCCTGCGGCTACGTGCCGACGCCCACGCCCAATACGAAATCCGGGTCTACGCCGACGCAATCTGCAAAGTCGTCTCCGACTGGGTCCCCGCCGCCTACGGCGCGTTCGAAGACTACCGCATGGGCGGTGCCAACCTATCGGGTAAGGCGATTGACTGCGTCCGCCGTATGCTTAAAGGTGAAAAAGTCACGCAAGAGACATCTGGGATGTCCAAGGGCGAATGGCGGGAGTTTGAAGGGATTATTGGGTGAAAGCGCTAAGTTTCGCTAGCAATTCTACAAATGTATGTTCGCCGTGCGATAGGCGTAGTGAAATGACTGTAGCGGAAAAGTAGTATGGCAGGTTCTTTTGCTTCATCAGAACAGCTAGGGAGCGAAAGCGGATTTTAACGGCTTTCCCTATCAGTTTATTAGTGCAAGTTATTTTATTAGTGCAAGTTATTATGTCGCAATACTTTATGTATAAGTGGCTTTTAAAATAAGACATGAAAGCGGTGAAACGGTATGCTAAAAGTAGCCGCACGGCTTGACCAATTTGAGGGAGCTGAGAAACCGTTTGATCAAATTTGTCCATACTTACCGAAAGATGGGTGCTCATGTGCAACACAGGTAGGAATATGAATCTATCAAGCTCTGAACAGATTGAAGGTTTTTAATGATAGTACAATTTTTTGTAAATTCGTTTTCCTAAAAGGTTTAGCAATGATAAAGAAATTGGTGATAGCAAATGCAGCGACTTTGGTGGCTTGTCTTCTGGCACAGACCGCAGCAGCGCAAGATAACAATTTTTATGTTGCGGGTGCGCTTGGCGCATCGATTGATGGTAGCTTCGAAGGTAATTGGGGAGGTCCTTTAGGTGACCTTAACCCAACTTCGGGGACTTTTGATTCCGGTGCTGTCGCGCGTATCGGTGTTGGTTACGGCGTTTTGACAAACGTCCGGGCGGAGGTTGAGCTTGGATATCACGCGCTACCAATTTCCGACGAATATACTTTCTCGGCTTTACCGTTCGATTCTGAGGGCGATGCAAAGACCCTCTCGTTGATGCTAAATGGTCTATATGACTTTGACATTTCTGTGCCAGGTTATTCCATTTATGCAGGCGCTGGGATTGGAGTTGCAAAGACCGAGGTTAATATTCGGCGTCAATCGGGGTTCCAGTTAAGCGAGGGTACATCTGTTGCGCCTGCTGCACAGTTACGGCTTGGTGTCGAACGTGAACTCGAAAACGGGATGAACGTATTCGCTGACTACACATATTTGTACCTCAAAGAGACTGAGTTTGACGGGTATAATGATGCCATCGGCGATGCTGATCAAATATTCAGCCCAATCGAAAGCCATGACCTTATGGTTGGCGTGCGATACGGTTTTTGATTTCTATCCGGCTCGAATTTATTCGGGCCGGGGCGCAAATTTTTGCAAGGCTACCTCATGATCCTCTACGGCCTGCCCACCTGTTCTGACTGCAAAAAAGCGCTGCGCGCGCTGGATGACGCGGGGCATGATGTGACGTTTCGTGATGTGCGGGCGGACCCGTTGTCGGAAACCGAATGGGCGCCGCTGATCGCTGAATTTGGCGATAATCTGGTGGATCGCAAATCCCAAACCTACCGCAATCTCAACGCGTGGCTGCGCGAAAGCGAGGCCGAGGATCAGCTTGCCGCGCAACCCGCGCTCATGACCCGCCCGATCATCACCGACGGCACCAAATACACGCTCGGCTGGGACGAAGATGCACGCACGACGTGGCTTTGACATGATTCGCTGTACCCTGACCTAAAGGACAGGTTGAGCGAAATCAGCGGTTGTAGGGTGGTGTGTTAACCTTATTTATAAGGGTTATGACCTAGCGTCACGTAACGGATTTGCGTCAGTTTTCATCGCCGTAGTTGCGGATTTATGGTATCTCTTGATCAATAACTATTCTTAGGTTTCTTGTTGAATAATCAGGTATCGTCATGAGTAAAAAACAAAGCAAACTACGTAAATCATGCGCCAAACCGAATACGGTATTTTCACCGATCCGCGCGGATTTGCTTGATCGTTTGGCCCAGACTTGTGATCAGCTTGCGAGCGACGAAACCCCAAATTTGGTGATCACCCAAAAGATCGCAGCCTAATATTGTCGCGCGATCGGAACTGTTTTATGCCTCTTTATGAAAACGCGCCCTTTCGGTGCTATAAGGACAGGCACAATGCGGTTTTTTGGTCTAAATTCATGTGATACATGCCGCAAGGCGCTCAAGGCATTGCAAGCCGCCGGGATTGAACCGCAGGTGATTGACGTTCGCGCTGACGGTGTATCCGACGCGGACCGCGCGCAAATCGTTGCACAGTTCGGGGATAAGGCGATTAACCGCGCCTCAACCACCTGGCGGGGGCTTTCAGATGACGAAAAGGCGGGCGATCCCGCCGCTTTGCTTGCAGCCCACCCGACACTGATGAAACGGCCTGTGATCGAAGCGGATGGTCAGTGGAGCATCGGTTGGAAAGCTGACGCGCAGGCGATGCACCTTGGCGGCTAACCAATTGATGCCTATGTAGCCCTCAAACAATAGGAGATTTTCATGCGCAATGCCGCACTTACCCTTGGTCTGATCGCAGGTCTTATGGGCATTTTTGTTGGGCTGTTTGGCTACGGTTATGCTGAGCTGACCGAACGCCATTCAGAGGTCAGCGATGTCTTTGGCGCGTTTGAGAACCCAAGTTTCATTCGCTTTGCCAGTTTCATGGCGCCACTATTGGCCATCGCAGGAGGGGCAATGGCCAAGGCGCGCGCGCTTTGGGGCGGTGGGCTGATGATCCTATCAGCGCTTTGTTTTTATGCCGCTTTTGGGTTCAACGTGGCGACGATGTTCCCCATCGGCTTTGCTGGGCTTGGCGGGATATTAGCCGTCGCCGCAGGCAAGCCAGACGAGCCTAAGGCGCATTTTTGAAAAGCAGGCGGTCGGCGGAAATCGCGCCGGCCCCTTTGACCACCAAGATCATCAGGCATAGCACCCAAAACGCGCGTTGGTCCAAGATCAACGCATCGGGAACCCGGTCGAACCACGCGCCAAGCGTGCCTTCGTGGGCGATCCCGCCGTGGCCGTAAAGATCGGTCAGCGATTGCACGATGACAAATCCGATCATGCCAAAAGCTGCCAGGCGGGTCAGCAAGCCAATCACGATCAGCAGCGGCAGAACAAATTCTGCAACCGTCCCTGCAAAAACCACCGCCCAGTGAAAGAATGAAAGCTGCGAGGTGTCATAGCCCGCAGCCTCCATCGCGCGCGGAAAGATTTGGACGTAGCCGCCGGACGATGGGCTGAAAATTCCAAATATCCCGTCACCTAGCTTCGTGGTGCCTGATTTCCAAAAATAGCCAAGCAAGACCCCAGCAAACACGAGACGAGCGAGAAATGGGAGCAACTGATCGCCAAATTGGCTTAACTTCAACGCGATCCGGTCGAAAATTGCGGGCAATAACATGGAGGTACCTTTCAATAGATATCAATCACGGCCGATTGGCCGAGTAAAAGCGCAAGGGTTGCGCCCAAATCGAGTGTTTCGTCGGCGAGCGTGTCAGCCAAGGGCGATCCATCAATGAGCGCGTCGACACATTTGGCGGCAGCAGCGTCGATCAGGTGGATCTGTGGGTCAAATCCCGCACGGGTGATCAACACGCATTCGGGCTGCATCACGGGCTTGGGGGCGTCAGGTGCCGTATTGGCCAGATAGATCGCGTGGATCGGGAACTCCGATTTCAAAACCTGTGCGGCAGGCGCGAGCTTTAGCCGCGATGCAAGAAGCGCATCAGGTGCCAGCGCGCCAAGTACTTGTGGGTCAAGCGTTTGCGCATCTGCGGCGTGATAGGCGCGGCGCATGGCCAGTTCTAATTTCGCGATATCAGGCAGGTATGGCAGGCTTTGCGCGGGGGCAAAGCGGCGCAGGAATTGCGGCATCGCTTCGCCATAAAACATCATTAGCGGGGATTTGGGTGGGTGTTTGCGCAGATAGACACCTGCCATCGCACGAAAGAACTGATCGCCGACAAGCTTGCGGATCACCGGAAACGCGGCCTCAAGCGCGTCAGACAGGCTGACGGCAACGTTGTTGCGGTAGACGTCAAAGCGTTTGGTCGCTTGCGCGCCGTCCGGGTTACACAGGCCAGTAGGGGCAGGGCGATCGGGATCCAATATCCCGGCCCGAAATGCTTCTTGGGATACATTCATGCCGGGATACCAGACAGCGCGCGCGCTGCACGCGTTGCTTCATCCGCAAGCATGCCCCATTCAGGGACATCGTTGTCCCATTCGATCAACAGCGGTTTTGGCCCGGTGCGCACAAGGGTATAATCCAATAGCGCCCAGACCGGATCCACGACCGCTTTACCGTGGCTATCGATCAGCAGGGGGGCGCCTGTTTCGTCTTCATCTTCATCGTGTCCACCGAGGTGAATTTCACCAACGGCGTCGACGGGGAAAGCGTCAATATAGGCTTGCGGAGATGTCTTAAGGTTGGTCGCGCTGACAAAGACGTTGTTCACATCCAATAACAACCCGCAGCCAGTACGTTTGACAATTTCGCGCAAGAAATCAGGTTCAGAATAGGTGGATTCAGCAAAGGCCAGATAGCTTGACGGATTTTCAAGCAGCATTTGGCGGCCAAGGGTGTCTTGGACTTGGGAAATATGGCTGGCGACCTTTGCAAGTGTGGCCTCTGTATAGGGCAGCGGCAATAGATCGTTCAAAAAGTGGCTGTCATGCGTGGACCATGCAAGATGTTCAGAAAAACTGGCTGGGTTGAGCCAGTCGACAAGGTGCTTCAACCGGGAGAGATGATCTGGGTCTAGATCGCCCTCTGATCCGATAGAAAGGCCAACGCCATGAACCGAAATCGGAAAGCGTTCGGCAAGGTGGCGCAATTGCGCGATCGGGCGGCCGCCATCGCCCATGTAGTTTTCAGCGTGGATTTCAAGCCAACCTACTGGATCAGGATCTTTGATAATGTCGGCGTAGTGCTGCGGTTTGTAGCCAACGCCAGGCAGGGCGGGTAGCGGGGCATCGTGGTATTGGTCAAACATCGCAGGCTCCTGAAATGGGGGTGTAGGGTGGATCTTGATCCACCCTACCGTCGTTCTTAGCGCTTATGCAGGGATGTCGCGCTCAAGTGCTTCGAGTGAACCCATGCGAGCTGAGCCGTCTGCCATGTCTGGCAGTTCGATTGAAGCGCATGTGCCTTCTGGAACAAGTGTCCATGCGTTGCCTTGGTAATCTACAGATGAAGTACCTGCACATGATGTACCTGGGCCAGCTGCACAGTCGTTTTCGCCTGCCAGTGAAACGCCATAGCATTTTTCATCAGCAGCGTGGGCAGTTGTTGCCATACCAGCAATAGCTGTTGCGACAGCAGAAGCGAGGACGATTGTTTTTGTTGTGTTGGACATAAGACGTTCCTTTGTTTTGGATCAAATTTCGTACACCGCCACTCAGCGGCGATATCCAAAGACTAGCCGTTAAAAATGTTACGATTCCATTCACAGAGCCGTGCATCACGCTGCCGTGATCCTTTGTATGCACGCTTTCGCGCCTGAATTTACGGTCTGTTGCTGTCTCAATTGGCAAAAATAAAACCCGCCGATCACGGGGATCGACGGGTTTGTTACAGATTATCACGCTCGAATGTTACAAAAGATCGGGCGCAGTGGCTGCTTTTTTCAGCTCGCTAACGATCTCATCCAGAGATGTTACAGAAGTTCGGTTTTCACCCAGCCGACGCACAGTGACTGTTTTCTCTTCGACCTCGCGTGCGCCGAGCGCCAAGATCACAGGAACCTTACCGACAGAGTGTTCGCGGACTTTATAATTGATCTTCTCATTGCGGGTATCGACCTCGGCGCGCACACCAGCGGCACGTAGGGCGGCAGCGACCTCTTCGGCATAGTCATTTGCATCCGAAATGATCGAAGCCACGACAACTTGGCGCGGCGCGAGCCAGAATGGCAGTTTGCCGGCATGTTCTTCGATTAAGATACCGATGAACCGTTCAAACGACCCCAGTGTTGCGCGGTGAAGCATGACTGGAGTGTGTTTTTCACCATCTGCTCCGACATAGGTGCTTCCCAAACGCTCAGGCATATTTGTGTCAACCTGAAGGGTCCCACATTGCCAAGTCCGGCCGATTGCATCTGTCAGCGTGAATTCGAGCTTTGGCCCATAGAATGCGCCTTCGCCCGGCAGCAATTCATATTCATAGCCCGCCGCGTTGCAGGCCTCGCCCAATGATTTCTCAAGAATATCCCAAGTCTCATCGCTTCCGATCCGTTTTTCAGGCCGGGTCGAAAGTTTCACAGACCAGTTCTCAAACCCTAGATCGGCGTAGACTTCGGCGAGAAACGAGATGAACTTTTTTGTCTCGGCCTCAATTTGATCCATTGTACAAAAGATATGGCCGTCATCTTGGGTAAATCCGCGCACGCGCATGATCCCGTGCAACGCGCCTGAAGGCTCATAGCGGTTACAAGCGCCAAATTCAGCAATGCGCAGCGGCAAGTCGCGGTAGGATTTCATACCAGTGTTGAAGATCTGTACGTGACAAGGGCAGTTCATCGGTTTCAGCGCATTGACTGTCTTTTCGCGGGCATGATCTTCGTCAACTTCGACGATGAACATGTTCTCTTGGTATTTGTCCCAGTGACCGGATTCTTCCCAGAGCTTGCGGTTCACCACCTGCGGTGTGTTCACCTCGACATAGCCATCTGCGCGCTGTTTGCGGCGCATGTAGTCTTGCAATTGGGTGTAGATGGTCCAGCCATTGGCGTGCCAGAACACCTGACCGGGGGCTTCTTCTTGCATGTGGAACAGGTCCATTTCGCGGCCCAGCTTGCGGTGGTCACGTTTGGCGGCTTCTTCCAACATATGCAGATGGGCTTTGAGCCCTTCTTTGTTGGTAAAGGCTGTCCCGTAAATACGCTGCAACATTGGGCGGTCGCTGTCGCCGCGCCAATAGGCACCCGCGATGGACAAAAGTTTGAACCCGTCGGCAGGGACTTGGCCGGTATGCTGCAAATGCGGACCACGGCACAGGTCTTGCCAATCGCCGTGCCAATACATGCGCAGCGGCTCGTTCCCCGGAATGCTTTCGATCAGCTCGACCTTATAGGGTTCGCCGCGTTCTTCGTAATAGGCGATGGCCTTGGGGCGTTCCCAGATTTCAGTGCGGACCTCATCGCGTTTGTTGATGATTTCCTTCATCTTCTTTTCGATGGTGGCCAGATCTTCGGGGGTAAACGGTTCTTTGCGGTCAAAGTCGTAATACCAACCGTCTTTGATTACCGGCCCAATTGTCACTTGGACGTTCGGCCAAAGCTCTTGCACAGCGCGGGCCATGATATGCGCCAGATCGTGACGGACAAGTTCAAGCGCAGGCTCGAGGTCTTTCATTGTGTTGATCGCGATACGGCTGTCTGTATCAATCGGCCATTGCAAATCCCAATGCTGGTCATTGACCGTGGCAGAGATCGCTTTTTTGCGTAGGCTTGATGAGATGTCAGCGGCGACTTCAGCGGCGGTGATGCCAGCCTCATATTCACGGCTATTGCCATCAGGAAAAGTAAGGGAGATTTGGGCCATCTGTTGGGCTCCTCGTCAGTTTGGCGCCCACGGAACGCCCGGTTGCGGGTTATGTGTATGACGCTAAATGGAGCCAATGAAATCGGCTGTCAAGCAATGCCTGACAGCCGATCCCGTAAACTGCATTGCACTGGCAAGAGAAAGCGTTCGCCGTGCCATAGGTTAGGGCGGCAAACCAATCCTTCCAGCCAATATTACACGCCTTCCATCAGGTATGCGCCGCCAAAATGCGCGGGTTCACCTGTTTCGAGCCAAGTTTTAAGCCCAGCGATGCTGCGGACCCAACCATCACCTGTACCGTCTGACGGATCGTTGTTGAGGTCTTCGTGTAATATGGTCAGGCAACAAAAATCGCCCTCGACGGCAATTTCGTAAGTAATTTTTGACGGTGTAGCGTCCGGTTCCCAAGTGGGTTCAAACGTCGTGACCAGTTTTGTCTTTGGTGTCACCTCTAGATCGCGGGCATAAAGCGTGACAGCGCCGTCAGGCATCATATAGGTGACTTTGTCGTCTTCGCGTTTGGCGGTTTGTTGTAGAAAGTCATAGTGCTGAAACATATCTGGGTTTGTCAGCGCATCCCACAATGCGTCTTGGGTGCAGCGAATGTAGGTTTGCATCATGAATTTTGGTTTGTCGGTCATTGTCGTGTCCTTTGTTACATTGCGGCTTTTAACGCGGTGCCGGTTTCAAGGTATGATTTGAGAGAGGCAGCAAGACGTGCCCAGCCTTCGCCAAACCCTTCTTGGCCGGGGGCGATATCGTAATGTTCAATCGTCAGTTTGCACTGGCCGCCCTGATCTTCGATGAGATAGACCATGTGGCTTGATGGGGTGTCGGGCCCCATGAACAAAGGTTCAAACGTCATCGCGATCCGCGATTTTGGGTCAAGCGTGGTGGTCACTTGCCGCAGCATTGCATCACCATTGGGCAGAATAAACGCGGTAGGCTGGCCCACCTGCGCGTTGCCTTGCACAGCGTTGCAGGCAAAATGATATGCGGCCATTTGATCGGCTTCGGTCAGCGCGGACCAAAGCGCGTCTTGCGTGCAGCGAATGAAAGTCTGCATGACAAAATCAGGTTTTCCCATTTTCGTATCTCTTTCAAGTTTTTGTTTAAGTTCAGAAAGGTGCCGTGCCTGAGGTTGCAAAAACGGCGCAACCCAACGGTCCATCAGTTCCTGCAAGGGCAGGGCGTTTAAATAGTGGTATTTGAACCGACCTTGTTTGCGCGTGACGATTAGCCCGGCCTCTTCCAGCAGTTTCAGGTGTTTCATCACGCCAAAACGGCTCAGGCTCAGGTCTTGCTCGAGGTCGCTCAGGCTTTGGCCGTCTTGGCGGCGCAAGCTATCAAGCAATGCGCGGCGCGTTGGGTCGTTGAGGGCTTTGAATATCTTGTCCATAGAATCGCTTATAGGTTACTTTATTGTCACGTGACAATAGGGTAACCTAATTGTGCTTGCAGAGCGGCGTGGCTTATGATGCTGTCGTGGCATGAATGATCGCACAAACACCCCGTCCTTTGTCACGCCTCAAGGGCGTCAAATTGCTTATCATCTGACCCAAGGCACCGGTCCTACGGTGGTCTTTCTTGGCGGATTCAAGTCCGACATGGGAGGCACAAAGGCGGTTTATCTCGAAAATTGGGCACGTGACCAAGGGCGCGCATTCCTGCGGTTCGACTATTCCGGCCATGGCGAAAGCAGTGGGGACTTCACCGATGGGGCCATCGGCGATTGGTTCGAAGACGCTTGTGCGGCGCTGACATTGATAGACGGCCCGCTCGTGCTGGTGGGGTCATCAATGGGCGGCTGGATTTCACTACAGGTCGCGCGGGCAATGCCCGAACGGATCGCTGGGTTGGTCACCATTGCGGCCGCACCAGATTTTACCGAAGATAGCATGTGGGGCGGGTTTTCTGACGCGCAAAAGGCGGAATTGATGACAGGGCAGGTGGCGCTGCCTTCTGAATACGGCGAACCCTATATCATCACAAAGCGGTTGATCGAAGAAGGGCGGAACCGATTGGTGTTGCGCACACCGCTATCTTTGCCGTTCCCAGTGCGGTTTTTGCAAGGGACGGCTGATGCCGATGTCGATATGACCGTGGCGCTGCGGCTGTTGGATCACGCGCAGGGGCCTGACATGCGGTTGACCCTTGTGGATGGGGCGGATCACCGGTTTTCAGACGATACCTGTTTAGCGCTTATCGGGGACGCTGTTTCAGAAGTATTGAAAGCTGGCGGCGATGACTGAGGGCGCGCAGATGGATATCGCAACAATTGAAAATGAACTTGCCGATGCAGAGGCCCGCGTGTCCAACCTACGCCCAGGCTGCGAAGCACGCGTGGTTTGGGCGGATCAGCCTGCCGTCAAAACGCCGCTTGTGATCCTGAATATTCACGGATTTTCAGCCTCTCCGGCAGAGTTGCGCCCCTTGCCCGATCTTGTCGCGCAGGAATTGGGGGCGAATATATTATTTGCGCGGCTCACAGGGCATGGCCAGGATGGCGCCGCGATGGGGGCCGCAACCCTTGCCGATTGGACCCGTGACGTGGCCTTAGCCGTGGAACGCGCACAGACCATCGGAGATGAAGTTATTTTGATGGGGTGCTCGACGGGATGCACATTGGCGACATTGGCGCTCGCTAATGGTGCACAGGCGAAGGCTGCAGTTTTCATTTCGCCCAATTTTGGGCTGCGAAGCCGGATCGCGCAGACATTGTTGGATTTGCCGGGCGTGCGCCACTGGGGGCGCTATATCGTCGGCAAGACCCGCAAGTTCACACCGATCAACGAAGGCCACAGTGCCTTTTGGACAACCAGCTACCCGACCGAGGCACTGTATCCGATGGCAGATGCCGTGCGCGCAGCGGCGCAAGCGGACCTGTCGCAGATCGACACACCGGGACTGTTTGTGATGAATGAAGACGACGGCGTCGTGTCCCCTAAGCTGACGCGCAAAACAATGGCGCGCTGGGGCGCAAAAACAACAGAACACATCGTAACACCCGGCCCGGGGGACGACGCAAACGGTCATGTCATGGCGGGCGATGTATTTAGTCCGAACCAAACCGCACCGCTTGCCAAGCGGATTTCAGCTTGGCTTCAAGGGCTCTAGCCGCGCAATAAGGTTGCCAGACGGGAATGACCGCGTCAAAGTTGACAAAACAATAGCCTAAAGGATTGGGCATGCAGACAGGTCAACGCTTAAATGCCAAGTGAAACGCTGGTGATGATTCCGCCAATGCTGTGCGACGCGCGCATCTTTGAACCACAGATACGTGCGCTTGGGTCCGAGCATGCTGTGATGTTTGCACCCACTACCAAGGGCGAGCGGATGGAAGAAATTGCGTCGCAAATTCTGAGCTGGGCACCGTCTAAATTTGCCTTGGCTGGCATGGGTATGGGGGGCATGGTCGCGATGGAAATCTTGCGTCGCGCCCCTGAACGGGTTACCCGGATCGCACTGATCAGCACAAGCCCACTGGCCGAGACACCGCAAACGGCTTCCTTACGCGAGCCACAGATTATTGCTGCGCGTGCAGGTCGATGGGCTGATGTGCTTCAGCATGAAATCCATTCCACATGGATGTCGCCCAATGTCGATAAGGCGGCCTTTGTCCGGCTACTGACGGTGATGGGGAACGCGCTTGGGCCCGAAGTCTATGTGAAACAAGCGCGCGCACTACAGCGGCGCAAGGATCTCCAGTCTGAACTGCGCAAGATCGCCCAGCCCGCACTGGTGATTTGCGGCCGCCATGACGGGCATTACCCTGTCAAGCGCCATGAAACGATGGCAGAACTGATCCCCTACTGTGATATTGAGGTCATCGAAGACGCCGGGTATCTACCAACCATCGAGGCGCCGGAAAGCGTGACAGCAGCGCTGAGCGCGTGGATGCGCAGGCCGCTGATGCTGCGCAACTAGGCTGCAGCGTTTTTATTGGCGGGTTTTGCCGCTTTTTTGGGGCGGCTGGAATTGGCATCAATAAACTCCAAAACAAGCGGGCGAATGTTGTTGCGCCAGCTGCTGCCCGCAAAAATACCATAGTGCCCGGCGCCCGGTTCAAGGTGCGACGCCTTCTTGCTATCGGGTAGGTTGGTCAGCAAATCCAGCGCAGCAAGACATTGACCAGGGGCCGAAATATCGTCCTTTTCACCTTCAACGATCTTAACAGCAACCGTCGTGATTTTGCCCATATCAACCTTGCGACCGGCAACGGTAAAGTCATTGCGGGCGATATCGCGGTTTTTAAAGATCCGTTCTACAGTTGATAGATAAAACTCGGCGGTCATATCCATCACAGCAAGGTATTCATCGTAGAACACGTTGTGTTTGTCGTGTTCGCTTGCTTCGCCTTTGGCGGCCCGAATGATCTGATCGCGAAACGCATTGGCGTGGGTTTCGCCGTTCATCGAAATAAATGACGCCAGTTGCAGCAGCCCCGGATAAACGGTGCGGCCGACCCCTGCATATTTGAAACCAACGCGTTGGATCATGGTCTGTTCAAGCTGACCCATCGTGACCGAGCGGCCGAAATCGGTGACTTCGGTGTGGTTCGCTTCTGGGTCGACGGGGCCACCGACCAATGTCAGTGACCGCGGCTGTGCTTTAGGGTCGTCTTCGGCTAGATAGGCCGTCGCGGCGAGCGCCAAAGGCACGGGCTGACAAATCGCCATGACGTGAATGTCGGACCCTAGTTCGCGCATGAAATCGACAAGGTATAGGGTGTAGTCTTCGACGTCGAACTTGCCTTCGCTGACAGGAATGTCGCGGGCGTTGTGCCAATCCGTGATATAGACGTCCGCATCGGGCAGCAGGCTGATGACAGTCTTGCGCAGCAATGTGGCGTAGTGGCCGGACATCGGCGCGACAACCAAGACACGGCGCTTGCTAGGGGCGCGGCCGGGAATGGTGAAATGGATCAGATCGCCAAAGGGGCGTTCAAGAACCGTCTCGATGACAACAGGATGGTCCTTGCCTTTATCGCAGGTAACCGGCGGGAGGTTCCAATCAGGTTTGACAACCATGCGAGCGAATGTGCGTTCTGTCACCTCGCCCCATGCCATCAACATATCGACAGCAGGGTTCGCGGCGAGTGACATCATTGGATATGAGGCAAATGCGCGCGCTGTGGCCCCAAGCCATTGGTTTGTGTTACGCGCACTTTCCATCAGGTCATAGGTCATCATATACTTCATTGTAACATCTCCAGATTTGGCGCGCAGGTCATGCTGCACCTGCAGCATAAGCATAGGAACGTTAATATGACAACAAACGATTTAGACCCGGATGCTGCCACTGATAAGAACTTTACAAAGCTCGAAGCCAATATTGCAAAGATCGAAACGCTGACACAACGTCTCTTAAAGGCTATGGGGCAAGGGCGGGTCGTGCCGCCTGCGCTGCAAGCGCCAAGCCAAGAGCTTTATACAAAGGCGGCGACCGGTTATTTCGCCGAAATGATGCAAAATCCGGCCAAATTGGTCGAGCACCAAGTCGAATTCTGGGGAAAATCTGTCAAACATTTTGTCGAGGCGCAGCATCTATTGGCGCAAGGCAAACTTGAGCCGGCCTCAGACGACACCCCAAAAGATCGACGGTTTGCGAATGAAATGTGGGACGCAAACCCCTATTTCAATTTTATCAAGCAACAGTACCTGATGAACGCTGCCGCCATGCGACAAGCAGTCGAAGATATTGATGTGCTTGATCCGGATGAAAAGAATAGATTGCGCTATTTTAGCCGGCAGATCATGGATATGGCCTGCCCGACTAACTTTTTGGCAACCAACCCAGAGGCGCTTGCGCTGGCCGCCGAAACCGAAGGTGAAAGCCTCATTGCCGGGTTGGAAAATATGATTGCGGACCTAGAAGCGAACAATGGCGATCTTGTCGTTACATTGGCCGATAAATCGGCATTCAAACTGGGCGAAAACCTTGCGACGACACCGGGGTCGGTCGTGTTTCGGAACCGGCTGTTTGAATTGATCCAATACGCGCCGACAACCAAAAAGGTGCACACGACACCATTGATTATCTTTCCGCCATGGATCAACAAATTCTATATCTTGGACCTTAAGCCGCAAAACAGTTTGATCAAATGGGCGGTCGATCAGGGGCACACGGTGTTCGTTGTTTCATGGGTGAACCCAGACGCGAGTTTCAGCGGCACGACGATGACTGACTACATCGAAGAAGGATATTTGGCGGCGATCGGCGCGGTCAAGGACATCTGCGGGGTAAAAAAAATAAACGCCGTGGGCTACTGCATTGCGGGTACTACGCTGTCTCTTGCGCTAGGCGTGATGAAAAAACGCAAAGATACGTCCGTGAACAGCGCGACGTTTTTTACAACCTTGACTGATTTTTCGGACAGGGGCGAAGTCGGCGTGTTCTTGAACGATGATTTTGTTGATGGGATCGAGGCCGAAGCTATGGAAAGCGGCATCCTTGACTCATTTTATATGTCACGCACGTTTTCTTACTTGCGCGCAAATGACCTGATCTATGGGCCTGCGATCAAAAGCTATATGATGGGGAAAGCCCCGCCAGCCTTTGACCTGCTATATTGGAATGGGGACGGAACAAACCTTCCTGCATCGATGGCCGTGGATTACCTGCGTGGGCTTTGTCAGAGCGACCGTCTTGCCAACGAAGGCTTTGCGGTGTGTGGCGAAACGATACAGCTTAAAGATGTGACGGTGCCGCTTTGTGCGATTGCATGCGAGACGGATCATATCGCCGCTTGGAAAAGCAGCTACACCGGAATTCAGAAAATGGGATCTAAGGATAAGACATTTATTTTATCTGAATCAGGGCATGTCGCTGGGATCATTAACCCGCCATCCAAGAAGAAATACGGGCATTACACGAACCCAGAAAACGGGCTGACCGCAGATGACTGGTATGAAACTGCAGATAAGCACGATGGGTCTTGGTGGCCGCGATGGGAATCATGGCTTGCGAAAAAGTCGGGCAAAAAAGTCGATGCGCGACAACCGGGGGGTGATGGATATCCGGTTCTGGCAGCGGCGCCGGGTACATACGTTCTCGCTAAGTAGCCAATTGCGTTGCGTTTTCTGCGAGCGCGAAAATATTATATGCTGCAGTGCAGAAAAAACTTGAAATGCTGCGTCGCAGCATACATATTGGTGTCAGAAATTCACAGCGGGGAACGATCCTCGCCTCACCCGAAAGGCTGATACCATGGCTGCGAAAACACAAGACTTCACTGCGATCTTCAAAGACGTCGCAGATGCGTTCCCCGTCGACACCAAAGCGATGGAAGAGCAATTCAAGAACCAAACTGCACTTGCTGAAAAAATGTCAGCGGTTGCACTGGAAGCTGCTGGCAAATCTGCTGAGCTGTCTGCGAAATGGACACAAGACACCATCGCAAAGATGGAAGCGATGTCAAAATCCAAAGCAGAACCAACTGATTACGCTAAAGCAATGACTGACTTTGCATCGGCAACAGCTGAATCCGCTGCTGAAAACATGTCTGCTTTCGCTGAAATCGCGAAAAAAGTACAAACGCAGACGATGGAACTCGTTCTTGCTGCTGGCAAAGACATGTCTGACGACGTGGCCGCCGCTGCAAAGAAAGCGACATCCGAAGTGACGGCTGCCGCGCAAAAAGCGACCAAAAAGTAATAACGGCGAAATCTGCCTTTGCCTCCCTAGGGGCATGATTTCACAGAACGGCCTGCAGGAATGCGGGCCGTTCTTTGTGGTTTGGGTGGGGTGATACTAAAATGCTTTCTTTTTGCGCAGTTGCGGCATAGGCTTCTCTGCACTGCAATATTTCGGGAGTGATCGCTGTGGCCGAGACAAATAAACCGCTTCTTATTAAGCGCTATGCGAGCCGTCGTTTGTACAATACCGAGACAAGCGATTATGTGACGCTGGAAGATATCGCGCTGTTCATTCGTGAAGGGCGCGAAGTGCAGATCGTGGATTTGAAATCTGGCGACGATTTGACCCGGCAGTATTTGCTACAAATCATTGCTGAGCATGAAAGCCGGGGCGAAAGCGTGCTTCCCGTTGGCGTATTGACCGACCTTGTTCGCAGTTACACTAGCCAAGCCGCATCCGTTGTACCTGACTTCTTGCAAGCCAGTTTTGAAATGCTACGTGAAGGGCAATCAAAGGCGCTTGATAACATGGGCGCTGCGAACCCAATGGCTGCAATGCCCGGATTTGAAGCTATGCAAGCCCAGCAAGCGGCGTTTTTTAAGGCGATGACAGGTGGAATTATGCCCACAAGCAGCGTGCCTGAAAAAGAAGATGACGACCTTGGCGAAATCAAGGATCAGCTTGCGGCGTTGCAAGAAAAGCTTGCCAAAATGGGTAAGTAACCGCGCCAGACGAACGCCTGTTATCTTTCACAAACGCCTGACAATGACCGCATTGATGCCAAACGCATTTCCCCCTAGCGTAGCTGCAAGGCGTAAGAGGATCAGATGACAACAACAGGTAAAATCACACTTTGGGGGGTCGAAGTTTTTGTCGCCACTGCCGAGGAAGCCTCTATTTCGGGTGCCGCCCGGCGGTTGGGTAGTTCGGCCGCGACGGTAAGCCAGCAGCTGAGCAACCTTGAAGGGGCGATTGGCACCACACTGCTTAACCGGAATGCGCGCCCGGTCACGCTGACCCCCGCTGGTGAAATGTTTTTGCGCCGCGCAAATACGATCCTGAACGAAGCCGACCAAGCCAAGGCAGAATTGGCCATGGCGGATTTCAGTCGCTTGACCCGGTTTCGACTTGGGATGATCGAAGATTTTGACGCCGAAGTCACCCCCGGCCTGCTCACCGCGATGAGCGACGATCTTAAGAACTGCCAATTCTTGCTGGAAACCGGCGCTTCGCACCGGTTGTTTGATTTGCTCGATAGCCGTGCGATTGATGTCATCGTGGCGGGGGATATGGGGCAGGCCAGTGCAGGTATGGAAGTCCACCCCTTGCTCGAAGAGCCTTTTGTCGTTGCTGCTCCAAAGGGCGCAATCAATGGCGAAGACGTGGCCCGTCAATTGCGCCGGATGCAGTTGATCCAATACACGACCCGGCACCATATGGGCCGGATGATTGCGGGGCACCTTGCGCGGCAAAACCTGCGGATCACGCATCGGTTTGAACTTGATAGCTATCACGCGATTATGGCGATGGTTGCGGCAGGGACAGGCTGGACCATTCTAACGCCACTTGGGTGTTTACGCGCGCAGCGGTTCGCCGATGCCGTTGATCTGTTGCCAATGCCATTTGCGCCGCTGTCGCGGGTGATTTCATTAACGGCGCGCCGCGATATTTTGGGCGACATGCCGCAGACGATGGCTGCACGTCTTAAGCCGCTCGTGAACGAGATGATCGTGCAGCCCGCAGTGCAGCGTTTCCCCTGGCTGCAAGACGAGATGCGCCTGCTTTAGCCGTAGGCGCGGGCAGGCGTCATGGCGACGGCCGCAGCTTGCGTGATGATCTGCGCGATGATATCGCATTCGGCCAGCGTCAAACGGGCGGGCAGACGGACATCGCAGGCCTTCATCAGCATTGCGCGGGTTTGGGGCAGTTCTGGTGTATCTTGGATAAACTGCCAATTCCAAAACGCGCGGGCGTTATCGGTGCTTTGGCCAAAGACTTGAATTTTAACTCCTGCGGCGGCGGCTGCATCGACAAATGCGGCGGCTTGGGTGTCGGACATATCGACGATATTGAACTGAATGGAATCCGGCGCGCGCACCTCGGGCGCGAGGCATTCCGGCACGTTCAGCCATGGCGATGCGTTTAGCTGCGCTGCGACGTGATCATGATTGCGCCGTCCATCCGCGACGCGGCGCGCAAGTTCGGCCAGTTGGGGCCGGATCAATGCTGCCGACATATTGCTTAGACGTTGATTATAAAGCGGCAGCCTGTTTTGCCATTTGGCAAAGCTTTCCATCAGGACCGGGTGTTTTTTCCAGTTATGTTCATAGGCGCCCGACATGATGACCGCGCGCGCGATCAGGTCAGGATCGTCGGTGATCATGATGCCACCTTCGCCTGCGTTCAGCAGTTTGTAGGACTGAAAGCTAAAGCAACCGATCTTACCAATCGTGCCGATGTTTTTACCGTGCCAAGTCGTGCCAAGCGAATGTGCCGCGTCTTCGATCACGGGAATACCTGCCGCGTCGCATAGCTGCATGATTGCATCCATGTCAGATGTATGGCCGCGCATGTGACTGATGATCACCGCATCCACGCCGGGCAGTTTGGTTGCGAAATCATCAAGATCGATACGGTAATTGTCGCCGCATTCACAAAGAACAGGTTGGCAATCGGCGTGCACGACTGCCGAAGGCACCGCGCCAAATGTGAACGCCGGGATCATCACACGGGCGTCGCGCGGCAGGCCAAGCGCCTTTAGCGATAAAAACAAAGCCGCTGAACAAGACGAAACAGCCAGCGCATATTTCGCCCCCAGCAGGTCCGCGAACTCTTGCTCTAGCAGCGCAACGGGTGCGTTTTCAGAAGTATAGCGAAACAAATCACCTGATTGCAAAATGCGCGAGACCTCGGCCATCGCCGATTCTGGAATGGGCTCTGCGGCGTAAACATTTGGGATATTGGTCATGTATTCAGCTTTCCCGAAAGTGGATTTCGGAAAATCTTAACATGTAAGAGATTACAAATCTATGACAGTTATGCGTGCCGCCGGGCAGCGGTGTATCGGGCACTTGTCTTGATACGCGATGGTTTGGCATGCTGTCAGAAACCCGAAACCACAAAAATGGAAACTAATTATGGCCCGTAACGCAGAAACCTATGACGCGGCCTGCCATTGCGGCACCGTACAGTTCCAAGTCACACTGAAAGGCGGGCTTGCAAGTGCGCGCCGATGCACATGTTCGTTTTGCAGTATGCGCGGGGCGGTGGCGCTGACGGCCGCGCTAGATGGGCTGCGTTTTATCGCAGGTCAGGACGCGCTGACGCTGTATCAGTTTAATACATGTGCCGCGCGTCATTACTTTTGTGCGAAATGCGGGATGAACCGCCCCTTGTTTGCCGGAGACCCAGAAGTAAGGATACTGGGTTATGGGAAAGACAACGAACGGAACACGTTATCCAGAAGAACTGCGCAACAGAGCGGTGCGGATGGTTTTGGATCACGAGAGCGAATATGCGAGC
>CALLAF010000058.1 GCA_938002605.1 uncultured Paracoccaceae bacterium | reverse complement strand
AAGAAGCGCTATTGGGGAAGGCGATTTTGGGGCCGCAGGTATTTTTCAACCACCAACGGTGCCATCACCGAAGACATCGTACTTCAGTACTTGGAAAAGCATATCGAAAATCCCACCGGCGCCAGCCGGTAGGTCGTTTAGCAATCAAGGAATGTGGTCAATGAGGGCAAAGACCATCACGTAAGTCATTGGCTTATAAGGTCGGAAGGGCGATGGCGGAGGCTCAGGGATTCGAACCCTGTGAGGACTTTCACCCTCGTCGGTTTTCAAGACCGGTGCATTCGACCACTCTGCCAAGCCTCCGTTGGGCGGTCTCTAACGGTAAAGAAATGATTCGAAAAGCAACTTTTTGCATTGGGGGATTCCGCCGACAATTTTGTGATGTCTCTTCCCTAAACTGCGGCGGGGCGTTATCGTTCGCGAAAGCAGGTGCTGCGTGGCGGGTTTGTCATTTTTGGTGACAGGATTATGCATGTGGCCACAGAGAATGAATGCAGCTGGAAAACGGCGCGATCCCTGCGAAATGCTGGGGCGGAATATAGGGGCGAAGAATGACAGGTAAATATTTCAGAACTGGGCGGCGCGCCCCAATTGGGATCGCAATGGTTGCTGCATTTGGGCTGGCAGCTTGTGAAGATGGCGGCGGGGATTTATTTGCCCCACGCGCCGAGAGCACGGCGCAATCAGGCCCTGCGCAGCTAGTCCAAACAGACCGCGATGTCGAACGCCCCGATATATTTGAAGTAACGGATCGCGGGCTTTGGGACGGGCGCCCATCGCTTGGAGGCATTTGGGTGGCACATCCTGATGTCCAAGACCCTGAGCGTGTGATTATTCGCAACCCCGAAAACGGCCAGTCGGTTGTTGGTGCTTTGTTCCGGCGCGAACGTGAAAACCCGGGCCCGCTGTTGCAGGTCTCATCTGATGCTGCGGCAGAATTGGGCCTTTTGGCTGGCGCACCAACCGAGCTAAGTGTTGTCGCCTTGGTCCGCGAAGAAGTCGAAGCTCCGGCCGAACCTGAAGAGATCGCCGAGGATCCGCAAGACAATGCGGTGATCGCAAGCCTTGCCGCCCCGGTCACTGTTGCCGCAACAGCGTTGGATGACGTGCCGGCTGTGGATGTAGATGTGCCTGCTGTGGATGCCCCGACGGTCGATCCAATCGCGGGCGCTGCCGCTGCAATTGCTGCGGTGGAAGCTGCTGAAGCCACAGATAGTGCCGACACACCTGCCGTTGTCGGAAATGCGACGGCCCCATTGGCGCAAATCGGGGTCTTTAGCGTAGAAGCTAACGCCAATAGTGCAGCACAAGCTATTCGCGGCGCAGGCATCCCATCGTCGGTTGAAACTCAAGATGCGGGCGGGCGCACCGTCTGGCGTGTCGTTGCCGGGCCTGTTTCAGATGACGCGACGCTGGCGCAGCTTAAATCGCTTGGCTTTGTTGATGCGTTTGTCTTGGATGCGCAATAGCGCCCTTAACCCCGGAGCATAGATCAGATGACCTTTTCTAATTTTCGTTTTGTGGTGATCGCGCTTTGGTTTTGTGCCACAGCGAGCTTTGCGCAGACTTTTGAAACGACTGCGCGTGCCGCCTATGTTTTCGATCAAACAACCGGTACCGTGCTTTTGGCCAAAGACGAAGACGTGCCTTTGCCACCTGCGTCGATGTCAAAGCTGATGACAATCTATATGGCGTTTGAGGCGATTGCGGATGGCCGCCTGACGATTGATGAAGAACTACCCGTATCTTCTCATGCTGCGTCTTACACAGGGTCGTCGATGTTTTTGGATACCACTGACCGGGTGCGTGTCGAAGACCTTTTGCGCGGCGTGATCATCCTGTCTGGCAATGACGCAAGTGCGGTTTTGGCTGAAACCTTGTCGCCCGACGGAACCGAGGCAGGCTTTGCCCGGATGATGACCCAGCGCGCCCAACAGATGGGCATGGAGAATTCGACCTTTGCCAATTCAAATGGGTGGCCCGCAGCTGGGCACCGCATGTCTGTCGAAGATCTGGGCATTCTGGCCGACGCGCTGATCCGCGATTTCCCAACCTATTACCCGCTATTCGCTGAGCGCGAGTTTGCATTTGATGGCCGCGTACCTAGCAATTCGCGCAACCGGAACCCGGTGCTTTCGCTTGGTATTGGTGCCGATGGGCTAAAGACAGGCCATACATCCGAAGCAGGCTATGGGCTTGTTGGATCGGCCAAACAGGGTGACCGCCGGATTATCTTTGTGCTTACGGGGTTGCCGACTGAACAGGCTCGCGCCGAAGAATCTGAGCGTCTTGTGAATTGGGCCTACCGTCAGTTTGCGCAAAAAGATGTCGTTGATGCCGGGCACCGGATTGCAACCGCAGATGTTTGGATGGGCGCGCAGACCACTGTGGGGCTCACGGTTGCTGAAGATCTGTCGATGTTGGTCCCAGTGTTGAACCAAGGCACCGTTGATGCAGAAGTCGTTTACAACGGCCCAATCCAAGCCCCAATCGCGGCAGGCGATCCGCTGGCGGAATTGGTGATCCAACTTGATGGGCTGCCCGAAAAACGTATCCCTTTGGTTGCTGATGCGGATGTGCCTGCGGGCGGGTTCACGACACGGTTGCGGACTGCGGCACATGTGCTTTGGACAAAGTTCGGACCGCAACCCGGCGCGGCCGACGACGCGGCATGACGACGCCTAAGTTTATTACGTTTGAAGGGATCGATGGGTCTGGCAAATCCACGCAGTCGCGCTTGTTTGCTGATCGTCTGCGTGCGCAAGGACGCGATGTGATCCTCACACGAGAGCCCGGCGGCAGCCCCGGCGCCGAAGAAATCCGGCAGTTGCTGCTGACCGGCGACACGGATCGTTGGTCGGCGGAAACTGAAATCCTGCTTTTTACGGCCGCGCGCCGGGATCACCTTGAAAAAACGATCCAACCTGCTTTGTCGGCAGATAAAACGGTGATCTGTGACCGCTTTGCCGATAGCACGCGGGTGTATCAGGGCGCGACCCGTGGTGATTTGCGCACCATGGTCGACAGCCTGCATAGGCTGATGATTGGACGCGAACCTGACCTTACGTTCATTATCGACATGGACCCGGCGACGGCGCTGGAACGCGGGCTTGCCCGTAAATCTGGCGAGGATCGGTTTGAAGATTTTGGGCTTGGTTTTCAAGAAACCTTGCGCCACGGGTTTCTCGCGCTGGCAAATTCGCAGCCTGACCGCTGTGTGCTAGTTGATGGCAATCGCACGCCTGATCAAATCGCCAGCGAAATCGCGGCCCATCTATGAGCGACGATACGCTGCCAGAACCTGACCGGATCGAGGGCGCACCGCACCCGCGCGAAACCCGGCATTTGTTTGGCCAAGCGCAGGCCGAGGCGGATTTTCTTGATGCGTTTCAATCGGGCCGGATGCATTCGGGCTGGTTGATCACGGGGCCGCGTGGCGTTGGTAAAGCGACGCTGGCGTGGAAAATTGCAACGTTTCTGCTGGCTGACGAAGGGGTAGGGTTGTTTGGCGATCCCACGCTGGACGTTGATCCTGAACATCCCGATGCACGGCTGATGGAGGCGGGCGCACATCCGCGTTTATCCGTGATCCGCCGCCCTTGGGACGAAAAAACTAAGAAATTGCGTGCCGAAATCACAGTTGATGCCGTGCGCAAGCTTAAGACATTTTTCCAGATGTCGTCAGCAGATGGCGGACGGCGCGTTGTCATCGTGGATGCGGCCGATGAATTGAACCGCAACGCGGCCAATGCGATCTTGAAAGAGCTTGAAGAGCCGCCTGCGAATACGGTGATCATGCTTATCGCTCATCAACCATCCCGTCTTTTGCCAACGATCAGGTCGCGGTGCCGTGTTTTGCGCTGCAAAACGTTGGACAGCGATGACTTGCAAAAAGCGCTGACGCAAGCAGGGCACGATGCCGAAAATGCTGACGGTCTTGCCGCTTTGGCAAGTGGGTCCGCGGGTGATGCGATCCGCCTTTTGAACCATGACGGCTTGCAGCTTTATGCAGAGTTGATCCGTTTGTTTGACGGCATGCCGCGTATTGACCGATCGATGGCGCTTAAGCTTGCTGATAGCTGCACCGGGCGTGCCGCAGATGTGCGCTATGGCATGGTGCTGGACCTGATTGATTTGTTTTTGTCACGCGCCGCGCGCGCCGGGCTGCTCGGGCAACCCAAGACCGAAGGCGCGCCGGGCGAGGGGGCGCTACTGGCACGCATCGCACCCAATGACCTGATGGCGCGTAATTGGGCACAGTTGCAACAGGATCTATCTAACAGATCACGTCATGGGCGCGCGGTGAACCTTGACCCTGCCGCGCTGATCCTTGATATCATTTTCAAGATCGAAGAAACGGCGCTTGGCGTCGCTGCCTAAAGGCCAATCCATGACACAGCCCACCATCGTAGATAGCCATTGCCATCTTGATTTTCCCGATTTTGATGCAGAACGTCCCGCTGTGATCCAGCGTGCGCTTGATGCGGGGGTCACACGTATGGTGACCATCTGTACGCGCCTTCGGTTGGAACCCCAAGTGCGCGCGATTGCCGAAGAATTCGCCCCTGTTTTCTACGCCGCAGGCACCCACCCGATGAGCGCTGCCGAAGAGCCACTGGTGACTGTCGATGAATTGGTCGCGCTTGCCGAGTATCCGAAATTTGTAGGCATCGGCGAAACCGGGCTTGACTACCACTACACCGCCGAAAGCAAGGACATCCAACAACAAAGCCTACGTGTGCATATCGCGGCGGCGCGCGAAACCAAACTGCCGCTGATCATCCATGCGCGCGCCGCTGACGATGATATGGCGCGTATTCTGGCCGAAGAATATGCGAATGGGGCCTATTCATGTGTGATGCATTGTTTTTCTAGCTCTGCCGCATTGGCGACGGCTGCACTTGATCTGGGGTTTTATTTGTCGATGTCCGGGATCGCTGCCTTTCCGAAAAGCCAAGAATTGCGCGATATTTTCGCGGCCGCGCCGATTGACCGGATTTTGGTTGAAACCGACAGCCCTTACCTTGCGCCGCCGCCACACCGTGGCAAGCGCAATGAGCCAGCGTTTTCTACACTGACTGCAAAGGTCGGGGCCGAAGCCTTTGGCATGGAATACGCGGATTTTGCGCGGCAAACGACTGAAAACTTTGATCGGCTGTTCTGGAAAGCACGGGCATGAGCGATACCCTCACCGTGACCATTCTAGGCTGCGGGTCGTCAGGCGGCGTGCCTCGGCTAGGCGGGTTATGGGGGGAATGCGACCCAAATAATCCTAAGAACCGTCGGCAGCGGTGTTCAATCTTGCTGACCCGATCAAATGGCAAGGGTGAAACGAAGGTCTTGATTGATACGTCGCCAGACCTGCGCAACCAGCTGCTCGACGCGGGCGTCGGGACCTTGGACGCTGTGATTTATACCCACGCCCATGCCGACCATGTTCACGGGATTGATGATCTGCGGATGATCGTCTTTAACACCCGCGAAATGCTACCCGTGTGGGCCGATCCTGATACGGCCAAGGCGCTGCGCGATCGGTTTGGCTATATCTTTGAAACGCCGATTGGTTCTTCTTACCCGCCGATTTGCAAGCTGCATGAGATGGATGGTGATGTGACAATTAACGGGGCAGGGGGCGCGATCACGCTCACCCCGTTCACGGTGACGCATGGAGGTATCGACGCGCTTGGGTTTCGGTTCGGGGATGTCGCCTATATCCCGGATGTGTCCGCAATCCCCGATCCGGCCTGGGCTAAGCTGGATGGGCTGGCATGTTGGATCATCGACGCGCTGCGCCGCACGCCGCACCCGTCACACGCACATCTTGAACAAACGCTGAATTGGATAGCAAAGCTGCAGCCAAAACAGGCAGTGTTGACGAATATGCATAATGATCTGGATTTTGCGGCGGTCGCTGCTGAAACCCCCGCGCATGTGCAGCCTGCCTATGATGGTATGATGCTAACATTTGACGTCACCTAACCCAAAGGACCTGCCGCATGAGCGCATTGATCGACGTTATCATGCCCGTATTTTTGGTGATCGGGTTTGGTTATATAGCTGTCTGGAAAGGTTATTTTTCTGAAAGCGGCGTCGAAGGGTTGATGAAATTCACCCAAGGATTTGCCATTCCGTGCCTACTGTTTACGGCCATCTCGACACTGGATTTGCAGCAAAACTTTATCTTTGCATTGCTTGGGTCGTTTTACACGGGCGCTGTCGCGGGGTTCATAGTGGGTTTCGTTGGTGGCCGTGTGCTCTTTCAACGTGACTGGCAGGACTGCGTGGTCTTTGGGTTTTGCGGATTGTTTTCCAATTCATTTCTATTGGGCGTGCCGATCACTGAGCGCGCTTATGGCCCTGATGCGCTTGAGGCGAACTATGCGATTATCGCAATTCATTCTCCGTTTTGTTACGCGGTCGGAATCACCGCGATGGAGATCGCGCGCAATTGGGGGGGCAGCGTTGCGGCCTTGCCGCGCAAGGTGCTCAAGGCGATGTTTAGCAATGCATTGATTATTGGTGTCAGCCTCGGGATGTTTGTGAATGTTGCTGGGGTGCCCGTGCCCACGGTTTTGACTGACGCGATTGGACTGATTGCGCGTGCAGCCTTGCCTGCGGCGCTGTTTGGCCTTGGTGGGGTACTGTATCACTATCGCCCCGAAGGGGACATGCGGGCGACCATGTTTGTTGTCTCAATCTCTTTGGTGATGCACCCGGTCATCGTCTGGCTACTGGCTGATATTAATGATCTTAGCCTATCTGCGACACGGTCCGCGGTGATGACCGGCGCGATGGCACCGGGGATCAACGCCTATGTGTTTGCCAATATGTATGGGCGGGCTAAGCGGGTTGCGGCCTCTGCCGTCCTGATGGGGACCGGGTTGTCGATTGTAACCGTTTGGGCTTGGCTGCATATCCTTCCTTAACGCAAAAGGCAGACTCAGATAGGTCTGCCTTCGTGCATTCATATGTCGCGGTATTAGGTCGGTGACATACCGCGCAGCCGTTCTGATCGGCGCCGGAGCAGTTCAACCGTTGCCAGCAAGAGGATCGAAATTCCAACCAGCACAGTCGCCACCGCGAGGATCGTTGGGCTGATCTGTTCGCGCAGCCCTGTGAACATTTGCCACGGCAGGGTTTTTTGGGCCGCCGCACCTACGAATAGCACGACGACGACTTCGTCAAAGGACGTGATGAAGGCGAACAAGCCGCCCGAGATCACGCCGGGCAGGATCAGCGGCATTTGTACCCGGAAAAACGTGACCGTTGGTGTCGCACCCATGTTGGCGGCTGCGCGCGTCAGGGATTGGTCGAAACCGACAAGCGTTGCGGTCACGGTAATAATCACAAAAGGAATACCAAGCGCCGCATGGGCCAAAATCACTTTGATATAGCCCGACAGGGATTTTGATATCCCGAATGTGTTTTCCATCCACAGACCCATTTGGCTGTAGAAAAAGAACATGCCTGTCGCCGAAATGATGAGCGGAACGATCATTGGTGAAATCAGGATGGCCATGATTCCGCGCCGAAACGGCACGTGTGATTGTGAAAGCCCAATCGCTGCCAAAGTGCCTAAAGATACCGAAATGATCGTCGCAAAAGGCGCAATGATCAGAGAGTTCTTCAGCGGGCGAATCCAGTCCTGATTAGAAAAGAAGTCCCGGTAGTGTTTCAGCGAATAGCCTTCGGGGTCCAGCGCCAACATTTCCGGGGTAAAGGTAAAGAAATCCTGCGCGTTGAACGACAGCGGGATGATAATGATGATTGGGGCGATCAAGAAAAACAGGATCAGGCCCACGATCACGCGGAAGGTATAATACCAGATCTTTTGACCGGTGGTTGCATAGATTGGCAAGCTCATCTGATCAGCCTCCTAGTTTCACGTTGTCGATGCCGACGATCCGGTCATAGGCCCAGTATAGCGCCAGAACGATTGCCAGAAGGATTGCGCCCAATGCAGCCGCCAAGCCCCAGTTGAGCGAGCTTGAGATGTGATAAGCGATCCGGTTCGAGATAAAGACACCTTTGGTGCCGCCCACGATTTCAGGCGTGATATAATAGCCAATCGATAGGATAAACACGAGGATCGATCCCGCCCCGATGCCGGGTACGGATTGCGGAAAATAGACCCGCCAGAAGGCTGTCCAATTGGTGGCACCCAGTGATTTCGCCGCACGCAGATAGCTGATCGGAATGGTCTGCATCACGGAATAAAGCGGCAAGATCATAAACGGCAGCAGGATATGCGTCATGGCGATCACTGTGCCCGTGGCGTTGTTGATTAGCGCAAGCCGATTGTCATCAGCAATAAACCCAACCCAGACTAGCAGGTCGTTGATGACCCCTTGGTTTTGCAGCAGAACCTTCCATGCAGATGTACGCACCAACAAAGATGTCCAGAACGGCAGCAATACAAGGATCATCAACAGGTTCGCCTTGCGTGCCGGTAGGTTCGCCAGCATCCATGCAACAGGGTAGCCCAGTAGAATGCAGCTAAAGGTGATTGTCAGCGACATGATCATCGTGCGCAAGAACAGGGTCAGATAGACTTGTTCGTTTTCGGGCTGCCATTCAACGCCGTCTGTGGTCTTTTGCAAATCAATCGCGTTCAAGAAATAGCCGTTCGTGTAGGCTGGGCTATAAGTATAGATGGTTTCCCAAACGTCCGGGTTTGTCCAATCGTCGTCGACATCGGCAAATGTCGCGATGACGTCTTCGGTTTCAAAGCTTGGCGCCGCAGCCGCAGCTGTGCTTACAAGACCGCCAAGCGGGCCGGGAATGTCGACCGACGGCGAAGCAATCAAATCTTGGTATAGCGCCAAGGATACGATATGCCATGGTTCTTCTTCGGTCGGGCTATCATTGTCTTCGGATTGGATGACGCGGACGAAATCGGCGTAGATGTCGGCCGTTTGCGGCAGTAGGTCAATCGCTGTTGCGGACATAACAAAGGCGGGCTCATCCCCTTCGCCGTCCCATGCGGCTTGTGCGGTGATCCAATCGGGGTCCGCCATCAGCGTGACCCATGTGGCCGGATTCTCCCAAGCGGGATCAAGTGCGATCAGTTGATCGGTGTAGATTTCACCAATATCATCGACCCGGCGGCCCGTTTTGCGGAACAGCGATGAAATACCCGACAGTTCGTAGTTCAGGCGGCTGCCCAAACGTGTGTGTTCTTTAAGTTCGACAGCGACGGCCAAATCCTTAGCAAGCGCGTCAAACACCGGGGCAGGTGGCAGATCATTTGCCTGCGTGTCCCAATCATCAAGGGCGACAACGGTGCGTGGGATGGTTTCGCCCACAATACCGTTTTCGACCGAGCGGAACAGCATCTGCCCGATCGGGTAGATGAATGTCGCTAGAATAAACAGAAGAAGAGGTAAAATCAGGATCAGCGCGCGCATCTTTTGGCGGCGCAATGCGCGGTTGAGGCTCGCCTTGAGCGGTGTGCCGTCGGCGGCAAGGACTTGCTCTGCCATGTGTTCTAAACCCCTTCGACCAAGATGATCATGCTTGTTGCGTTTTCGCGGCGAATGCGCGCGACCTCTTGGTATTCTTTGGAATAATACAGCGCCTTAGCGCTTGCGTAGTCAGGAAATTCAAAGATGACGTGGCGATCAAATTCTGTGCCTTCAGGCACTTCGTTTTGGCCGCCGCGGACAATGGGTTTGCCTCCGTAGGCTGCGATCATGGGCGTGTCTTTGATGATGTATTCCTGGTAAGCGTCAGGACTGTTCACCGTGATATGGCCGATGATATAGCCTTTTGGCATCTTGAATTCCCGTGGATGAAAGTTGCGCAAGGCAGGTCGCCCCACCTTGCGCAATTATTAAGGCTTATTGTGCGAGCCAGCTCTGGAATTTTGCATCCAGATCGTCGCGGTAATCAGCCCACCATTCGTAGTTTTGCAAGAAGGTGTTTGTCGCGTTTGCAGGATCGGTTGGCATATGTGGCGCCATATCGATACCCAATGTTGCGTGTGTACCTACGAGTGGCGCAGATGATGCACGTGCAGGACCGTAAGAGATGTATTTCGCTTGGTCAGCAAGACGCTGTGTGTCTGTCGCAAAGTAGATGTAGTCCAATGCGCGTGCTTCACGCTCTGGGCTGAGGCCCGTAGGAATGATCCAACCGTCAAGGTCATAAACCTGCGCATCCCATAGCATCGCAACGGGCTGCTCTTGCTCAGCGATCAGGCTGAACAGACGGCCATTGTATGTTGTACCCATGACGACTTCGCCATCAGCCAACAATTGTGGGGTATCTGCACCCGCGGACCACCAAACGACGCTGTCTTTGATTGTGTCGAGCTTGGCGAATGCCTGTGCTTGGCCTTCTTCGGTTTCCAGCACGTCATAAATGTCTTCTTTTGCAACACCGTCGCACAGCAAAGCCCATTCCATGTTGTTGATTGGGCGCTTTTCAAGCGAACGCATACCTGGATAAGCTTCAAGATCGAACATCGCACAGATGGATGTTGGTGGTGTGTCGCCAACCAAATCAGTCCGGTAGCCAGCAGTTGTCGAGTAAACGATCTGCGGGATAAAGCAGTCAGATACAAGCAAATCACCAAAGTCGTCAGAGGCAGAAGAACCATCGTCGCCTGGGGCCAGTTGTTCATCAGCGTCGATTTCAAGCGCAAGGCCTTCGTCGCAAAGGCGCATTGCGTCAGCCGCGACCACGTCAACAACATCCCAAGTGATGTTGCCCGCTTCGTTCATCGCGCGCAGTTTCGCAACGGCTTCATTCGAGCTTTCGTCGTTAATGATGGTGACGCCAGTATTTTCGGAATAGGGGTCATGGTAAGCAGCTTGTTGTGACGCAGAATATGCACCGCCCCAGCTTACGATAGTCATCTCGTCTGCCATGTGGCCGTCTGCAAATGCAGCAGAACCAACCAGCGTCAGGGCCGAAGTAGCCATGAGTGCTTTTGATAGTTTCATTGTAGTCTCCCGTAATTTACCCGGATTATTGCATTTGAGCCAGCCTTCCGGGTGAAGGCCACCTCTGTTTCAGCCGCTACGCGTCTAGCGCGCGGCAATCTTGTGCAAGCCAGCCAATTTCGATCTGGCTGCCCGGCGTCAGGCGGACCTGATCGGGGGCGTTGCGTGATTTAATGACGAAGTCGTCGGTTCCTGCAACGCGTAGCCGCGTGCGGAAGATGTCACCCATATAGATGAATTCCAGAACTTCGGCTTTTAGGGTATGTGCATCAGGGCTCAGGCGGGACTTGTCGAACTCTACCCGTTCTGGGCGGATCGATACCTTTGTCCGTTCGCCGACAGTGCTAACATTCACAGGCATTGCGTCAATCACATCGCCGCTATCAAGCTTTACGATACAGCTATCGCCCCGAATTTCCTGAACAACGCCTTCGAGCGTGTTATTTTCACCAATGAACTGCGCGACAAAGCTGTTGTGAGGCGCTTCGTACAATTCGTCTGGCGGTGCCAATTGTTGAATGCGACCATTTTCGAACACCGCAACGCGGTCGGACATGGTCAGCGCTTCGGTTTGGTCATGGGTCACGTAAACAACGGTGATCCCTAGATCATGGGCCAGTTTTGTGATCTCGAACTGCAGCGTTTCGCGCAGTTGCTTGTCTAGCGCGCCCAGTGGCTCATCCATCAAGACAAGTTCGGGTTCAAACACCAAAGCCCGCGCAAGTGCGATCCGTTGTTGTTGACCACCCGAAAGCTGGGCAGGGCGGCGACCCGCAAAATCTTGCATTTGCACCATGCCAAGCGCGCGCATCACTTTCTCTTCGCGGTCCGTCTTGCCGATTTTGCGCACTTCCAAAGGGAAGGACAGGTTTTCGGCCACCGTCATATGCGGGAAAAGCGCGTAGTTTTGGAACACCATGCCAATGCCGCGTTTGTGCGGTGGGATGTTGTTGATCGAAACACCATCAAGCCGGATCGCGCCGTGCGTTGCCGTTTCAAACCCTGCGAGCATCATCAGGCAGGTTGTTTTGCCGGACCCTGATGGCCCAAGCATTGTAAGAAACTCGCCTTTCGGCATAGATAGGTTTAGATCTTTTACAACGAGATTTTCGCCGTCATAACTTTTTTGTACGCGTTCAAATTCTACGAACGCCGTGTCGCTCTTGGCTTCTGACAAACCAGCTCCCCCGAGGATTGGTATTTTCACCGCCAACTAAAACGACCATCAACTTAATTTGCAACGTGAAAGGCGAAAATTCCAAATATCCGGACAATGTGACTGTAAGGAGGGCGATTTTTAGGCTGCTTTGGTTGCTTGGCGCTAATATATTAGTCGATTTCATTGTGGTTGGCGGCGCATTTTTGTGTGAATTCGGTCGGGTGCCGCGCATGTTTGCGGGCGCGCTGCCTCTTCGTTGGGCAATTGCACAAAAAGCGACAGATCAAAGTGTTAATATAAGAATCTGCGCAGTTGCGAATTATTCTCATTTACAGTTGCGAATTATTCTCATATGCAAGTTGCGAGAGAAACTTTGGAGCATGGAAATGCACAATCCTATCAAGCAGATCGTTTTGGGTAGCATTGTCGCGCTGTCAACTTCTGCGGCTATTGCGGATGAAGATAAGTTTAAGGCCGTTACGACCTTCACGGTGATCGCAGATATGGCGCGCAATGTGGCAGGGGGCGCGGCGATTGTTGAAAGCGTTACAAAGCCGGGCGCGGAAATTCACGGCTATCAACCAACGCCGCGTGATATTATCCGCGCGCATGATGCTGATTTGATTTTATGGAACGGGATGAACCTTGAGCTGTGGTTCGCGCAGTTCTTAGAGAATCTAGGCGATGTGCCAAGTGTGACGCTGACAGATGGCATCACCCCAATCAGCATTGCGGCGGGTGAATATGAGGGCAAGCCAAACCCACACGCTTGGATGAGCCTGCAAAGTGCGCTGATCTATGTCGATAATATTCGTGACGCCTTTGTATTGCATGACCCAGAAAATGCGGAAATCTATACGGCTAACGCGGAGGCCTATAAGGCCGAGATCGCCGCCACCATCGCTCCGCTTCGCGAAACCATTTTGGCTGTTCCTGAAGAAGAGCGTTGGTTGGTGACCTGCGAAGGCGCGTTTAGCTATCTTGCGCGTGATTTTGAAATGCACGAACTATATCTTTGGCCGATGAACGCCGACGCGCAAGGCACACCGCAACAGGTGCGCAACGTGATCGATACGGTGCGCGAAAAAGATATCACCGCCGTGTTCTGCGAAAGCACCGTGTCGCAAGCGCCTGCCGAACAGGTCGCGCGTGAAACGGACGCGGAATATGCGGGCGTTCTATATGTCGATAGCCTGGCCGAAGCAGACGGCCCAGTGCCGACCTATATCGACCTGCTGCGCGTCACCTCGGAAACCATCGCGGCGGGGCTATCGCAATGACCCAGGGGATTGTCGCAGATGATGTGACAGTTACTTACCGCAACGGCCATACGGCCTTGCGGCACGCAAGTTTTGACATTCCTACCGGCACCATCGCGGCGCTGGTAGGGGTGAACGGTGCCGGAAAATCTACGCTGTTTAAAGCGATCATGGGGTTCGTGCCCGCCTCTGGTGGCAGCATCAGCGTGCTTGGCATGCCCGTCAAAGAAGCTCTGCGCCAAAACATCGTCGCTTATGTCCCGCAATCCGAAGAGGTCGATTGGACTTTCCCTGTGCTGGTCGAAGATGTGGTGATGATGGGACGCTACGGGCATATGGGATTTTTGCGCCGCCCGAAACAAGCTGACCAAGACGCGGTAACCGCTGCATTGGTGCGTGTCGGTATGGTCGATTTTCGGCACCGTCAAATTGGTGAACTTTCTGGTGGCCAGCGTAAACGGGTTTTTCTGGCCCGCGCATTGGCGCAAGAAGGCAAAGTGATCTTGCTCGATGAACCCTTCACCGGTGTCGATGTGCAGACCGAGGACGCAATTATCCAGCTTTTGCGCTACATGCGCGACGAAGGGCGGGTGATGCTGGTCTCAACCCATAATCTTGGCTCGGTGCCTGAATTTTGTGATCGCACAGTTTTGGTCAAAGAAACAGTGCTGGCTTACGGTCCAACCGAGACGACATTTACCCGCGAAAATTTGGAACACGCATTTGGCGGGGTGCTACGGCACTTTGTGTTGGGCGGCTCTGATTTACACGATGATGATGACGCGCGTCAGGTTACGGTGATTTCTGACGATGAACGGCCCTTTGTTGTCTACGACGAAGGCAAGACCAAATGATCGACACTTTGCTGCAACCCTTCAGTTATAACTATATGTTCAATGCCATGTGGGTGAGCGCACTGGTGGGGGGTGTTTGCGCATTTTTATCAGCTTATCTTATGCTTAAGGGCTGGTCTTTAATCGGGGATGCGCTGTCGCATGCGATTGTTCCCGGCGTCGCTGGGGCCTATATGCTTGGGCTGCCATTCGCGCTGGGGGCCTTTGCCGCGGGTGGCTTGGCCGCAGGGTCGATGCTGTTTTTGAACCAACGATCGGGGCTCAAAGAAGACACGATCATCGGGATCATCTTCACCTCGTTCTTTGGACTTGGGTTGTTTATGGTGTCGCTGTCGCCAACATCGGTCAGCGTCGAAACCATTACGATGGGCAATATCCTTGCGATCACCCCGTCGGACACAGTGCAATTGGCGATCATTGGCTTTGTGACTTTGGCCGTGCTTTTGGCCAAATGGAAAGACCTGATGGTCACATTCTTTGATGAAAATCATGCGCGGTCCATTGGGTTGCGGGTGGATTTGCTGAAGGTTGTGTTTTTCACGCTGTTGTCCGCATCCTGCGTGGCGGCATTGCAAACCGTTGGCGCGTTTTTGGTCATCGCAATGGTGGTGACACCCGGCGCGACAGCCTATTTGCTGACCGACCGCTTCCCGCGCTTGTTGATGCTCAGCGTCGCGATCGGGGCGGGGACCAGTTTTGCTGGGGCGTATCTGAGCTATTTCTTAGACGGGGCAACTGGGGGATTGATTGTAACCTTTCAAACACTGATCTTCTTGGCGGTTTTCACTTTTGCACCTAAGCACGGGTATCTTGCTGCACGCCGCCGCGCCGCAGATGCGCTAAAGGCCACGTGATGGAAACGCTGCTTTTCCCGTTTCAATTTGCCTTTATGAACAAAGCGTTCTTGATGATGGCGATTATTGCAGTGCCGACCAGCCTGTTGTCTTGCTATCTGGTACTAAAGGGGTGGTCGCTGATGGGCGACGCGATCAGCCACGCGGTTCTGCCGGGGGTGGTGCTGGCCTATCTTTTGCATATCCCGTTGATCATTGGGGCGTTCGTTGCGGGCATGGTTTGTGCGGTCGGCACCGGATTTTTGTCTGAAAATAGTCGCGTAAAACAAGATACCGTCATGGGAATCGTGTTTTCGGGCATGTTTGGATTTGGTATCGTTCTTTATACAAAAATCACCACTGATGTGCATCTTGACCATATCCTGTTTGGGAACATGTTGGGGGTGAGCACGACAGACCTATGGACTGCGGGTGTTATTGCTGGTTTTGTTGCGCTGGTGGTTTTGGCGAAGCGGCGTGATCTGCTGTTGCATGCGTTTGACCCGGTGCAGGCCCAAGCTGTTGGGTTGCGTGTTGGTTGGCTGCACTATGGGCTTTTGACGCTGATTTCGATGACGATCGTGGCGACGTTGTCAGCGGTTGGAATCATCTTGGCAATTGGACTGCTAATTGCGCCGGGGGCCATCGCGTTTTTGCTGACAAAGCGGTTTTCTTACATGTTGGCAATTGCGGTGATGGTGACGACCCTGTCAGGGTTTATAGGCATCTACATTAGCTTCTTTATCGATAGCGCACCTGCGCCAACTGTGATTTTGGTGCTGACGATATTGTTCATTGGCGCCTTTATCCGCGCAAGCCGAAAGTCGCGCCAAGCTACGATTGCTGATTGATTTTCATTGATCACATGGACGTTGCATGAAACCTAGACCCAAGCGCAGGAAAAGGTGACATAGCATGGGCGACATATGGGAGGGGATCAGCGCTGGCTTTTGGCTGGTCGTTACTCTCGATCCCGATTTGGTTGAAATCACCCTGATGTCGCTGCGCGTGACGGTGACAGCGACCATTGTCGCATCGTGCGTTGCGCTCCCGTTTGGGGCGTGGCTTGCGATCCGCCGGTTTCGCTATCGGCGCTTTGTGATTGCGGTGCTGAATGCGATGATGGGGTTGCCGCCCGTCGTGGTGGGCTTGATCGTGTATCTTATGCTGTCGCGCTCGGGGCCGTTGGGCGTGCTGGGGTTGCTGTTTACGCCCACAGCAATGATCATCGCCCAAGTGATCATAATCACACCGCTGATCGCGTCGATTGCGCATCAGGCGATCCGCGACCTTTGGGCGGACTACCACGATTTGCTGATCTCAATGTCCACAAGCAAGCGCCAGCGGATCATGACCCTGATCTGGGACGGGCGGCGCGCCTTGTTGACAGCGGCGTTGGCTGGATTTGGCCGCGCCATTGGCGAGGTGGGCGCAATCATGATTGTTGGCGGGAATATCGATCACGCAACGCGGGTATTGACCACAGCGATTGCTTTGGAAACAGGCAAGGGAGACTTTTCACTGGCCCTTGGGCTTGGGTTTGTGCTGATCGCGCTGGCGGTTACGGTCAACGTTGTGATCCACGTGATTGGGCGCACGGAACGAGAGGGCAAATGGTGACGTCGATTTTGCCAGTTGTGATGACGGATGCGGTGGTGAAACGGCGCGCAAAGGATTTGCTTGGGCCAGTAGACCTGACAATTTCCGAAACCGGGTTCACGATTGTGATGGGGCCAAACGGGGCGGGCAAAACGACGCTGCTACGCAGTTTGCATGGGCTAGAGCGTTTGACGCAGGGCCGCGTGCAGTGGCAAACGCCTCTAAAGGACGCGCATCGCCGCCAAGCGTTTGTCTTTCAAACACCGATCATGTTGCGGCGTAGTGTTTTAGAAAACCTGACCTATCCGCTACTGCTTCGGGGTACCAAAAAAGGTCTTGCCGAAGCGCTTGCGCGTGACTGGGCGCAACGCGTGGGGCTGGACGATGTGCTAGGTAACCCCGCGCCACAGCTTTCTGGGGGCGAAAAACAAAAACTCGCATTGGCGCGCGCGCTGATCACCCAGCCTGATATTGTCTTCCTGGATGAGCCTTGCGCCAATCTGGACGGGCGCGCCACCCGCGAAATCGAAACAATATTGCAACAGGTCAACGCCGCAGGCACGCGGATCGTCATGGCGACCCACAACATCGGTCAGGCAAAAAGACTGGCGACGGATGTTTTGTTCCTTTTGAACGGCCAAATTGCAGAGCAAAGCCCAGCCCATACCTTTTTTAACGCCCCGCAAACGCCGCAAGCAGCGGCACTACTCAGAGGAGATATCGTCGAATGATCCGCATTTTAGCCTGTGTTTTGGCACTGACCGGCACCACCGTGAATGCTGAGACGCTTAAGGTGGCGGTGACCACCTCGTTTCATAATTCTGGCTTGTCCGACATTTTGCTACCCGCAATTGCCGAGGACACCGGGATCGAAGTGCAGCTATTGGTGGTGGGCACGGGTCAGGCCTTGCGCCTCGGAGAAGCAGGAGATGTGGACGCGATTTTGGTGCATTCGCGCGCGGCCGAAGAAGCGTTTGTCGCAAATGGTTTCGGCACGCATCGCCGCGAGATCATGTATAATGATTTTGTATTTATCGGTCCCAACGCGGATCCGGCCAATGTGTCTGAAGCCACAAGCGCCACTGATGCGCTGACCCGTATCGCACAGGCCAAAGCAATTTTTGTCAGCCGCGGCGATGATAGTGGCACCCACAAAAAAGAACTTTCACTTTGGGATGCCGCTGATGTGGCGCACAGTGGTGACTGGTATCGCCCCGTTGGGGCAGGGATGGGCGCAGCGTTGAACACGGCCGTCGGGATGGACGCCTATATCATGGCAGACCGCGCAAGCTGGCTGAATTTTGGCAATAAAGCCGATCTGGCGCTGTTGTTTTCGGGCGATCCGGTGCTGTTCAATCAATACGCATATATTCCGGTTGACCCAAACTTGCATACACATGTGAACAACGGTGCAGCGATGGCGCTTGAGGGTTGGCTGACGGGTGCACATGCGGCAGCTTTGATTGATGGGTACACGATCAATGGTGAAACGCTGTTCACTTTTAATGCCGATAAAGGATCCTAAGCGTAGCGCCCGTAACCCTACGTAATTTTACGCTGGCACCATTCTCCGAAATCGATATAGTTTTCTCCATTCAGGGAGGATTACATGAAAACGATTAAAGGACCCGCGCTATTCTTAGCGCAGTTTGCAGGCGATGAAGCGCCGTTTAATACTTGGGATGGGATCACAAAATGGGCGGCTGATTGCGGCTATAAGGGCGTGCAAGTACCCAGCTGGGAGGGCCGTTTTATTGATTTGGCTAAAGCCGCCAGTTCCAAAGATTACTGTGATGAATTCAAAGGCCAAGCCGCTGCAAACGGTGTTGAGGTGACAGAACTGTCCACCCACCTGCAAGGGCAGCTGGTTGCCGTTAATCCCGCATTTGACACAGCGTTTGACGGCTTTGCCGATCCATCTGTGCAAGGCAATCCCGCCGCGCGTCAGGTCTGGGCCGTAGATCAGGTCAAGAAAGCACTGTCAGCGTCAAAACACATGGGGTTGACCGAGATGGCGTCATTCTCAGGTGCTTTGGCATGGCCTTATGTTTATCCGTGGCCACAGCGCCCCGAAGGTCTGGTTGACGCGGCATTTGATGAACTGGCTGCACGTTGGCGGCCGATTTTGGATCATGCCGAAGATTGCGGCGTGGATGTGTGCTATGAAATTCACCCCGGCGAAGATCTGCATGATGGGGTGACATTTGAAATGTTCCTTGAACGGCTCGACGGGCACGCGCGGTGTAATATGCTGTATGATCCCTCGCACTATGTGCTGCAATGCCTTGATTATATTGATAATATCGACATCTACAAAGACCGGATCAAAATGTTCCATGTCAAAGATGCCGAATTCAACCCAACTGGACGCCAAGGTGTCTATGGCGGGTATCAGTCATGGGTGGATCGCGCTGGGCGTTTCCGCAGTCTTGGTGATGGGCAGGTCGATTTTGGCGCGATTTTTGCAAAAATGGCGGCCAATGATTTTGACGGCTGGGCCGTTGTGGAATGGGAATGCTGTCTGAAACACCCAGAAGACGGCGCACGCGAAGGCGCGCAATTTGTCAAAGACCATATCATCCGCGTAACGGAACGCGCATTTGATGATTTTGCTGGCGGAGAAATCGATCACGCGGCGAACCGTAAAATGTTGGGGCTGTAAGATGACACAACGACCAATTCGACTGGGCATGGTAGGGGGCGGCAACGACGCCTTTATTGGTGGGGTGCATCGGATCGCATCGCGTATCGATGGGCGTTTTCAGCTGGTGGCGGGGGCATTATCGTCCACCCCTGAAAAGGCGCAAGCGTCAGGGGTCGCACTGGGCCTTGCGCCGGATCGCACCTATGATGACTTTAAGGCAATGGCGATCCGCGAGGCGCGCCTGAAAGACGGGATCGAAGCCGTCGCTATCGTGACCCCGAACCATGTGCATTACGCCGCCGCGCGCGAATTTCTGAAACGCGGCATCCATGTGATCTGCGACAAGCCGCTGACTTCGACCATGGCGGATGCGAAAAAGCTGGCCAAGGCGGCAGAAGATAGCGATGCGCTGTTTGTGCTAACCCATAACTACACCGGCTATCCAATGATGCGCCAAGCGCGTGAAATGGTGGCAAATGGCGAGCTTGGCAATATCCGTCTGGTTCAGGTGGAATACGTCCAAGATTGGTTGACCCAGCATGTTGACGGCAAGCAAGCCGATTGGCGCGTTGATCCGGCGCGGTCTGGCCTTGGGGGATCAACTGGCGATATCGGCACGCATGCGTTCAACCTTGCCAGCTTTGTCAGCGGGTTGACTTTGGATACGCTCAGCGCGGATTTACAGTCTTTCGTACCGGGCCGCGCCTTGGATGATAATGCGCATGTGATGATGCGGTTTGAAGGTGGCGCACGTGGGACATTGTGGTGTTCGCAAGTGGCGCCGGGCAACGAAAACGGGCTGCGTTTGCGCATTTACGGCGACAAAGGTGGGCTTGAGTGGCATCAAGAAAACCCAACACAGCTATGGTTTACACCCTTCGGCGAACCCAAGCGCCTGTTGACGCGTGGCGGTGCAGGTACAGGTGCAGCCGCTGAACGTGTGACACGCATCCCAGCGGGCCATCCCGAAGGCTATCTTGAGGGATTTGCGACGATCTATAACGAGGCCGCCGAAGCCATCGCTGCGCACCGCGATGGCAAACAGGTCAGCAAAGACGTGCTTTACCCAACGATTGAAGACGGGCTGCAAGGCATGCGTTTTGTGGATGCCTGCGTGCGGTCGTCGAAACGCGATGCCGCTTGGGTCAAACTAGCGGGCTAGCGTTTGCGCGATGTCTTCTGAAAGAACCAGCAGCGCGGCCGCTTGGGCGGTGGCGATGCTGGACAACGACTGATCTTGCATCGGTTGGCGGATCGCGAAACGATGCGCGCTGTTGCGGAAACTGATCCCGTCACCGCCCACGAAAAACTGCCCCGTCAGTCGAAATTGCCCGTCGGCACCCGCCAGCATTTGTGTGACGCGAATATCGATCGCCACATCGGGCAAGCCGACAAAGGGCCAAGGGTCGGGCCCCACATCTGTGTTCAAAATATCGCCCAAAGTATCCGAGATCACCAGCGTCACAGCGCGCTCAGGGTCGTCCGCCCAAAGCACCGCTTCATTTGATGTGATCAGCCCTGTGTCGGTTTCAAACGCGATTTCTTCGGCAGCGGCATAGGTCGGCAATGATACTGTGCGCACCATTGCGCTGCCGACCAGCGGGCGTAACTCCATCGCGGATGGTGCGGGCGTCAAGGCAAGCCGATCGGTTGGTGCGCCACAGGCTGACAAAGCGGCGATGGCCAGAAATGAAATCTTTTTCAGCATATTAACGTCCTGTCAGCAGTGAATTCGGGTTGCGTTGAATCGTGCGCGCCAAGGCCGTCAGCGCATCAGCGGCAGATTGGATATCGCGTAGCGTCGCCATGGTTTCGGCGTTAAACCGGGACCGTTCGCCATAGCTTGTAATCACCGCTTGGGTCTGGGCGACAAGGCTGTTGGCGCGGTTGGATAGCTCTGGCAGCCCGGCGACGGCCTCTTCGACGGCTTGTGCCGCTTCATTCGCAGAGGCGAGCGCCGCATTGACGTTTTCTATCGCGCCACCTTCGCGGACCTCGGCCAAGAAACCGCGCATTTCATCTAGGGCGGCGTTGAGCGAGCCGGGAAGGTCCGTTGTGTCGTCGCTTGCGATCAGCGCATCAATAGAATCAAGCGTGCCGGTCACCGATGCGACCAACGCTTCTAACTCTAGCGCGTTGGCTTTGGCGGTCAGTGCTTCGATATTGGCCGTAATCTGCGGCAGGTTTTGCGTGGCTTCTTGAATGCTGGCAACGGTCTGCCCTGCGCTGGCCACAACGCCGTCAATGTCACCAACAAGGTCCAATTCATTTGCGCGGGCGACAATCGCATCTAGTTCAGCGATCACTTCGCGAAGATCAGTTGGCACGTTTTGCAGGTCTTCGTTGGCAATCAACGCCCGGCTTTCGTCCAAAAGGGCAACAAGCGATTCAGGTGCGGCACGGGTGTTTTCATCATTGGCGAGCCGCTCAAGGCTATCCATCAGATCAATTGCGCCATCCATGAGTTCTTCAACCGGGAGCGCGTTGATCCGCGCGAGCACACCTTCGGCGGTGGCTGTTACATCGGAAATCTGCGAATCCGTTGTTGGGATAACGGGATAGGGGCCCTCGGTGAGCGTCATAATGGCGGGTAGGGCATCTTCGACTTGTGCAAGTTCAATGAGCAATGTGCCAGATAGAATGTTGCCTGTGACCATACGGGCACGCAAACCACGCGCCACAAAATCAGATAGGAGGGCGCTTGCATCTTCGACAGTTGACCCTTCGGGCATCCCAAGGCGTGAGGGTTCGATACCAAGCACGGCTTGCAGCCTCACTTGTGCGGTGTCACCTTCGCCAACAACGATGGCGCTCATCTCGGTGACTTCGCCGACACGGATCCCTTGGAAACGCACCTCTGCGCCGGCGGTCAAACCGCTGACAGATTCCTCGAACAGTACCGCAACTTCTAGCAATTCTGCGTCTGGGTCAGTGAACAGGCTGTCGCGCGCAGTTTGTTCATCGTAGAAAATGGAAAATAGATGCCCGTCTTCCACGGGTGATCCGCCTGAAACGATGGTGTCAAAGGCAACGCCACCTTCGATCAGGGACGCAATGGAATTCACATCAAGCGAAACACCGCCCGTCCCAAAGGACACGGAAAAGCCGGATGTGTCCCAAAACCTTGTGCTTGTGGTGATCCGGCGATCATAGGGGCTTTCGATAAAGGCCGAGACAATAATTTCACTGCCATCAAAATTTAGTTCGGGGGTTTCAAGATACCCGACCTCGATTCCCTTGTGCAGGACCGGTGCACCGGCAGAAACGGTGCTGCCGTCAGTTGTACGTAGATAAATTCGGGTGCCATGTTGCCCCGCAAGCGTCAGGATAGGCGCTTCAAGTCCGGTAAATTCATACTGCGCGACGTCCGCTTCGGTGTCCCAATTCCCCTGAATATAGACACCCGACAAAACGGTATCGAGCCCGGTAATCCCGCGTACAGATACATCAGGCCGTACCACCCAAAACACGGCGTCGTCATCAAGATAGGGCGCGACTTCCTTGTCGATGCGTGCATGCACGAGCACATCACCAAGGCCGGGGGCGAATTCAACGGTTTCAACCGTGCCCACGACCACATCGCGGTATTTGATGTCCGTTTCGCCCGCCGCAACACCTGCTGCATTCTCAAAACTAATGATAATTTCTGTGCCGCGTTCCGAATAGTTTTTCCAAGCCGCCCACAGCGAAACTGCAAGCGCCAAAACGGGCACAAGCCAAACCAACGAAACCCGCTGCCAAAGCGGGCGCTTAACGGGGCGCACATCAAGGTGCGCGGGACCGGGGGAATTAGTGTCCGTCATTATTTGTCCTGTCGGCATCCCAAATGAGGCGCGAGTCAAAACTTTGCGCTGAGAGCATTGTAAAAATCACTGATAGCGCAAAGCTCAGGGCAGCGATACCGGGGTTAATTGTGGCGACTGTGTTCAGCTGAACCAATGCCGATAGGATCGCAACAACAAAAACGTCAATCATCGACCAACGCCCAATAAATTCAACAACTTCATATGCTTTATGGCGTTCATGTTGATTGTCGGACGATCTGTTGTGGACGCTCAGCGCAAGGTAAATAATTGCCACAAATTTGCCGATAGGGATCATGACAGAGGCAACAAAAACGATGAGCGCGATGCCGAATGATCCGTGATGGATCAGATCGACCACGCCGCCGACAATTGTGCTTTCAGTATGGTCTACAAGCGTATTGGTCAGCAGCATTGGGTAAATATTGGCGGGGACATAGGCGATCATGCCCGCAAGCAGAAACGCCCATACCTTTTGCAGGCTTTGGGTGTCGCGGCTGCGCAACGGCCCATCGCAGCGTTTGCAATAGGCGGTGTTGATCACGTGAACCTGACCGCAGCGCTGACAGGCCACAAGCCCAGCCTCGCGGGCAGTGATCAATCCGGTTGATGGTCCAGTGCTTCCCAAATCGAATACCTACAAATCATTTGATCTTTCAAAACGGTGACAATGACTACGCCTGCAAATGCCCAAAATGCGGGGCCGATGGTGACCGCAGCAAGCCCCGCGACTTTGATCAGCGCCACGGTGACACCAACGATAAAAATTTCTGCCATGCTCCATGGGCGCAGCCGCTCTGCCAGTCCAAAGGCGTGTTTTGCGCCAGCGTGCGGGTGTTGGTCTCGTGCGAGCGGCCCAAGCGCGTAAATCAGCGCGCCCAACCGCACCAGCGGGATCACGATGATAAAGAACGCCACAGCAACCGCGAGCGGGAACGCATAGCCATCATTAAAAGCGAGCACTGCGTCAATGACCGAAGTTGTGTTGTGCAACCCATTGGCATCAAGTGATAAAAATGGAAAGCTGATCGCCGCGATCAACATCACAAATGCGGTCATTGCTAGGCTAAGAATGCGCGCAATGGACGCCGATTGCGCCGTCATCATCACCGCGCCGCAGCGCTGGCAGTAAGCGCGCGCATTTTCTGGCAGGTCTTGGGCCACATGCAATGTATCGCATTGGTGGCACGCGACCAAATCATCTAATGGGGGTAGCGGTTGCGGCAAGGTGAACGCATTCCTGACAATTGATGAGGGGCTTGCCCCCCGGTGAGCGCGAAGCTATCGCGTGAGATGTAAATAGGTTAGAGACCTTGTCCAAACAACACAACAAGCCGAGAAGTTCCGTGATGGAGGCGATATTTTGTCAATTGGCGTCCAATCGCGCAGCCCTGTAGCCACATGACAGCCCATAAGTTCATTCATTTTTGCGCCATGACGATGGCTTTGCTGGGCGGGGTGGCCTTATGTGCGGTGATAACTGCCGTTTGCATCAGCGTGGCCGGCCGCGAGGCGGCTGATTTGGCCAATTCAGGGTTCCTTGGGGGGGTAGGTGATTGGCTCTTGGATCTGGGGCTTGGCCCCATTCTGGGCGATTTTGAACTTGTCGAGGCTGGTACGGCCTTTGCGATTTTTGCATTTTTGCCGATCACACAACTGTCAGGCGCACATGCACGGGTGGATGTGTTTACCGCCCGGTTTTCCGACAAAGCCCAGCGGTGGATCGATGCGTTTTGGGCCATTGTCATGTTGTTGGTTATGCTGCTGATCACATGGCGGCTGTTTGCGGGGCTGCAAGATAAGCACCGGTATGGCGACACGACATATCTGATCCAGTTTCCGATTTGGTGGGCCTATGCCGCCTGTTTCGGTGCGGCGGTTGTTGCTTGCTGTGTCAGCGCTTATTGCGCGGCGCTGCAACTGATTGGAAAGCACACAAATGCTGAGTGATCTTGCCCTTGGTTACCTGTCGTTTCCGGTGCTTTTGGTGCTGATATTCTTGCGCGCGCCAATCGGTTTGGCGATGTTGATCTGTGGTATCGGTGGGCTGTATTTTGCGACGGATGGCACAACCGTTTTCATGGCGCGCCTGAAATCAGAGGTCTATTCGACCTTTTCAAACTATAACCTATCGATCATCCCGATGTTCTTGTTGATGGGGCAATTCGCGATGCTTTCGGGCATGTCGCAGGCGTTGTTTCGCGCCGCACAAGCCGGGCTTGGGCACCGCAAGGGGGGGATGGCGATGGCGGCTGTTGGGGCTTGCGCGGGGTTTGGGGCGATATGCGGATCGTCGCTTGCCACCGCCGCCACGATGAGCCGGGTCGCCCTGCCAGAGCTGCGCAAATTTGGTTACGCTGGCGGGTTTTCGACGGCGACACTGGCGGCGGGCGGCACATTGGGGATTTTGATCCCCCCATCGGTGATCTTGGTCATCTACGCGATGTTAACGGATCAAAACATTGCCACATTGTTTGCCGCCGCAATCATTCCGGGCATATTGGCAGCCCTTGGCTATATGATCACCATCGCAATCTACGTGCGGCGACACCCGGAGGCTGCAGGTACGCAAGCGCCCATGCCCTACGGCGCGCGCGTCAAAGCATTTATCGCAGTGTGGCCCGTGATTGCGGTGTTCGGGCTGGTTGTGGGCGGCATTTATCAAGGCTGGTTCACACCCACTGAAGGGGCCGCCGTTGGGGCGGCGGGGACAGCGGTGATCGCACTTGCCTCAGGAACGCTTAGCTGGCCGGCGCTGCGCGATGCAATCTTGCAAACGGCAACGGGCAGCGGGATGATCTTTTTCATCGTGTTGGGGGCGGCGTTCTATAATGGGTTTCTGGCACTTACACATGTGCCGCAGGAACTGTCGCTTTGGGTGACATCACAAGGGTTTAGCCCGTGGGTGGTGATGATCTTGATATTGCTTAGCTATCTGATCTTGGGATGCTTGATGGATAGCTTGTCGATGATCCTTTTGACGGTGCCGATCTTATGGCCGGTAATCAGCGGGTTGGATTTTGGCATGACCACTGAACAGGTCGCGATTTGGTTCGGGATTATTGTTTTGATCGTGGTCGAGGTCGGGTTGATCACCCCGCCGGTGGGGATGAACCTATTTATCATCAATAATATGGACCGCGACACGCCGATAACGGCGACTTACCGTGCGGTGGTTTATTTTGTCTGTTCCGACATTATCCGCGTTGCGCTGCTTTTGCTGTTTCCGGCAATTACGCTGGTTTGGGTCAGTTGATTGCAGGTTGCCCGTTCAGCGTAAAGTCGCAGGCAAGCGCGTGATCAATGACGCGCTGCGCATTGGGGATGTCGTTGCCCTCGGCGCGGCGGGTGGCGACCATACGGGTGTGGTTTAAGCTAAGCCAGCGGTGGATCAACCGCGCGCGCAGTTCAGGCATCGCGACTTCAAGCCGGGCGGTCACATCCCATAGCGAGGACAAATCGCGCCATGGGGCTTCATCAAACATCAGGTAATTGCCTTCGACGATGACAAATTGCGTGTCCGCCGGAATTCTAATAGCCCCGCCAATCGACAGGTCGCGGGTGCGGTCAAACCGTGGGGCGTAAACATCGCGGCCGGATTTCAGGGCGCGGATCAGGCGAATAAACCCATCCGCGTCAAACGTTTCGGGCGCGCCTTTGCGCAGACCCAATCCCATATCCGCAAGCACAGCATTATCAAGATGGAACCCATCCATTTCCACAACAACCGCCGAACGGCGCTGCGCGGTCAAACGGCGGGCAAGCTCAGTAGCGAGCGTTGACTTCCCGCAAGCGGGCGCGCCGGTAATTGCTACGATCTGGCGTGCGTCACCGCTTTGCAAAAGGTGATCCGCCAGCGTGTTAATATGCTGAGTCAGAGTGTCCAAAATATGTTGCCTGCTCTTGGGCTTTGCGCCGCTTTTGTTTAGCCTACCCCGAAGCTTGCGCGCTGGCGAATGAAATTTACGTGGGCAGATTTGCTTCGTGGTAATCATGCACCTGATGTTTTAGGTGTGATTAAAGGCAAACAGGGGTGGATACCGAGAATGTCGAAGCTCATACATGTATGGCACGTGCTTTATGCAGTTTGGGACATGGCCGGAAAAAAGCACCTTGGGTTGATCGCAGCCGGGGTCGCGTTTTTTGGTATTTTTGGAATTTTTCCGGGCATCGCTGCAGTGATCGCGATCTTTGGGCTACTCGCCGATCCGCTTGTGATTGCGGAACAGTTGGTTTTGATGGAAGACATTATTCCGCCGGACGCCTACCGCCTTTTGTCGACGCAGATCAACCGGTTGGTTTTGGCCCCGCCCGAAAAGCTGGGATGGGCGACACTGGTATCAATAACATTGGCGCTATGGTCGTGTCGGGCTGGCGTTGGGGCGTTGATCGGCGGGTTAAACGCGATTGCGGGGCAGCGCCAACGCAACGGGATTTTGCAAATGCTGATCGCCTTTGCGCTGACAATTGCGCTGGTATCATTGGCGCTTGTCGCGCTGACGGCCGTTGTGATTTTGCCCATCGTTTTGGCATTTGTACCCGTCGCAGCTTCGACAGCATGGTTTGTCGAAGGTGCACGCTGGCTCATCGCTCTTACCGTTCTGATGATGGGGCTTAGCCTGTTGTACCGGTTTGGCCCGGCGCGCATCGGTCCGCGCGGTCGTTGGATGACTGTGGGTGCGTTTGTGGTCGTGATTTTATGGGTCGCCACATCGTTTGGCCTGTCGTTCTATCTGACAAATTTTGCCAGCTACAACGAGGTTTACGGATCAATTGGTGCCGTCATTGTCTTGCTGCTTTGGCTTTATGTCACGGCCTATTTGATCTTGCTTGGGGCTGCATTGAATGTGCAAATCCACGGCTACGACGTGCCGCCATCTGATGGGGACACGTCGTTCTTAGATGAAACCTAGGTCACAGCCGCACGGGTTTGATAGGTGGGATCATCCCACAGCCGGTTTTGCATCACATCTGCAACAATGCCGATTGCGCGGTCCACATCGCCCGTGTCAATAAACAGCGGGGTAAAGCCAAACCGCATGATATCGGGCGCGCGAAAATCGCCGATTAACCCGCGTGCAATACAGGCTTGCATCGCAGCATATCCCTGCTCAAATCGAAAGGATACTTGGCTACCGCGCTGGGCGGGATCGCGCGGGCTGGCAAGTGCAAGCATAGGACAGGCGGCTTCAACGCCCGCGATAAACTGTTCTGACAGGGCAAGGGATGCCGCGCGCAAGGCCTGCATATCCACCTGATCCCAGATATCAAGCGCAGCTTCCAAAGCGGCCATTTGCAGCACCGGTGGTGTCCCGACGCGCATACGTTCGATCCCAGTGCCGGGGCGGTAATCAAGATCAAAGGCAAAGGGCGCTTCGTGCCCTAACCAGCCTGACAGGGCGGGTTGACAGGTGCCGATATGGTGCGGCGCGACATAAATAAATGCGGGTGCACCGGGGCCGCCGTTAAGGTATTTATAGGTACAGCCCACGGCGAAATCGGCGTTGCATCCCGCCAGATCTACGGGCAGCGCGCCTGCCGAATGGGCAAGATCCCAAACAGTCACAGCGCCGGCTTTCTGTGCTTTGGCGGTCAGCGCCTTCACATCGTGCATGCGCCCGGTGCGGTAATCGACCTGTGTCAGCATGACAACGGCGACCTCGGGTGTGATGGCATCCGCAATGCCTTCTGGGGCGACGATACGCAATTCATGCCCGCGCCCCAGCGATTTGATCAACCCTTCGGCCATGTAGATATCGGACGGGAAATTGCCGCTATCGGTCAGGATCACGCGCCGTTGCGGGACAAGATCAATGGCGGCTGCGAGCGCCTGATAGACTTTGACCGACAGCGTGTCGCCCAGCACCACATGCCCCGGTGCGGCCCCGATCAGCCGTCCAATGCGGTCGCCAAGTGCTGCGGGTTGCGTCATCCATCCCGCATTGTTCCAGCCGGTGATCAACATCTGCCCCCATTCATCTGTGACAGTTGCGGCCACACGATCTTGGGCCGCGCGCGGCAGCGGGCCAAGCGAATTCCCATCAAGATAGATCATCCCTTCGGGCAGGGTGAAGAGGCCTTTGGTGGCGGCGAAATCGGTCACAGGCCGATTGCTATCGCCAAAAGGGCCAGTGCGGCTGGGATCGACTGCGCGTAAAGTGCTGATTTAATGCCCGTCGCATAGCCGCCAATCCCCGCAACAAGAACACAGACGACGATAAAAATGGTCAACTGCGGAACGCCAAGCGTGACGCCGACAAGGATACCAGCCGCCAAAAACAGATTGTACAACCCCTGATTAAACGCGAGCACCTTGGTTTGGCTTGCCAAGTCTTGCGAGAGCCCAAAGACTCGTAGCCCGCGCGGCTGGTCCCAAAACTTCATCTCAAGCACAGCAATGTAGATGTGAATTAGGGCAATCAGCAGAACAAGAATTGTAGAAAGCATGGTGATATCCTTTTAGGGGCAGGTCTGGCCGCCCGATATTTCGAGTGTTTGTCCGTTTACGCTACGCGCGCCGTCGCTACAAAGCCAAAGTGCGGCGTCTGCGATTTCGTCGACAGTTAGCAATCTATTGTGGCGGTTCCCAGATGCGAAAAGCGCGGTTGCAGCATCTTGTGTCATACTACGCTTATCTTGGAGGTTCGCGATTTGGTCGCGCACGATGTCAGTGTTGACATAGCCGGGGCAAAGCGCATTAAACGTCACCGGGCCACCCATGTATTCTTCGGACAATCCGCGCATCAGACCGATGACCCCGTGTTTGCTGGCGGTATAGGGGACGCCGTTCTTCAACCCGCGCACCCCGGCGATAGAGCTGACCCCGATCATGCGGCCAGCCATACCATCTGGCAGCGTTGCGAGCGCGGTCTGAATCGTTAAAAATACCCCATCGAGGTTAGTGGCCATTATCGCACGCCAGTCGGACATGCTGGTGTTCGCGAACGACCCCGCCGTTGCGATACCTGCATTGGCAACGCAAATCTGTATAGGTCCGCGCGCTTTCGCTGCCTGCGCAACCTCGTCGCGTACGGATGTTTCATCGGTGACATCCATGACTAGAGGATGCAGACGGGGGTTGTCTGCGGCAACTGCGTTCAACGGTCCTTTGCGGCGGCCTGTAATGGTAACGTCGGCCCCGGCCTGCGCCAGTGCGGTCGCAATCGCTGCTCCGATGCCGGTGCCGCCACCTGTCACAAGCGCGTGTTTTCCTTGGTGTGTCAAAATGACCTCCGTTTTGACCCAGCGTATCTATTGATGAGAGATGGACAAGCGAAAACACGCGGGGCAAACTTAACGCATGAAATGGATGAATATACCTCCGGTCTGGTTAGGTCTTGCGGCAGTCTTTGCATGGGGCATTGCGCGGGTGCAGCCGCTTGGACTGCGTTTCGGTGGGCCGGTGACGGATTTACTGGGTGGTTTGCTTGTTGGCGCAGGGATCGTGTTGATGCTGCTCGCCTTTGTTGAAATGCGCAAGCAACACACAACGATTGTACCGCACTTCGAAGCGAGCCGGCTCGTGACAACGGGGATATTTCGTCGTTCGCGCAACCCGATTTACCTTGGCGATTTGTTGGTGCTTGCCGGGCTTTGCCTGCGATGGGATGCGCCAATTGCACTGGTCATGGTTGGCTTATTGCAAGCCACATTGACGCAAATTTTCATCATCCCGGAGGAGGATCGATTGCGGCGCAAGTTCCGCGCGGAACATGCGCGCTATTGTCAAAATACGCGGCGCTGGCTGTAACTGTTTGCGCATAACATAAGGAAAACAGGGGTTCGGCAGTTGTAATATGCTAGTCTACCATATAGGAACCCGCCCACCGCTGACTGATAAAATAGGGGATTATCTGTGAAAATCGGCACACCAAAGGAAAGTTTTCCGGGAGAGAATAGGGTCGCGATGACCCCGGCCTCTGCCAAGGATCTACAAAAGCTCGGCTATGAATGTTTGATCGAAACCGGCGCGGGTGCTGCGGCAGGATTTGCGGATCAAGCCTATGTTGATGCAGGGGTAGAGGTCGTCAAAACGGGCGCGGCCTTGTTTAAGGCTGCTGACATTGTTGCTAAGGTGCAGCCGCCCTCTGACGCCGAAGTCAAACGCTTGCGTGAAGATCAGACGCTGATTTCATTCTTCTATCCAGCGCAAAACACGAAACTGATGGAGGCTGCCAACAAAAAAGGTGCAACCGTCATCGCGATGGATATGGTGCCGCGGATTAGCCGGGCGCAAAAAATGGATGCGCTTTCGTCGATGGCAAACATCGCGGGCTACCGTGCGGTGATTGAAGCGGGTAACAATTTTGGTCGCTTCTTTACCGGGCAGATCACGGCAGCGGGCAAGGTGCCTCCGGCCAAGGTCTTGGTTGTTGGTGCAGGCGTTGCAGGTTTGGCCGCAATCGGGACATCTACTAGCCTTGGCGCGATCACCTATGCGTTCGACGTACGTCCCGAAGTGGCCGAACAAGTCGAATCCATGGGCGCAGAATTTGTGTTCCTTGATTTCAAAGAAGAACAGCAAGACGGTGCTGCAACAGGTGGCTATGCTGCCGTATCCAGCCCTGAATTTGCGGCGGCACAATTGGCCAAATTCCGTGAAATCGCGCCCGATATGGATATCGTGATCACCACGGCGTTGATCCCGGGGCGCGATGCGCCAGAATTGTGGACCAAAGATATGGTCGACAGCATGAAACCGGGTTCAGTGATCATTGACCTTGCTGCGGAACGTGGCGGGAACTGTAAGCTGACCGTCAAAGACGAAAAAATCGTGACCGAAAACGGTGTGACGATCATCGGCTATACTGATTTCCCAAGCCGGATGGCGGCGCAGTCTTCGACGCTTTATGCGACGAACATTCGCCACATGATGACAGATTTGACCCCCGAAAAAGACGGGCAACCAAATCACAACATGGAAGACGACGTGATCCGGGGTGCGACCGCAACCCACAAAGGTGAGGTCACATTCCCCCCACCCAAACCAAAGATCGCAGCGATCGCAGCCGCCCCGAAAAAAGAGGCCCCGAAAGAGCTGACCGCTGAAGAAATGCGCGCCAAAGAGATTGCGGATTTTAAAGCACAGACCAAAAACCAAGTGACCTTGCTGGTGGTTGGGGCCGTGTTGTTGTTGGGTGTGGGGCTTGTCGCGCCCGCCAGCTTTATGCAGCACTTTATCGTGTTTGTATTGTCCGTGTTCGTCGGATTCCAAGTGATCTGGAACGTGTCGCATTCGCTGCACACCCCTTTGATGGCTGTCACAAACGCGATTTCGTCGATCATCATTCTGGGGGCCTTGATGCAGATCGGATCAGGGTCGTTCCTTGTGATCTTATTGGCCGCGCTGTCGGTCTTTATGACAGGGATCAACATCTTTGGTGGGTTCCTCGTGACGCGGCGCATGCTTGCCATGTTCCAAAAGTCTTAAAGCGGAGTAAGAACAAATGGATTTCGGATTTACAACAGCGGCTTATGTGGTCGCAGCGGTCCTGTTTATTCTCTCTCTTGGGGGGCTATCAGGGCAAGAAAGCGCAAAACGCGCGGTATGGTACGGCATTGCTGGCATGGCGCTGGCGGTGTTCGCAACATTGATCGGACCGGGGGCAGGGCTGTGGCTGCTGTCACTGATCTTGATCGCTGCAGGTGGGGCGATTGGCTATATGCTGGCCACCAAGGTGCAGATGACCCAAATGCCTGAATTGGTCGCCGCGATGCACAGCCTTGTCGGTTTGGCCGCAGTGTTCGTCGGCTTTATCGCACATTTTGAGATCGGCAATGTTCTGCATGGTGCACACGGCGAAGATCTGGGCACATTCGCGGCTTTGATCGCACATAAGTCACCGGTCGAGATAAACATCCTGCGGGTTGAATTATTCTTGGGCGTGTTTATCGGTGCGGTGACATTCACCGGGTCAATCATTGCTTACGGCAAATTGGCTGGCAAAGTGGATTCAGCGGCGACAAAACTGCCGGGCGGTCACATGCTCAATGCGGGCGCAGCGATCCTATCGGTGCTTTGCCTGATTTGGTACTTCAACACAGGCGGTTTCTTCCCGCTCTTTGTGATGACCTTGGCAGCCCTTTTCATTGGCTACCATCTGATTATGGGGATTGGCGGCGCGGATATGCCTGTCGTTGTTTCCATGCTGAACAGCTATTCTGGTTGGGCCGCGGCCGCGATTGGTTTCAGTCTTGGCAATGATCTGTTGATTGTCGTGGGCGCGCTGGTTGGCTCTTCTGGGGCGATCTTGTCTTACATCATGTGTAAGGCGATGAATCGCAGCTTTATCTCGGTGATCCTTGGCGGCTTTGGCGGCACAAGCGGGCCGCAGATGGAAGTTGAAGGCGAACAAGTTGCCATCGATTCAGACGGCGTCGCTACTGCGCTGAACGAGGCTGACAGCATCGTGATCATCCCCGGGTACGGGATGGCCGTGGCGCAGGCGCAGGCATCTGTTGCTGAACTGGTGCGCAAGCTGCGCGCGCAGGGTAAAGAGGTGCGTTTCGCCATTCACCCTGTTGCAGGGCGTTTGCCGGGTCACATGAACGTGCTGCTGGCCGAGGCGAAGGTGCCTTATGACATCGTGATGGAAATGGATGAGATTAACGATGACTTCCCTGATACGGACGTCGCGATCGTGATCGGGTCCAATGATATCGTGAACCCTGCGGCGCAGGACGATCCGAACAGCCCGATTGCAGGCATGCCGGTTCTGGAATGCTGGAAAGCCAAACAAGTGTTCGTGTCCAAACGTGGGCAGGGGACAGGCTATTCCGGTATCGAAAACCCACTGTTCTTCAAAGAGAATACCCGGATGTTCTACGGTGATGCGAAAAAGTCTTTGGACGAGCTTCTGCCAAAAATCGACTAGGTTAGGTGGATCAAGATCCACCCTACAATTACGCCCTGCCATTCATTTGGTGGGGCGTTTTTTTTGAGTGATGTGAGCCAAAATTCTTGTCACCTTTCATTTTGGCTGTTTCACGGTGACATTTGGCATCCTAACGGGAGCGTACATCGCAGCCCCCAGCTAAGTTGATGGCATGAACACTTCTTCCACATATAATATCGCGGCACCGACTTGGGCACAAAAGGCATCGCGCCTTGGCTATACACGTGCCTATGCCGAGTTTCTAACAAACAGGGCCCAAACAACGGGGGCCGTCTTGGATGTCGGGACAGGCACGGGAACGTTTGCGACGGCTTGGATTGATGCCGGTGGCAGCCGAAATTTGACGCTGTTGGACCCATCCAAGGAGATGCTTGCGCACGCCAAAACCCATCTTAAAAAATCGGGCCATTCGCCTGCGATTGTAAACGCAACGTTCGAGGCGTTTCAGAACGAAACGACGTACGACGTTATCCTTGCGTCACACGTTTTGGAACACTTCAATGATCCGTTTAGTGCGATGGCGCGCTTCTCAAAGATGCTGTCATCGGGGGGGTATATTTACCTCACGGTCTCAAAGCCACATTGGTGCAATTGGCTTATCTGGCTAAGATTTCGACACCGTTGGTATCATTCTATCGTGATCTCAAAGATGGCGGAAAGCGCCGATTTGACCGTCGTTCACGTTCATAGATTTCAGTCTGGTCCCCCAAGTCGGACAAGTATTGGTTACATTTTTTCTAAACCTTGATTAAGGAAATTCTTCGCTATGTTCATTGCACATGTGACGTTTTGTGTTGCGCCAGAAAACCGTAAGCTTGCTATAGAAGCGCTTAGGACCGAAGTAGAGGTTGTGCGTGCTATGAAAGGGTGCGTCGCCTTTATTCCCTTTGTCGATCCGACTGATGCACAAGCTGTGGGCGTGATGCATGAGTGGGATTCTTCCGATACATTCGCAAACTATATCAGTTCATCTAGTTTCACGTCGCTTGGTCAAAAATTGAGACCGATCATGCTGTCCCCACCGATAAGTAAACGGTTTGACGCAACACTGATCGGCACCTAGAACTTGGCCATGGAACCTAAGGCCTATTGCTTTCACCGTTGCTTCGATCCTGCGGGCCCCTCTGAGTTTGAGGTGGACCGACATTACCTGCTCTACGCGTTAGAAGGGACCATTAGGCTGGAAGCCGATGGGCACAGATGGACGTTGCCACCGGCGCGCGCAGCGTTGATCCGTGCACGAAACCCGATCACGATCACTGTTTTGTCAAAGTTAACATCTGCCTCTGTTTTGTTTGAAACAGATTTCATGATGGAACCGCAACGTGTGTTGACAGTGTTCGAAATGTCGCCGCTTGCGCGTGAACTGGTGCGCGAATGCCGTGAATGGGGCGCTGACAGCGGAGAATTATCACCATTTGCTAAGCAAATATTTACGACCCTTGCAGATGTCGTGCAGCAGTTGGCATGCGTGCCAAGTAAATGTGTGCTGCCATCGCCAAAATCGCAGCAGCTTAGTCGTGCCGTTCACCTGACCGAACTGGCCGCGCACGCGAACCCAGTCTTTGACGACATCGCGGTGCAATCTAACCAATCGCCGCGCGCCCTTGCGCGCAGGTTTGCGAACGAGATGGGCATGACGTGGCGCGAAGTCTTGCGTCACATACGCGTTATGAATGCCGTCAACTATCTTGCGACCACAGACTCGCAAATTACAGAAATTGCGCTGTCAGTGGGGTACGGGTCATTGTCTGGCTTTAACGCGGCCTTCCGGATGCATATGGATATGACCCCTAGCGAATACCGTCAGAGTATTCGACGCTGATTTTTTGCTGCATCGGGCTGAGATTACGTTTGCTGAATGGTCTGGAAAACCTCACTTGTCGCAGTTGCCGTTCCCGGCCCACCATAATGCAACAGCCGCAGATATGGAGACATGCAATGCCCATCACCGTTGGCCCGATCACCCTGCATATGGGTCCTGATACCGTTGGGGGACCCGATAGCCTTGAGGCGCCGATCATTGAATTTATCGATGCTGCGCAGCGTGAACTTCTGGTCTGCGTGCAAGAGTTAGACCACCGCCCCATTGCCGATGCGTTGATTTCGGCCTCGCGCCGGGGCGTGCGGGTGCGCGCGATTATGGAGCAAGATTACCTGCGCGAAAAGAACGCCCCCGATCCTGACAGTCTGGGTGTGCAAGAGATCAACCGCGAATTATTGATGCGGATTTTGCGGGCGGGGGTTGATGCAAAGGCCGACTACAACCCCGCCATTTTCCACCAAAAGTTTATGATCCGTGACAAGGCCTCGGTGCTTACGGGGTCGACGAACTTTACCACGACGGGTGTGACAAAGAACCTCAACCATGTCTGTGTGATCCATGATGAAGAGGTCGCGCGCGAATACGGCCGCGAATTTCGGCAATTGCGCCAAGGGATATTTGGGGCGCGTAGCCTGTCGACGCCGCGTAAACCGCTTGAGGGGCATAGCGTTGGTGGCATTCGGATTAAGCCGCTCTTCGCGCCAGACCACATGCCCGAGATGGAGTTCATCAAGCAAATGATCAAAGCGAAAGACCGGATCGATTTTGCGGTGTTTACGTTTTCGCAGTCATCCGGGATTGATGATGCGCTTGTGAATGCGCGGCAAAAGGGGCTGGCCGTCAACGGGGCATTAGACCGGCGTCAAGCCAATCAAAAATGGGCGTCAAAGGATACGCTGGTGACGGGCGGCGTGCGCCTGCATCAGAACCGCACGGGTACAGGTGTGCGCAAAATCCATCACAAATTAATGGTCATGGATGATGGGCTGACGATTTTGGGCAGCTTTAATTACACAGGACCCGCGAATCTTGTGAATGATGAAAACATTATCGTGCTGGGTGATCTTGATCTGCCTGATGGTGCCGCCCGCGATGCGCAGATTGCGTTGGGCCAGTATGCGCGTAGTGAAATTGACCGCATTATTACGCATCAGTCAGAAATCATTCCCGTGTGATCTGTTTATGCTTGAGCTGGAGTGCGCTCCAGCTTGTAGGCTGAGACGAATCAAAATTTTGGGCGGAAAATTATGCTGATTGGGGATGTCGCAAAACAAAGTGGCCTCACGGTTGATACCTTACGGTATTATGAAAAAATCGGACTGATCGTGCCACCGATGCGCAATGATGCCGGGCGGCGCGTTTACGGTGATGATATGCTTGGGTGGATCAAGTTCTTGGAACAATTGAATGCAACGGGGATGAAGCAGGCGGACCGTATCCGCTATGCTGCGTTGCGCAGGCGTGGGGATGAAACCCTGACCGAACGGCGCGAGATGTTGGAGCGGCACGGCTTTGTTGCACAAATCGGCTTCTAGGATTCACTGTATGAA
>CALLAF010000057.1 GCA_938002605.1 uncultured Paracoccaceae bacterium | reverse complement strand
GCTACAGTCAAAAAGACGCATAATCAGTATTATGTTAAATTTTGGTTGTGAAAGTGCCTGTAAATAAGGTCGTTTAGATTTTGTAATACGCCCTATGCCACTTTACGTATTCTGCGATGCCCTCGGTCACGCTGGTTTCCGGCGCATATCCTGTGAGTGATTTGAGCAAGCTATTGTCTGCCCATGTCGCGGGCACGTCACCGGGTTGCATCGGTAGCATTTGTTTGTGCGCCTTGTGGTTCGACGCGCGCTCAATCGCTCCGATGAAATCCATCAGCGGCACGCATTCGCCATTTCCAATATTCACAATCCGCCACGGCGCGACTGGTGACAGGCTGTCGCCTTCTGGCACAACCCCATCAACGGGACGTTCTGGCACGGCATCAATCAGTAAGCGGATTCCGCGAACCAGATCGACAACATAGGTAAAGTCACGCTTCATGTCGCCGTGGTTAAAAACCTTGATCGGCGCGTCGGCCATGATCGCGCTGGTAAACAGATATGGCGCCATATCTGGGCGCCCCCAAGGGCCATAAACCGTAAAGAACCGGAACATCGTGACCGGCAGATCATAAAGATGCGCATAACTATGCGCCATGGCTTCTGACGCCTTTTTTGTCGCCGCGTAATAGGACATTTGGTGGTCTGCTTGATCCGTCTCGCGGTACGGCATTTTGGTGTTGGCACCATAGGCAGAGCTGGTTGAGGCCAGTAAGAGATGTTTGGGCGAATACGCGCGTGCGGCCTCAAGCAATTCAAATGTGCCCATGAGGTTGGCCTCGGTATAGGCGCGCGGGTTTTCAATCGAATAACGGACGCCAGCTTGCGCAGCTAAATGCACCACGGCATCAAACCGATGTGTTGCAAAGAGGTCCATCAAGAGATCGGGTTCCTCAACCCTTCCCTTTACTGACGTATAGTTCGGATTGTCGATAAGCTGTGCTTCGCGCGCGGATTTCAGCGCCGGATCGTAATAGTCATTATGGCTGTCGAGCCCGACGACACGGAAACCTTCGGCCATCAAAAGCTGTGAAAGATGAAAGCCGATAAACCCGGCTGCGCCGGTCACAAGCACGGTTTTTGGCGTCATTAGTCGACCTCAAACAGATCGCGGGTATAGACCTTATCAGCGACATCCGACAGATCGTCGGTCAAGCGATTGGCAAGGATTAGGTCGGATTCCTCTTTAAATTCAGTGATATCCGCGACGACTCTACTGTTAAAAAATTGATCATCATCAAGCACAGGTTCATAGACAATGCACTGAATTCCTTTTGCTTTGATGCGCTTCATGATGCCTTGCACCGAACTATCGCGAAAATTGCTAGAGCCTGCTTTCATCACCAGCCTGTAAACCCCTACAGTCTTTGGGTTTTTCGCGATGATTTGATCTGCGATGAAATCCTTGCGGGTACGGTTTGACTGCACAATCGCGCTAATCATATTTTGCGGAACAGCATTGTAGTTGGCCAGTAACTGCTTGGTATCTTTGGGTAAACAGTACCCGCCATAGCCAAACGATGGATTATTATAGTGACTACCAACACGCGGATCGAGGCTGACGCCTTCGATCACTTCGCGGGTGTTAAGCCCATGTGCAATGGCATAGCTATCGAGTTCGTTAAAATAAGCAACCCGCATGGCCAAAAATGTGTTTGAAAACAGCTTAATAGCTTCTGCTTCTGTTGTGTCAGTGAAAAGCACAGGCATGTCTTTTTTGATCGCACCGTCAACAAGAAGGTCAGCAAAGCGTTTTGCATCATCGGTATGCGCGCCGACCACGATGCGCGAGGGGTGCAAGTTGTCGTAAAGCGCCCTGCCCTCACGTAGAAATTCTGGCGAGAAAATGATCCGATCGTAACCGATTTGGGCGCGCAGCCCGGACGTGAATTTCACTGGTACGGTCGATTTGATGACGATCACCGCGTCTGGTGCGATCTCATGTGCTTGGGCTGCGACATGTTCGACGGTAGATGTGTCAAAATGATTTGTGCGCGGATCATAATTTGTCGGCGTTGCGATGATGATAAAATCGGCGCCAGTAAAGGCGGACATGGCATCTGTCGTTGCGGTCAGCTTTAGATCACCACGCGCCATATAGGCTGAAATGTCATCGTCTTCGATTGCTGATTTGCCATCATTTACCATGGCAACACGCTGCTCATCGACATCGACTGCGACCACATCGTGATGCTGCGCTAATAACACCGCATTCGAAAGCCCAACGTACCCAAGACCCGCAACCGCAATTTTCATTCTGGTTTTTTCCTTTTGATGGCAGCGAACCGATGCCTGATAGATTATCTATAAGGCTTGAAACCAAACCAAACCATAGCTGCCTTTCGGATTAATTGGTTTTCTTAGCGCCCATAACCGCTTAGCCTAGACCGCGATGAGATCAAAGGGTAACGATGCAAGATAATACGCCTTCAGATGAGAGTGACGATATTGATAGCACTGCTGCCGAAGGCGGTGGCCAGCTCCCTTTGTGGTTTTCAGAGCTTGCTCCGGGTGGTGACGGGGTCGGGTTTATTGAAAAATCAAATCGGCATTCATTGATGTTTGTCAAGCGCTTACGGCCCATTCTTTTGGTAACTTTTGACAACCTTTCGAACGTCGCCGACAAAAGTCCAGAGCGGGTGCCTTGGGCCTATAAGTTTGCGCTGGATCACCATGCCTCGCATCTGGGCGTTCTGGCGCATGGAAAACAATGGTACCGCGATCCGCAGTTGATCAATCGGATGCAACAGCTCGCCGATAGTGGTTTTTTTGAAGGCTATGAGCGGGTTGTCTTTGCGGGCACATCAATGGGGGGATTTGCCGCGCTTGTCTTTGCCTCGCTGGTGCCCGGCGCGCATGTTTTGGCGTTTAATCCGCAATCGACCCTAGACCCGGAATTGGTCCCGTGGGAAGATCGCTATTGGATCGGACGACGACAAGATTGGACGCTCCCGTTAAGCGATGCGCGCGGAATTTTGGGTAAATGCGGACCGGTTAGCGTGTTTTATGACCCCTATTTCGCACCGGATCACAAGCATTTTGAACGGCTTACAAGCGCAAATGTCACGCCCTATAAGTGTTGGTATTCAAATCATAAATCAGCGGTATTTCTGCGCAAAATTGATGCGCTGAAACCTTTGATGCACGCCGGGATGTTCGGTGAGATCACCGAACCGATGTTTTACCAGCTTTACCGGGGGCGCCGGCAGTTGCCTTGGTATGCGGGCGCATTGCAAAACTACTTTACTGAAAGCGGTCGTGAACAGATGGGATTACGGGTTCGCAAAAGTTTTCGACAGTATCGCCGCGCACTAAAATCCGCGGCAGGCAATCAAAAATGAACGAACCATATGTCGTGCTACATGGTGGCTTTCACAAAACAGCCTCCACTTATCTGCAACGTATCTTGCAGCGCAATAAGAACTTTATGGACAAGCGGGGTGTTTACTATGTGCCGCACCGCGAAATGCGTGAACAGTTTACAGTGCCATGTCAGCGCAACGCGCATCAACATACCGGTTTTCCCCGGAAAAAGTTTGTCGATGACGAAACGCTTCGCGAAATAACGCGAAAATTCTTTGACCCTATTGTTGAACGCGCGCCTGATAGGCTGATTTTAAGCGACGAAAACTTAGCGGGGCACTGCGGGAACTGCATTAAATTCGGCCGCTTATACCGTTTCAAAGATGCCTTTATGATGGTTTCCGCACGAGAAATCCCATTTCCAGTACGGGAAGTTCATTTGTCCGTAAGAAATTATGCTGATTTCTTCGCTGCAGCCTACGTCGAATACTTCCGATCAATTCGCGCAGATAGCTCTTCGCCAATGCTGGCTTATTCGATGGTCGACAAAGTGATCACGCGGTTTCCAATGTGGAATGGCGTGATAGACCGTGTCAAAACTTACTTTCCCCATGCCCAAATCTATATATGGGCTTTCGAGGATTTTCGAAAAAACCCGATGATGGCGACGCAGATTTTAAGTAATATTTCAGGACCTGCGATCGACGTCAGTAAATTTCGTTCGCCCAAAGAACAGAACCCGCGCCCCACTGCATCGCAAAGAGCTGTTGATGAGATTCAAAACCTTATGCTTTCTGATGGCGTACAGGCTGCCGTTGATGCGCGGCGCACAATTCAAGAGAAATATCCTCGCAACGCTATGAACCCGGGATTTGACCCCTGGAGCGAATGGGAGCGCGGTCACTTAACGAATCTCTATGCCAAGGACCTTCTTCGGTTAGCGAAGGACCCACGCGTAACGATGGTCCGGCCGGACCCGGTGTTTGCACAATAGAGGCTGCGTCAATTTTCTCTTTTGACCAGTAAGTTAAAGATGCTATGGGGTGCCCATGACGCATTCTATCTTGATCTTGAATGGCCCAAACTTGAACCTGCTTGGCACCCGCCAGCCAGAGGTTTACGGGCCGACGACCTTGCAGGATATTGAAAACCTTTGTGTGACGCAGGCGGATGCGCTTGGTCTGAGCCTTGTTTTTGCGCAGACAAATCATGAAGGCGAAATGATCGATATGCTGCACGCCGCGCGTGGCACCTACGAGGGTGTCATTTTGAACGCGGGCGCATATACGCATACCTCGATTGCGCTCATGGACGCGATTTCGAGCATTATGTTGCCGGTGATTGAGCTGCACCTGTCAAACATTCACGCGCGCGAAGAATTCCGACAAACCTCATATATTTCGAAAGTTTGCATCGGGCAAATCTGTGGATTTGGGGCTGCGGGGTATCCGTTGGCGATGCAGGCGATGGCTGATTATTTGGGTGACCCCCTATGAGAACACTTGTTGAACAGTTGTCGAAGTTGACGAATGCGCGCACGGTCGAAGATCTGTGGACACTGCATACAGAACAAATGGACGCCTATGGGTTTGACCGGGTGATGTATGGTTACACGCGCTACCGCACGTCCAGTTCGCTTGGGGATCCGCAAGATTGGGTGCTTTTGTCCAATCAAACGCCTGAATACATGCAGGTGTTTTTCGACGAATCTTACTATTATCACGCCCCCATGTTGAAATGGGCCTTGGCGAATGATGGTGCCTGTAGCTGGCGCTGGATGATGGATATGAAGCGGATCGACAACCTCACGCAAAGCGAGGCGCGCGTGATGGAGTTTAACCGCAAAAATGAATGTGACGGCTGGCTATACAGTTAGCTTTCGGTCGATTTCAGAACGCACCAAAGGGGCGATCGCGTTGACAGCCCGCCCGGGCGTGACCCAAGACGCGGTTGAACAGATTTGGGCACAGCACGGTGATGAAATCATCGTCATGAACAACGTCATGCACCTGAAACTGCTCACCCTGCCCTATACTGGCGAACGCCACCTTACCAAACGGCAACGCGAAGTGTTGCAATGGGTGGGTGACGGCAAGACAACCCAAGACATCGCGATTTTGCTTGGGTTAACCCCGGCGACTGTTGAAAAACACCTGCGCCTTGCCCGCGAGGCATTAGATGTCGAAACAACGGCGCAGGCGGTGCTGAAGGCTGCATTTTATAACCAGATGTTCGTGATCGACGCCGAAGCGTAAGTGCATCTGGGCAAAGTTGGTGACCTGATTTTTGACAGTTTTGTAACGATCATTCTTATGACGTCACGTGAAACGTTATAAACATGCGCGAGGTCAGGTTTCCCTGACTTTAGTCTGACAACAGTATTTGGCAAACTATAGAAGTTCCGTGAGTGGTGGCCTTGGGCCTGGGAACAGCGGTTTGGACCCCTTGTGATTTCAAGGCACTCCATCCGTGCCGGTTTTCCGGACGCTGGTGTTATGGGTTTGCCCATTTACATCAGCACAATTGATAGTGTGCGTTCTCGTCCCGAAATTAGGACGCACATAGATCAAAGCGGCACCGTGTCTTTTCCCGAGCACGGTGTCGCGTCATTTTTAGGTTCATATTTTCTATTCAAAAAGGCCCCGCCGGATATCCCCGCGAGGCCTAGATTACGACAGCGCTATTGCGCCGTGGCTTAACCGTTCAGTTTTGCAACTTCGGCAGCGAAATCTTCTTCGACTTTTTCGATGCCTTCGCCAACTGCGACGCGTGCGTAGCCTGTGATTTCAACACCAGATTCTTTGGCTGCCGCAGCAACGGTCAGATCTGGGTTCACAACGAATTGCTGGTTCAGCAGTGTGACTTCGGCCATGTATTTTTTCATACGGCCAACGATCATTTTTTCGATCACGGCTTCTGGCTTGCCAGATTCGCGTGCGATGTCCATTTGGACTTGCTTTTCTTTTTCGACAACAGCCGGGTCAAGATCAGCTTCGGACAAAGACGCAGGGTTTGCAGCCGCGATGTGCATTGCAACCTGACGGCCGAATGTTTCGTTGTCGCCGTTCAGCGCAACCAAAACACCGATGTTACCCATGCCAGGTGCCGCAGCGTTGTGCACGTAGTTCACAACTTGCTGACCTTCGAGCGCGGACATCCGGCGCACAGACATGTTTTCACCGATCACGGCAACCGCATCAGTCACGGTCTGTTCAACTGTTTTGCCGCCCATGTCAGCCGCTTTCAACGCCTCGACGTCGGACACACCAAGTGCGACTTCAGCGATGCCAGCAACCATTTTTTGGAAATCAGCGTTTTTACCAACAAAGTCGGTTTCAGAGTTCACTTCAACAGCGATCCCTTTGCCGTCTTTGACGGCAACAGCGACAAGACCTTCAGCCGCTGTACGGCCAGATTTTTTCGCAGCTTTTGCCAGACCTTTTGTGCGCAGCCAATCAACAGCGGCTTCCATGTCACCGTCGTTTTCTGTCAGCGCTTTTTTCGCGTCCATCATGCCTGCGCCCGTGCTGTCGCGCAGTTCTTTCACCATTGCAGCGGTGATTGCCATGTTACTTCTCCTTAGCGGAATTCATAATATCTGGAGGTAGGGAATAACGCCCCTACCCCAACTGTTTTGTGACGCTTACTCGGCTGCGGCTTCTTCAGCGACAACTTCTTCTGCGAATTCTTCCATTGCGCCCATGTCAACACCAGCTGCACCCAGCTGTGCAGACATACCGTCAAGCGCTGCGCGTGCAGCCAGATCGGTGTAAAGCGCAATTGCGCGCGCCGCATCATCGTTACCTGGGATGACGTAATCAACGCCGTCAGGTGAACAGTTTGTATCAACAACCGCCACAACTGGGATGCCCAGTTTCTTTGCTTCTGCGATGGCTAGGTCTTCTTTGTTCACGTCGATCACGAAGATCAGGTCAGGCACGCCGCCCATTTCGCGGATACCGCCCAATGAAGCTTCGAGTTTGCCTTGCTCACGCTCCATGCCAAGACGTTCTTTCTTGGTCAGGCCAGCGAAGCCAGTTGCAGATGCTTCGTCAATCGCTTTCAAGCGGTTGATCGACTTAGAAACAGTCTGCCAGTTTGTGAGCGTGCCACCCAACCAGCGGTGGTTCATGTAGAATTGTGCGGATTTCTCAGCAGCTTCCATGATTGGTTTCGCAGCTTGACGCTTTGTACCAACGAAAAGAACGCGGCCGCCCTTAGCGACGGTGTCACGGATAACGTTCAGCGCCTGATCCAGCATTGGAACAGTCTGTGTCAGATCCATGATGTGGATGCCGTTACGTGAGCCGTAGATGTACTGACCCATTTTAGGGTTCCAGCGTGCGGTCTGGTGACCAAAGTGTACGCCTGCTTCAAGCAGTTGGCGCATGGAGAACTCAGGAAGAGCCATGTCTTTTTTCCTTTTCCGGTTTCAACCTCAGCGGGGGATTAGGCAAATGCCCAACCGGTGGATCCTTTGGGATTTCTCCCCATTGGACCCGCCCCCGCCTGCGGGATTAAGTAGCTGCCCTTTAGCCGGGGTTTGCCCCCGGCGCAACCCTTTGGGCGTGGGTTTTGGTCAAAACCTACAGAAATGCGCGTTCAATGAACCAATAGGCGCCGATGACTGCAATCGCGACGGATGCCGGGATGGCAACAATCTGGCGGTAGGCAGCGACATGATCGCGAAAATGGATTGATAGTGCGCAAAGGGTAAACACCAATGCGAGCGGCGCCGCAAATATCCAAACAGGCCCTTCGGCCAGCGCTTGCAATGCGGGCGGGTTCAGCGCGATGAGCGCAGCGGCGGCTGCAAATAGCACGCCATATAGAACAAAGCCCTGCATCACTTCGTTTTCACCACGGTCCACGCGCAATGCCTGCCAGACGCAGGCAAACATCACCGCGATCACCGCAAGCTGCCCGACTTCAACCCCGACGTTAAAGCCAATGAGTGCCGGAATAAACGCGTGCTCTGGCAGGCCAAATTCGGCCAAAACAGATGCAAACCCAAGCCCGTGCAACAGCCCAAAGCCAAAAATCACATAGGGTCGCCACGGGCTTAGCCCTTTGGTGAAAATGTTTTCAACAGCGACATATGCGATTGATAAGGCGATAAGAGGCTCAACAACCGCGATGAATTCAATGTTGAACGTATCGAGAAAGAAATCATCAAGAAACGCCGTGTGCCCCAGCGCGGCCAGTGCAAGCGTGATCGTATGGGCAAGCGTAAACAGCGAGACTTGCACCAGAAGTGGCTTCATCCGCGCAGCAAGGAAAAACAGACCCAGCACAAACAGGATATGATCCAAGCCTTTGGGAACAATATGATCGAATCCGATGGGGATATAGCTGGCGAACACCTGCCAACCCGGCTGTGCAGAGCCACCGTTGATCAAAAACGGCGGGGTAAGTGCGCCACCTGAAACAGTGCCGGTAAACGGCGCATTGGCAATGTCGTTTTGACGGACAATCAATGTCCCATAGATCCCGGCCCACCCGACCTGAAATTCAGTCGCCTCGACCGGATATTCACCAACGAGGTTCAACCGTGTGATCCGCACGGCCTCGTCATTATCGGCAGGATAAACGATTGTCCCATTGTCCCGAAATGTGATCGGTTCACCATCCGCCAATACTGTAAAGTTAGATATGAAAGTCGGCCAATTTGCGTCAAACCTATTGGCTATTTCCTGCGGGCTAAGCGCGCGCAACGCATCGTAGCCTGATGCGTTTTCAGCGTTGTCAGTATCCATGATACTGCTCAGATCTAAGCTCGCCAGGATCGCTTCGGCGTTTACGTCGATTTCAATGAGGATGATGCCATCATCGGCGCGCAGGTTCAAAATGCTGGGCAATACTTCATGCGCCCGAAGAGGCGCAGACATCACAATCAACGTGATGATGCTTGACATCAGGGCCTGAAAAGCAACCTTTGCGATGTTGGATAAGGATACATTGATGCGCATTTTCTCACTTCTCTTGTTGGTGTCGGCGCTGCCTGCGTCAGCCCATGAATTTTGGATCGAACCTACGGCATATCAGATAGCGTCCGACGCAAATCTGCAAGCAGATATTGTCAATGGGCAAGAATTCGGAGGCACGGCGCAGGTGTTTTTTTCACAACGATTTGAACACTTTGTGGTAGTTGCAGATGACTTGGCGCAAAACGTGCAAGGCCGCGATGGCGATCGACCTGCGTTGAACCAGCCACCCGTCGCCGAAGGGCTGAATATCGTGGCCTATCAGGCGCGCAATGCGACTGTTGGCTATCAAACATGGGACGATTTTCAAGGTTTTGTCGATCACAAAGATTTCGGCGATGTCTTAACACAGCACCAAGCGCGCGATTTACCCGAAGTTGAATTTACAGAAGTATATTCACGCTATTCAAAAACCTTGATCGGTGTGGGTGATAGTATCGGTGCCGACCGCCGCACGGGGTTGGAAACAGAGCTGGTCGCATTAACCAACCCGTATACCGATGATCTATCGGAAGGGTTTTCTGTGCAGCTCTACTACCAGCACGAAGTGCGCGCCGATGTGCAGGTCGAAGTATTTGAAAAATCAAGCGCTGATGAAGTGACGATCAACTACTACCGTACCAACGCCGAAGGCATCGCTACATTCCCTGTTCAGGCGGGCTATAGCTATATGGTGGATGCGGTTGTGTTGCGCGAACCAGATCCGGCGCTAGCGGCAGAAACTGGCGCGGTGTGGGAAACGCTTTGGGCCAATCTTACTTTCGGGGTGCCGGAATGAACGAAAAGCTACGCGAAAAAATTATTGCCGTTTGCGACCAGAAGATCGCGCAAAAAGGCGATACCGTTGGCCTGTCATTCTATGCGTTTTTTGCCAATAAAAACGATAATCCCGCCCTTTTGATGCAGGCCGCAACGTGGTGGATTGAAACGCATAAGCTGGATCATTTTGAAAAGGCAGTGAAAATTCGTCAAATGATCCGCGATGGATTGTAACGGGCGCTTGCGCATCGTGCAGCGCTAAGTCAGAACGGAGCTATGACACATAACGCAGATATTCTTTGTATTGGATCCGTCCTATGGGATGTGATCGGACGCACGGCCAGTTCGATGCGCGTGGGGTCCGATGTGCCGGGGCGGATCACCCGCATGCCGGGCGGTGTGGCGATGAATATTGCGATGACATTGCGCCGCTTCGGCATGACTCCTGCCCTGCTTACCGCCATTGGTCGCGACCCAGAGGGTGAAGAATTGGTGGCCGAGGCCAAGCGCATGGGTATGGCTTGCGATTATATCTATCGCTCCGATGACCTGCCCACCGATGTCTATATGGCCATCGAAGGCGCAAACGGATTGATTGCGGCGATCGCTGATGCCCACTCATTAGAAGCTGCAGGCGACAAAATTTTGCGCCCTTTGGCTGATGGAGCCTTGGGCACTGCTGAAACCCCCTATACTGGGACCGTGGCGCTAGACGGGAACCTGACGGTTGAGTTGTTGCAGGTGATTGCTGCATCGCCTTTGTTCCAATTGGCCGATTTGCGGGTGGCCCCCGCATCACCCGGCAAAGCCGAACGGTTGCTGGCATTGCTTGGGCACCCGTCGGCGACGCTTTATGTCAATCTAGAAGAGGCCGGGTTGCTGTGTCATACAGTATTTGACGACAGTGCCAGAGCTTGCGCTGCGCTGATGGATCGCGGCGCGTATCGTGTTTTGGTTACCGATGGCGGTAAATCTGCGTCTGAGGGCACAGGCGGTGACGTGATCACCCAAACTCCGCCTGCTGTTATGGTCACCCGTGTGACCGGTGCAGGCGATACATTCATGGCGGCGCATATCGCCTCCGAGGCTGAGGGCATGGACCGCCCAGCAGCCCTGACACGCGCGCTCAACGCCGCAGCCACCTATGTTTCCGGAGAAACCCCACTATGACAATTTCTATTCATTATAGCGAAGAAGTGGCCCATGCTCGCGCCGAAGGCTTGCCGATTGTTGCGCTAGAAAGCACGATTATCACGCATGGGATGCCCTTTCCGCAAAACGTGGCCACTGCGCGTCTTGTTGAAGATGATGTGCGCACGGCTGGAGCTGTGCCAGCAACAATCGCGGTCATCGATGGGTTGCTGCACGTCGGGTTAGAACCCGCGCAGCTTGATGCATTAGGTCAGGCGAAAGACGTCGCAAAACTGTCGCGCGCCGATATGGCGGCCTGCATTGCGACGGGCGGAACAGGTGCGACCACAGTCGCGGCCACAATGATTGCGGCCAATCTGGCGGGCATCCATGTCTTTGCTACGGGGGGCATCGGGGGCGTGCATCGGGGCGCGGAACTTAGCTTTGATATCTCTGCCGACTTACAAGAACTGTCGCAAACCCCGGTGACGGTTGTTGGCGCGGGCGCTAAGGCGATACTTGATCTGCCAAAGACGTTTGAAGTGCTTGAAACACTTGGGGTTCCTGTGATCACTTATGGGCAAGACACGCTGCCCGCATTTTGGTCTGCGCAATCTGATTTGGCCGCCCCGCTGCGCATGGACAGCGCTGTTGATATTGCGCGCGCGCAGATCACACGCAGCGCCATGGGGCTGAGCGGCGGACAGCTGATTGCAAACCCGATCCCCCAAGAAGACCAAATTCCAGCAGATGTTTTGGCCCCGATCATCGCCCAAGCATTGTCAGAGGCGGACGAACAAAAGGTCAGTGCGAAACAGGTCACCCCGTTTTTGCTTGGGCGCATTTTTGAGCTTACTGATGGGCAATCGCTTACGGCGAATATTGCGCTCGTGCGTAACAACGCACGGCTTGCTGCACAAATTGCGATCAACATGACAAAATTAAGCGTTCAGGACGTCACCTAAGCTTGTCGTACAGCTGCGCAGTGCCTAGATGTTTGCAAAGCCATTTGAGACAGCAATATGATTGACGCAACACCAGACGAACCAAAACGCCGTGGCAAATTGCGCATCTTTTCGCGGCTGCGCGGCAATTTCCTTGCTGGGCTAATTATCGTTGCGCCGATTGGGCTGACGTTTTGGCTGATTTGGACCGTCGTTGGTTGGATTGATAGTTGGGTTTGGCCGTTTGTGCCGAACGCCTACCAACCCGAAGAATTGGTGAACCGCATTCTGGGCCTTGAAGGCGAAGACCAAATCACGGTCAACGTCCGTGGCATTGGCGTGTTTATCTTTTTGTTCTTTACCATGATGGTTGGCTGGATCGGCAAGGGATTGATTGGCCGTTCATTTTTGCGCTTTGGTGAAGGCTATGTGGATCGGATGCCCGTGGTGCGGTCGATCTATAATGCCGCAAAACAGCTTGCCGAAACCGTGTTTTCGCAGCGCGACACCTCGTTTGATCGGGCTTGTTTGGTTGAATACCCGCGCAAGGGCATTTGGGCGATTGCGTTCATTTCTATTAACGCAAAAGGTGAAATCGACGCAAAGCTTTCAGATGGTGAGCCTTTTGTGACCGTATTTTTGCCGACCACGCCGAACCCAACCTCTGGATTCTTGCTGTTTTTGCCACAGCGCGAGGTCAAAGTGCTTGAGATGACGGTTGAAGACGCAGCCAAGCTCGTGATTTCTGCTGGCCTTGTTTACCCCCCAGCCAAGAACGCCGAAACTACAATTGCGGACGCAACCTAGGTGATTGGCGCAGCTCTTACCGGATTTGCGACCGCCTTTAGTCTGATCCTTGCGATTGGTGCGCAAAATGCGTTTGTCTTGCGCCAAGGATTGACGCGTAGCCACGTTTTTTACCTGTGTTTGCTCTGCGCTGGCTCTGATGCGATTTTGATCGTGGCGGGGGTTTTGGGCTTTGGTGTGATCACCGAAATGTACCCGCAATTACCCCAGATTATGACATGGGGCGGTGCCGCGTTTTTGATCGTTTACGGGGCAATGCGGCTTTGGGCGGCGTATAAAGGTGAATATGCGATGCAGATCGCGGGTCAATCGGCTGGGCTTTGGGCGACGCTGGCCACTGCTGCCGCGCTGACATGGCTTAACCCGCATGTCTATCTGGATACTTTGGGGTTGATCGGGGCGAATTCATTGAAGTTCACAACCGCCCCGTTAAAAACGGCCTTTACCATTGGCGCGGTCACATCTTCGTTTACATTCTTTTTCGGGCTTGGTTATGGTGCCCGCTTGCTAGCACCTGTGATGCAATCAACAAAAACGTGGCAGGTATTAGATCTACTGATTGGCATCGTAATGTGGGTACTCGCAGCCTTGTTGCTTAGCTAAACATGTCCGTCAGATCGACCGTGCTTTGCTGATTAAGATCTTCTTTATGCGCAGCCAAAAATGCATCAGCGGCCTCTTCTCCTGCTGCGCGTAACCGTGCGAGGACAACGGGCGTTGCGATGGTTTTCGTGGCCACATTGAGATCATTCATCAGCGCATCATCTGCGATCATATGCACCAGCACATTTTTCATTGCGCCCGCGGGCATAGCCCCATCGGTGATGAGCCGTTTAACAAAATCGATGGCGCGCAATTCGCGCAAGAGCGAACTGTTAAAGCTGATCTCATTGATCCGGTTCTGGATCGATTGCACATCGGTGGGCAGCACGTCACGGTAAAGCGGGTTGATGTTCACGATCAATATGTCGTCTGGCAGGTGCTTTTCAAACAAGGGAAATAGCGCCGGGTTGCCCGTATAGCCGCCGTCCCAGAACGCTTCTGGCTGTCCGGTTTTCGGATCAGTAAATTCAACGGCCTTAAACAGGCTCGGCAGACAGGCCGAGGCCAAGATCACATCGGCGGAAATCTCATCGCCTGCAAAGACGCGGATTTTGCCCGACCGCACATTTGTGGCACAGATATGCAATTCAGGTCCCGCATCGTCGCAAACCTTATCGAATCGAAATTGGTCTACGATGCTCGCTAGCGGATTTTTTCCTGTCATCCCAAAATCATAGGGAGACATAAGCCGGGACGTGAAATCGACAGCCGTATAAAGCGGCGAATAATGCAGCGATTTTGCCCAATGTTGGGCAGTCGGCCCAAGTGTCGACATCCACGCGGAAAAATAGGGGTCAGTGACGGCCCCGACCTGCCCCCAAAGCCAATCGAGGTTATCAATCGCACCTTGGCGCCCGCCCGCTACCCAGCCGGATTTGAGCGCGGCCGCGTTTAACGCCCCAGCCGAAGTCCCTGATATCGCGGCAATTTCGATATCTTCTTCTGCCAAAATTCGAGACAGAACACCCCAAGTAAACGCACCATGCGCGCCACCGCCTTGCAGGGCAAGATTGATCCGCTTCACAATGCGGTCCAACCGCCATCGACACTGATCGTCGTGCCTGTGACCTGTGCGGCCGCATCTGAGCACAGATACAGCGCCGTGCCGCCTAGTTGTTCTGTTGTGGCGAATTCTTTGGATGGTTGCCGCTTTAGCATGACATTCTTAATCACCTCTTCGCGGGTCATGTCATATTCTTTCATCGTGTCAGGTATTTGCGCTTCGACCAATGGGGTCAGCACATAGCCCGGACAGATGGCGTTACAGGTGATCGGCTCTTGCGCGGTCTCTAACCCGATGGTTTTGGTGAGCCCGACAACCCCATGTTTGGCCGCGACATAGGCGGATTTATAAGGCGACGCGGTCAGCCCATGCGCTGATGCGATGTTGATGATCCGGCCCCAACCGTTGGCGCGCATGCCTGTAATCGCCGCGGCCGTGGTGTGAAACGCAGAACTAAGATTGATGGCGATGATCGCATCCCATTTGCTTCCCGGGAATTCTTCGAGCGGGGCAACATGTTGGATACCGGCGTTGTTTACCAAAATATCACAGGCCCCTGCGTCCGCGATCAAGCGACGACAGTCTTCGCCTTTGGACATGTCGGCCTGAATATAGCGGGCCGTCACGCCGGTTTGCGCGGCGATTTCAGCGGCAAGCGCGTGGTCTTCGGCGTTGTCAGTGTAGGAATTTAGCACCACATTGATGCCGGCTTTGGCCAATTCGCGTGCAACGCCCAGCCCGATGCCTGAATTTGAGCCGGTAATAACGGCGGTTTTTCCGGTAAGTGACATGATTTTTGCTCCGTCATGATGCTTTGCGACTCACTTTATATGCTGCAACTGCAAAGGTCACTGTGCATTGGGATCGCCAATAAAAAAACGCCCGCACAAGGCGGGCGTGAAGTTATTGAGGCAGGTTTCATACAGGCAAGAAACCTATCGAGCAGTGACACCTTTATAAGCAATCCGTTGCAGGGGTCCAAGCTAAAAGTTTGAAAACACACAAAAGCCGCATTACGGTCTTTAGGAGCAATCGATTCAAAACAACGGGGCATCACAATTATGGCATCACATCGAACACACAGTTGGCGCGCATTTTGTGCAAGTATCGCGCTTGTCGCGGCGGGCACAGTTGCCTCCGCCGAACCCCAGCATGGCATAGCTATGTATGGTGATCCGGCGCTACCACATGATTTTGTGTCCCTGCCCTATACCAACCCAGATGCGCCCACAGGTGGCCGGATGGTCACCGCCGAGGTTGGCGGCTTTGACAGTTTGAACCCCTATATCACCAAAGGAAGCGTGCCTTGGCAGCTTCGCTATTTGGTCGGTGAAAGCCTGATGGGACGTAGCTTGGATGAGCCTTTCACACTTTACGGTGTCTTAGCCGAATCGATTGAGACCGGAGCGAATCGCGAATGGGTTGAGTTCACGCTCAATCCGGCGGCTGAATTTAGCGACGGTAGCCCGGTGACAGTTGAAGATGTCATCTGGTCATTTGAAACATTGGGGACCCAAGGGCATGCACGTTACCGGGGATTTTGGGACAAGGTAGAAAGCCTCACTGAGGTGCGCCCGGGCACTGTGCGGTTCACGTTTAATACCGCAGATCGCGAACTTGCCCTTTTGGCGGGCCTGCGCCCCATCCTGAAAAAAGCACAATGGGATGGCGTTGATTTTGAACAAAGCAGTCTTGATATCGTGCCGATCACGTCGTCCCCGATGGTGATCGCAGATTATGAACCCGGTCGGTTTATTTCGTTAGAACGCAACCCGAATTACTGGGGCGCGGATATCCCGTTTCGCCGGGGTACATTCAACCTAGATGAAATCCGGTTAGAATTCTTTGGTGATGAAACCCCCGCCTTTGAAGCATTCACCGCCGGAGAGGTCAATTTCACCCGTGAATTCAGCATTGCACGGTGGGACAGCCGTTATAATTTCCCTGCCGTGCAAGCTGGCGACGTCGTGAAATCTGTCTTGGCGCATGGCCGTCCAACGGGGATGACAGGGTTTGTGATGAACACACGTAACCCGCTTTTTGACGATTGGCGTGTGCGCGACGCGATGTTGCATGCGTTCAATTTCCAGATCATCAACGATGCTGCAACGGGCATGGCGCAGCCGCGCATTGAATCCTATTGGGGGAATTCACCGCTGGGCATGCAGGGCGGTCCGGCAACCGGGCGCGTCGCAGAGCTGCTTGCACCTTTCGCCGATGATCTTCTGCCCGGGACATTAGAAGGGTATGCGTTGCCCGCAGGTGACGACAGCCAGCGTAACCGCGCGGATATGGGCGTTGCACTGGCACAATTTGAGGCCGCAGGGTGGACCATCCAAGACGGCGTTATGACGAATGAAGCCGGAGAACCGTTTGCATTTGAACTTTTGCTCAAACAAGGCAGTTCAGAACATGTGACAATGGCCGATATGTACGCGCAGACGCTCGAATCAATGGGGATTTCCATGACGATCGCGCAGGCCGACGGGGCACAGTATAAAGAACGCACCGATGCTTATGATTTTGACATGACCTATTATCGTCGCGGTCTGACGCTTTCTCCAGGCAATGAGCTGTATTTCTACTACGGTCAGGAAAATGCAGATACGCCCGGTGGACGTAACCTGATGGGGGTGGAATCGCCTGCGGTGGATGCGATGGTCGATCAAATGCTGAATTCACCAAGCCAAGATGATTTTGTCGCCTCTGTGCGCGCTATGGACCGGCTGTTGACGGCGGGACGCTATGTAATCCCATTCTACCAATGGAACGTGTCGCGCATCGCCCATGACAAAAACCTGCATCACCCCGAGACAATGCCAGTCATGGGGGATTGGCCCGGTTGGCAGCCTGACGTCTGGTGGTACGCAGAAAACTAAATCACGCTAAGTCAGCGACGTGACCCATAAAATGGTCGCGTCGTCTTGGCTGATCGACACTACGTTATGGCCCATCGATGCGTCGTAATAGGCGTTATCACCCCGACTCAGATCGATGGGTTCATAGAATTCAGTGAACAGGCGCACCTGACCTGTCAAAACATACAAAAACTCTTCGCCGTCATGGCGCACCCAGCCTTCAAAATCATCCATCGACCGGGCGCGCACGCGGGCGCGGTATGGCAGCATTTTCTTAGTGGTCAGTGTTTCGGCCAGCAAAGCATGCTCATACGTTGTGGTGATTTTGGTGCCCTCTTCACCATTGCGGGTGACGGCCATACGCCCGTTCACCTGCCCTTTGGATGGCGGGGTAAACAGTTGCGGAACCGATATTTCCAAGCCCACGGCCAATTTCTTGAGCGCATCGTAGGTCGGCGACATCTGCCCGTTTTCGATCTTTGATAGGGTGGAACGGGCCAATCCGGCCTGTTGCGCGGCCTGCTCTAATGTCCAGCTGCGGGCCTTGCGCAGTTCGCGCACGCGGGCCCCTAAATCAAGTGGCTGGGCAATTGTGCTATCGCCATTTTCATGGGCCACACGGATCAGTTTTGTCGGGTCTTTTTCGTTCATACCGCTTCTTTTATGCAGGCGAACATGGGCTTGCAACTCTGACCCGCACGAAGTGAAGGATATCTGTGCTGTGCTGCACAGCAATTACACTGGTTCTTTGGCGCTAACATGGTATCAGTGCATCAGCGCGCGGCATCCGCTTGCATGAAATATGTAAGATTATTCGCGTAAACCCATAAGTTTCGACACAGCCGGAGGCCAAGATGGTCAAGCTCGATATTATTTCTGATCCGATCTGCCCTTGGTGCTACATCGGCAAAACCAATCTTGATAAGGCTTTGCTGGACTTCCCAGATCATCCGTTTGTTATGGAATGGCATCCGTTTCAGTTGAACCCAGATATGCCCGCGGGCGGTATGGATCGCCGCGAATATCTGGAAACCAAATTTGGCGGCAAAGAAGCCGCCGTGCGCGCCTATGCCCCTGTGGTGGAACACGCCGAAAAAACTGGGGCATATATCAATTTTGATGGGATTAAGATTACCCCCAATACGATTGATGCGCATCGGTTGATCCATTGGGCCGGGATTGAGCAGCGTCAAACCTTTGTCGTCGATCTGTTGTTCAAAGCCTATTTCGTCGAAGGTCGCGATATCAGCAATCACGAAGTTCTTGCCGATATTGCTGATACCGCCGAAATGGATGCGGCGACAGTCACCAAGCTACTGAGCTCGGATGCTGACACCGCCGATATCCGCGCGCGCGACAAACATAGCCGCGAGATGGGTGTTAACTCTGTGCCGACATTTATCGTGGCACAGCAACATGCCGTGCCAGGGGCGCAACCCCCTGAAGTCTGGGCAAATGTGATCACAGAGATCATGGGTAAACTCGATGACGGCGCATGAATACCCCACGCCGCGCATGGCACAATAACGATCGCCACCAAATTTCAGCAGCACCTTAGGCAAAGCGGTTATTCCAAATAACCCGCGGCCTTATGTGGCTGCGCCCCTTTGCCTTTGATGGATTTGCGAAATGAAACGACTCCCCCAAACCGAATTTATTGCGCTCATGGCGATGCTCGCCGCGACCGTTGCATTTTCAATTGATGCGATGCTGCCCGCCCTGCCCCAAATTGGACAGGAACTCACCCCGCTGCATCTGAACCGCGCGCAGCTCATTATCACCAGCTTTGTGTTCGGTATGGGGATTGGCACATTGTTCACCGGACCTTTGTCTGACGCCTTTGGTCGCAAACCGGTGATGGTTGGTGGCGCGTTGATCTATATCACCGCCTGCGTGATCGCATGGCAATCGCAAAGCATCGAGATCATGCTGCTCGCCCGCGTGCTCCAAGGGCTGGGCGCGGCCGGTCCGCGCGTTGTGGCAATGGCACTGGTGCGCGACCTTTACAGCGGGCGGGAAATGGCGCGGATCATGTCATTTGTCATGCTTGTGTTTTCGATTGTGCCAGCACTTGCGCCCACGGTCGGGCATTACGTCATTATCGGCTTCGGTTGGCGTGGCATATTCGGGGCATTTGTTGTCTTTGCGACAGCTGTATTGCTTTGGCTTCTGCTGCGGCAGCCAGAAACACTGACGCCAGAAAAACGCCGCCCCTTGCGTATGAAATCAATTGGGGCTGCGGTGCATGAAATGTTCGTTCATCGCACGGCGCGGCTGTCGATTTTGGTGCAGACGCTGACCTTTGGCATGTTGTTCACGCTCATTTCTTCGACACAGCAGGTGTTTGATCAGACGTTCGGTCAAGCCGAGCATTTCCACCTTTGGTTCGGTGGTATCGCGATTTGCGCATCGACAGCCAGTGTGGTGAACGCGCGCCTTGTGGTGCGTCTGGGGATGCGCGCAATTATCAAGACGATGTATACCGCACAGATCTTTCTGACCATCATGCTGATTTTGGTCACACTCATTGATGGCCCCTATTGGCTTAGCTTTGGGGCCTATGTCATTTGGGTCCTTGGAAATTTCTTTCAGGCCGGGCTGACGATCGGCAACTTGAACGCGCTTGCAATGGAAGAAATGGGGCACATTGCCGGGCTTGCGGCATCAGTGATTGCAGCGGTGGCAACCGTTGGCGCAGTAATGATCGCGGCCCCCGTGGCACTGATGTTTGACGGCACCCCAATGCCGATGGCTTACGGTGCACTGGTCTGTGCAAGCCTCGCATTATGGCTGACAACAATGATCAAACGCCCCGGTGAAGAATAACCCCATATCATCTTGCCAAAAATACTCAAAAAATCAGGCCGGGTTTACCCGGCCTTTTTCTTTTTCTCATCGGCAAGCTTCTGCGCCAATTCACGTGCAATATTAAACGCACCTTGGATTTTGTCGCGCTCTTTTGACCAGTCCTGCAACACAACGATCTTGTTTTCTTTGACCTTCGCCTGCCCATTTTGAGCATGCACAAATTCGACCAATCCTTGGGGAGAGGCAAATTTATCGTTGTGGAACTGGATCGTAGCCCCTTTGGGCCCTGCATCCAATTTCGCGATCCCAGCGCGTTTACACATCGCTTTAATCCGTACCACCAGCATCAATGTATTGACCTCGCGCGGCAATTTTCCAAAACGATCAATCATTTCCGCAGCGAAACCTTCAAGTTCCACCTTGGTTGTCAGCTCGGATAGGCGGCGATAAAGCCCCAGACGCACATCCAAATCGGGCACATAGTCTTCGGGGATCAACACCGGCACGCCAAGGTTAATCTGAGGCGCCCATTGTCCGTCGTCGATAATACCTTCAGCGTTACCTGATTTGATTGCAGCGATCTGATCTTCTAGCATCTGCTGATACAGTTCATAGCCAACTTCGCGCATTTGGCCTGACTGTTCTTCGCCCAGCAGGTTCCCTGCACCGCGAATATCCAAATCTTGACTGGCAAGCGTAAATCCCGCCCCAAGACTATCAATTGATCCCAAAACACGCAGACGCTTTTGCGCCGTATCCGTCAGTTTTTGGCGTGGTTTGGTTGTGAGGTAAGCATAAGCGCGTGTTTTCGACCGACCCACGCGCCCACGAATTTGGTAAAGCTGCGACAGGCCAAACATATCGGACCGCCAGACAATCATCGTGTTCGCGGTGGGAATATCGAGCCCCGATTCAACAATCGTCGTTGCCAAAAGAACGTCATATTTACCGTAATAAAACGCGTTCATCCGGTCGTCGAGCTCACCCGCCGCCATCTGACCCGTGGCAGTAATATAGCTGACCTCGGGCATCTCTGATTTTAGGAATTCTTCCATCTCTGGCATATCAGCGATGCGCGGCACCACAATAAACGACTGGCCACCCCGATAGTGTTCGCGCAAAAGTGCTTCGCGAATGGTCACAGTATCAAATTCGCTGACATAGGTGCGGATTGCTAAGCGGTCGATTGGTGGCGTGCCGATAATCGACAGGTCGCGTACACCTGACAACGAAAGTTGTAACGTACGCGGAATAGGAGTCGCGGTCAGCGTCAACACATGCACATCTGTACGCAGTTGTTTCAGCCGTTCTTTATGTTGCACCCCAAATTTTTGTTCTTCATCAATGACGATCATGCCAAGGTTCTTGAACCGTACACCCTTGGCCAACAGCGCATGGGTGCCGACCACAACATCAACGGTCCCCTTGGTAATGCCATCACGGGTGAGCGCAGCATCCTTGGCCGACACGAAGCGTGATAAGGGGCGTACATTGACCGGGAACCCGCGAAACCGCTCAGCAAAGCTTTTGTAATGCTGGCGCGCAAGCAGGGTCGTTGGTGCAATGATCGCAACCTGAATACCCGCAAGCGCCGCGACAAAGGCCGCGCGAATGGCCACTTCAGTCTTGCCAAAACCAACATCGCCACAAATCAGGCGGTCCATTGGTTTGCCCGCGGCAAGATCTTCCAATACATCCGCAATTGCGGCCAATTGATCATCGGTTTCCACGTAAGGGAAACGTGCCAAAAACTGATCCCACAACCCATCAGGCGGGTCCATGGCGGGTGCTGTACGCAGCTCGCGCTCGGCTGCGACACGGATCAGCCGTTCGGCAATCTGGCGGATGCGTTCCTTCAGTTTGGCTTTTTTCGCCTGCCAAGCACCGCCGCCCAGCTTGTCGAGCAGCCCAGTGTCATGTCCGTATTTTGACAGCAGTTCGATGTTTTCAACGGGAAGATAAAGCTTTGAATCTTCGGCATATTCGATCAGCAGGCATTCATGTGCGGCACCCAATGCGGTGACAACTTCCATGCCCTTAAATCGACCAACGCCGTGATCAACATGCACTACCAAATCACCGGGGTTCAGACTATTGGCCTCTGACAAGAAGTTTTCAGCACGCCGTTTACGTTTGGTTTGGCGGATCAGGCGATCGCCCAAGACATCTTGCTCAGAAATCACCGTCAGGCCGGGTGCTTCGAACCCGTGATCAAGCGGCCAAACGGCGAGATGAACGCCGGATTTGCCAACGCGGCTGAAATCTTTGACCAATACAGTTTCGGGAATGCCTTCGTCTGCGATCAAGCCTTCCAACCGCTCGCGTGCACCTTCTGAATAGGATGCGATAATGACGGCCCCATGTTGCAGTCGCGCCTTCACATGTGCGGCTAATCCGCTGAAAATATTAACATCCTCTTGTTGCCGTTCTGGCGCGAAGTTGCGGCCGATGCGGGCGCCTGCATCAATGACGCCCATGCCAGTGGCCTGTTTTAACGCCGAAAACTGCAATACCCGGTGATCCGCTATTGCTGAATCCCACGCGGTATCATCAAGATAAAGTAATGCGGGCGGCGCCGGTTTATAAACGCTATCCAAGCGCCCCTTTTGCGTCAGTGCATGCATCCGCGTGCCATATTGGTCATTCACGCTTTCCCACCGGGCTAAACGCATGGGGCCCATCTGGTCATCCAGCGTGACGGTCGCCCGCGGCAAATAATCGAATAAGGTTTCTAGGTCTTCTTGAAAAAAACCAAGCCAATGTTCGATGCCAGCATGTTTGCGTCCTGCGCTTACTGCCTCATATAGTGGGTCATCGGTGCCAGCAGCGCCAAATTCGATCCGGTAGTTTTGTCGAAACCGGGTGATCGCCGCCTCATCTAAAATCACCTCAGAAACCGGGGCGAGTTCAATCTCGGTTAGTTTTTCGGTCGTGCGTTGGGTCGCTGGATCAAAACGGCGCGCCCCATCCAAAACATCACCAAACAGATCAAGCCGTACAGGCCCCGCATGCCCCGGCGCGTAGATGTCGATAATGCCACCGCGGACTGCGTAATCGCCGGGTTCCATCACCGTGGGGCTTTGGGTAAAGCCCATGCGCACCAAAAAGTTACGCAAAGCGGATTCGTCCATCCGCGTCCCAACGGTGGCCTGAAACGCAGATTCGCGCAGGATGCTGCGCGCGGGCACCCGCTGGGTCACAGCCGCAAGCGAAGTCAGCAAGATGAATTTTTCAGGCATCCCGTGGGTGAGCGCCGCAAGCGTCGCCATCCGGATCGCAGAGACATTGGCGTTGGGTGATGCCCGGTCGTAGGGCAAACAGTCCCAGGCAGGAAAGATGAACACCGGGATATCAGGTGCAAAAAACGCAAGCGCGGCTTGCATCGCTGCCAGTCGTTTGTCATCACGCGCAACATGCACGACGGGCGCGCCCTTGGATAATTCGGCCAAAATCAGCTGCGCGTCATACCCTTCGGGGGCGCCAGAAACGGTGATATGCGTGTTGTTTACCATGGCTGATGACCTACCCTGCCCGCACGGCGTGTCAACCGCCTAGTACCCGAATGGCTGCGTCAGATTGAAGAACATGCCATAGATAACAGAGATAAAAATCGCGATCATAGCGACTACCTGTATCCAGAGCCGGACAAGTATCAGATATTTAATAAGTGCGCCGCCTTCGCGCGGCGCGTTGTTCAAATGTGCCGCAGCATAAATATTCACTATCATAACAATTGTGATGGGAACGAGTATGAAAAACAAACCTTTGGCGACTTCAAATTTGTAGAAGAACGCCGAGACTGTGACCGAAGTCAGAATAAATGTGGCGAAACCGACGGATGCGATCTGGTCCCACTGGGTAAACATCTGCAAGCGTCGCACGTTCACGGCAACCAGCATTTCGAGATCTTGCGCAGCCTGTCCGCCGTGTCGCCGCGCCCGGTGGATCATATCAAGCGGCACGCCCACAACCCAATAGCAGGCGATCATCCATGACGCGCAGACAGCCAGCCAATACCAAAGGTTCGAAAATGTCAGAAAGCTAAGCATCCGCGAAAAAACATCGTTTAGATCCAAAGCACTACCCCAGTTCTCTTTGCGCTTGTTTGCTAGCTTAACGACCTGTTTGCCTGATGCCCAGACTTGTGAAGCGCAAAAATCCATGCGACCAAGACACAAGCATACAAGAAGGCATGTCATGAAACCTACCATCGCATCTTTTCCGGCCACCCGGCTGCGGCGTAATCGCAAATCTGCCAGCTTGCGGGCACTGACACGGCAGAATTCGTTGAGTGCGGATGATCTGATTTGGCCAGTGTTTGTGATGGATGGTGAGGACGCGGAAACGCCGATTGCCTCTATGCCTGGTGTGACCCGCAAAACCGTTGACCGGATCGCCAAGGCGGCAGTCGAGGCGCAAGCGCTTGGCATTCGCGCGATGTGCATCTTTCCCTATACCGGGATGGAGGCGCGCACCGAAGATTGTGCGATGGCCTGGGACCCCAATAACCTAACGAACCAAGCCATTCGCGCGATCAAATCCGCCGTGCCAGATATCGCCGTGATGACCGATATCGCGCTTGATCCATACAATAACAACGGCCACGATGGTTTTGTTGAAAACGGCGAAATCGTCAATGATCGCACGGTCGAAGCGCTAGTAAAAATGGCGCTGGCACAAGCTAAAGCCGGGGCCGACATTTTGGGGCCGTCCGATATGATGGATGGGCGGATTGGCGCAATCCGTGCAGGGCTTGAAACCGCAGGGTATCAGAATGTCGCAATCCTAAGCTACACAGCCAAATACGCCTCTGCGTTTTATGGGCCGTTTCGCGATGCGGTCGGTGCGTCATCGGCGCTGACTGGCGACAAGAAAACCTATCAAATGGATCCGGGGAATTCTGACGAGGCGTTGCGCCTTGTGGAGCGCGATCTGTCCGAAGGTGCTGATATGGTCATGGTCAAACCCGGCATGCCCTATTTGGATATCTGTCGCCGTGTCAAAGACGGGTTCGGCGTGCCGACATTTGCCTATCAAGTCAGCGGCGAATACGCGATGTTACAGGCCGCAGCGCAAAACGGTTGGCTTGATGGCGATGCAGTCATGATGGAAAGCCTATTGGCGTTCAAACGCGCGGGATGTGATGGCGTGTTAACCTATTTCGCACCACGTGCCGCAAGGTTGTTGGCGCATTAATGTAGGGTATTTTTCGGGCCTCCCGCATAACTTTGCAAAAGCGGTTTTTGATTTTTGCGATGCCGTGCCACCAGCGTGTTTTCTCTTTGTGCGGATGTCATTTTTAATGCGCTTTGCGCGACATACCCGCCTTGCATCTGGTGTGGAAAAAGCGTTGTCAGCTCTTGAACAGATGCGGCGGGCAACGCAATGCGGGCCTGTTCGCCAAGCAAAAGGCTCTCTGCTGGCGCACCTTCGGCAAAAAGGACGACATGTTCATCGCATAATATATGGAAATACGTGATTTGCGTGACTGTTTCGTCAATATAAATGCCGGGAATACCTACAAGACGAATGGCTGCGACAAGAACCTCTGACACACCAAACATCCGCTCAGAAATTTTGGACGACACCAAAATGCGGTGCTGACGCGACACAAGCAAATCGCGTTTCGGCAATCCATACCCAAGCGCGCCAGCGGTGATCCGAATGGGGCGCAGTTTCGGATTTTGCATCAATCTGTCAGGGGAAATATGAATTTTTCCGATCCACTTAATCGGTGTATCCGCCCCCGACGCGGTCGTTACTAAATCACCGATGCGTAGATTTTCGATCTGCGTCGCGGAATTTGGCGTCGCAATCCGTGTGCCAAGCCCGAAACAGACGACACTTTGATCATCAACATCGAAACCACCGCCCGGGTTCTGGTTTCCAGTGCCATCCGCAGTAGTCCAGTTGCTTGTGTCCATGATCGACGCGATCAGGTCGCTTTGCTGCACAGGATCCGGCAAACTTGCGTCGCCCGTCCATTCCATAATGTCTTCGTCACCGTCAATAATCAGCGCACCGTTACTGGTTGTTAGGCCAGTTCCGGTTAGATTCGGTGTCTGTGTGTCAGTGCCATCAGCCTCGTTTGCAATCACGGCAATATAATTTGTTGCTGTCACGTCGTCACCAACGCGCGTCCCCTGAAAGGCCCAAAACATTTCGTTTTGCGTGGCGATTTGGTAGCCGCCCTGAATGTAGTCGACCGTCCCACCCGCATCAAATGTCACCGTATCGGCCACGGGGTCCATGTCGATTGTCACGACTGTACCAGCTGATATGCCGCCTGCGGGAACTGTCCATTCCATCAATTGTTCAGAACCAAAAAAGCCGGACGCATCACGTTCATCGTCGGTAAAATAGATCACCTCGCCAGCGGCGATATCGGTGGTTGCAATAAATGCGATATCTTCGTTGTCGGCGTCCCAGCCTACAAACAAGAGGTCTCCGGGATTAAGAGCCATCGTGCATTTCGCCTCTATGGTTAACATTAAACCAACTTAATACTTAAACGTGTATAGCAACGAAAATTTAACGTTTCAAGATTTGGGTGTTCGCCGACCGTATTCCCTAAAAACCAAATGGTGACAGTAAAGCGTCGTTCATCTATAGTTCATTGCATAAGAGACGGAGAAACGTCTCAAAACAGGTAAATAAGGTGGATCACATGGATTTCATTTCACGGCGCAGTTTTGCGCTCGGGGCGTTCGCAACGTCGACTTTGGGCGCTTGTAGCAATGGGATTGGCGGCGCCGGGGCAAGCACCATTGATGCGCGCGTCGATACGACATTGAACGCACTTTACGCTTCCTACCCTGGTGTTCGCGACCTTGCGAGCCGTGCCAACGGGATGCTGGTGATGCCATTGATCACCGAAGTCGGGCTTGGACTTGGCGGGTCGTTCGGGCGCGGTGCGTTGCGCATAGGTGAATCGACGGTTGATTACTACGCTGCCGCCTCGGGCAGTGCCGGGCTGCAAATTGGTGCACAGCAATACAGCCACGTGTTGTTTTTCATGACCCAAGAGGCATTGATGGAATTCCGCCAGTCGCCGGGATGGGCCGCGGGCGCTGATATTGAATATGCAATTAGCGACCAAAGCGAAATGCTGCGGGCCGAAACAACGACATCACTTTCACCAGTGATCGCCGTCGTGTTCGGGCAAACCGGTTTGCGCCTTGGCGCGACACTAGAGGGCACAAAATATACGCGTGTCATCCCCTAGGGTGATGCGCGCGCCCTGCCCGATCTTGATCCTTGCTGCGGGCAAATCATCCCGTATGGGCGGGCGCGACAAGTTACTTGAAACTGTTGAAGGCCAGCCGTTGATCCGCACGCAGGTATTGCGCGCGCTTGGGACGGGGCAGCAAGTATTTGTCAGCTTGCCTGCCCTTAACCATCCACGCGCACGGGTGATTAACGATCTCGATGTGCATATCGTCGCAGTCCCAAATGCCGCAGAAGGTGTGGGTGCAAGCCTGCGGGCCGGTGTTGCGGCGCTGCCAGATACGGAGGCTTTTATGGTGGTGCTAGCGGATCTTGTGGAGATAACAGCGCAAGATTTGCAGGCGTTGTTAGAGGCCCGCAGCACCCATCCCGCTGCGCTGATCTGGCGCGGCGCCACGCAGGCCGGAAAACCCGGGCATCCCATTATTTTTGACGGGTCATTGCGCCCAAAGTTTGCGCATCTAGCCGGTGATAAAGGTGCAGCGCAGATTATCACCGCGCAGGCGGCACAGGTTCACTTGGTCACGATTGGTGATCAGGCTTTGCTGGATCTCGACACGCCCGCAGATTGGGCTAGTTGGCGGGCATCTCAGTAACCAAAAGCTTGGTTTCTTTTGTCTGCAACGTCTTGCGCGCGGCGCGATATTTTTTGCGCCCTTCCATCGTGGCAAGCTGCGGAAAAAGCCGAAACAGTTCTTCGCGCTGAGGCCCATCTACGCCTCGCAAGGAATGGTCACCGGGTTGAAACGTCTCTGTCCATGATCCGTTTGATAACACAATTTCATGATGCTCACACATAAAGTGGATGTATTTGACGTCTCGGATCGGTGCGACACCAACGCCCTTTAATTTAAGCAGGTCTTTAGCGTAGACCAGTACCTCATTTTGTTCGAAATACATTTGCGCCAATTCAGAAACGATCAGCATCCGGTGGAACGGTGACACCTGCATATCACGTTCAGGCAGGCCACGCCCCAAAGCCCCTGCTTTGATAACGATGGGGCGGATGGTTTGAGTAATTGTCAGATCGTCGGCCGTGGCGTTTTTGTGTCCGACCCAGCTGATGTGTTGAATGCCGTTGTCGCGGGTCAGGACGCGCGCGCCAACTTTTAGGTCTTCAACCAAGACTTCACCGCGCGGGGTGGCAATGGCTGTACCAGGGGTAAAGCACGGCACAACCTTTTTGGATTGCTTTGGCACTTGCTGGGCGGTTGGCCCATATTGTAGCGCACTTTCGTGATTTAGCATCGTCATTGAAACGTCCTGCGTATTACTCATCAAATTCGTTCAAAACTGGAACGAAAGTTAAAATCAGATACCACTGTGCCGAGAATGTAATCAATATAGGTTTCTGTAAAACACAACAAAAGGATAGGCAACGTGAACACTTATCGCATTTTGACCAATATTTGATCTGTTTTGCGTCGCAATGCGGCCGGGATTTGGTCCCTATTCGTATAGCGCGGAAGGTTAATAAGTTGATACTGGTGCCGATGGAGAGCACCTTAACTGCCTGTAATACATCGCTATGATTTCAAATTTCGTAAAGTATTCGGAATGATCGACGTTGTTACAGTGGAAAAGCGATTGGAAATAGCACCTACGGATAAATGGGTATCACTTTTCTGTAATACTTCAAATCCTGAGCGTAACCAGTAAACCGAACCGTGAACAGCAAGCGCGCAAATCATCTTCTCTGCAGGCTAAGCGTGTTGTAAACGCCTTTTCTGCGCCCGCTGACGCGTCGCAAACTCAAATTAGAAACTTCGAATGCTCTGGATGCAAATGAAAAACGCCGAGATTGATGTCTATTGCCAATGCGGAAGGTATGTCGTGGTTCATGCTGCCGACTATCCGGATCTATCCATTATGGAAATCAAAGACCGGCTGCGATGCGCATCATGCGGCGCAACGAACTCAGATATTAGGATCAGGAACAAACAACCGAACTGAAGCGCTGTGCCGTTTGACATTCGCTCGTCAGCTATCAAGCGCCCTTGCCCGATAAAAACCCCGATAGCTCTTCAAATTCTTCTTCCAAAGTATCGATCATACTTTGCGTATGATTGATCTCCAGAAGGAGATGTTCTTTTTCCTGATATCGTTTGCTAAATTCCATGCGATTCATATTGGACATATCAATCCTATTGATAGATCTATATTTTTTTAAGAGATCGGACATTCTTTTTCGATGAGATTCGATGGTGAGGCCAATTTTTTCAAGTCGATTTTTCATTCGCAGTAATGGCTCAACGTTTTGAAGTCCGTTCCCATCATCATTGTCCGCAGGTAAGGTAGTCCCATCACGTTCCAACCGACCTCCCCAATATTTATTGAGTTGATTTAACTTGGCAAAGCTTCCTGCAACTATCGGTTTCGCAACATTTTCAGTGTTGAAGGCCTTTGTTTCACTATCTGCTTTTGAACTAACCTCGAATTTGAGATGAGTTCGGCCATGTTTCAGGAATTTTAAGAAACTGTAGATCAACACTTGCTGGCCAGTTTCTTCGTAAAACTCTTCGATGAGTTCTGGTCTTGGCGTGAATATCTCTCCCTGAGTTTTTTTCTTCAATAGCCACCAATCTTCTTTTGCGTCGTCGGTGACGAAAATAACGTCTCTCCCTTCAGCATTTGCATAATCCATAAGCTGGCGCCAGATCAGCCAATCACCGTAACGAGAGCGCTTTCCTGCATAGGTGCCCTGCTCGGCTTTCGCCTCGTCATCAGCATATCCAGGTGGTGTCTTATTCGTGTACCTTTCTTCTCCCGCAGCACAGAGTTCTTCAAATTTGGTATCATCGAATGCCGCTCCGGTACGCCCCAAGAACCACTCGGCGATTTTTTCTTGTGTTGGGTCGTCATTGTACAGACTATCGATCTGCTTCAAGCTTGCTTCAAGTTCACCTAGAAGCCCTCGGACACCATTTTCATACTTCTTCTTGGCGGCCTCCGAGTAGTATGGATGGGAACGTATATTGCTTTCCTGTAGTTGGTTTTTTAGTTTACCTTTTGATGCACCCACTGCATCCCGAGCGTCTTCAAGATGTTTAATCTGTTCAGCAATAACGACTGGTCGGTTTCTTAGATACTCATATGCAGCTTGCTCTGGTAGCCAGAGATCTGAACCGCCCCTTGTTTGCCGGAGACCC
>CALLAF010000056.1 GCA_938002605.1 uncultured Paracoccaceae bacterium | reverse complement strand
TGGCGATCTTTGAATACATCAACGGCTTCTACAATCCGCGTCGGCGGCACTCAGCATTGGGCTGGAAAAGCCCAGTCGCCTTCGAACGGAAAGTGGCCTAAACGAGCACTTGGAGCGGCACAAAAACGGGACAGGTCCAATTTCGATACGATAAAGAATGATATCATCTTCACCGGCGGCGGTCAGAGTGTAAGACTGTTCGAGGTAAATATTACCAGATTCATACGTAGTCGTTCCGTCAAGGTTTGTTGCATCACCAGTTTGAGTCGCGTCGTCGCCGCCTTCGTTGTTGTAGCGGTCTCCGTCAAAAATAGTTCCTTCATCGGGGCGTCCAGCACCTCCGTTGAGCACCGTGCCGACGTCGTCGTCTGCAACATTAAAAACACGGCGATCATCGGGATCATATGTTCCCGATAGCGAAACAGTACTTCCGCCACCAAACACAATGGAATTTGGTGCATAGCCAATATAGGAATAGTTCGCCATTTATCGCCACCATCAAAGTAAAATTTTGGACATCCCTGCCGTGAGAGCAAAATTGAATATGGGGCAGTGTAGCTGAATTTCACAATCTTGGCGATACCGGGTCTTCTTTAGATATTTCGGGGGGCGTTTTGAGGTTCGTCTTGGCTCATTGTGACAATACCATCAGCCGTTCAAGCCCATGAAAATGGAAGACATCGCCGTATTGTGGGGATGTTGCTAATTGCAAATTGGGGCAGCGTTCAAACAGCACCTCAAGCGCGATCTTTAGTTCCAGTCGCGCCAGCGGTGCGCCCACACAAAAATGAATGCCGCCGCCAAAGCTCGTGTTTTGCGGACCCTTGCGGTTCGGATCAAAGGTGTTTGGATCGTCGTAGGCTTCGGGGTCGCGGTTTCCTGCACCCAAAAGACATGCGATCTGATCGCCGCGTTTGAACGCCTGATCGCCAATGGTCACATCCTCATAAACCCAGCGGGTGAACATATGCAAAGGCGGATCAAAGCGGATTACCTCTTCGACGCAGGGTTCGGATATGGCGCGAATATTGCGTTCTAACAGCGTTTTGACTCCATTGCCCAATGTATGCACCGTTGCCTCGTGGCCTGCGTTCAGCAGCAAAATGCATGTGGTGATCAGCTCTTCCTCAGTAAGCTTCTCACCATCTTCTTCGGCAGCGATAAGTGTTGATATCAGGTCATCGGTTGGGCTTTGGCGGCGCTGGGCGACATAGCTGCGCATGAACGCAGTGAAATCTTTGGTGGCGGCGATGGCTGCAGCCTCAATTTCAGGGGTGCGGCGGGCCTGGTACATCGACACCATCGCATTTGACCAACGCAGCAAATCATCTGCGCGATCTTCAGGAACGCCCAGCAGGCGCGAAATCACGATGACCGGAACCGGCTGTGCATAGGCGGTGAGCATGTCAAACGGCTCATCTGGGAACTGATCAATCAGGTCGTGGCATAATTGCCGGATATCGGGGCCAAGAGCGGCTATTGTGCGACTGGTGAAAGCCCGCAAAACCAGCGCACGCAGACGTTTGTGTTTTTCGCCTTCCAGTTCAAGCATGGAGTGAGCTTCGACGTCGTAAAACGGCTGTAGAGCCGCTGGGATATCAGGTGCAAGCTCCTCCGGGCATTCGCGCCCCATTTTGCGATTTCGCAAAACCGCATGCACTGCACTATGTGACACGGCGCAGGCCATGTCATAATCTTCCCACCAAAAGAAATCGCCACCCGCACGGGTTTGATCATAAAACGGGTAGGGATCTTGGACGAAGGTGGGGTCTGTCGGGGACTGAGAAAAGCGTTGCATAGCGAAGGTTTGACGCGCCTGTCTGGCCTTTGCAAGAGGGTCTGGATAAGTTGCCAATCATGAAATTCACCCGTCGCCCCCAATTTATCGTTGTTGCTGCCTATTTGTTGGCGGTACTTGGCTTTGCGGGCGGGGTATGGTGGTACGGTTATGGCGTGGCCCTCGGGTCGCTTGAACAACGGGCGCGGGCCGATTTGGCGCTGGCCTCTGACAGTTTGACCGGGGAATTACGCCGTTTTCGCGAACTGACGGTGCTTACCTCGGATCACCCGCAGGTACGTGCGGCCCTGACAGGCGATGCCGATGCCGACGATGTGCAGCAGGTTTTGCAAGAAATCGCGGATAAGACCGGGGCACTTGATATTATGCTGATTGGTCCAACCGGTGAAAGCCTGCTGGCGACACAAGGGGCCCCGGTTGGTGGGCATCGTGCTACTGACTACTTTGAACGGGCGATGGATGGTGCGATCGGGTTCAGCTTTTCTTATAGCCCAAGCTATGCCCGCCGGACGTTCATTTTTGCGACCCCTGTCTTTTCGGATGCGGGGCCGGTGGTGGGGGTGCTTTTGGTCTATGCGGATGCCGATGCCGTCGAATCCGTCTGGCGCGGCGCGCGTCCGGCCCTGTTTTTTACCGATGACCAGGGCGTGGTCTTCTTGTCAAACCGATCAGAACTGATTTTTCGCGCACAAGGGGCGCTGCCCAATCCAAACGAACGCTATCCACAGCTCTCTGAATTTGTGGGGTATCGATCGCAAACGATTGCTGGCGTTGAGGTTTGGCAGCTTGATGGCGGGCGCTATCTGCCGCACAACGCCTTGCACTTGACCTTGGACTTGCCAATCATCGGGATGACGGGCGAAGTGTTGGTTGATGTCGCCCCGGCGCGCCAACTTGCGGCGCTTCAGGCGGCGGTGGTTGCGGCAGTGTGTTTGGTCTTTGGGTTGTGGCTGTTTTTTGCGACCTTGCGGCGGCGCACATTGGCCGCGCTGAACGTGCGGTTGGAGCGGCGGGTGCGCGACCGTACAGCAGAATTGCGCGCGGTAAACGCGGATTTGCGCAATGAAATCATCGAACGGACAGCCACTGAAACCCAGCTGAAAAAGGCGCAGGACGATCTGGTGCAGGCGGGGAAGCTTGCCGCGTTGGGGCAAATGTCCGCAGGGATCAGCCACGAGCTGAACCAACCGCTGACCGCGATCCGGTCGTTTGCCGAGAATGCGCAAGGATATCTTGAACGCGGGCAAGCCGAGATCGCAGAGCAAAATCTTGGTCGCATTTCAGAACTTGCGCGCCGAATGGGTCGGATTATCAGCAATCTACGCGCCTTTGCCCGCCAAGAGGTCGAGCCCCCCAAGAATGTTGATATTGTCGCCGTGGTTGATGCTGTGCTTGAAATCGTCACGCCACGCGCCAGTAATGACCGGATTGTCGTCAATTGGACCCGCCCTGCCACCCGGCTAATGGTGCGCGGAGGCGAGGTGCGTCTGCAACAGGTGATTTTGAACCTTGTCTCTAATGGGATGGATGCAATGGAAGACAGCCCCCATAAAGAAATCACCATCGCGATTGATCTGGCTGGCCCCCGCACAAATGTGTCGGTGCGCGATACCGGCCCAGGAATTACCGAACCTGAAAAGATTTTCGATCCCTTTTATACGACCAAGGCTGTTGGCGCCGCTGAGGGCATGGGGTTGGGCCTGTCGATTTCGTATGGGCTTGTGCAAAGCTTTGGGGGCATAATCCGGGGCCGTAACCATCCGCAAGGTGGTGCCGTGTTTACAGTTGAACTTGATAGCGTTCCGCAAAAGGAAGCCGTATGACCAAACGTGTGTTACTCGTCGATGATGACCGCGATATCCGCGAGGCTTTGGGCCAGACGGTCGAGCTTGCGGGTATGAGGCCGACGCTTGCCGGGTCCTTTGTCGAAGCCAAAGACCTGCTGACCCGCAGCTTCGCAGGTGTGATTGTGTCCGATATTCGGATGCCGGGGCGCGATGGGTTTCATCTGTTGGACTACGTGCGTGAAATCGATCCTGAACTGCCCGTGATTTTGTTGACCGGAGAGGCCGATATCCCGATGGCTGTGCGGGCAATGTCGGCGGGCGCTTATGATTTTCTCGAAAAACCCTGCGCCCCGCAAAATTTTGTGACCATCGTCGCGCGGGCGCAAACGGCGCGTGCCTTGGTGTTGGAAAACCGCAGGCTCAAGTCAGAGCTAGAGGCAGGCGATGCCGCGTCGCGCATGTTGGTTGGGCGTTCGCAGTTGTCAGAAGAATTGCGCAATCAAGCGCGCGCAGCGGCCCGCGCGGGTACAGAGGTTCTGATTATCGGAGAACCCGGTTCAGGGACTCCAAAGATGGCCGAGGTCATTCATCTTTTATCAGACGCGGCGGCGCGCCCCTTTGTCAAACGCGCGGCGGCTTCGCTTGATGGCGCGGGGCTGGACGCGGCGATTACCGAAGCCGGGCAAGGGACGCTTTACCTTGATGAAATCATAAGCCTGAGCCCCGCACTGCAACTGACCCTGTTAGACCGGTTAGAAGAGGGCGGCATCGCGCGGATCATTGCGGGCGCAACGCGCAGTCTTTCCGAGGCAATGGCGGCGGGGCAGTTTAACCCAGAACTGTTTTATCGTTTGGATTTGATGCGTGTGCGGATACCATCCATACGCGAACGCCCCGAGGATATCCCTGTGTTGTTTCAGCACTATGTGTCGCTGGCATGCGAGCAGGCCAACCTTGAACCGCGCGAAATCACCGCCAAGACCACCGCACGCCTCGTGGCGCAAGACTGGCCGGGGAATGCGCGCGCTTTGATGAATGCTGCCATGCGGTTTGCGCTTGGGCTTGACGATGACGACGACCAAGCCGCAGGAGGGCTATCGGCGCAAATGGCGCAGGTCGAGCGGTCGCTGTTGATCGCAGCATTGCAACGGCATCATGGGCGCGTCACAGATGTGGTCAAAGAGCTGAAATTGCCCCGCAAAACGTTTTACGACAAGCTCACCAAACATAAGCTGCGCGCTGAAGATTACCGCGGTTCTTAGAATCTCGTCCTCATGCTGCGAATGTGTGTGGTTTTCCGCATGTGGGTGCGAACTTGTTGTGTGAAAAACCGCTCACAAAAGTGTGATTGGTTTCCGCTTTGATCAAAAATCATTCAATTTCAAATATTTATGCCACATTTTTCAACCTACCTAAAACATGCTTGTGGACCGGGCGGCGGCGGGGTCTGTTATGCGCAATCGCTTTGAATCTGCTAAGCGACGGATATTCTCTAGGGAGGAGAAACAATGACATTTTTGAAATCCGCAGCCGTTGTGGCTGCGATGTCTGTTATCGCGACATCTGCATCTGCTGACCCAATGGGCTGTGACGACGGCGAAATCGTTGTGAAATTCAGCCACGTCACAAACACAGACCGCCACCCAAAAGGCATCGCTGCGACACTTTTGGCTGAGCGCGTGAACGCTGAGATGGACGGCACAATGTGCATGGAAGTGTTCCCAAACTCGACCTTGTACAACGATGACCAAGTTCTCGAAGCCATGCTTCAGGGCGATGTTCAGCTCGCGGCACCGTCGCTGTCAAAGTTTGAAACATTCACCAAACAATTCCGCATTTTTGACCTGCCATTTATGTTCGTGAACATGGAGGCGGTTGACGCATTCCAATCATCTGAAACTGGCGTTGCGATGCTGGATTCAATGCAACGTCGTGGTCTGCAAGGGCTTGGTTTCTGGCACAATGGCCTCAAACAATTCTCGGCGAATGTCCCATTGATTGACCCATCTGACGCAGAAGGCTTGAAATTCCGCGTACAGACATCTGACGTGCTGGTTGCACAGGTCGAGGCCCTGGGCGCATCACCACAGCCAATGGCATTTTCCGAAGTTTACGGCGCACTGCAAACTGGTGTTGTGGATGGTCAAGAAAACACATGGTCAAACATCTACGGTCAGAAGTTTTTTGAAGTTCAGGACGGTGTGACCGAAACCAACCATGGTTTGCTGGACTATATGGTTGTGGCCTCTGTTGATTGGCTCGATAGCCTTGATGCGGACACACGTGATCAGTTCATGGAAATCTTCACCGAAGTGACAGCCACTCGCAACGCTGCCATCGGCGAAGTTGACGCTGACAACCGTCAGGCTGTTTTGGATGCTGGCGGCGTGATCCGCGAGCTAACACCAGAGCAACGCGCTGCGTGGGTTGCTGCAATGGAGCCAGTATGGGCGCAGTTCTTGGATGATGTTGGCCAAGAAAACATTGATGCGGCGCAAGCGATTAACGCGGCCATCACACAATAAACAATGGTGCGTTTCGGGATCGTATTGATCCTTTGAAACCAAACGGCGGGCGTCAACGCGCCCGCCGTATTCATACCTAGCAACGAAATAGGGGGACCAGATGTCTGCCAAATATACGCCTACGGGGCCAATCTCGCGTGCTATTCACGAACTTGAAGAAACTGTTATCGCGCTGCTTTTGGGGCTTATGACGCTGGTGACCTTCGCCAATGTTGTGTTGCGCTATGCATTTAGTTCGCAGCTGATCTGGGGCCTTGAATTGACGCTTATTCTGTTCGCATGGCTCGTGATTTTTGGGATCTCATACGGTTTCAAGGTCACGATGCATTTGGGCGTCGATGCTGTGCTCGCGCTGGTCAACAAACCGATGCAGCTTGCGATGGCATTGATTGGCGCTGCAGTGACATTGGTTTATGTGCTTTTGCTACTCAAAGGGGCTTGGGATTATTGGGCCCCATTCGCCGGGTTCAACGCCACGTCAGGCCATTGGTTCCCGACAGGCTTCGCCAACAGCCGTGACCAAGGCTGGTATGAAACCGAACAAATCCCCATTCCATTCCTGCAAGGGTGGTTAGAGACGACATTTAACATGGGTGAGACCTATGAAAAAATGCCGCGGTTTGTGCCTTATTTCATTCTGCCTTTTGGTGTTCTGCTGATGGTCATTCGCGTGATCGAAGCCACCGTACGGATCATCCGCGCAGGTGAGGGATCATTGATCGTCAGTCACGAAGCCGAAGACGCCGTTGAACAAGTGGCCGCTATGAATAAGGAAGACTAAGACATGGAAGTCGCACTTCTTTTTATTATGATCATCGGCTTGCTGATGTTGGGCGTGCCAATCGCAGTGGCACTTGGTTTCTCGTCGATCATGTTCCAATTGCTATTCTCTGATACCTCGCTCGCGCAGGTCGCGCAGACGATGTATCAGGCGATGGCGGGGCACTATACGCTGCTTGCGATCCCGTTTTTTATTCTGGCTTCGTCATTTATGTCGACCGGTGGGGTGGCGAAACGGATCATCCGTTTTGCGATTGCCTGTGTCGGGCATTTGCAAGGTGGTCTGGCGATTGCGGGCGTTTTGGCCTGTATGATGTTTGCCGCATTGTCGGGGTCGTCGCCCGCGACCGTGGTTGCGATCGGCTCCATCGTGATCGCAGCGATGCGTCAGGTTGGGTATTCCAAGGAATTCGCCGCGGGCGTGATCTGTAACGCGGGTACCTTGGGGATTTTGATCCCTCCGTCCATTGTGATGGTTGTCTATGCGTCTGCTACGGATGTTTCTGTGGGCCGCATGTTCTTGGCCGGCGTCATTCCCGGCATCATGGCCGGGGTTATGCTGATGATCACCATCTACATCATGGCGCGGATCAAAAACATGCCAAAGGGTGAATGGCTTGGCTGGGGTGAAATCTGGTCCAGTCTGCGTGACGCCGCATGGGGGCTATTGCTAATCTTGATCATCATGGGCGGCATTTACGGCCACCCGTGGATTCAATTCGCAGAAGGCGAGAGCCTGTTTTATTGGCAAGGTGGCGCATTCACCCCGACAGAGGCCGCCGCTGTGGCCGCCGTCTATGCCTTTATCGTGGCATCGTTCATCTACCGCGATATGGGGCCGCTGGCAGCGCATGAACCGGATGGGTCATTGCCCGTTGGTGAACCATCTGATCAAGCCAGCACGCGTAGCAGCCTGTTCCAAAAACCTTGGACCCTGATCACGGCGTTTTTCCATAAGGATACCCGCGATACCGTGTTCGAAGGCGGTAAACTGACCATCACCTTAATGTTCATCATCGCCAACGCCCTGCTGCTAAAACACGTGCTGACAGATGAACAAATCCCGCAACATATCGCAGATGCGATGTTAAGCGCGGGCATGGGGCCGATTACGTTCTTGATCATGGTCAACGTGATCTTGCTGATCGGCGGGCAGTTCATGGAGCCATCAGGGCTGATCGTGATTGTGGCACCGCTGGTGTTCCCAATCGCCATTCAGCTTGGCATTGATCCGATCCACCTAGGTATCATTATGGTAGTCAACATGGAGATCGGGATGATCACACCACCAGTAGGGTTGAACCTGTTTGTGACCTCGGGCGTCGCGGGCATGCCCGTCATGGCCGTCGTGCGCGCAGCACTGCCATTCTTGGCTGTCTTGTTCGTGTTCTTGATCATGGTGACCTACATCCCGGCGATCTCAACCTATCTGCCGACCCTGTTTATGGGACCAGAGATCATCGTGAATTAGCGCGATAAGAAAGTTTGCGTCAAAAAAGCCGCCGAAGGTTACCCTTCGGCGGCTTTATATTTCTTGCGATTTTTGCCGAGAATTTAGGGTCGCGGAGGTCTCGCTGATGCGTCGCATGTCTGGTCAGGGTTTTCTGAGGCGCAACCGGCTTCGGCTTTCAGGCATCCGACGATTGCGTTCGATCCGGGCGCGCCCGCGTGGTAGTGATACCCATCCGGGCCGATGTGACCGTTGCAGCTGTCAAGATCTGTCGGCGCTGATCCATCGAGCAGCAGGTGGCTATAGATGTCGTAGCCGTCCATTGCGATACCAATCTGTACGGCGTCTGACCCTTCGGCTTGCGTGCCTTCAATACAATCGGTTGCGACGTGGTAGTGGTAGCCGACGTGGGTGTTCACGTGGCCACCGCAATCATCGAATGGGGCAATTGTGTGGGCCGCCAGGATCGCATCAACCGGGGCAGGGCCGTCAAGCCGGACACCATTGGCGGCGATCCCTGATCCTGCAAAATTGGTTGGGGTGTTGCGCGTGCTGACTTGGGGTGTCAGCGGGATCACATAGGTCATCGTCGCGTCATCATCCATATATTCAGGCAGGCATTGCACACAGTAGTTTTGGTACTCTTCTGCGACATCGGGGCGGGCTGCGGCTTCGCACGCATCTTGGGTGTCGGTCACGCGCACAGCGCCTGATGCTTCGTCATATAGCTGCCAAGTGTCGTCGCCATATAGTGTCGATAGATCGGTGATGAATGCACCGTCCACATCATGCACAGTGCCGTCCTTTAGCCAAATGCCGCCGGCTTGGGCTGTATCGTCGATAGATGTTGGGCACCATGGGCCGGGGGTAGAGTCTTGCGGATCAGGTTTGACGGTGATTGAAAAACAGCTTGTTTCGGTCCCGCCCGATAATGTGCAATCTACGACTGTTGGCCCGCTTATAACCGTCGCGTTTTCAAAGAATTGTGCAATCTCTGCAAGCCGTTCAGTATCGGTTTCAGCAAAGGCAGGGCTGCAAAGCAGCAATGTAGCGGGCAGGGCGGTGTAAAAACGCATTTTGGGTTCCGATCGTTTGAGTGAATCAGCAATTGGCCAATTGCGACTTTAAACGCAATCAGCCCAGATTTCCGTCGCCGCCCATAAAACTATTTGCTGTTTTCAAGCGCTGTGATGATTTCGCTGAAATCATTGGCCTTTAGGCTGGCACCACCGACCAAGGCCCCATCAACATTTGGAACACCAAAGATATCGGGCGCATTGCTGCCTTTGACCGACCCGCCGTACAAGATACGCATCTCGGCACCATCGTCAAAACGCGCGACCAGACGGGCGCGGATATGCGCGTGAACTTCTGCGATTTGGTCAAGCGTCGGCACTTTGCCCGTGCCAATGGCCCAGACGGGTTCATAAGCGATAACTGTGTTGTGCGCAGTCGCTGCGTCGGGAACAGATGCTGCCAATTGCGTGTCGATGACAGACAGGGTGGTGCCAGCATCGCGCTCTTCTAGCGTTTCGCCCAAGCATATCACGGCAGTCAGTCCTGCGGCATAGGCGGCTGCGGATTTAGCGGCAACGATTGCGTCGGTTTCACCATGGTCCGCGCGGCGTTCCGAATGGCCAGTGATCACATAGGTTGCCCCAACATCAGCCAGCATTTGCGCACTAATATCACCCGTGTGCGCCCCAGATACGGCTTCATGGCAATCTTGGCCGCCGATATCCAACAAACTGTCGTGGCAGGCCGCGATCAAAGGGGCAGGCGGGCAGATCAGAATATCCACCTGCGAATCTGCGTGTCGTTCGGCCAATGTTTCGATCTCGGCCAAATCGGCACGAAGCCCGTTCATCTTCCAGTTTCCAGCGGCAAGTTTACGCGGCATATGCACATCCTTTTGTCTGCGGTTGGTTCTTGCTATCAAGCGCGGGCGTAGATCGAAAGGGGTCCCATGTCTGATATCGAAATTCCACGGATTGATGCGGCAGCACTTTTGGCTGGTAACCGTGCCGCGCGCGAGGCTGCGCGTGATGCTGCGACCGGTGTGGGGTTTATGACGGTGTATAATACGCCTTTGTCTGAGGCGCGGGTGCGTGCCGTAATCGCAGCCTATCAGGCATTCTTTGATCTGCCTGCGGTCGCCAAGGCACCGTTTGATATGGCAAAGACCGGATCTAACCGGGGCTGGGGTGCACCCGGATCAGAGCAGGTCGATCCCGATGCAAACCCAGATTACAAACAAGTGTTTGATTGTGGCTTGGAATTGGCCGCGGATGATCCTTTGACAGCGTTTTCATGTTACGCGCCAAACCTATGGCCTGATGTCCCCTACGGATTTGCAGAAATCTTGCGCAGCTATTTTACGCAAGCGACTGAGTTTGCGCTCGATTTGCTGTGTGCCATTGCGGATGCTGCGGGCGAAGACGGCGCGTATTTTCGCCCGCTGTTTGATCGGCCAATGGCGCTGTTGCGTGGGAATTTCTACCCAGAGCGCCCCGACTGGGCAGGTGAGAATGATTTTGGCATTGCCACACACACGGATTATGGTTGTCTGACGCTGCTTGCCACGGATGGGTCACCCGGGCTTGAGGTCCGGCGGCGGGGCGGAGGCTGGATTCCTGTAAGCGCTGCACCGGGGGAATTCGTGATAAATTTTGGCGAGATGCTTGAGATGTGGACAAATGGCCGGATCAAAGCCACCCCGCATCGGGTGATAGGGCCCGATCATGCGCGTATTTCTGTGCCGCTGTTCTTTAATCCGAACCATGATGCCAATGTGGCCCCGATCGGGTCAGGTGAGCAGATGAATGCGCGTGAACATCTCGATAAACGGTACAGCGAAACCTATGTTCACCTGAATAAAACTTAGGTCTTTGCAGAAAGCGCGTCGTCAAATTTGATCGATTCACCGCAGCCGCAGGCATCCACCACATTAGGGTTGCGGAACTTGAACCCGGATTCAAGCAACGAGGTTTCATAGTCGATCTCGGTACCAAATAGAAACATCTGCGCCATTGGTGCGATCATCACGCGTGCGCCATCAAGTTCAACCACCTCATCAAGCGGGTCGACTTCGGTCACGTAATCCATCGTGTATTCCATGCCTGCGCAGCCGCCTTTTTTGACGCCAATGCGCAGCCCTTGATGGCCATCTTTTTCCATCAGCGCCGCAATTTTCGCTGCTGCCTTTGGGGTCACGCTGACTGCTTGTTTGCCCGGAATGTTGAACATGTCTGTTCTCCTTTGCGGCTAACTTAATTGCTGTTGGGCATGATCTCAAGAAGCGGCGCGCCGTTTAACCCATTGTTGATCGCAAGTGTGAGGATTGAAATCGCAATCGCCCAGCTAAATGACGCCAGCGTGCCGATGATGACGTATTCGGCCTTGGCGTTTTTTTTTGACGCCGCATCAAAGCGCAAAATCGACTTGGCCGCGATCAAAAAACCGATCCCTGCGGGAAGCCCCGCGATGAACATCAAATAGATCAATCCGCGTTCCAATTGTCCAATCATCATGCCGCCCGCCGGAAGGCTTTCGGCGGGTGCGCCAGCGGTAAAAGGGATCATCAGCTTGCCTACGGCAAAACCACCCGCGCGGGTGGTATAGATTGCCCCGGCGATCAAAAGCATGGCCTGTGGTGCCCAAGCCGTTGTTTTTGCAGCCCAGATCCCATTTTCCCAAAGATCCGGGGCGCTGGCGGCAATCACCGCAATCGTGATCAGATGCGCACATTGGTCAATAAGATGTGGCTTTACCCCGTCAGCGTGGTTTTTGATCCATAGCGTTTTGCCAATATCGATCAGCAGATGAATGGCAGCCAAAACGGCAATCCACCAGTCAAGCGACCCAAGCGCCAGACCTGCCGTGACATAGACGGCGGCTGTATGCGTCAAGAGCGTGAAAGGGCGGTCTTTGGTCGTGACCATCCGTTCGGTTTGCAGCACGTAATCGGCAAGGATATGAGCAAAAAACAAAGCGGCAAGTGTTTCAAACATTAAGAAAAATCGCCTTCTAATGTGGTCAATGCATGGGCGAGCACATGATAGCCCGCAGCGTCGAGTGATTTTGTCACGACTTGGCGCGACTTCCCTAAATTCTGGGCCATTTGCGTATATGAAATAGATGCGTTCGGAGTAATCTTTTGCAGTATGGCCGCTGCCTGCGCCTGCGTCCAGCTTTGTGACAAATGATCGGCAAGAATTGCCACCGCACCGATTGCGCCAGCATCAGCATGGCCAATCGTGCTTTCAGAATTTTGCATTTTCAATTGATCGAGCAGTTGCCCTGATGCGATGAATGCCGCGTCGTTTTGCGTATTCAAATCGTTAGATAGATTGGCAGGGGCGGCCCCGGTCGCAATGGCGATGTAGCTATCAAATTGGGGGTCACATGCCCGTAGGGCTGCGCGAAACGTCAGCGCTGAACGCAGCGCGTATTTGGGGTTTGTCAGGGCAACTTGCCATCCGTCGCCGCGATGACGTGTAAACCTGAGCGGCCCGTCAACCCAATCCGCCTGCGCTTTGGCGCAGGATTCGAGCGTTGCGAATACGGTATCTAGCTGCGCCGCATCAAGTGCAGTGGAGCTGATTATATCGCCCGTGAGGACGGCAATTTGGTTTTGTGTCGCAGTCATGCATCCAATATAGGCTGCAGTATGGATATTGCAACATATTTGGGGTGCATTTGTTGTTTTGCACCCATATTGGGATGCGTTTTGTCGCGGTTACATAAATCCTAGTTCAAGCCGGGCTTCATCAGACATCATTTCCATGCCCCATTGCGGCTCAAATGTCATTTCAACGTCGACATGTTTTACCCCGGGCAGGGGTTCAATCGCATCAGCGACCCAGCCAGGCATTTCACCGGCAACCGGACAGCCCGGTGCAGTCAAGGTCATGATCACGTTCACGGCGTTATCTTCTTTGATATCAATCGTATAGATTAGCCCAAGATCATAGATGTTCACTGGAATTTCAGGGTCATATACAGACCGGCACGCCTGCACGATATCTTCATACAGTGGATGATCCGTTGTCGAAGGGGCAATCATTGGCGCGCCTTCAAGCGGGGCAGTGGTGTCAGTCATGACGTCGTTTCCTTGCAAACCTGAGCAAACATATAGGGATTGGTGTGAATAAGGTAAAGACCATGACGGCTGCTAGGGCGCTTGTGCACAGAGGCATAACGTCGTGATGAAATGAGCCAGCCCCCTTGGCAATTGCCGCAAGATCGGTGAAAGACGGGGTATGACAAAACCATTTTCATTTTCGCTCAATGCCACCGATGGCAAGGCCCGCACCGGGGTGATCTCTACCCCGCGTGGCGACATTCGCACGCCTGCCTTTATGCCCGTTGGAACTGCGGCCACCGTCAAAGCCATGATGCCAGAAAGCGTCGCGGCCACGGGCGCTGATATCTTGCTGGGCAACACCTATCACCTGATGCTGCGTCCCACCGCCGAACGGATCGCCAATCTTGGCGGGCTACATAAGTTCATGAATTGGGACAAACCTATTCTGACAGATAGCGGCGGTTTTCAGGTGATGTCCCTGTCTGACCTACGCAAAATGTCTGAAAAAGGGGTTACTTTTCGGTCCCATATTGATGGGTCCAAGCACGAGCTAACCCCAGAGCGGTCGATGGAAATTCAAAAGCTTCTCGGCTCTGATATTGTGATGTGCTTTGATGAATGCCCGGCACTGCCTGCGGATCGCACCCGGATCAATGATAGTATGCAGATGTCGATGCGTTGGGCGCAGCGGTCGCGCGATGCATTTGGGGACCGTCCCGGATATGCGTTGTTTGGTATTCAGCAAGGCGGGCTTGAAGAAGACCTGCGCGCCGAAAGCGCCGCTGCCTTGCGCGATATTGAATTTGATGGATATGCCGTTGGCGGGTTGGCCGTTGGCGAAGGCCAAGAGGCCATGTTCGATGTGTTGAATTTCGCGCCAGATCAACTGCCCACAGATAAACCGCGTTATTTGATGGGGGTTGGCAAGCCAGATGATATTGTTGGCGCGGTGAAACGCGGCATCGATATGATGGATTGCGTGCTCCCCAGCAGGTCTGGCCGAACTGGTCAAATATTTACCCGTCGCGGTGTGCTGAACATTAAAAACGCGCGCCACGCAGACGATCCGCGCCCGTTGGATGAAAACTGCAGCTGCCCCGCGTGCCGCAACTATTCGCGCGCCTATCTGCACCACGTATTCCGTGCCCAAGAGATGATCAGCGGCATGCTGCTGACTTGGCATAACCTGCATTATTTCCAAGACATCATGCAGGGGATGCGCGATGCCATTGCTGCAGGCACATTTGCGGCATGGGAGGCTGATTTTCACGCAGGCCGCGCGCAGGGCGATATTGAGCCGCTTTAGGTACCAATAGCGCGCGCATTCACGGCGTATCGGTTGGCTGGCCGAGAAAATGCTCGCATTGTGCGATGCGATGTGCTGAAAATACCTTATTTTCAATAAGGATTTTTCAATGCGCCCTATTAATTCTCTATTCGCGTGTGCCCTCATGTCTATTTGGGGCGGTCAGCTGACCGCCGAGGATATTGATCTCTCCGATTATCCCGAAATCGATGCGATGACCGAAGAAGAATGGGCGGCGACAGAAGATTCGCTTCTCGATAAGATGGATGCCGTCGAGGAAAACGGCGGGGATTACAGTGACCTTCTCGATGTGCTGACAAAAAACGAGTACGACATGTTGGTGCTGCTGCATGATCCGCTTCCCGAAGGCAACGAAGATTTGGAAACGGCCTGTATGATTGGCGCGGATGGTCGGAAATTGCTTTTGGGCGCGCAATTGGCAGGGGATGATTGGTCATTGACCTTCACCGGCAATTATACCGTCGTCAATGGGCGGTTCGTAGCTGATACTGATCCGCTGCCTCCGGTTCTTCCTGCGCGATTGGTATCGGTAAACGGCGGCTATGACGTCTATGTCGCATCGCGCCAGGTTCCCGAAGAAACACGCTGGCAAATACCAGTTGAAGGCGAATTAGACTTTGCGCTTGTCGATGTGTTGGCTGTGGCGCCGGAATTTGAAACGCGGCTAGAGCTCGCTTTTGGGTGTCCCATCGAGGAATACGCGCGGCTAGTTTCCTACCGCGAACATGACCGGGGCTATGACCAAATGGTTTTGCTTCCGATTGACCATGATTTCGTTGTGGCAATGATGCAATCCAAGCGTGGCCCGGCGACCAGTACCTATTTGGTTGCCCTTGAACGGTAAGCGACACATCCGGTTGCGACCGTTTTAGTCAATTATTGTGATTATTGTCCTATTGTGACCTTGCAGCGGCGTGCGAGGGCAGGCAATCTGCGCGAAACAAACCTGTGGCGAGTTGAAATCAGCGGATTTCACCCCACATATTGATACCAGAGGAGACACCCATCGCTGCCGTCGAACGGGGCTAGGGCGTCTTGCCAATAAAGGAAGTGACTATGCAAGAACCGTTGAGTTCATCTTACCCCGTCCTGCCGCTGCGCGATATTGTGGTGTTCCCACATATGATAGTGCCGCTGTTTGTAGGCCGTGAAAAATCTGTCCGCGCGCTTGAAGAGGTGATGCAGGACGATAAACAAATCCTACTGTCCAGCCAGATCGACGCGGGCGAAGACGATCCCGCCCAAGATGGCATCTACAAATCCGGCGTTTTAGCTAATGTGCTGCAACTGCTGAAGCTTCCCGATGGCACCGTGAAAGTGCTTGTCGAAGGGCGCAGCCGTGTGCGCATCACCGGATTTATCGACAACCCTGAATTTTTTGAAGCATCCGCTGAATATCTTGATGAAACTGCGGGCGATCCGGCTGAGGAAGAAGCGCTTGTGCGCAATGTCGCGGCTGAATTTGAACGCTACGCGAAGATCAAGAAAAACATCCCCGAAGAGGCCATGGCCGCTGTCGGCGAAGCAACTGAGCCTGCGAAACTCGCCGATCTGGTTGCTGGGCATTTGGGCATTGAGATTGATCAAAAACAGGGGCTGCTTGAAACCCTGTCTGTGTCTGAGCGGCTTGAAAAAGTCTTTGGGCTGATGCAGGGAGAAATGTCTGTGTTGCAGGTCGAGAAAAAGATCAAGACACGCGTCAAAACCCAAATGGAACGCACCCAGCGCGAATACTATTTGAATGAGCAAATGAAAGCCATTCAGAAGGAGCTCGGCGATGGCGAAGAAGGCCAAAACGAAGTCGATGAGCTAGAAGCAAAAATCGCTGAAACCAAGCTTTCCAAAGAAGCCCGCGAAAAGGTCGATGCTGAGCTCAAGAAGCTCAAGAACATGTCGCCCATGTCCGCCGAGGCCACAGTTGTGCGCAACTATCTTGATTGGATTTTGGCTGTTCCGTGGGGCAATAAATCGCGCACCAAAAAGGATCTTGGGCACGCGCAAAAGGTGCTCGATAACGATCACCACGGTCTTGAGAAAGTCAAAGAGCGTATCGTTGAATATCTTGCGGTGCAGCAACGTTCGAAAAAGCTTAAAGGCCCGATCATGTGTTTGGTTGGCCCGCCCGGAGTGGGGAAAACCAGCCTTGGGAAATCTGTCGCCAAGGCAACTGGGCGTGAATTTATCCGTATCTCATTGGGTGGGGTGCGTGACGAATCTGAAATCCGGGGTCACCGCCGGACCTATATCGGGTCGATGCCCGGTAAGATTATTCAGGCGTTGAAAAAGGCGAAAACCACTAACCCGCTGATCCTGCTTGATGAAATCGACAAGATGGGGCAGGACTTCCGGGGTGATCCGGCGTCAGCGATGCTAGAGGTACTGGACCCGGAACAAAATGGTTCTTTCGTGGATCACTACCTAGAGGTCGAATATGACCTGTCGAACGTAATGTTCCTGACCACGGCCAACAGTTATAACATGCCGGGGCCGCTGCTTGACCGGATGGAGATTATTTCGCTTTCTGGCTATACCGAAGACGAAAAGGTCGAAATTTCAAAGCAGCATTTGTTGCCCAAAGTCATGAAAAATCACGGGTTGAAACCGGCCGAGTTCAGCGTGTCTGATGATGCTCTGCTTGCGATGGTGCGTGTCTATACCCGAGAGGCAGGCGTGCGGAACCTCGAGCGTGAGCTTGCCAAAGTGGCGCGTAAGGCTGTGACCAAGATCGTCAAGAAAGAAGCGACTGAGATCACCGTCACCGCTGAAAACTTGAATGATTTCTTGGGCGTAGAACGGCACCGCTTTGGACTGGCCGAAGAAAACGATCAGGTTGGCGTGGTTACGGGCCTGGCATGGACCAGCGTTGGCGGCGAATTGCTGAATATCGAGGCATTGCGCCTGCCGGGCAAAGGTCGGATGAAAACGACCGGGAAACTTGGCGATGTGATGAAGGAATCGATTGATGCTGCGTCCAGCTACGTGCGCTCGATCGCGCCTGAAATTGGGGTGAAACCACCGCAGTTCGACAAGATCGATATCCACGTCCACGTACCCGATGGCGCAACACCCAAAGACGGCCCATCTGCGGGGCTGGCGATGGTGACATCAATCGTGTCGGTGTTGACCAAGATCCCCGTGCGCAAAGATGTTGCCATGACTGGCGAGGTTTCTTTGCGGGGGAACGCGATGCCGATTGGTGGGCTGAAAGAAAAACTATTGGCCGCATTGCGCGGGGGCATCAAGACTGTGTTGATCCCGCAAGAAAACGCCAAAGACCTGCCAGAAATCCCTGATAACGTCAAAGAGGGGCTGACAATCATCCCCGTGCGCCACGTGTCAGAGGTGTTGGAGCACGCGTTGGTGAGCGCGCCCGAGCCGATCATTTGGGACGAAGCCGCCGAAGAGGCTGCCGCTGCGGCGCTCAAGGCAGGCGAATCCGCACAAGGCGCGCGCGCGCACTAAACGCGGTCATCACATGACAATAAAAAGCGCGCCCATAGTGGTGCGCTTTTTTGTGTGTTTGTGCGGCCGCCAGACCGCGCTGGTATGTGTTGTGCCACCCGTTTAAGGTGGGGCAGAATAAAGGGAAAACACCATGACAACGCCTGAAACCCAACAAACCGAAGACGCGGCTGACGCACCGGTTGTTTTGAAAAAACCGCAATTGTTCAACGAGGTGGTCGCGCGGACCGGCCTGAAAAAACGAGATGTGAAGCCAGCCGTTGAAGCGGCGCTTGCGGTGATCGGTGAGGCGCTCGCGCGTGGGGAAGAATTGATTTTGCCACCGATGGGCAAAACCCGGATCGTCAAATCAAAAGAACTGAACAACGGCGCATCGCTGCTCACGATGAAATTTCGTACGGCAAAAATTGAGAGTGTCGCGCGACCTGCGGATGATGATGCTTAAGCCGCGCCAATGACCTATCCAGAAATCTATATTTTGCGCCACGGTCAAACGACATGGAATCTTGAAGGGCGGATGCAAGGAGAGCTGAACTCTCCGCTGACCGCGCAGGGCCGCGACGAGGCCGCACGCCAAGGGGAGATTCTCGCCGCATGTGACTTGCGCGGATTCGCATTTATCAGCAGCCCACAGGGTAGGGCGGTACAAACGGCGGGAATCGCTTGTGCCCCGCTTGCCGAAATGGTGCGTACCGACGATCGTTTGCGCGAAATTGGGGTCGGTGACTGGTCCGGTGTACTGCGAGACACCCTGCCGTTACCCGACGCCCCTGATCCCTATATGGCGCAATATGAGGTTGCGCCAAATGGCGAAGGGCTGGTCGCCGTAAAGGCGCGTTGTCACAGTTTTTTGCAAGATTTAAAGGGGCCAGCGGTGTTGGTGACGCACGGGGTGACGGGGCGCGCATTGCGCGAAATCCTTGCAGGACCTAAGGCAATTGAGGGCACCACCATCCATGGCGGACAGGGCTGCGTCTATCATTTGAAAAATGGTTCACAAAACTTGCTCACTTAGGCTTGCGCCCGCCAGCAACATGCCCTAAATCACCCCTCATCGGGTGATTAGCTCAGTTGGTAGAGCGCTTCCTTTACACGGAAGATGTCGGGAGTTCGAGCCTCTCATCACCCACCACCATAACGCATTGATATTGTTTGCGCTTCCTCAATCCTGCGGGCCTAAATGGGAAGTGTTTACGGGTTCCTTGAACCTAAATTGCTTTTGGATTGGCCATTCCGAAGTTCAAAACATCAGCTGCATCGCTCAGATGTTCGGGAAGGAATCGGGCATAAACTCGTTGCGTGACGCTCGTATTGCTATGCCCCAGATACTGGCTGACCTGCTCGATGGGCTTGCCTGCGGCCAGCATGCGCACTGCTACGGTATGGCGGATTTGGTGGATGCGAACGCCGGACAAGCCCGCACGGCGCAGCGCAGCTGAGTAGCCTGTGCGGATCGATTTGATCGGCCTACCATTATACTCGACAACATATTCGGTTTGTCTCGCCGCATAGGCTGCTTGCAGGGCAGTACGCGCTAGGGCGTTCATTGGCAGTACAGCACGCCCCTTTCTGGTTACGCCATCGGTCAGCCGCAGATCAATGATGCCACGCTCAAAGTCGATCTTGTCCCATGTCCGATCAAGGATCGATGAGACCCGTCCGCCAGTTGTCATCAAGAGAATGACCGCGAGCCGCACGTGAGGCGCATCACAATTCGCAACAATGCTTTGAATTTCTTTGTCGGTCAGTGGGCGGACATCGGTATCAGGGGCGGGCGGAACTTCAATTGGTGGCACGCGTTCAATCGCGCCCGTTTTCTTAAAGGCCCAGTTCATGCAGTTGCGCAGGTGGCTAAGCTCTGTATGAATCGTGCCTTCTTTGCGCCCGTCCGCGCGTCGCTTTGCTGCGTAGGCGCGACTGTCATCGACCGTCAGTTGATCTGGGCGCAACGCGCCAAAGTGTGGCAGTACGGCTTTACCTGTCCAGCCCAACGTTTTGGCGGATGGTCGGTCTCCGAGGTGATCAACATATGCTGACCATAGATCTAAGATCGTGCTCGTGCCTTGGGTGTGGTGTTCTCTTAGGTACTTATCTCGACCCTCGGCTTCGGCTTCCTTTCGCGTGCGTGCCTTAAGTTGATATCGGCGACGTTTGCCGTCGACGTGCCACGATACACAGTATCCGCCGCGCAACCTTCCGATGGTGATCTCTGACATAATTCGGTTTCCTCTACGATTGCCGCCGGGATGCGGTATAGTTTGCCTAGGCGAAAATGGCTTAGTTCGCCCGCGTTGCACTGATTGCGGATAGTGGTAGCACTGACACCCCAACGCAATGCAAGGGTTTCTGGGGTGTAGGGTTTGGG
>CALLAF010000055.1 GCA_938002605.1 uncultured Paracoccaceae bacterium | reverse complement strand
CACTGGGCAACCAAGCAGTAACGATCTCGCGTCGCAACCTGCGCCTGCCATTGTTCGTAACACTTTTCGGTTTTCGGCCAGTTGTTCGTCGCGCTTGATCAACAGCTCTAAGTTTATGCCATTGCTTTCGAGCGAGTGTTGGCTTTTTCATTAATCACCTGTTTTCAATACCCGCTCACTCATCAAGAAATGAGCCGCTAAAATCAAGTAGGCGCATAATAGAATATTTCCCAAAATTTGGGCTACACTTCGCTGATCGAACAACAAATTGAACAACACTTCGACGATACCGCCATAACAAGCTGACTAGTAATAATAAACACCCCCATCCGTCCAATCCATCATCGGAGCTACGGAAAGACGGCCTGCACGGCGTAGATTGGCCGCTGTCATTGTATTGCCGTTACCCATGTCTATTCACACTGTGATCATTGAAACCCTGCGCGCAACTAGCATTTTGTCGTGATCAATACCAGACCTGCCCAATGCGCCTATTCAAACCTAAAATCGGCATAAACTGGGTAGTGATCTGACGGCCATTCACTAAGGTATTTTTGCCTAAGAACAATTGGTTGCCCAACAATATTCATAGCATCAGTTACCCCAATATGATCAATGGCACCAAATAGGTTCACTCCATTATTCAAGTGATATGTTGCCCCAGAAACCGGAACAAACGTCACCCCAGCCTCCGCCAAGATGTCTTGGGTACGTGCGCCGTGTCGCGCATTGAGGTCACCGATCAAAACAACATTTTCACCAGCCGCGATCCAAGGCGCCATGCGTTCTACAACAAGTTCCGCAGATAATACGCGGTTACTGCGGCTTTTGTATTCAAAGTGAACATTCACCACGCGGACTTGGTCCCCCTCGCGCGTTTCAAACAGCGCCCATGACGCAAACGCGGGCCAAGACCCATTGATCGTACGTGAATAGATGACATCAGGCGTCTCTGAGAAAAAGAACCAGCCTTGTTCTAACGGCGTTACCCGGTCCGCCCGATACAGGATCGGTTGCGTTGACGGGAATTCCTCCCAATCGCCCACGGCTGCCACGCGAAAACCGGGATTTTGTTCGAGCACCCAATCAAGCGCAAGGTTCGTACCGCCCCCCGCGCCTCTGGCAAAGCTTTCCATCTCTTGAAATGCAAATATATCTGCATCAACATCTTTAAACGCCGCGTCAAACGGTGCTTTGCGGCGCTCCCAATCGGCGACAGACCATGCCCCGGTAGGGCGACTCAGAACAATATAATGCGCGTTAAGTGTGGCAAGTCGCAGGGTGTTCGCGGGCTGTGCCGTGGCATCAACGGATCCAGAATTGCGCAAAATTTGTACGCATGCCGTCATTGATAGCACCAGCAAAGCGGCAATCAAAAAATTAAAGAACCGTTTCACAAGAACCTCTTCGTTTGCAAAGCGGCCGTACTAATCCGACCAGATCATGACCCCAAGATCGGCAACATTTGTGCCTGTCGCGTCAGTCATCAACAAATCGCCCACTTGCGCAAGGGCAGCATAGCTATCGTTGTTATCAAGAAGCTGTGACAGCCTGTCGATTTTCGAAAGCGTGTCCTGATCTACGATCCCGCCTGCCGCATCTGTTGGCCCGTCGCGCCCGTCACTGCCCCCTTGCAGACATGTGAATTTCTGCCACCCCCGCCGCGCGGCTTCTTGTGCAATCCGAAGCGCCAGTTCTTGGTTACGCCCGCCCGATCCTGTGCCTTTGATCATCACCGTGGTTTCCCCCCCCCAGACAGTCACCCCCTTTTTGACGTTGTCGCAAATCATCTGAGCGGCAACCGCAACATCGCCCTCGATCGGGGTAGCGATCACATGTGCGCCGGGGGCCGCCTGCGCCATAGCGGCGACGCTTTGCGCGTTTGAGCCAACCAAAATATTGCGCGTGATAGGCAGATATTTGGCGGGTGCATTGCGGGCCAAATGCGCGCGCACGCTGTCAGGCATAGCGTCCCAAATCCCTGCCGATTTCAGCGTATCCACTGCCTGTGCCGCGGTTCCAATCGGGCCAACAGTCGGCCCGCTTGCAATGGCGGCCAAATCATCACCTATGACATCCGACAGGATCAAGGCCGTCACCGGATGCGGGGCCGCATGGCGTAAAAAACCGCCCCCTTTCAGTTCTGACAGTTGTTGGCGTACAAGATTCATTGCAGTGATATCCAGCCCGGCACCTAGCAAGGCCGCGTTCACGTCCGCCTTATCCGCAAGCGATATACCCGCAGCCGGCGCAGGCAAAAGCGCGGACCCCCCACCTGAGATCAACGCAAGCACTGGCCCTTTTGCTGCATCCAACGCGGCAATCACGGCCTGCGCCGCGTCGGCCCCGTTTTGATCCGGCACGGGGTGGCCCGCCGCATAAACCTTTGCGCCATCTAGGTTTTGGGCATTTTCATAATTGGTCACGACCAGACAGGGAATGTCATTGAACCGGTCCAATGCGGCCTTAGCCATCCGGCGCGCGGCCTTACCAACAGCGACAATCAGCGCAGGCTGCGCGACATCATCAAGGGCGCGCGCTACCGCGGCATAGGGATCAGCAGCTGCGACCCCTGCCTGAAATATCGCGACCGCTTGTTGGCGCATTTCATTCATCTGCGCTGCCCCTTTTTGTCCGTTTGTTTCGCCATCAGTGCAGCCATTCGCTGCACGACTTGCAATTCAGTTTCCGCCATGGGCGACGCGCTAAGCGATGGCATCGCGAGCGCAATCAAAACGCGTGGGGTCCCCGACGCCATAATGATATGGGTCGCACTATAGCGTTCGAACAGATGCGCGATATGATCATCCGCCAAATCCCCCAGCTTTGGGGGATCAGATCGGCGTAGCACCGGCGCCGCTTCGAATATCTGATCAAGTGTTGTATCTTGCAATTGCGCAAGACTTTTACGGCTGATCATCGCGGCGCCTTCGACCAACGGGTGCCCGCGCAAATCCCGCAAAAACACGATTGGATCATGGGTTTGCGTATTGGCCAGATATTGCAAAAGCCCCAGTGATTGTTCCTCGGAGCGCAACGTGCGGGCATCGTTCAAGATCACCACAAGAAACAGCGCTGTCATCACGACCGCCCCGCTGAGCAACATGCCGTCACGGTCTAATTGGGCGATCTCGCCAATCAATAGGCCAACCAATACAGATGCAAGGACAATGACCGCAAAGTTCACGATCACAACGCGGTGCCCGATCTGCGACCGCCCAAGCCCAATCGCCAGCCAACACATGATCAAAACACCAAGGGCCGAAAACTGGATCGGCAACCCCATCGACACCATCAAAAAATCGCTTATGGCCAAGGGGACAAACAGCAAAAGCGACAAAGAAATGCGGATCACAGTGGTGTTTTCGCTAGCCGATAGGCTGATGCGATCACGTCGCGCAATCAGCCAGCCCGCAGTAAAGAAGCCAATTAACTGGAACCCAAGTAAAAGATAAAGCCTAAGCGGGTCGATCCCTTCACCATACCAGAACGCGCTGCACACAAACACAATCGTGCCGGCCCCGATCAAGGTTTTGACACGGGGTGGTGCATGTCGGCGCAGCAAACCTTCGGTCAACAAAAGTGCTGCAAGCGGGATAAACCCCGCGCCCATCAGCACAAAGATGCGGAATATTTGCAGGTCTGTCAGTGCGACCAACACCCGGCCAACAAACAACAGCATGGTAATGCGCAGACAGAAAAGAAAGCGGCGGTTTATCGGATCGCGTCCGTCGCGGCGCTGCAAAACCATCTGCAACGTCAACAGGCCCAATATGGCAGCAAGCGACATGCAAAGCTGTGTCAGATCGGCGGCATGTTGGGTCATTCTTGCGCACCGCTATGTGGCCGCAGCGTTTTCCAATGTTTGCTGCTATCGGCCCAATGCACGGCAGGCAGAATAATACGGCGCAGCGCAACCAGACCGCCAGCCAAAAGCAGACCAAGCACGGCGGATTTAGGGACTTCACGGCGCAGATATTGCCGCATCGCAGCCAAATCCATTTGTCCCAATTGGATCACATCATCGCCGCGCGCGTAATCTAGTGTGGCGGCACAAAAATCATTGTATTGCGCATCACGATGTTTGGGGGCTGTCTCCCATGTTTTCTTTAGATCGTCAGACCCGCCCGTATAAGCATCTGTGATAACAAATTTTTCTTCATTGAACCCCGCCTCTGGGCCAACGCCAAACACGTCGCGGTGTTGTGCCATGATTTGCCGCGCCAATAGCAAATGGTTCAACGTGCGCCTATTCCCATTCGGTTGCGGCCAGACATCCGAGAACATTTGCGACACCATGCCCACGACAGCGGGCACTTGGGTGACGTTCGAAATCCATACGGGCCGAAATTGCCGCCGAAAGAAAATCAAAAAACACGTTAACCCATATAGGACCCATGACAGGTTTTTGGATCGCTCATCCGGGTCTACCATCACAAGACCAAGATGCAGCACCTCACTCGCGACGGGTTCCATATCGACCGCCATAATTGCCAGCGCGTTAAAGGCAATAGGGGTGCCATCCGCGCGGGTAACAAGCGTAATCACCACCTTTTTCATGCGGGCCGCATCGCCCGAAAAAACACCGTATGTCAGGCCCCCTGCATCCAAGGTTCGTGCGGCAATAGTGCGTAAATCCGTAGACAACGCGGCAAGCTGCGCGTCATCCATCCAAACACCGGGGCGTTCAATGATGCGCACGCGCATCTCTGGGCCTGACCGCAGGGTCACATCCAAATATTGACGTCCAAGAGTTTTGAATAAGGTGCTGATCACGCATGAAAACCTGTGGCTATTCCGCACAGATTAGGCAGCCTGCCCCAAAGGGGCAAGCGCCGTTTTTATCGCCTTACAGGTAGCGGCTTACCAGATTTTCAAGACGCTCTTGGCGACCTGAAATGGGTTCTGGGTTAGTCTTATTGGCCAGTACTGACTCCGCGATGCTATCAAGATCACAATTCATTAGGGTCTTACCCGCATCGGTATCCCAGCCCGCATAGCGCGCGTTGCGGGCGGCTTCCAATTTACCATCTTCCAACATCGCAGCAGCCGCTTTCAGCCCAGCGGCACAGGCATCCATGCCGCCAACATGCGCAAGGATCAGATCCTCGGCGTCCAACGATTGACGGCGCAGCTTTGCATCAAAGTTGGCGCCACCAGTGGTAAACCCGCCAGCGCGCAGAACCTCGTAATAGGCCAGCGCCATTTCGGGTACATTGTTAGGGAATTGATCAGTATCCCACCCGGATTGGTAGTCATTGCGGTTCATATCGATGGACCCGAAAATCCCCAATTCACGCGCCATCGCCAATTCATGTTCGAACGAATGCCCTGCCAAAATCGCATGGCCTTGTTCAATATTCATCTTCACTTCGCCCTCTAGACCGAATTCCTTTAGGAACCCGTAGACCGTCGCGACATCGTAATCGTACTGGTGCTTGGTTGGTTCTTGCGGCTTTGGTTCGATCAAGATCGCACCCTCAAAACCCATCTTATGTTTGTAATCGACAACCATCTGCAACATACGACCCGCCTGCTGCCTCTCGCGGCCCATGTCTGTGTTGAGCAGGGTTTCGTAGCCCTCTCGCCCCCCCCAGAGCACATAGTTTTCGCCGCCCAGTTTCATGGTGGCATCCATGCAAGTTTTGATCGTGGCCGCAGAAAACGCAAAGACGTCTGGGTCTGGGTTGGTCGCAGCCCCAGACATAAAGCGGCGATGCGAAAACAGATTGGCTGTGCCCCAAAGCAATTTTACGCCGGTCGCATCCATCTTTTGTGCAAAGTAATCAACGATTTCTTCGAGGTTCTTTGTGTTCTCAGCAAAGCTATTCCCTTCAGGGCGCACATCCGCATCGTGAAAACAAAAATAAGGCACGTTTAGGATTTGGAACATTTCAAAGGCGACATCGGCCTTTAGTTTGGCCGCTTCCATCGTGTCCGAAAACCACGGGTGGTCAAACGTCTGCCCGCCAAACGGGTCGCCACCGGGCCATGCGAATGAATGCCAATAGGCGGCCGCAAAACGCAGGTGATCTTTCATCGGTTTACCCATGACAACCTCGTCCGGATTATAGTGCCGGAATGCATAGTCATTGTCTGTGTTTGGCCCCTCATATTTGATGGCGGGGATCCCTTTGAAAAAGTCAGTCATTCTAGTCCTTTCAATGCGTCATAGCTGGCGCGATAACGTGCGTGGGCCTCGGCAAAGCTGTCTGCCAGCGCCAGATCGGGTTCAATGATGCGGTCAATTTGGGGTGGTGTCGCGATTTCGACCCCTGCCCCTGTTGCGGCCATAACCCCAAGCCGCGCCGCCCCAAACGCGCCGCCAAAATCACCCGCAACGGGCAGCTCAACAGGTATCCCCAATGACGTCGCAATCGCCTGCACCCAATAGTCCGATTTCGATCCACCACCCACGGCAATCAACCGTTTGATCTGGGTGCCCGTCGAAGTGAGCGCGTCATAATTATCGCGCAACGCATGGGTCACGCCTTCAAGCACTGCGCGCGTCATGGCCTGCTGATCCGTCGCGTGATCGAGATACAAAAAACTGCCACGAATAGCAGCATCATTATGTGGTGTCCGCTCTCCGCCCAGATAGGGCAGGAATATCGGCTGACCCGGCGCCCGAAGGCTTCCCAAATCGCGCGTGATATCTGCGGCCGATTTTCCAACCGAACGCGCATACCAATTAAGCGCATCCGCTGCAGCCAAAATGACGCCCATCTGGTGCCAAGTGTTTGGCAAAGCGTGACAAAACGTATGCACTGCGCTGGCAGCATCGGGCTGATAAGCATCCGAGGCCGCAAATAAGACACCCGATGTCCCTAGCGACACAAACGCATCGCCCGCATTAACAACGCCAACGCCAACAGCACTTGCTGCATTATCACCGCCACCGCCTGCAACGACCACCCCTTTAGGCAATCCCCAGCGACTGGCCAATTCAGCGCGCAATTCCCCTGATACTTCGGACCCTTCGACAAGACGCGGCATGTGATCGCGGGTCATCCCGGTCGCCGCGAGCAAATCATCCGACCAATCGCGCTTCGCGACATCAAGCCAACTGGTGCCTGCGGCATCCGACATTTCAGCCACGGCCTCTCCTGTTAGCCAAAGGCGTAAATAATCTTTGGGTAACAGCACGCGTTTGATCCGCGCAAAGATTTCAGGCTCGTGCCGTAAAATCCATACTAATTTCGGGGCGGTGAAGCCCGGAAATACGATGTTTCCGGTTACCGCACGAAACTGCGGATCCGCGTCTAGCTCGGCTGCCTCGGTGGCTGCGCGCGTATCGTTCCACAAGATACATGGGCGCAAAACCTCGTCGGCAGCATCAAGCAACGTGGCCCCATGCATCTGACCGGACAACCCAATCGCGCGCACCGCATCCAGCGATACCTGCGCGGCCAAGGCTCTGATCGCCGCATCGGCGGCATCTAACCAAGTGGCTGGCGCCTGCTCTGACCAGCCCGGCTCTGGGCGCACCGCCTCAAGCGGGGCTGCGGCCTCTGCCAAAATATCCTGCGCATCATCGATCAAGACCGCCTTTAGCCCGGATGTCCCGAGGTCCAACCCAATATACATGCAGCACTCCTCCCGATCGCAGCAAGCTCTTGGTCGTAAGTTCTGGGCTGTCTCGCAGTGCTTGTCATATTAAATTCAGTAGCCGAATTAAAAATACACAATAGTACGGCATGTTGATTGAAATAGTGATTTCTTCTTGCGACAAACTTCCATTTCCGCTCTAAATTACCCAATAATAATTCAGGCCAAAAACTATGTTGGACACTCAATCGCCCCCAAATGGCTGCGGCCCGCTTTTGACGCTTGGCACTGCGCAGACAAAATCAATGCGCCAACAGGTTTTTGAACATGTCCGTGCCGCCGGGAGAGCAACACGCACCGATGTCATTCAAGCCCTTGGTATTAGCGCGGGTTCTGCCACGGCCCTAACCGCAGAGATGATCAATGCCGGGCTGCTACGCGAGGTCGAAAGCATTCCACGCGAAACCGGGCGCGGCCGCCCCGCCGTCGCGCTTGAGGTCGTGCCCGAAACGCACGCGGTAATCGGCATTAAGCTGTCAGAAAAGATGCATTCAGCCGTATTGACCGATTTCGCGGGAAACACCCGCGCGACGGCTGTGCTTGAAACCTCGACGGGTCCCAAACCTTTAGACGATATGCTGGCCGAAGTTGCCGCACTTATCCAAGACGTGCGAGACTCCGCAGGCACGCAACTGTCCGCAGTGGCTGCTGTGGGGATCGGGCTATCGGGTATCGTTGACCATCAGGCTGGCACGGTGCCTTGGTCCCCCCTCTTGGCTGAGCGCAATTGTGATTTTGCGACAGCGTTTCGGGAAAAATTTGATCTGCCAATCCATTTAGACAATGACGCCAATATGTTGACATTGGCCGAACTATGGTTCGGCGCGGGGCGGGCGAAATCTGATTTTGCGGTTATTACCATCGAACAGGGTGTCGGCATGGGGCTTGTGATCGGCAACCGCCTGTATCGGGGCGCACGCGGAATGGGGCTAGAATTGGGCCATACTAAAGTTCAGTTGGATGGTGCCTTGTGCCGCTGCGGGCGGCGCGGCTGCCTTGAGGCCTATCTCGCTGATTATGCGCTTGCACGCGAAGCGGCCACAGCATTGCACCTACAACCCCACGAAAGCCAAAGCCCTAACGCGTTGCTCGCGGCGTTGTTTACGCAAGCGAAATCAGGTGATGAGGCGGCACAGACAATTTTTCGCCGCGCGGGCCGCTATTTGGCGGTCGGTCTGGCCAATATCGTGCAGCTATTCGATCCTGCGCTGATCATCATCTCAGGCGAGCGCATGCAATATGACTATCTATATGCAGAGGAGGTCCTGTCAGAAATGCACCGTCTGACATTGAATGATGGGCGCACGCCCTGTGCTGTCGAAACCCACGCTTGGGGTGATTTGGTCTGGGCGCGCGGGGCCACTGCGCTGGCCTTGTCAGCAGTCACGGATCAGGCGATTGCGCAGCTGGCCTAATCAGCGTTCGATATGTCAACAACGTCAGCGCCTACGCGGCCTGCGCGCAAGCAATTACAGATGTTTGCGAATACGGCGCAAAGCAGCCCAAACGCCAAGTACAACCACTGGCGTCGCCACCGCAGCCATCGTCGTCTTGCTGATGTCCAACGTATATTGCAGCGGCCCCGCCATATACAGCACAAGGTTCAACGCATAATAGCTGATCGCGACGATCGACAGGCCTTCGACCGTATGTTGCAACCGCAGTTGCAAATCCGCACGACGATCCATGCTGGTGAGCAATGCCTGATTTTGCGCAGATCGTTCAACATCAACGCGGGTTCGTAGTAAATCACCTGCGCGCAAGGCACGGTCGGACATCGCATTTAACCGCTGTTGCGTCGACGTGACTGTGCGCATCGCGGGGTCATACCGGCGCATCATGAATTCACCAAATGTTTGCCGCCCCGCAAACCGGGTTTCGCGCAGGATTTGAATGCGTTGATTGACGATGGTTTCATAGGCTCGGGTCGCACCAAAGCGAAACGATGATTGTGCAGAAATGCTCTCGAGTTCTGCCGAGACATCAAGCAATGCGTCAAGCTGAGCGGCCGCATCCGGCGTCCCCGCACGCATATCGGCAATCAACTGCGCAAGTTTCTCATCAATCGCGCCCATCTGCGGGCCAAGGCTGCGCGCGCGCGATAGGCCTAACATCGACATCGCCTTATAGGTCTCAATTTCGCACAAGCGCTGCACAACCCGACCAATCCGCCGTTGCCCCACATCGGGGCGCGCGAAAATCGCAAACCGCATATGCCCGGCGGGATCGACCCGAAAATCCCCAGCGATCACCATCTCACCGTCCAGCACCCGGCTGATTGCAAGGCTTTCGGGCGCGAACCAATCATCCGTATTGGTAGTGATTTCTTCATCGCCTTTGGCCGTTTCGACACGAATCAACGCAGAGGTCACGCGCATACCGGGGGCCGCTTGCAACCACTCCTCGGGAAAAAACTGAAACGTTGTGGCGTCAAAAGGGGTCTGCGCGACGCCAGCGCCCAGAATCGTAAAGGTCACAAATTCCGTATGGCTTTCCCACTTCAGCTGATACGCCCCGATTTTGCCAAAGTAATGAGTCGCATCTGGTGCAGGGTGCGGCGCACCAAAACGGTCAAGCAACGCCGTCAAATGTGCCATATCTGCACTGCGGTCGCGGCCCGCCGCATTTTCCGCCGGCTTCATCGCAAGAAACGCCGCGCGCCCCGGCGCTTGCAAGACCGGAAACGGGCGCGCATGTAATTCATTGGCCATTTCGAGCCGTAATGGATGATCTAATATCGGGGCCATACGTTCGCCATTTCTTTGCATACTCGCCCCAAGCCTATCGCGCCGCCACATATTCGTAAAGAAGAACCTAATACTTACATACAGTTAGATGCACACAACGGTATACCGAACGGCCTCCAACAAGATACATATGCGACGGTCATCAGAACAGCATAGACCTGCGCGCATATCTGGGGCAAATGTGGTCCATGGCAAATGTCGTCCTCTTCAACAAACCTTTTGGGGTTTTGTCGCAATTCACAGATGCGCGCAGCCCGTCGCCGCGTCCGACGCTGTCGGCTTATATTGACGTGCCGGGCGTATACCCTGCCGGACGGCTTGACCGCGATAGCGAAGGCTTACTGGTGCTGACGGATGACGGCAAATTGCAGGCCCGCATCTCTGACCCCAAGCATAAGCTGACCAAGACCTACCTCGTGCAGGTCGAAGGCGCGCCAACAGATGCAGATTTGCAAGCGCTGCGCGACGGGGTAACACTTAAAGACGGACCCACGCGCCCGGCGAAGGCGCGGTTAATTGATCCGCCGGTATTATGGGACCGCGACCCGCCCGTACGGTTCCGCAAATCCGTGCCAGATACATGGGTTGAAATCACCATTCGCGAAGGCCGCAACCGCCAAGTCCGCCGCATGACCGCACACATCGGTTTTCCGACCCTCCGGTTGGTGCGCTGGCGGGTTGGCGATTGGACGCTCGACGGGCTTGAAAACGGACACGCACGAAAGATCCAAACATGAATACTGCTGTTGTCGCTTGCATGCGAAATGAAGCCATATTTTTGCTCGAATGGCTGGCCTATCAACTGGTTGTTGGCTTTGATACGGTTGCGGTTGTGACCAATGATTGTACTGATGGGACAGATACGCTGCTTGACGAAATCGCCGCGCATGACCCCCGCATCATGCACATTCGCAACGATATACAGCCCGGCGAAGCCCCGCAAATCGCGGGCATGCGCAATGTGTTTCAAGATGACCGGCTCATGGCCGTCGATTATCTGCTGCATTGCGATTCAGATGAATTCTTACATGTCGATACAGGCGATAAAAAGGTCGACGACCTGATCAGTGCCGCCGGCCCTGCCGATTGCATCGCGCTGGCATGGCGCCCATTTGGGGATTCAGGAATAACGCGCTGGGAAGGCGGCTCAGTAATCGCTCGTTTTACACACACTGCAGGAAAACTACGGTATGGCCAAACGATGCATAAATCATTGTTCTGCCCGCGTAAGTTTACCAGCGCAATCGACCATATGCCTAAACAACCAATTGACGAAAACGTCGTTATTGTGAACGCTTTAGGAACACAAATGCCCAAAGTGTCACTATATGAACCCTTACGGGTAAGATATCGCCCACTGACGGATGTCCATATGACATGGAAGAATGGATGCATTCATCACTATGCTACACGATCAGAAGACGTTTTTTTGATGAAAAACCTTCGAGGCGATGGAAAAGGGAACACTGGCAGTCGTTACTATCGGAATTCTGGTTTCTGGAAGAAGAGCAACAGAAACAACATGGAATTGCCAAAATCCCGCCAACACCTTGATGCCACGCTTGCGCAGATTGATGTTTTTCGTGGCATGGGCCGTGTCGCGGCGCTAGAGGCTGACGCGCTTGCACAGTTCAAGACTTTGCGCGACGCGACATTAACGCCGGAACAGATTGCCGCTTGGACGGCCTAACGGATTTCAATCTGCGCCTGATCTGATTGCCCATCTGCGTCAATCACGGTGACAGATGAAAACCCGATTCCTAGTGCGGCAATATCAACCTGATTACGGTGCGTACGCGCCACCGGCTGCCCATTGACCAGCCAAAGATAAGGTGCGCGCCCATCCTGAACTTTGACGGTTGAAAACGACGCATCCAATACGGCCCCATTAGGCGGGAAGGAGATTTGAGGCCCATATGAAGCCGCCGCGTGCCGCGTGCCGAAAAACTGCAAATGTTGCGGGAGTTGTGCGGTCGATAACAGCAATGTCTCATGCGGGGGCAGAGCAAGCGGTGTCGGCTGCGGCGCAATCCGCCCGAAGGCATCAAACATAACAGGCGCTGCCAGATCACCGCCAAATGCGCCAGGCACAGGCGTCCCATCTGGCCGTCCCATCCAAACACCCACAACATGCTGCCCATCAAACCCTATCGCCCATGCATCGCGGTGCCCATATGACGTGCCCGTCTTAAATGCGATCCCAGTGGCTTGCACGCCGCGTGGGCGGGGGGCTTCTTCTAAGATATGTCCGATTTGCCAGGCCGCAGCCCGGTTCATCACCACTTGCGGCGCAAACCCCGCTGTGGGCGCTTGCTGCCAGCGTAAATCAACAGCCACGCCGCTGTTTCCAATCGCCCCATAAACCGCGACCAGATCGTGCAACGTCAGCCCTACCCCACCCAAAGCAACTGCGAGGCCCGGCACACCACCGGGCACCTGTGGCGCTGCGCCTGCGCGGCGCAACCCTGCAATCAGATGATGCGGCCCCAGCTCTTGGGTCACAGCGACAGCAGGGATGTTCAGCGAATGTTGCAAGGCGGTCCGCACCCGCAACTCACCGCGAAACAAACCGTCAAAATTTTGCGGCGCGTAGCCGTCAAAATCCGTTGGGCGATCGGCAATCATGGTTTCCGGGTGGATCAACCCTTGATCGAAGCCAAGCCCGTAGATCAACGGTTTCAGCGTCGATCCAGGCGAGCGTACAGCCTGTGTGAGATCAATAAACCCCCCGCGCGTATCGGCATTGTATGCGGCTGATCCAACACTTGCCAGAATATGCCCGCTTTGATGATCGGCGACCATGATAGCAATTTGCACCCCATCCGAGCGGCCGCGCGTAGCTCGCGCGGCCAAGTCTTCGAGCGTCATTTGCAAACGAAGATCCAGCGTCAGATCGTGCCGCGTTTGCCTAGGGTTCTCCGCCAGCACCCGATCAGCCAGATGTGGTGCCGTTGCTGGCAGCAAGTGGCGGGTGGCTGGAACAGGAATACGCGTCGCGCTTTCGTATGTTGGGGCATCAAGAAACCCATCGGAGAGCAACCGCGTCAAAACCGCGTCGCGTGCGTGTGTTGCCTCCCCGGCCGCACGGTCAGGGCGGCGTGCTTCGGGTGATTGTGGGATGGCGACCAAAAGTGCCGCTTGCGCCGGGGTCAACCGGCGTGGTGGGCGATCAAAATAGGCGTAAGACGCAGCGCGCACCCCTTCGATATTGCCACCATAGGGCGCGTGGTTCAGATAAAGCGCCAGAATTTCATCCTTGTTTAACTGCCGCTCTAATGCCCAAGCAACACGGATCTGGCGCAGCTTTCCCTGCCACCGCCCGGTGCTGCCGTCTTCGAGCAATCGCGCGACCTGCATTGTCAGTGTTGATCCGCCAGATACGACTTCGCCATGCCAGATAGCTTGCCCGACAGCGCGCATGGCCGCGATGAAATCAACACCACCGTGGTCGGCAAAGCGCTTATCCTCAAACCGGATCAACATCTGCAGATAGGTCGGATCAACCTCGGCCAGATCGACGGGCAAACGCCAGCGCCCCTGCGCATTCGTATAGACACGCAGCAGATCACCGTTGCGGTCGCGCACTTCGGTACTGACGTCGACCGTACCCGCAGGCAACACGGTCGCGTCTACCCAATCATCAATCCCGTCGCGCGCCGCAGCCCCGACCCAAAGACAGATCGCTATGGCAAATAGACTGCGCATCACGGGGTAATTGTGACCTTTCCAGCATCAGTGCGTGCGCGCATTTGCGGGCGGTACATGTCTTCGACAGAGGCCGCCGGGTGATAGAAATCACCTGGTGATACAGCGCGCACGATATAGGCCAATCGGAATGGTTCGTCCGAACGCCGGTCCACAGCGGCCAAGAACCGGTCAGTGCGAAATTCAGCGTTTTCAGCATAGGTCGATTCCACCCAGTCAAGCGCGCGGATATCCCCGCCAGACAAAAGGTTTGGATTGTCGATCTCGAATCCAGCGGGCAGCGGGTCATTGACCATCAACCGCGCTTCTTGTCGCCCGAACGGGCGCACCGTCAGCACTGTCACCAGCCGCGTGCCGACAGCCACATCTGTAAGATTGACTGCGTGCCCTTCGGTTGTGAAGTAGGTCCGTTCAATCGCATAACCATTGCCACCAGCGGGTTCCGGCTCGCGTGGCACACCAAAGGTTGTGACTGTGATTTCAGTGGGCAGCACGCCTGTATTGGTAACCGTCACCGGCGCCGCACCCGTTTGCGCATCGCGCAGTTGGACCACCGGCCCATCAGGCAGCAACCCATCAATGGTCAGCCCCGTCGTGCGTAAATCATCGACAAGCGCATTGGCCGCGAGCAAAGTCCATGCGGCTTCTTGCGTGGATACATGGCTGGCATCTGTCGCGATGCGCTGCACCAATTGGTCACGGTCAATCGCATTGCTGCCCGCCTCAACGGCAAGCGCAAGGACCGCCGCCGTATCCCGACGGTAGGTGCCATAATCACTGCGCCACAAACGGCGCTCTTCCGCGGCGATACGCGCAAATAACACACGCCCGGCACGGGCAAACATCGCATCTGCACGCGGCTGATCGCCATATTGTGCCAAGGCCGCCCCAACCTGCGCGATGGCCAAAGGCGATGTAAACGCATCGGCCTTTTGATCTGCATAATAGCGCAAATCTCCCACGGCGGCCTCGCCTTCACGCGCAAGAACAAACAGCGCATAGGCCAGATCAGTCCCTCCTTCATCAAAGTCAGGATAGTAGTTGACCGCGTTACGCAGGTTCGCGACCGCATTGCCATAAGCCACATCAGGCACGGCATAGCCTGCAAGCCGCGCGCGGGTCAGGAAGTCAGTGACATAGGCGTCAAGCCATAGATCACCCGAACTTGGCCGCCAGAGCCCAAAGGCCCCGTTGGCCGATTGATTGGAGGTGACTTCAGCAATAGCTTGCGTGACCCGTTCTTGGATCGTGTCGCGCGTTGCAAGCCCCATCGCCGTGGCAACCCCATCCAGATACAACAGCGGCATCGCCCGCGATGTGATCTGTTCGGCGCAGCCATATGGGTAGCGATCAAGCGTGTTGAGCAGCCCCGGCGCATCAAACCGCGCAAGCGGCTCAGCCGAAAGCGTCGCCTTACCTGTCCCGTTCACCAAACCAGCAAACACATCATCATCAAAGATAAAGCTGCGCCCTGCCCCAAGGCTAAACCGGCTGATACGGCTGACCTCTGGATCGTTAACGACAACGGGCACATTCAGCGATTTCAGCAGTACGCGCCCATCAGGCGTCGTGAGCGTAATATCAATACTGTGATTGCCAACGTCAAAGGCCGCAAAGGGAATTTCAAACACCTGTTTGCCACCTTCCGCCAAAGTGAACGACGACGGAATTTGCGAGACAAGCCCAAGCCCGCGGGCCGCAATCTGCAAGCCCATGTCGCCCGAAGGCCCATCCGCATGAACGATTTCCAACAGCACCCGGCTTTGATCACCCGGTGCCAAGAAACGCGGCACGCTGGCGGTCAAAACAACCGGGTCGCGCACAATCACGTCTTGTTCGGCTTGGCCAACGCCCGTGTCTGACCATGCGATTGCCATCAGGCGTATCGTGCCGTTAAAGGCAGGTAAGTCAAAACGCACTTGCGCTTGCCCGTTCGCATCAACCGCAACCGGCCCGGTGAAATAGGTCACAAGTTCTTCTGTCGGTGGTGGGCTTTGCATACCCGCATTTGACATCGCGTCGCCACCTGATCGCACTGTCCCCATCGCGTCGTTCAACCCATCAATAAGCCGCCCATAGACGTCACGGATTTCAACACCAAGCTTGCGCTGCCCAAAGTAATAACCTTGCGGATCGGGCGTTTCAAAGCCCGTCAAGTTCAAGATGCCCAAATCAACGGCGGCCAAAGTGACATAGGCCGTTTCACCAGCGCGCACCCCATCCACCTGCACCGTGATATCCATTGGTCCGCGCGGTTGCATTGTCGTGGGCGCCTGCAAGGACACTCGCAACGCCTTATCGCCGGGATCAACCTGCGCATAGCCAAGCCCAAGCGCGCGGCTTGGGTTGCGGTTTTCGGCCACGGACATCGGCCGAATGACCGACGCGCTTACATATGCGCCCGCACCCCATTCTTCGGTCACGGGCAAAGCGATTAAGTTTTCGCCTTCGGTTACGGGCACCGTTTTCATGCTAATCAACCGATCCGACATGACCGTTACCACAGCTTGGCCAGCATAACGTGGCACGACACGGAACGTCGCCGTGTCCCCTACCGCATAGGCGGGCGCATCAAGCGAGGCTTCAAGCAAATCTGGCGTGTCATCTGCGGATGCTGGCGCATACCAACCCGCATAAAATTCATCGGATGCAGCGACATAGCTGCCGCCAATTGCTTCGACGACGATCTCATGCTGCCCCCATTCGACATTCGCCTCAACCCGTGTTGGCAGCGTGCCTAACGTAGCTTCACCAGTTGCAATACGGGTCCGGGTTGTCGTGGGTTCCCAATGCCAGCGATCATGCAGGCGGTACCATTGGTAGCGGGTACGCACCTTGTTAACAGTCCATTGCACCCGCATATCAGCGCTCGTCATATCGGGGTTCAGCGCGATCAATTCAAATGGTGCGGTGCTGTCTTCACTGATCACACCGTCAAACAGCGGTTTGATCCCGATCATCGGCTGATCAGGCAGTACGGGCACGGTTATCTGTCGCTCAACCGGGCGACCAGAGCCTTCTTTGACCCGCGCGGTGACCTGCAATTCAAGCGGCTGCGTCGCCTCAACATCGGGCAGTACAACAGGTAGATTTGCAACCCCTTCGCCATTTGTCACCCCACCATCAAGGTAATTCAACTGACCATCAAAACGGGCATCATACTGGCCAAAGCGGTAGCCGGGGAACCCATCGAGGTTATTGGCCGCATATAGCAGGGCTTCGCCTTCGATATCCAAATCCGCGCCAATTGCACCAAACAAATAGCGCGCATCGACACGCAAGTTCGGCGTATCACCTAGCCGGATAACTTCCGGCAATGCCAAGTCAAAATCGATACGCTCGGGCAAGAAATCTTCGACCAATACGGTGGTTTGGGCCAATGGCCCGCTATCTGCATCCGCCAGCACGCTGATCCGCCAGGTGCCACGCGGTGCGGTTGACGCCACAGGCAGCGCAAACACATGCCCGCCAGCGCGATCATCCGTCGAAATCTGGCGGCTGTATTCCACGCCATCAGGGCGCGTCAGAACGGCGGTCAGGGGAATGCCGTTTAGCCCAAGCGCCGTTTGGTCGCGCGTCAAAGCTGTCAGGTGAATCGTATCACCAGCGCGGTATGCGCCGCGATCCGTCGCCATAAACACATCAATCGGTTGGCTAGGTTCGCGCCCCTCAACGCCCCGATCAGATAGGTCAAAGGCTGCATCGGTCAACGACAAAAACGTCATATCATCGCCCAAGGCCACGGTCACCAATGCGGGCGCATTGCCCCCTGTGCCGCGCGTCAACCCGGCCGCAAATTGCGCGACCCCATCGGTATCTGTTTGAGCCTCGGCCAGTACAGCATTGCTCCGCGATACCAATGTCACCTGTGCATCAGCGATGGCCATTGCGTCGCCAAGACCAAGCGCAGCGACCGTCAGCCCGTCATTACCCAAATAGGTCGCAACACCAATATCAGACAGCACAAACCACTGGGTCGTCGTGCCGATTTCATCGCTATCGCTACTGCTGCGGGCCGTTAACGCATAAAGCCCTGCTGGTTCATCGATCAACACGTCGCCCAATGGCAGGCGGGTCAGCATATCGCGGTTTAGGTCTTGGGCGACATCTGCCGTGCCCGACCAGATGCTTGTTCCGATTTCAGTCGATAGATCCCCGCCGTACCGCGACACGCTCCGGTCCATCAGGCCAGATTGGATCGTGCGCATCAGGTTACGATCGTCAATCCGGCTTAGGCTCAGATCGACTTGAGACATGTTCACAGTTTCCAGCGGGATTGCGATATCCCCCGTGCGAGGCAAGACATATGCGCTGCTGGCAAACCGCAAAGACGGCGCGCGGTCGCGCACATAAAGCGTGATCTCAACTGGATAAGTCAGCGTTTCGCCGCTCGCAGCGGGCAAGCCATCACGTAGAACAATCCGGTAACGTTCACCGTGTTCGACCCCGTCAACACAAAGCTGCGCATCACTGACCGTGACGACCAATTGTGTCTGTGGCAATTGCACAAATGGCGTGTAATCCGTGCCCGCATTTATCAGGCCTTCATTAAAAACCGCACAAATTCGGGGGGTTGCACTATCACTTTCAACTTTCGTGTCGACCACACGGAACCCATATTTACCAATTGCTTCGTCAAGCTGCGCTTCGGTTTCACGATCAAAGCGCAACGCCTGCGCAAGCCGCAACGCGTCAATCATCCGCCGACCACGCCCTACATCCTCAAGCGCATAGGCCAGCGACATCGCCGCCGCACGCTGGGTTTGCGGATCAAGCGCCCGCAAATAGGCCTTAACATAGGCGGGCAGCGCCATTCCGGTCACACGGCTATTTGAAACACCCGCATTCCGACCAAAAGAAATCCAGTCGTTCGCTAAATCCGTTGCCAAGGCACGGTCCCACGCCGCGCGTTGGGACTGTGTTGCATTGCGGATCGGCTGATTCGACAAGCGAGTTAAATTTGCTGCTGCTTCGAAATCACCGATCCGCAAGAAATTAAGCTCTGCCATGCGCGCGGCAGCCCCTGCCAAAACCGCAGGGTCAGTCGCATAAACGCGCGCCGATAGCGCCCCCTCAAATGGCACGAAATCGGTGATATTTGTCTTTGGGAAACACGCGTTTGAGCGTTGGTTAAACGTAAACGCCGTGCAGGCGCTGTTGTTCAAACACGCCGCCTCACAGGCTGCGGCCGTTGTATCAAAGATTTGCGCCAAATCTGTTCCGACAAGATCAACACCGCGTTCATATATCGTCCGCGATACGGGGATCTGCTCTTGGGCAGCGACTCCGCCCGCAAATATGGTAGCAATCGCAAATATAAACGACTTCAAAACCCGAGCCATGGAATATCCTTTCTCAAAATACAATCAAAGGTTGGCACGGCACGGCGAACCAAACAAGAGCGCTTTACCGCTAATTCAGTGATCTATGCGCCCATTGATGCTGGCGCGATCAAACCCGGTCCGTCGCGCCTGACGTTGGCTTCGTGATAATCGACGAGTGGCCAAGGCCCCCCAATCGGCTATTAAGGGGAACCACATAGGGTTACTAATGTATGACGAGCCAGGCCAACACTTGATGGCTGTTGAGAGGCAACATGCATTGCGGGAACTGCTTGCAAGAGAGACAGAATTACAAAGCATCGCCGCAGCTTTCTGGACCTGTCGCGGTGCGTATTGCGCTGACCAGTGGGCTTACGCGCAAACAAGTGGCTGACGATCGTGGCGTCGGCATATCGACACTGAACAAATGGATCACCGCACACCGCGACGCGGATGTGGTGTCAAAAGAGGATTTAAGCCTCGCCCAAGAGCATGACTGGCTTCGACGCGAGAGCCGCATTCTCAAGGAGGAAAGGGAAATTCTAAACTTGGAGGGGTCAGAAAAGGCCCCAGTGGGGCGTTTTCTCCAAACAAGGCCACGGTGTCCTTTCCGAGCCAAAAGCCGTGAGGTTTAGGTTCATCGAAGAACACCGATCTGCATTTTCCATTGAACTGATGTGTCGTGTCATGGCTGCCAGCCCGCGCGGTTTGTGGGCGTATCGCAGCCGACCTGCCAGCCGTTGGCAGGCTGCGATCTCCATCTTCGAATAATATCAACAGCTTCTACAATCCACGTCGCCGCCACTCAGCAGTGGACTAAAAAAGTCCTGTCGCTTTCAAACGAAAGATAGCTTAAACGAGCGCTTGCAGCGGCAAAAAAACGTGACAGGTCCATTGATCTCAATACCGGCTTCGTTCCCGTCTTGGTCTTGATAGTGAGAATATGTACAGCGATCTGGTGACCAATTTATCAATTTTATATTCGCCAAAAACAAAATTTATCTTTATATTCGCCAAAAACAAAATTTATCGAATATTGGCACAAATGCCGGCTCGTCTCGTCAAACACCCAGAGGCAATTGAAGCAGCACTACACGAAACGCAAAGATTCGACAGAACCTTGGCTAACTTGTGGTGAAAGCACTAGTTTTTAGATATTAGGACAACAATCGGATTGATAATCCAACAGAAATTACAATAGTTGACAGCATGAAGTTAATCAAATCCAAAAAACATGTAGCCGATTGCAGCGAAGTTTTTACTCCTAGCTGGATGGTTGAGGCCATGGTTGATCTGGTCGCGGGTAAGGCCGAACGTATTGATGCACGTTTCTTGAAACCTGCGTGCGGCAGCGAAAACTTCCTTGACCTGTTCTGCAGCGACAACCTACTGCGGCTAAGGTGAATAAAACCAAATATGTTGCAGGGGTTGTTTCTCTTTACCTTGATCTGTCCTGAAGGTAATGTTTTGATGATAGACTTGAGCGCCTTGCAGCAACCGCCAACAAAATCGAGATTGAGCATTTGACAGACGCCGATAGTCACACCGCGACGCCGACAAGCGACGGCCATGGGCCTGAACCATATCTTTCAATTGTCGTTCCCGTTTACAACGAACAGGCGGCGATCCGCCCTTTTCTGCAAGAAATGGAAACCGCGCTGGACAAGCTAGACGCACGTGTCGAATATGTTTTTATCGATGATGGCAGCACCGATGCAACCGTGCTTGAAGTTCAAGCCTGCATGTCAGACGGCCCGCAGATCCAATTACTAGTCTTATCGCGGAACTTCGGCAAAGACGCGGCGCTTGCTGCCGGGCTAGCGCATGCCAGAGGGCGCGCGGCGATCCCGATTGATGTTGACCTGCAAGACAGCCCCGCGGTGATCCCTGAAATGGTGCAGAAATGGCGTGATGGGGCCAAGATTGTAAATGCGCGCCGCGCAGATCGCACCACAGACAGCTGGTTCAAACGGGTTTCTGCACAACTATACTATAAGCTGTTTAATGCCGTCGCTGACCACCCTATCCCGGAGAATGTCGGAGATTTCCGGCTGATTGACCGTCAAGTAATCGATATCCTGAACACCATGTCCGAAAAGGCGCGCTTTAACAAAGACCTGTTTAGCTGGGTCGGATTTGATAGCGCCGAGGTCACATTCGAACGCCAACCCCGCCACCACGGGTCAACAAAATGGTCGTTTTGGAAGCTGTGGAACTTTGGGCTCGACGGGCTTTTCGGGGCATCCACCGCGCCACTGCGCCTGTGGAGTTACCTTGGGTTTTGCTTTGCGATGGCGTCATTTATCTATGCGGGCTATGTTTTGGCCCGCACCATGATATTTGGCGTCGACACCCCTGGTTATGCCTCGACCATTGTGATCATCTTGTTTTTTGGCGGGCTGAATATGCTGTCCGTCGGCATATTGGGGGAATATGTCGGGCGCATCTACCGTGAAGTCCGCGACCGTCCGCTTTATATCGTTCAACGGACACATCATTCCGACAAAGAGGTATAATATGGACCGTGCCGTGTTTGAACGTATGGCCGCCTTTGAAGACGCCCATTGGTGGTTTACGGCTCGGCGTAAACTTATTCATACCATACTTAGCCGCAGCGCATCAGTTCCACAGGGCGCGCAAATACTTGAAGCAGGGTGCGGAACCGGCGGAAACCTTGCCCTGCTCAGCGAATTTGGTACCGTTGATGCGTTCGAGTTTGATGCCGTGGCACGTGACATCGCGGAAGAAAAATCTGGCCTTCCCATCGCTTTTGGCGCCTTACCCTCTGATTTGCCATTCGGCCAAAAGAAATTCGATATCATTGGGCTTTTTGACGTTCTAGAACATATCGAAGACGACCAAGCCTGCCTTGCGGCCTTGGGTGCGCGATTGGCAGCAGACGGACAGATCATATTAGCTGTACCTGCGTTTCCCGCACTGTGGTCTCGTCATGACGAACGCCACCACCATTTTCGCCGTTACACCAGTAAATCACTACGTACAGTGGCAAGTGCGGCGTCCCTAAATGTCGTCAAGGACGGGTATTTCAACAGCGCCCTGTTGCCTTTGGCTGTCACAACGCGCGCCATAAACGGGTTGCTACGCCGTGAGGTTACGGACGAAGCGATGCCGTCACCCTTCGCAAACAAGGCGCTCTATGGGGTATTTGCAATGGAACGTCATTTGGTTGGCCGGTTGCGCGTGCCTTTAGGGCTTTCATACTTTGCCGTCTTGCAATCGACCTAAGATGCCGCGCACGCTTTTGACATTTATTTGCGTCGGTTCCGCCGCAACAATGGCGCATGTTATCGTTGCGATTACTCTCGAAGCCCTGTTGGGCGCCGCGCCGCAGACTGCCAATCTTGGCGGTTATATTGCCGCGGTTGGCCTATCTTACCTTGGACATGGAAAACTAACATTTCGCGTCAACGCTAACCATGCGCACCACCTGCCTAGGTTTGTTACCGTCTCTCTCATCGGACTCGTTATTGGTAGCATCCTAGTTGAAGTTTTATCCGTCCGCGTAGGCGTACCGTTCTGGGCCACAATGCTATGTGTTGCTGGTCCAGTTGCGGCATCAACCTTCACGCTGTCAAAGTTTTGGGCTTTTAAACAAGTCAGACTTGACCAAGATACCTAAAGATACGGGACCTCCCATGACGAAGACAACCGCTGCCCTCCCCCAATACCCACTGTATCTAAGGTGGATTCTATCAATTTGGGGGCTAGTAATCGTCATTTCTGTTTTGGGCGGCTTTGCACACTTGGATGCCAGTAGTCTTTGGATGGATGAGCTATTTACCGTCTACTTTTCGGATCCGGCGCAATCTAGTTTTGCGACATTCCTAAACCGCGCCGCAGAAGACGTGCACCCGCCAGGCTACTACGCAATCGTCTGGGCGGCTGGACGGTTTGCAGGTGGGGATATGACGATTGTCGCACGTGCAATAAGCGCCATCGCAGCGGGTCTATCAATTGTGCAAATCTATTTTGTCATGCCCAGTTGGGTTGGCCGCCCCGCACGGCTATTCGCCTGCACCAGCGCAGCTACATCACTGATATATTTTATTTATGCGCAAGAAGCGCGATCATATGCAGTCGGGTGGGTCTTGCTGCTCGCGATGCTCGGCTTGGCTTTGGGGATATTGCGGACCATCGCTAGCGATCGGCCAATTCATTGGCGCCTGATCCCATTTACAATAGCGGGTGCCATTGCAGGGCTTTGCCACTTCTATCTTGTACCAGTCGCAGGCGCGATTGTTGCCATCATGATTCTTTTTGGGCGCACATGGCCCAACAGGTTCCTGATTGCATTGTCTGGCCTTACAATCCTCGCGGCTGTCGCGGCCGTCATTGGATGGCAATCAGACAAAATAATCGCCGACGTGTCCAATACTTGGTTCAAAGCCGATTTTGCATTTTTATGGGGTCAAACCTCTCTGGGATTAGCATATTACGCCAGCTCGACACTTGAATCGCAACTGTTGTTCGCGGTGTTCTTTATTGGTCTGCTCGCCACCGGATCAATCACGACAAAAAACCACAACTCCCAAAACCTAAAAACAGTTTATGCCGATGTTAGTCTTTTGTTCGGAAGCGCAGCGCTTGGCGTGCTACTGGCCATTATGGTCACGATTCTTTACGTGCCAAGTTTTTCATATCGTATGTTTTTGCTTCTTGCACCGGTTTACTGGATTGTTTTGGGTATCCTCGTCGAAGCCATTCTGCGCAGCTCGTTGAAACCAATCATACCCGTATTACTTATCTTTGCGACATTGATCTTTTCAACTGCCAGCTTGCGCGTTGCATGGCGCGAATTCCCTCGCAAACACCCATGGCGCGCCTCTGCTACTTTTATCACGGAGTTAGAAAGCTGTCGCGATGCCGCACTGCCTGTTGTGACCTTCGCAACCCCGTTCATCAGCCAGAGCGAGCCACGCCATTTTTATGGCTATTACATGCCAGACGGCGCCACGCGCGACTGGATTTCCCACCCAGAAAACAAAGTATTACAATTCCCACAAGGTAGCCGAGCTGAAGACATCGTGGCGCGGCGCATCGTCGGCACGGACCCCTGCCCGATTCTATTATGGAGTATCAGCCATGCGAAGCCTGCCGAGCTAGCGGCGCTCAGCACGACATTGGGAGACCAATATAGTCATCCTGTCGGCACAACCATTGTGTTAAAAACCGTCCACTTACAAGACAGCACGCCAATGATGCAACTGTTAAGCATTTCATTCGGGCAAAAAGCTTATATCCTTATGGTCGAACGGGACGTGAAATAGGGTGTAGTGGTTCAGATGTGATCTGACAGTTGGCTGTTTTCTGGCGGCGTCTGCCAGGTCAAGTTCCGTTCACAAACTTTTTCTGCCAGATTTCTTTCCTGCCGATCATAGTCTCGACGAGCGTTCTGCCCCAACACATTTTGCCCTGATGCGTGCGTTCGTGGTTGTAGTGATGCAGCCATTCATCCAGATCGGCCTGCAGCGCGTCGATGCTGTCATAAAGTTTCTTGCGGAAAGGCACAGCCAGCAGTATGGCCGTGGCATGGTGCGCAGTATCGGTGAAACTCAGTTGCGACTTAGTCGCAGTTATACCGTCACTCGTCTTAATAGTATATGTCTCTATTAACGGCAGTGACGGTACAAATTGCTTGCAGCGTTGCCACGATGCGGATGTGCTGAACTGTCACTCGGAACGATCTATCCACGATATGTCAACAATACTGACACAGTTGCGTGCGAGCAATTGATTGCCTATCAATCGCACTGTTTTGATCCTCCCCCACTGAAGTGGTCCTCCGCTATGTTTAGGAAAACGGAGGAAACACATGGCAAACAAGCGACCCAAGCCCGAGGAAATTGTCACGAAGTTACGGCAGGTTGAGGTTCTGACGGGGCAAGGCATGCCGCGT
>CALLAF010000054.1 GCA_938002605.1 uncultured Paracoccaceae bacterium | reverse complement strand
GGATCAGACGCGATGTATCCGCGTCTGGATCTGCGCCTGCGGCCTCGGCGACCGCGCTTGCCGCGTCGCCGGGTGCATAGCCAAGATTACCCAGCGCCGAGAGGGTTTCTGCCTGTGCTGGGTTCGCCTTTTTCGCGGGTTTTCGGCGGGCAGGTTCCGCGTCTTCGATCACCGCCGTATCAACAGGTTCCGCGACGGCGCCATGCAGCGCCATGACGCCGGGCGCTTTGTCCTTGAGATCAAGAATAACCTTTTGCGCCGTCTTCGGGCCAACACCTTTGGCTTTAGCAACGGCATTCCAGTCACCCAACGCGATCGCACGGCTGACCCCATCTTCGCCCAAAGTGCCCAAAATAGACAGCGAAGCTTTTGCCCCTATCCCCTGTACCGACATAAGCATCCGGTGCCATTCTTTTTCGACCAGAGTCGTAAACCCAAACAGCTGCAAATTATCTTCACGCACCAAAAGATCGGTAAACAGCGCGACCGGCTCTCCGTTGCCAGGCAAGGCTGCCATGACCCGTTCAGACACATAGACAATATAGCCCACCCCGCGCACATCAATCAGCACATGATCGGTGCTGCGATATTCAAGCCGTCCTGCAATCTTACCAATCATGCCCCTGCCCTCGCCAATGCTTTGGCCAAGGTACCCGCTGATTGCAAATGGTGCGAATGGCAAATCGCGATCGCAAGCGCATCCGCCGAATCTGCTCCCGCAATTTTTACACCCGGCAATTGCAGCTTTACCATATGTTCGACCTGATGCTTTTCCGCATGCCCAACGCCAACAACCGCCTTTTTCACAGCGTTCGGCGCATATTCACCAATCGCAAGCCCGGCCTGCGCAGGCACTAGCATCGCGATGCCGCGGGCCTGCCCCAGTTTAAGCGTACCAACACCATCCTTGTTCACAAATGTCTGCTCGACCGCGGCCGCATCTGGCCCCCAAGCATGAATAACATCCGTAAGCTGCGCATGGAGCGACAATAACCGCTCTCCCAAATCGGCACCCTTAGAATGACAAATGCCATTTGCGATATGTGACAAGCGTGAACCGGTAACTTCGATCACGCCCCACCCCATATTTCGCAGGCCGGGGTCGATTCCCAATACGCGCATTACTCGCCTCGCTATTATTTTTATAAAATTGCTTAGCACAAAACGCGAACATAAACCAAGCCACATTCGGATCACCGACCTTTCCCCAGCCAAAACCCGCACTTGGCCCTAAGAAAATCGTGCCAAATCAGGATCCTAGTAATCCATTAAAAATAAGGGGTTTTTACAGGCAGGCGCCCAAAATATAGGCATTCTGAAAACTCATATGAGCTATGCAAAAAATGGGGTACCGCCCGAACCGAATCCCCCCTAAATGCCGGTCATCAAGTCATTTCTGCAACGCAGATCAACACAAGGAACGACCCAATGGCCAACGCCCAAACAAACATCGCAACGTCCAGCATCCTTGCAGGCCGCGTTGCATCATTCTTTCACCAATCTTTGAACACTGTCGTGCAGTGGAATGCCGCACGTATCACGCGTAATTCACTTTCTAAACTTTCAGCACGTGAGCTTGACGATATCGGGCTGACATTTGCTGATATCGACGCTGTCGCGACCCACAAATTCCGCTAATCGAACCACCACTCACAAATGCGAAAGGCCGCGCTGCTAATCCAGCGCGGCCTTTTCGTATTGATCTCGTAAAAAATGCTACTGCATAATAGTTTTGACTTGGTCCGCGATAAACACAGTTGCAATGTCCGGCTGCATAACCCATGCGCCAGCTTGCTCAACATACGAGCCGCTGCTCAAACCGGCGACCCGTTCTTCATAAGCTTCGGCACCCAGCGCCGCGAAAAGAAAGCCCTTGAACAAGAAACCTGTAACGACCAACGCCAGAAGCCCCTTCAGCGGGAAGCGTGGGCGATAGACACGTGGACGCGCGACGATCAGGCCATCGGCATTAACTGAAGTCACAACCCCATTTGCCATACGGTCATGGCGACGCACGATGCGCTTCAATCGTTTATCAAACGGAACATTTGCCTGTGCCATACTAAAACTCCAGAAAAAAATATACAGATTAACTCCGTATAGGATTACAACCCATGTGATCAGAAACAAGGATTTTCACAAGAAACATATAAATGATTCGTCAAATTGGAATATTCTTGCCCATTATTAACGTTGTCCACTCAACAATGCTACTGTTTTTGATAAGATTAAACCCATTTTCAGCATAAACCGCGATCACCTCATCGGCTTGCTCGTTCAATATCCCAGAAAGAATCACATGCCCACCATCTACAATATTCTGCGCCATTGCGGGTGCCAGCCCAATAAGCGGCCCCTTTAGAATATTGGCAAATATCAAATCATAGGGCGCGCCTGTTGCCAGTTCAGGTGCGTCAAACCCAGCAGCAACAACGCAATCCACTTGCCCCGAAAGCCCGTTTGCAGCGACGTTCGCCGCTGCGACTTCGACCGCGACCGGATCGATATCGCTGGCAAGCACGACGTCAGGGATAACCTTAGCCGCGGCCATCGCGAGCACCGCCGTACCGCAACCCACATCAATCACCCGCCCGCCGGAAAAGCCCGCATTGCAAAGTGCATCAAATGCCTGCAGGCAGCCCAGCGTTGTGCCGTGATGACCTGTCCCGAACGCCATCGCGGCGTCAATCAGCAGTGGGATCTTGTCGGCAGGCACCGTGTCTGCGTCATGGCTTCCATAAACGTAAAACCGCCCTGCTGCGACAGGCGCCAATTCGCGCTGCACTTTTGATACCCAATCTTGATCCGGAAGTTCGGAAATATTGAACGGTTTCGCGTCATGCAGCGCCGAATAGACAGCCAACGCACCTGCATCGGGATATTCTAGAAAATAGGCTGCGACCTCCCACAGGCCGGACCCATCCTCGATTTCAAAAACACCTACCCCGGTGGGTTCTGGCACCAAATCTTCAAGCGCTTCCGAAAGCTGATAGGCCGCGTCTTCGCCCAAGATGGTGGTTAACGCTGTAAACGTGGTCATATCCGTTGCCCTTTTCCGGTGATCCCCCGAGTTAGGCACAGACCCTCGCCGCGTCAAGCCGCGCTTAGGCGCCAGTCCCGATCGGGCAAGTCACACCTGTCCCGCCGATGCCGCAATAGCCGTTGGGATTCTTGGCCAGATATTGCTGATGATAGGTTTCAGCTAAATAGAACTGAGGTGCGTCGATGATCTCTGTCGTGATTGCGCCCAGCCCTGCCGTCGCCAATCGCGGGCCAAAAGTTTCTTTTGAAGCCTGCGCCGCAGTCTTTTGCGCGGCAGAGGCTGTATAGATGCCAGAACGATACTGCGTTCCCGCATCATTGCCCTGACGCATTCCTTGCGTCGGATCGTGGTTTTCCCAAAACACCTGCAACAGTTGGTCGTAGCTAATTTTTGCGGGGTCAAAGACCACACGCACCACTTCGTTATGGCCGGTTTTTCCTGTGCAGACTTCTTCGTAGGTGGGGTTGGGCGTATAGCCCCCCGCATAGCCAACCATTGTCGAAACCACACCATCAAGGGTCCAGAACATCTGCTCGACGCCCCAAAAACAACCCATGCCAAAAACCGCGACATCCATGCCGCTGGGTGCATCCACCATCAAAGGCGTACCAAAAGTAAAATGGGGTTCAGTGATCGGCATCGCGGAATCGCGGCCGGGTAACGCCGCATCGGGCGTGACCATTTCTGATTTAGCGCGGCTGGCAAAAAACATCGGCGAACTCCTTTATCTGATCAACATATATGGGTTATTCGGCTGGTGCCAAAAGTCGTCCTTGAAACACGGTTTCGTGACCGGGGCCGGGGTGACGCGGCACCAAAAGCGCTAGCGCGAAGGATGTCGCCGCCATGCATGCTGCAACAATAAACACGGTCGCAGGCGAAATCAGCCACAAATATCCAAGACCTGCTGGCAAAAACACAGCCGCAATATGGTTAATCGTAAAGGCCACAGCCGCCGTCGGCGCGATATCCCCCGGATCCGCGATTTTTTGGAAATAGGTCTTCAACGCCAAGGCCAGTGCAAACAGCATGTGGTCGATCACGTATAGCGCAGACGCGATAATGACACCCCAACTAAAGAAATATAGCCCCCCATAGGCCACGAACACGGCGATCAACCCGGCATATTCGAACAATAGTGCGCGCCGTTCGCCAAAGACCTGCACGATCCGCCCCATCAAGGGCGCGATGATGATATTAACAACAAGGTTGATCGTATAAAGCGCCGTGATTTCATGGACCTTAAAGCCAAATTTCTCGACCATCATAAAGCCTGCGAACACCACGAAAATCTGCCGCCGCGCACCCGCCATGAACTGTAACGCGTAATAAAGCCAATAGCGCTTGCGTAGCACAAAGGTTTTCAACTGTGGATGCGGAGCCTCGAACTGCGGATAGGCAAACAAACAAAACAGCGCGACAACTGCGGTAAACCCGCCCGAGACCATATAGACGAAATTGTAGCTCAAGTCATATGTGCGCCAAGTTAAAACGATTAGAATATAGGCAACCAATGTCGCCCCCGACCCGGCCGCCATAAGCCAGCCAATCGTTTGCGGTGCCCGTTTTTTGTCGATCCACTGCAACTGCAACGATTGGTTAACCGTTTCGTAGTAATGAAACCCAATCGACGATAGCATTGTCAGCGTCAAAATCCCGCCCATCGTCGGAAATTGTGCGGTCAACGCAGTGGCCACACCCAGCATCACCAGTGCAACCATGCCCAAGACTTGTTCGCGCACGAACATGATGATCGCGATCACCCCAATCGCTAGGAAACCGGGAATTTCGCGTACCGTATGCAGCCAACCGATATCACTGCCATCAAAATTGGCGACATCAATGACAAAGTTGTTGAGCAGCGCCAACCACGTCGCAAACGCGACAGGCATAGCCATCGCCATTAAAAATAGCAGCGCTGCGGGGCGACGCCAGAATGGCAATGCGGGTGTATCTTCAAGGCGGATAGTTTTCATTTGCAAATCCTTACGCCCATTCAATTCCTTTGGCGAGAGCGATTAGACCGCAACACGCGCACAGTCGCGGCACCATTGGTGCACAATTGCCGTGACACCCCGCCGCAGGGGGGGCGGCTGCCGCGTTTGATCCACATCAAAGATATATTCCAGACACCTAATACAAGCGATCCTGCGAACAGACCGATTCATTGGATACACTATGTCGACGACACCCCCTCCGTCCCTTTATGCCGCGCGCGAGCCTATCTTTCCCAAGCGTGTGAAAGGTTACTACCGCAACCTGAAATGGGCGGTGATGGCTGTCACGCTTGGGATTTACTATCTAACGCCGTGGATCAGATGGGACCGGGGGCCAAACCTGCCCGATCAGGCCGTATTGATCGACCTTGCGCATCGCCGTTTCTATTTCTTCTGGATCGAAATCTGGCCGCATGAATTCTATTTCGTCGCGGGTCTTTTGATTATGGCCGGGCTCGGGTTGTTTTTGTTTACCTCTGCGTTGGGCCGTGTCTGGTGCGGTTATACCTGTCCGCAAACTGTTTGGACTGACCTGTTTATCCTTGTCGAACGCTGGATCGAAGGCGACCGCAACGCGCGTGTGCGCCTATGGAAATCAAAATGGGACATGCATAAATGGCGCTTGCGGATCACCAAATGGGTGGTTTGGTTTGCCATTTCGGTTGCGACCGGCGGGGCGTGGGTCTTTTACTTTGCCGATGCGCCAACGCTGGCTGCTGGGCTTGTGACCCTTCAAGCGCCTTATATCGCTTGGGCTACCATCGGCGTACTCGCGTTGACGACATTCGTGTTTGGCGGATTTATGCGCGAACAGGTTTGTAACTACATGTGCCCATGGCCGCGCATCCAAGCCGCAATGATGGACCCTGAAACGCTGACCGTGGCTTACCGGGACTGGCGTGGGGAGCCGCGCGGTAAGAAACGCGACCCCGATGCAGGCGATTGTATCGATTGCATGGCTTGTGTGAACGTCTGCCCTGCGGGCATCGACATCCGCGACGGGCAGCAGATGGAATGTATCACTTGCGCGCTTTGTATTGATGCTTGCGATGATATCATGGCTAAAATCGGCAAGCCGCGTGGCTTGATCGATTATCTGGCGCTTTCCGATCAAGACGCCGAATCAAATGGCAAACCGGCCAAACCTATCTGGCAGCATGTTCTTCGGTTGCGCACGGTGATTTACACATCCCTATGGTCGCTCATCGGGGTCGGGCTTGTCTTTGCGCTGTTTATCCGCGCTGACATCGAAATGACCGTCTCGCCAGTCCGCAATCCAACATTTGTGACCCTCTCGGACGGGACAATTCGCAATATCTATGATATTCGTCTGCTGAACAAAAACGGCGAAGATCGAGCGGTTCATCTTTCATTGGTCTCGGATGACATTCTACGGATTGAGCTGGAAGGCACTGCAGAGCGCTCTATCGTGGTTCCTGCGAATGAAACCATGCTGCAACGGGTCTATGTATCTGCGCGGCCCAGTGACGCGGCAGCAACCGTAGACCGGACCGAATTGCGGCTTTGGGTCGAAGATATGACATCAGGCGAACGTGCCTATAAAGACACAATATTTAACGGAAGGGCTGCACAATGACCCGCGAATTTACTGGCTGGCACATGCTTGGGATTATGGTCGTGATGTTTGGCACGATCATCGCCGTCAATCTGACGCTGGCTTATAAGGCTGTGAAAACCTTTCCGGGGCTTGAGACACGTAATTCCTATGTCGTGAGCCAAAGTTTTGATGCGGACCGGGCGGCGCAAAATGCACTGGGTTGGACACTCGACAGCACGTTGACACATACGCAGCTGACGGTCGCAATTACCGATGACGCAGGTACCGCTGTGACCCCAAAGGTTGTCAGCGCAACCTTGGGCCGCGCCACAAACGTCGCCCAAGACATGACACCTGAATTCACCGTTGTTGATGGCGTGATGTATGCTGATGTCGATGCGGGCGCTGGCTATTGGAACCTGCGTATCGTGCTTGAGGCCGAAGATGGAACAATCTTTCGCCGCCGTGTGCAGCTAACGGCACAATGACCCAAGGCGCAGCGTGTCCGGCCTGTATCGGCCTTCCCGAAGGGACGCTTGAAAAGGCGCGCTCCAACGGCAGCAGTGAGATATTGCTATCGCTGCCTGCCATTCACTGCGTCGCCTGTATCAACGGGGTCGAACGCGCATTGCGTGGCATGGACGGTGTGGCCAACGCCCGTGTTAACCTGTCGATGAAACGGGTCACTGTCGGGCTAGATGCGCCCATAGCGCCCGAAGCGTTGATTGATACACTTGAACTTGCCGGGTTTGAGGCGCGAGTCTTAGATACATCTTTGCTTGGCGCTGAAAATGATAGCTATGGCAGCGGGTTGATGACACGGATTGCCGTGTCTGGCTTTGCGATGATGAACGTGATGTTGCTGTCCGTCGCGATTTGGTCGGGGGCCGTTGGGGCAACCCAGCATATGTTCCATATGATCAGCGCGATGATCGCTCTGCCCGCGTTGATCTATGCCGCACAGCCATTTTTTCATAATGCTTGGACGGCCTTATCCGTGCGTAAGTTGAACATGGATGTGCCGATTTCACTGGCAATCATTCTTGCTGCAGGCATGTCGCTGTTTGAAACATTTGTCGGCGGTGCGCAGGCCTATTTTGATGCAGCATTATCGCTGACGTTCTTCTTGTTGATCGGGCGTTATCTTGATCATCGCAGCCGCAAAGCCGCTGCATCCGCCGCAGCACAGCTATCAGCGCTAGAAGTGCCGCGCGTCATGCGCCTGCGCGATGACACCCGTGAAATGGTCGATTTTGCACAGCTTGCGATTGGCGATTTGATCCAAGTCCTGCCCGGCGGACGCATCCCTGTCGATGGTGTTGTCACAGAGGGAAGCAGTCAAATTGACCGTTCCTTGCTGACCGGCGAAAGCCGCGCGGCAGACGCGAACCCTGACACTGTCGTCACCGCAGGCGAGGTCAATATGACCGGGCCACTGACCATCCGCGCAACAACTGTTGGCGCTGATACGACGCTGCGCAAAATGGTGACTATGGTCGATCAGGCCGAAGCGGTCCGAAACCGCTACACCGCCATCGCAGACCGCGCCGCCGCAATTTATGCGCCTGTTGTTCACCTATTGGCGCTGGCCGCGTTTTTGGGGTGGGTGTCTTATTCGGGGGACGTGCGCCTGTCGCTAAATATTGCCGTGGCCGTGCTGATCATCACCTGCCCCTGTGCGCTTGGGCTAGCTGTTCCGGCCGTATCAACCACAGCCGCAGGCCGACTGTTTCGCGCAGGTCTTTTGGTGAAAGATGGCACAGCACTCGAACGGCTAGCCGAAGTCGATACCGTCGTATTCGACAAAACAGGCACATTGACCATGCCTGCCGCTGGGCGTGATACGCTTGATGCGCAGGCGCAATCAATCGCGCTGGCACTCACCAAAAATTCGACCCACCCGGTCGCGCAGGCGATTGCCGCATCGTTGGATGGGGTCGCGCCTGCAAATATTACGAACCAAGAGGAACTACCTGGGCGCGGGCTACGCGCCGTATGTGATGGGCAGGTCGTGCGGCTGGGATCTGGTGCTTGGCTGGGCGCAAAGGCCGGCACTTATCTGCAAATTGGCGATGCCCCCGCCCAAAAAATCGTACTGCGATCGGAACTGCGTGAAGGTGCCGCGCAATTGATCAGCGGTTGGCAAGATGCCGGGCTAGATGTGCATTTGGTATCAGGTGATGACGCTGACGAGACCGCCAAGATTGCCCGCGCGCTTGGCATAAAAAGCTGGCAAGCACAGACCAAACCCGCAGAAAAAATCGCCTATATCAACGCGCTTTCTGACAATGGCGCAAAAGTGTTGATGGTCGGTGATGGGCTGAATGATACGGGCGCGCTTGCCGCTGCCTATGCATCGGTGTCGCCAGCGACGGCAGCAGATGCGTCGCGCGCTGCATCGGACATCGTTTTGCTGAACGATAGCTTGGTGCCGCTGATCGAATTGCCAAAGGTCGCACGCGCTGCCAAACGACGTATTTTGGAAAACTTTGCGATCTCGGCCAGCTATAACGCCATCGCCATTCCGGTTGCCCTTTTGGGATTTGCGACGCCCTTGCTGGCCGCGATTGCAATGTCGGCCTCGTCGATTACAGTACTACTAAATGCACTGCGACTAAGAGGGCGGGTATGAATATTTTGGTTATTCTGATTCCGGTTTCACTGATCCTTGGCGGGCTTGGGCTTGCAGCGTTTTTGTGGAGCCTGCGCAGCGAGCAATATGAAGATCTAGACGGCGATGCTTGGCGCATTTTGTCAGAAGACGACGAAACGCCCCGAGATTAATCCGTACCTTCATCCAGTCCGCTGTCCGCCTCGACATCTTCGTCGATGCGGCGGCGTAGCGGTTCATCCGCCAGTCCAATGCTAGCCGCGAAAAAACTAGACGCCGCAAGCGTCGGTACGACCCAAACCATTTTGTCGGTCAAAAATGCGGCAGTATATGACGGGCCCAACACAACAAACGCTTTCAACGCCGCCAGTTTAATCTGTGTGATCTGCGCCATCGCCACCATCTTTCATATCCCGAAACAACCCTACAACCCCAGATTGCTGAGGTCTGTGTTGCAGCGCACAATAGACCCAAATTCGCAAAAGAATGCTGAATCTCAAGAATCTGCACATCCGCAAGATCAGGCTGTTGACTCGGACATTTTGCGTGCCTAACTATGCTGCGTTATCACTCGGACGGGCTGAGTGCTAACACAAGAGAAACCCGAACTGGAGAAGTTCTGAAATGGCATTTACACCACTTCACGACCGCGTACTCGTTCGTCGTATTGAGAGCGACGAAAAGACTGTTGGCGGCTTGATCATTCCTGACAGCGCAAAAGAAAAGCCTGCTGAAGGCGAAGTTGTAAGCACCGGCGAAGGCACACGCAAAGACAGCGGTGAGTTGATCGCGATGGCTGTTAAAGCTGGCGACAAAGTGCTGTTCGGCAAATGGTCCGGCACAGAAGTTAAAATCGACGGCGAAGACCTGTTGATCATGAAAGAAAGCGACATCCTGGGCATCATGTAAGCCCGCGCGGGCGTGGATTGAAATCCACCCTACGTATGTCACGCAATTAGAAATTTAAGGAGCACATGAAAATGGCTGCTAAAGACGTCAAATTCGGCACCGACGCACGCAATCAAATGCTGCGCGGCGTCAACATTCTTGCAGATGCTGTTAAAGTAACATTGGGTCCAAAAGGCCGTAACGTTGTTTTGGACAAATCTTTCGGCGCACCGCGCATCACCAAAGACGGTGTATCTGTAGCGAAAGAAATCGAACTTGAAGACAAGTTTGAAAACATGGGCGCACAGATGGTTAAGGAAGTTGCTTCCCGGACCAACGACGAAGCTGGTGACGGTACAACAACCGCAACAGTTCTGGCCCAAGCCATCGTACGCGAAGGCATGAAATCTGTCGCCGCTGGCATGAACCCAATGGATCTAAAGCGCGGTATCGATCTGGCAACTTCTACTGTTGTTGAAGCGATCAAATCTGCAGCGCGCCCTGTGAACGACAGCGACGAAGTTGCACAAGTCGGCACAATCTCTGCAAACGGCGAAGCTGAAATCGGTCGTCAGATCGCAGACGCAATGCAGCGCGTTGGCAACGAAGGTGTTATCACCGTCGAAGAAAACAAAGGTCTCGAAACTGAAACCGATGTTGTTGAAGGCATGCAGTTCGACCGCGGTTACCTGTCACCTTACTTTGTGACCAACACAGAGAAAATGACAACAGAGCTGGAAGACGCGATCATCCTGCTGCACGAAAAGAAACTTTCTTCACTGCAGCCAATGGTTCCACTGCTCGAATCTGTGATCCAATCTGGCAAACCTTTGCTGATCATCGCTGAAGATGTTGAAGGCGAAGCGCTGGCAACTCTCGTGGTTAACAAACTGCGCGGCGGCCTGAAAATTGCTGCTGTTAAAGCACCTGGTTTCGGCGATCGCCGCAAAGCCATGTTGCAAGACATCGCGATCTTGACTGGCGGCCAAGTGATTTCCGAAGACCTCGGCATGAAGCTTGAGAACGTCACAATCGACATGCTGGGTTCTGCTAAGCGCGTTGCAATCACCAAAGACGAAACAACTATCGTTGATGGTGCTGGCGACAAGGCTGAGATCGAAGCACGCGTTTCACAAATTCGCGGCCAAATCGAAGAAACATCTTCTGACTACGACCGTGAAAAACTGCAAGAACGCGTTGCCAAACTGGCTGGCGGTGTTGCTGTTATCCGCGTCGGCGGCATGTCCGAAGTGGAAGTAAAAGAACGCAAAGACCGCGTTGATGATGCACTGAACGCGACACGCGCCGCGGTTCAAGAAGGCGTTGTTGTTGGTGGTGGTGTTGCCCTGATCCAAGGCGGCAAAGCGCTTGAAGGTCTTTCTGGTGACAACTCTGACCAAGATGTTGGTATCAACATCGTACGCAAAGCCATCGAAGCACCTTTGCGTCAAATCGCTGAAAACTCTGGCGTTGACGGTTCTGTCGTTGCTGGCAAAATCCGCGAAAGCGACGACAAGTCATTCGGCTTTAACGCACAAAAAGAAGAATATGGTGACATGTTCGCATTCGGCGTTATCGACCCTGCCAAAGTTGTCCGCACAGCCCTGCAAGACGCAGCATCTGTGGCTGGCCTGCTGATCACAACCGAAGCAATGGTTGCAGACAAGCCATCCAAAGACGGCGGCGCGCCTGCTGGCGGCATGCCCGACATGGGCGGCATGGGCGGCATGATGTAAGTCGAAACGCTTCGCGTTTTGACGCGGGCAGCAAGGTGGCCGTCGTTTTGGACGAAATGACGAGAGCTTTGACCCCGCATCAGCTTCTTAAGGGCGGCCCATATTGGGCCGCCTTTTTCATTTATGACACCCGTTTCACATTTTCGCATGATCAGGCTGTTACCACTTGCAACGGAGCGTTAACTCACACCTTATCGTTAAAACACAAAGGAACAGAGCTTGGTAATTGGTCCCGATTTTGCCCGCGATTTGCGTACTGGAGAAGAGCCCGCCGTGGATGCGTTGCTGCACGATGCATTTCCAACCTCGGATGAGGCTAGACTAGTCGCAAAGCTGCGCAAGACACGTGTCATCGCAGGCGAAACAGTGCTGCCGTGGGAGAATACAATCATCGGCTATTTTGCTTTGTGCTACATGGTGCAACCAAAGGGCTGGCTGTGCTTGGCCCCAGTTGCGGTTCATCCGGATATGCAACGTCGCGGCTATGGAAAGCGCATGATCGGTTTGTTGACAGAATGGGCGCGGCTGACCAAGACCCCTGTTGTGGTTCTTGGCAACCCCGCATTTTACCAACGTACTGGGTTTTCTATCGATCTTGCGAAAAATCTAAGTTCACCCTACCCGATCAAAAACACGTTGATCGCTGGCGTCGATCAGGCGCCAAAACAAAGCCTAACCTATCCGGCGGCATTTCAATCATGAAACTTTTTTTTGCTGTGGCGCTGGCCATGACCGCCTTTGCCGCAAACTCTGTGCTGAACAGAATCGGCATTGCTCAATACGGCATGAACCCGCTGAGCTTTGCCGCGATCCGCGTGATTGCTGGGGCAGCCATGCTTTGGGTGCTGATCGCTGCCAGATCGCAAACTGCCCCAACCATTTTTAACCCGAAACGCTTTGCTGGGGCTGCGACATTGGCCACCTATATGATCGGGTTTTCTGTGGCCTATCAGAATCTTGACGCCGGTGTTGGTGCGCTGATCCTGTTTGGCGCGTTGCAAGTTGTCATTTTTGGGTGGGCCATCGTCGAGAAACAATCGATCCCGCCACTGCGCTGGCTGGGCGTCGCGACGGCGTTTATTGGGCTATGCGTTTTGTTGTGGCCGACCCAAAGCACACCAATGCCGTTTGGCAGTGTTGCGGCAATGATTGCGGCAGCCATTGGCTGGGGCGCATATACGCTGCTTGGGCGCGCGGAAGGGGATCCGCTGGGGGCAACGGCAAGCAACTTCTTGCTTTGCGTGCCTTTGGTCGGGATCGGGTTGATCGGTGCAGGGCCATTGCCGTTCATGGGAACCCTCACTGCGGTGACGGCCGGGGCGCTGACATCTGGGCTGGGCTATGCGCTGTGGTATCAACTTTTGCCCAAACTTGCGACGACCGTCGCCGGCACCGCGCAATTGACTGTACCCGTGATCGCGGTCGCCTTTGGCATGGCGTTTCTGGCTGAGCCGCTAAGCCTGCGACTGGTGATCGCCGGCGCATTGGTCCTTGGCGGTATCGGCCTTTCGCTGCTGGTCAGAAGGTAACGCAAGGTTTCCCCTTTTCCTAAACGAGCGCAATGCTATCTATAGCTGTATGAAAGCCTTTCTCGTCGCCACATTTTGCCTCTTTGGCACCGCATCGTCAGCGCAAGACTGCGTTGTTTTGCTGCACGGGCTTGCCCGCTCAGAAATGTCATTGACCCCCATGCAATTGGTGCTCGAAGACGCGGGCTATAAGGTCGTCAACCGCGGCTACCCATCGACTGAGGCCCCTATTGAAACGCTCGTCCACGACCATTTGACCGAAGATGTTGCCGCCTGTGGTGACGCCCGCATCAACTTTGTCACCCATTCGATGGGCGGTATTTTAGTGCGGTTGTGGCTAACCGAAAACCGCCCCGAACAGATGGGGCGTGTGGTGATGCTTGGGCCACCTAATGGGGGATCAGAACTGGTCGATATTTTCGGTGAATTTGAGCCCTTTCAGTGGGTTAACGGCCCGGCGGGGCTTCAGTTAGGAACTGAGCCCAGCAGTGTTCCCAATTCAATCGACTATCTCCCCTATGAAATTGGGATTATTGCCGGAGACCGCACCCTGAACCTTGTCTATTCCGCGCTCATCGAAGGGCCTGACGACGGCAAAGTTTCTATCGCCTCTGCCCGCTTAGATGGGATGACGGATATGATTATCCTGCCCGCCACCCATACATTTATGATGAACAATCCGCTGGTGATGGAAGAAGTGCTTACCTTCCTCAAGAACGGCAGTTTTGACCACGATCTAACCCTGACGGATGTGATCTTGGGGCTTGATTAAGCCTTTGTGATGATCTTATTCACATGGCCCATTTTCCGGCCAGGCTTAACGTCTGCTTTACCATAAAGATGGATCGCCGCATCCGTGCGCGCCAAATCAGGCACACGGTTCATATCGTCACCGATCAGGTTTTCCATCACAACATCCGCATGGCGCGCACCGCTGCCAAGCGGCCAGCCTGCGACAGCGCGAATATGTTGTTCAAACTGACAGATCGTGCAGCCATTTTGGGTCCAATGCCCTGAATTATGAACGCGCGGGGCGATTTCATTCACGATCAACCCATCTGAGGTGACAAACAGCTCAACTCCCATTACGCCGACATAGTCCAGCGCATTCAGGATATTGGCGGCAAGCAGAACAGCATCGGTCCGCTGCGATGGCGTCAGGTTTGCCGGGACCGTTGTTGTACGTAAAATCCCATCTTCATGCACGTTTTCGCCTGGATCATAGCAGGCAACAGCACCATCAACACTGCGCGCGCCAATGATCGACACCTCGTGGCTAAAGTTGATGAACCCTTCTAGCACCGCCGGCGCACCCGCCATATCACTCAGCGCTTGATCCGCGTCAGCGGGGGACATGATACGCGATTGTCCCTTCCCGTCGTATCCCATCCGCCGGGTTTTTAGGATCGCGGGGGTGCCTATTTCGGCAATCGCCTTGGCCAGATCATCCGCGTTTTCCACATTAGCAAAAGGGGCCGTTTGCAGACCAAGCCCTTGCAAGAACGTCTTTTCGGTCAGGCGGTCTTGGCTGGTGGCAAGCGCCTGCCGACCCGGATGGATCGGCGCGAGCGATTCGAGCAGATCCAATGCAGAGGTCGGAATGTTTTCAAATTCATAAGTGATAACATCAACCGCATTGCCAAATGCCTTTAGCGCGACGTGATCATCATAGCTGGCAGTGGTGACAGTATCGGCTACTTCGGCGGCAGGCGGGTTGGCACCGGGTTCAAAGATATGGGTTTTCAGCCCCAAACGCGACGCGGCAACAGAAAGCATACGACCAAGTTGACCGCCGCCTAAAATACCGATTGTGGCCCCAACGGGCAGTGGATTAGTCATCAGTTGGTTCATCCGGAATTGAGGCGGACAAAGCCGCGCGCCAAGCATCCAACCGCGCAGCCAATGCCGGGTCTTGCAACGCAAGGATGCCTGCGGCCATCAGCCCGCCGTTCTTTGCGCCTGCGGCCCCAATGGCCATTGTCGCAACAGGGAAACCGCGCGGCATTTGCAAAATAGAATACAAACTATCAACGCCTGACAGCGCCTTGGTCTGCACGGGGATACCAACAACAGGCACCCGAGTTTTCGAGGCCATCATCCCCGGCAAATGCGCCGCGCCGCCAGCGCCCGCAATAATCACCTGCAATCCGCGATCCACGGCTGTTTTACCGTAATCCCACAACCGATCCGGGGTGCGGTGGGCCGAGACGATTTTGGCCTCGTAGGCGACCCCCAATTCATCAAGGACATCCGCCGCCTCACGCATCGTGGGCCAATCGGATTGGCTACCCATAATTATGCCAACAACAGGTTGCGTCATATGTTCTTATCCTCGGTTTCAAAAGGAAGCGGCACTATAGCTAAGGTCGCCACAGCCGCAACGCCATATCACGCAATAATATCAGGAAAAATGCGGTCTTCGAGCCGGACAATCTGATCCTTGAGCATCAGTTTTTGTCGCTTAAGGCGTTTCAGCGTCAGCATATCGGGCGCCCCGCGTTCATGCAGCGCCGCAATCGCTGTATCAAGATCGCGATGCTCTTGTTTTAGAACGGCAAGTTCGACGCGCAGTACGTCGTCTTGATCCATTTTCGAAGAGTTATTCATCAACACTGCACCTAATTCCGTTCGTTAAGCCGACTATAGAACATGGCTTAACATAAGACATCTTAATACTTGCCACTTGATCAATTGGTTCGCACCCCCCATATTTTTACAAAGGTCGCCGTAACGGGACCGCAAACGCGACAGTCGCTTAGCAAAGGACATGTCTTATGACAAAATTGGCTTTGGGAACTCATCCGTTCCTTCTTGGATTTGAACAGCTTGAACGGCTGGTCGAACGCACCGCGAAAACAGGCAACGACGGTTACCCCCCTTATAACATCGAACAGACCTCGGAAAATTCGTACCGGATCACGCTGGCCGTGGCTGGTTTCGCCGAAAGCGATCTTGCGATCACCGTCGAAGATAGCTCGCTTGTGATCCGTGGACGCCAAAACGATGACGCCGAAGGGCGCGTGTATCTGCACCGGGGCATTGCAGCGCGGCAGTTTCAACGCTCATTTGTATTGGCAGATGGGGTCGATGTTGGCGAAGCGACAATCAAAAACGGGCTGCTGCACGTCGATTTAACACGCGCTGTACCTGACCGTGTCGTGCAAACAATCAACATCCGGAAAGGGTAAGCCATGGAAACCAAAATAGACCTTAACGCATTTGCGTCTGACATTGCTTACGTCAAACCCGTCTTGGCTGCCGACCTGCCAGAAGATATCCGCGATCAAGTTGGCGATCTGGAAACGCTGTTTTCAGTGCACAATGCCGAAGGTGAACAGCTTGCACTGGTCGCCAACCGCAAGTTGGCCTTTCATCTGGCCCGTGAAAACGACATGACACCCGTCACGGTGCACTAAAGCCAGATACCATAAGTTTCTTGCATATATTTCACGCAGGCGCTGTCCGCTTCGACGCGGTTGGCGCCCTCGATTACCGAACGATGAAGCGCGGCCTCATCCGCGGCCCCTGTTTCTGGCGGAATGCCAAAACCAGCAGCGCAAAGGATGCCGATCCCCTTGCGTTCGAGATGTCCTGACAGCCAAATATCATCAACAGCCCAAAGAATGGGCGGGATGTCGAACATCGTTTCGTCAAAAAAATCTGGTTTAATCAACACCGCGCAGATCATCGACTGCGAATAGCACTTTACTCGCTGGACCGAGATCATCATCGGTTTGAATTACGCGCACGCCTTTGGGGACATCCGGCATTTCGCCTTTATACTCTGGAAAGCGCCGAAATCGTTTAGGTAGGTAAAGGCGTATTTTATCAATCAGCGCCGTTTGCGCGATGATGTTTTCAAGAACCGGCCCAAGGTAGCGGAAGCGGGGCGGAATCGCCGTAAGCGAAACAATCGTAGTCACACCGCTTCTCCAGTTGTTGGGTTGATTCGCTACCCTTTGATAAGCCCCATGCTTTCAAGCTTCAAGATCACTTGGTGCGCGCAGTTGTCGACAGCGACGCTTTCGGTTTCCAAGCTGAGCTCAGGTGCTTCAGGCACATCATAAGGATCTGAAATACCGGTGAATTCTTTAATCTTACCTTCGCGTGCCAGCTTATACAGGCCTTTGCGGTCCCGGCGTTCACATTCTTCGATCGTTGTCGCGACATGCACTTCAATGAAAGCACCAAATTGCTCGATGTCTTCGCGCACCGCGCGACGGGTCGCCGCATAGGGGGCAATAGGTGCGCAGATCGCGATGCCACCGTTTTTAGTGATCTCCGACGCGACATAACCGATCCGACGGATATTCAAATCGCGGTGTTCTTTGCTAAAGCCCAATTCGGACGAAAGGTTTTTGCGCACGATATCGCCGTCCAGCAGCGTGACCGGGCGGCCGCCCATTTCCATCAACTTAACCATCAACGCATTCGCGATTGTTGACTTCCCTGAGCCTGAGAAACCAGTGAAGAACACGGTGAACCCTTGGCTTGCCCGTGGTGGGCGGGTTTTACGCAGTTCTTCAACCACAGTTGGAAAGCTGAACCATTCAGGAATTTCCAGCCCTTCAGACAAGCGGCGACGCAGTTCGGTGCCTGAAATATTCAAGATGGTCACATCGTCTTTATCTGCAATCTCATCAGCGGGTTCATATTGCGCACGGTCCTGCACATAAACCATGTGCTTAAAGTCGACCATTTCGATGCCCATTTCTTCTTGGTGCTCGCGGAACAGGTCCTGCGCATCATAGGGGCCGTAGAAATCTTCACCGGCAGAGTTTTTGCCGGGGCCAGCGTGATCACGGCCAACGATAAAGTGGGTACAACCGTGGTTTTTGCGGATCAGACCATGCCAAACTGCCTCGCGCGGGCCAGCCATGCGCATCGCAAGGTTTAGCAGTGACATTGCGGTAGTCGACGCCGGATACTGGTCAAGCACCGCCTCATAGCAGCGCACACGGGTAAAGTGATCAATATCGCCCGGTTTCGTCAGGCCGACGATGGGATGGATCAGCAAGTTGGCTTGGGCTTCGCGGGCCGCCCGGAAAGTTAGCTCTTGGTGCGCACGGTGCAGCGGGTTGCGGGTTTGGAAGGCTACAACTTTGCGCCAGCCCATCTTACGAAAATAGGCGCGCAATTCGTTTGGCGTATCGCGTCGCGCGCGGAAATCATAGTGCACAGGCTGCTGGATACCCGTAACCGGCCCACCCAAGTAAACGGCGCCCGCGTGGTTATGCAGATAGTTCACGGCCGGATGGGCGACGTCATCCGCGCCAAAAACCTTTTCGGCTTCGCGGGATTTGTTCGGCACCCATTTGTCCGTGACGGTCATCGTTGCAAGGATCACGCCCTCTTGATCGCGCAGCGCAATATCTTGGCCAACTGTGATCGTTTCTGCGAATTTTTCGGTCACATCCAGCGTGATCGGCATCGGCCACAGCGTGCCATCAACCGTGCGCATGTTTTCCACGACACCGTTATAATCGGCCTCGGACAAGAACCCTTTGAGCGGGTTAAAACCGCCATTCATCAGCAATTCAAGATCGCAAATCTGGCGCGGCGTCAGATCGTGGCTGACCAAATCGCCAGCCTCAGCCTTAAGCTTTTGGGCGCTGTCATATGAAACGAAGAGTTCGGGGATCGGGGCCAGGTCTTGGGTCATGGATGCTCTCTGACTGTGATGTGTAATTTCGGGCGGGGATAGCCCCGCATCAGGGCCAATGTCTAGCACAACGCAGCAGAAAAGACAGGTGTTCGCGTGTTCATCCCATCGGCAGAACCAAATCGGCATCAATGCGCCGTAATTGGTCTATGTGCATGCGCGGCGCATCGAACAAATCAAAAAGGCCGGTCGCACTGCGGCCGGCCCCTAACCATACAAAATAGCAGAATTTATTCTTGTTCCGCGATAAACCGTTCAGCATCCAGTGCTGCCATGCAGCCCATACCAGCAGAGGTCACCGCCTGACGGTAGACGTGGTCAGTCAAATCGCCTGCGGCAAAAACACCGGGAATTGCCGTACGCGTACTGCCCGGCTCTACTGCGACATAACCGCCGCTGTGCAATTCCAGTTGATCTTTGACCAATTCCGATGCCGGCGCGTGGCCGATCGCAATAAACACGCCCTTGGCAGGGATATCAGAAATTTCGCCCGTTTTAGTGTGTTTGACCTTGATGCCTTCAACACCAAGCGGGGTGTCGGTGCCGTAAATTTCGTCGATTTCATGGAACCAAAGCGTTTCAATCTTGGGGTTCTTTGCCAAGCGATCCTGCAAGATCTTTTCCGCGCGCAATTCATCGCGGCGGTGCACAAGCGTTACTTTCGAAGCAAAATTCGTCAAAAACAGTGCCTCTTCGACAGCCGTATTGCCACCACCGACAACAACGATCTCTTGGCCGCGGTAAAAGAACCCGTCGCAGGTCGCACAAGCGCTGACGCCAAAACCTTTAAACTTCTCCTCAGTGGGCAAGCCAAGCCATTTGGCGCGCGCCCCAGTGCATAGGATCACCGCATCGGCAGTATAAACTGTCCCGCTGTCGGATTGCGCGGTGAAGGGGCGGTTTTGCAAGTCAAGTTCGGTGATGATGTCGCCGATAATCTCACAGCCCATCGCGCGCGCATGCGCCTCTTGACGGATCATCAGGTCAGGACCTTGAACTTCGGTGTCCCCGGGCCAGTTTTCAACTTCAGTTGTTGTCGTCAACTGACCACCTGGTTCAATCCCTTGCACAAGGATCGGTTCCAGCATTGCGCGGGCAGCATAGACCCCAGCGGTATAGCCCGCGGGGCCAGAGCCGATGATCAGAACTTTGGTATGACGGGTCTCGGACATGGTGGGTCTCTCTTTATGCGGTTTGTTTACGATATAGCGGCGCAGCCCGCCGGATGAAAGACCATGCATGACGGGCATGCAGCCATCAATAGTTACCAGAACTTGAAATAATATTGCGCCTTCCCGCACAGTTGCGTAGTATTTGGAAAAACACAAAGGATCCCCGATGCCCGGCACGAAACTTGATGAAATCGATCGCATGATTCTTGCCGAATTGCAGGCCGACGGACGCATGACCAACGTTGAACTTGCCAAACGTGTCGGAATTTCGGCCCCACCCTGTTTGCGCCGCGTGCGCACGCTTGAAGAACAAGGGTTCATCCATGGCTACCATGCAGATGTGAATGCGCGCGAACTCGGCTTCGAAGTGCAGGTCTTTGCCATGGTCGGTCTTGTCAGTCAGGCCGAAGTCGACCTGAGCGCCTTTGAAAAGCGCTGCGAAGGTTGGCCGCTGGTCCGTGAATGCCACATGTTGAACGGCGAAGTTGATTTTATCCTGAAATGTGTGGCGCCTGATCTGCGCAGCTTCCAGCGGTTCCTGACCGAAGAGCTCACCAGCGCCGAAAACGTGGCATCGGTGAAGACATCACTGGTGATCCGCGGAGCCAAAGACGAGCCCGGCGTGCCGTTTGATGTGCTAGAGGCGCGGCTGGCGCAGCAGGCGTAAGTACCCTTTAAGTCCAACAGACCTTGGTGCTCCCGCGAATAGCTGGTCGAAATTGCTAGTAGTAATCGCTTTAGCCTGCACGCAGCGAATTACGGATATGACCCCGATGCTGCGGGGTGCTCCAACGACCGCTCCCAGTAAAGCGGTTCGCCTATATTTTCGGTCTTGTTAACGAATAGAAACTCGCGCATTCTTCTGGATGAGAAACGCGAATTTGTAGGCGCTTTGGACGTGTCGCGGTTTGATGCCGCTCCTTTGATAGCATTTATTGCAGCAAAGGAGATGAACTATGGGATTGAAACGGACGGACGAATTCCGGGTTGACGCGGTGCGGATTGCGCTGACAAGTGGGCTGACGCGCAAACAA
>CALLAF010000053.1 GCA_938002605.1 uncultured Paracoccaceae bacterium | reverse complement strand
ATCCACAGCACGCTCCACAAGACTCACCAAGAACAACAACGAGTCACACCCTAGATTCACAGGAATCACACCAATCCACGTTCAGATTCCCGGAATCATCACACCAAAAACCAAAAATCCCAGCCAAATGACCGGGAGTTTATGTCGGCCTCAGAAATTGAACCGAATCCCAACACCCAATTCGCTATTTGTTGCTGCTCCCGCATCCGCAACAAGTGGGCTGTCGCTGATGTTTGCTCCGTAATGCTCAATCGTTGCCTCGGCATATAGCGACGTCACTTGTGTCACGGCGTAATCAAGCCCGATATTCAACGTCAGACTTTTGTACCCTCCAGACGCTTCATAAGCATCAAGACCGCTTACGACGGATTCGACAGAGGAAATACCAACTTCTGTGTTCATATGTCTTGCGTCCGCGAAGCTGGCAACAAGTCCAGTTGTGAGCTCTAGCTTATCAGACAGATCAACGTCGAATTCTGCGCCAACGAACCCAACAAGCCCTTTACCCGAACCAAGAAGGTCTTGCTGTATGCCAAAGCCAACATCTAGTGGGCCAAATTCACGCGAGATGACGGCCTGAATTTCCCAAGTGTCGTCCATTTCTGAAAAACCGGCCAAGATCGGATCATCGGCGTTATCTCTTCCCGGTTCGTATTCTAGCGATACGGCAACGCGTGTATCCTTGGTCGGTGCAAAGTGCACGCCAACGCCACCGAGAGCTACAATCCACTGCAACCGTTCTGATGCGGTATAAAGTGCAGACGCTTCGTAGGATAATTCAGTGGTATAGGTGTCCGACCCTACATATGCGGGTTCGCGCTCTGCGCCCATGGAGACGGAATGGGACCACCCCAGTTCTTGTGCGTGTAAAACTGACGGGGCCGCCGTGCAAAGAAGTATTGATAAGAAGTGTCGCATTATCCATGTCCTTTATGTTGTGACAGGTCCATGGACACGTCAGCCCGGGTTTAGTCATCGGGCAGATGCGTGGTTTCGCACTTATATATCCGTATCGGGCAAATGACATATTGCATTCTCGTCAGAGGTGCCGACTTTGGCTGCGAGGAGAATGATCAATGTTTCGTCCCAATGAACGCCCAATTGTCGGTATCGCAATCTGTATACTTCTTATTGTCTCGGGTTTTGACATTTGGGACGATGCCCAACACGGTGATGGGCTTGGTATGTTGTTATGGGATGTGGTGGCAATCACACTTGCCGCTGCGGTGTTGCTCTATATCTTTATCCTGCAGCCTTACGGAATACGGTTGGAAAATCGCGGATTGGAACTACAAGCAGAGCGGCAGGCCGCAGATCTTGCGCGACTTTCCAAACTGGCGCGCAAACAGCTTGAGGGGTTAGGCGCGTATATTAGCGCCCAGTTCGACGACTGGCGACTGACCCCAGCTGAAAAAGATGTCGCGCTTATGCTTCTAAAAGGATTGTCGATGAAAGAAATCGCAGACTTGCGTGACATTTCGGAACGCACAGCCAGGCAGCAGGCAACAACCGTCTACAGCAAAGCAAATTTGACCGGGCGTGCTGCCCTATCTGCCTTTTTTCTCGAAGACCTGTTATTGCCTGCGCCGCTTCCCGGTTAAGTCGACGCGAATTTCGGGCGGCGGACCCGGCTGGCCAAAAGCACACCAACAATGATCGCATAGACAATCGGCTCGATCTGGAAACCTTTGACCAGCCAAAGATAGTGCACCACAGCAAATATCGCGACCGGGTAGGTCAGCTTATGCAGCTTACGCCAAGCCGCCCCACCAAGTTTGCGTATCGACAAGTTGTTAGACGTCACAGCCAGTGGGATCATCATCACAAAGCTCGCCATGCCGACCGTCACATACAAGCGTTTCACCGTTTCGGTCCAAATGCGCCCAAAGGTGCCCACGTCAAGCAGCGCCCAAACAGTGAAATGGGCTAGCACGACGAAAAACGCGGTCACACCAATGGCGCGCCGGAACTTCATCAGGTTAAGCCCCGTCCATTTGCGCAGCGGTGTGACAGCCAAGCCAAGCACGATCAGCTTTAGACCAAGTTCACCATATTTACGTTCAAGCGCATTGATAGGTTCAGGACCCATCTGGTTCGTTGCGGCCAGATAGAACATCCACACAACCCAAGCACCACCGACTATATATATAGTCCATGTCGGGATCTTGCGGAGGTACTGGTTAACGGTATCAACAATTTGCATCAGAAATCTACCGACAGGTCCATGCCTTCATAAAGGCTGGCCACTTCGGGGTAGCCGTTGAACATCAATGTATCTTGGCGTGATGCGAACAACCCGCCACCGATCACCCGTTCAGATGCTTGGGACCAGCGTGGGTGATCGACGGTTGGATTCACATTACTATAGAACCCGTATTCGCGGCGGTTTGCCTTATTCCAGCTGATGGGGGGTTCTTCGTCGGTCAGTGTAATGCGGACGATTGATTTGATCGATTTGAATCCGTATTTCCATGGCACAACCAAACGCATCGGCGCGCCGTTTTGTTTGGCAAGCGGTTCATCATAGATACCCGTTGCCATGATGGTCAGCGGGTGCATCGCCTCGTCCAGCCGCAGACCTTCCACATAAGGGAAATCCAGCACACGGCGCTGTACGCCGATCATGTTCTCTGGCTGCACAACGGTTTCAAAGGCCACGTACTTCGCAGATGACTGCACGCCAACCTTATTCAAGATATCGGCCAATTCGATCCCGTTCCATGGCACAACCATCGACCATGCCTCGACACAACGGAACCGGTAAAGGCGATCTTCAACGCTGAGGCCAGCCAGCAGATCATCCATAGCATAGTCGCCCGGATTATCGACAAACCCATCAACCTTCACCGTCCAATTAGAGGTGTCCAAGTTATGTGCATTCAGCGCAGGGTCTTCTTTGCCAGTGCCGAACTCATAGAAGTTATTATAGGACCGAATTTCTTCGAGTGTGTTTGGCTCAAGCGCATCCTGCGCCTGCGCCCCACCGGCCAGACCAATTGCCCCAAGTCCAACGGTACCAGCCAGAATTTGGCGGCGGTTGAGATAAGCAGACTTTGGGGTGATGTCTGCACGGCTTAGATCATTTTTCCAGCGATAGGCCATAGCGGTCTCCGATTCATACGTTTCAAATCGGTATATAGGGTAGAACGTGTGAAAGATGTCTCACGATGCCGCCAGCGGAATGAAATGTTTTGCCTAAGCTTCAGCAAGCCAGCTTTCTGCCGCGTCGCGATCGGACATATCAAAGCTTTTGATTGTCATACCCGGCAAAAGCGCGCCCTCAAACGCGGCGACCTTGCGTACCCATGCTGCATCGGCCAGCACAGCGCATTTGCTGATCTTACCCAACAGACCAAATAGCTTTGGCAGTTTTTCCATTTCCACGCCAATTGCGCCAAGGGTCGGCATCGCAATATCCGTGATTGTATATAGCATGCGCCCATCTGTGATGCCTTCGACTTTGGCAAATAGCTCATCCAACCCTTCGCGCATCATATCGGCATCAAGCGCACCGCTTATCGAAATATCAACACGGGTTGGGCATTGCGTTATAACTTTGATCATCGGTGGTTCCTTCGTTGCTAACGATATTATCCTAGCATTTTCAGGCCCGCTGGTCGTTGACTTCACGCAAGTGACGAAAAAGGGCGCCCCTTGAGGACGCCCCAATCGTTAGTGGACCACCGCGTCTTCTGGTGGTTGTCGTTTACTGGATGACACCCGGTCCCCGACAAGCAACCCGTCGGCACCGGCGCTGACCGCAATCGCGTCACCGTCCATGACGTCACCGCCCAAGATCATTTCGGCAAGTTGATCTTGCAGCGCACGTTGGATCACCCGTTTCAAAGGGCGCGCCCCAAAGACGGGATCATAGCCTTCATCAGCCAACCACTTAAGCGCAGCATCATCAAGATCCAGCGTGATATTGCGCCCAGCCAGGCGTTTGGCCAAAAGCCCAAGCTGAATAGACACGATCCCTGCCATATCTTCGCGAGCGAGCCGATCAAAGATGATCGTTTCATCCAAACGGTTCAGGAATTCAGGCCGGAAGTGCGCCCGGACAGCATCCATCACATCCCGCTTGGCATCACTTGGGTCAGCCCCATCTGGCAACTGACTTAGCGATTGCGCACCAAGGTTCGATGTCAGGATGATCAGCGTTTGCTTGAAATCAACTGTGCGGCCCTGACCATCGGTAAGCACACCACCATCAAGCACCTGTAAAAGCACGTTGAACACATCTGGATGCGCCTTTTCGACCTCATCAAAAAGGATCACCTGATACGGTCTACGCCGCACGGCCTCGGTCAAGACGCCACCTTCATCATAGCCAACATAGCCAGGAGGCGCACCAATCAGGCGCGACACGGCGTGTTTTTCCATAAACTCGGACATATCGATACGCACCATCGCGCTATCGTCGTCGAACAGGTATTCGGCCACGGCCTTGGTCAGCTCGGTTTTCCCGACACCAGTTGGCCCAAGGAACATGAACGACCCAAGCGGGCGGTTTTCATCGTTCAGCCCGGCACGCGCACGCCGCACTGCGTTCGCCACAGCTTTGACAGCTGAGCGCTGACCGATCACACGTTTGCCAAGCTCGTCTTCCATGCGCAGCAGTTTATCACGCTCGCCTTCCAGCATTTTGCTGGTTGGGATGCCTGTCCAACGCTCGACGACTTCAGCGATTTGTTCCGGCCGCACAGCTTCTTCGACCATAAGGTCTTCGTTTTCTTCGGCCTCTGACAGCTTGCGCTCAAGTTCAGGGATCACACCGTAAGACAGCTCTCCAGCTTTGCCAAGATTGCCTTCGCGTTTTGCAATATCAAGTTCAGCGCGCGCACGATCAAGCTGTTCTTTCACCTCGCGGGTGCCTTCCAGCTTGTCGCGTTCCGCCTGCCATTTCACGGTCATTTCTGACGCGCGATCCTGCAGGTCGGCCAGTTCTTTTTCAAGCTTTGCAAGCCGGTCAACAGAGGCTTTGTCATCTTCTTTTTTCAGCGCTTCAGCTTCGATCTGCAATTGCAAAATCTGACGGTCGAGTGCATCCAATTCTTCTGGCTTGCTGTCGACCTGCATCCGCAACCGCGACGCGGCTTCATCCATCAGGTCAATCGCCTTATCTGGCAAAAACCTGTCAGTGATATAACGATGTGATAGGGTTGCGGCCGCCACCAAAGCAGCATCCGCGATCCGCACACCGTGGTGCAGTTCGTATTTTTCCTTAATGCCGCGCAGAATGCTAACAGTATCCGTGACGGTTGGTTCTTCGACCATCAACGGCTGGAAACGCCGCGCCAAGGCCGCGTCTTTTTCGACGTATTTGCGGTATTCATCTAATGTGGTCGCACCGATACAATGCAGTTCACCGCGTGCAAGTGCAGGTTTGATCAGGTTGGCCGCATCCATCGCCCCATCTGATTTTCCCGCGCCGACAAGCGTATGCATTTCGTCAATGAACAGAATGATTTCACCTGCTGCAGCTTCAATTTCCTTGAGCACGGCTTTCAACCGTTCTTCAAATTCACCACGATATTTCGCACCCGCGATCAGAGCGCCCATATCCAGCGCCATCAATTTCTTATTGCGCAGGGATTCTGGCACATCACCGTCAATGATACGCAGTGCTAAACCTTCGGCGATCGCGGTTTTCCCGACGCCGGGTTCACCGATAAGAACGGGGTTGTTTTTCGTGCGGCGCGACAAAACCTGCATCGCGCGGCGGATTTCTTCGTCGCGGCCAATGATGGGGTCTATTTTGCCTTGTTCGGCGGCTTCGGTCAGATCACGCGCATATTTTGACAGCGCTTCAAAGCTGTCCTCGGCGCTCGCGCTATCGGCGGTGCGCCCTTTGCGGATATCATTTATCGCCGCATTCAGGTTCATTGGCGTCACGCCACCAGCATCCAACGCATCCTTGGCCTTGGATTTAATCACGGCAAGCGCCGTTAACAGCCGTTCGACGGGAACAAAGCTATCTCCCGCTTTCTTGGCAATCTTTTCGGCCTCGTCGACGACCTTGGCAGTGTTATTGTCTAAATAGACCTGCCCGGCATCACCGGTAACTTGCGGAATTTTTGCAACATTCGCATCGGCGGCACTGCGCACGGCGGCAGCGTCGCCACCTGAACGGGTGATCAGATTGGCAGCAAGCCCTTCTTCATCGTCCATCAATGCTTTGAGCAGATGTTCCGGCGCGAGACGCTGGTGATTTTCGCGCATAGCAATCGTTTGGGCGGCTTGAACAAAACCGCGCGACCGCTCTGTGAACTTATCAAGGTTCATGAGTTCTCTCCTTTTATAAGCGCCCTGACGTTTGGGTGCCCACCATTGCGGCACACCCTGTTTGGGCCTCAGCAATAAGATGGGTATCGCCCCCACATTGCGCAAGAGGTCTGCAGTTGTTAGACCCCGTAAAATGTACAAAAAAGGAAGCCGCTATGCCTGATGACCGCCTGATTGTCGCAATGGATGTTCCCAATGTCATCATGGGGATGGATCTTGCCGAAAAGCTTGGCGACAGCGTGAGTTTTTATAAAATCGGGCTGGGGATGTTGACGGGCGGTGGGCTCGCCCTTGCTAATGAACTCAAGCAAGAATTTGGCAAGCGCATTTTTTTGGACATGAAATTCTTCGATATTGGCGCAACCGTTGAGGCCGCCGTGCGCGGCGTCGCGCAATATGATCTTGATTTTCTGACCGTCCACGGCGACCCGCATGTTGTACGCGCAGCGCGCGAAGGGGCTGGCGGTTCAGATATGAAAATCCTTGCGGTCACAATCCTGACCTCACTTGATCGTGCTGATCTGGACGCGTCCTGCATCAAGCCCGGTGATATTGCTGATCTGGTCCAAGAACGCGCCGGGATTGCGCTGTCAAATGGCGCTGATGGTGTGATTGCATCACCGCAAGAGGCCGCATTGATCCGCGCTTTGCCAGAAGCCGAAGGCAAACTGATAGTCACCCCTGGCGTGCGCCCGGCAGGTGCCGCTTTGGGTGACCAAAAACGGGTAATGACCCCGGCTGACGCAATTGCAAACGGCGCTGATCATGTGGTTGTGGGGCGGCCGATTTGGCAGGCGCAAAACCCTGCTGCTGTGGCCCGCGACATTATCGCAGAAATGAACAGCGCGAAGTCTATTCACTGATGACGAAAAAGGCCCGGCGTGATCCGCCGGGCCTTTTTGTTAATCATTGATGTCTGTTTCCCAGACTTTCACCTGACCATTACGAAGTCCAAAGACCTTGCGCATCACCAGATATGACGCGAGCGACGCAAGAGCAAAAATCAACAACGTGACCGCCAGCCCTTTGGCCGAAATCCCGACCATGATCAAAAGCCCCATGACCGCCGCGCCCAACGCGAAACCCAAAAAGATATAGCCGGGCAAGATTACTTCAAGCGTGGCGAGGACGACAGCGGCCGACATCCAAACCCACCATTGTGTCCAAAGCGGCATTTTAGCGTCCTTTCAACATTTTGAATGCGTCGCCAAAGGCGTCCATTGCATTTGCGGGCAGCACGATTGTCTGATTGCCCTCTTTTGAGGCAACGGCTTGCACCGCTTCAACCTGCTTCAAAGCAACTTGGTATTGCGCGGCTTCAAGGCCGTTTTCAGCAATCGCCACGGCAACAACTTGGGTCGCATAGGCTTCAGCATCGGCGCGTACGCGGCGGGCTTCGGCTTCTTGCTTGGCGGCGTAGAGTTCACCTTCGGCCTGCAATTCGACCGCGCGTTTGGTCCCTTCGGCCTCGGTCACTTGGGCGCGGCGGGCGCGTTCCGCATTCAGCTGTTGCAGCATCGCGGCGCGGGTCGCGGCATCTAGGTTCACGTCCAAGATTTCAGCGCGGGTCACTTCGATCCCCCAGTCATCGACCTGCTGGGCAACTTGTTCACGCACCGCATCGATCAAGGTCGCACGGTTAGCCTGCACTTGGTCCAGTTCCATGCGGCCAATTTCGGATCGCACAATACCAGCCACAGTGGTCGAAATCGCGCCATCAACGTCGCGGATCCGGTAAACTGTTTTTTCAGGCTCAATAATGCGGTAAAATACAGATGTTTCGACCTGCACCAGCACGTTGTCTGATGTGATCGCATCTTGGGTCATCGCAGGCAGCTGGCGTTCAAGGATCGACACCTTGTGACGAACACGGTCCAGAAACGGCACGATAAAGTTAATGCCAGGCCCAAGCACCGACCGCAGACGGCCAAGCCGTTCAACGACATATTTCTGTGACTGCGGCACAATCCGTACACCTGCAAGAATGCAGACAACAATAAATACGGCAAGCAGCACGAACAACACGTTTTGTCCGATAAGCTCCGCGATTAAATCTTCATTATTCATAATTTATCCCTCTTTGTATAATTAACAGATAGGTACGTTGCCGCGGTATTTCAATGTATGCCATCGTATACTGCACAAATATCGCCCGCCCTAGCGCGGCTGGAGCCCACCCGTTTCTTTCTGCCATCTCACGAGCCTTGATACATAGGAAGGCACCCGGTTGGAAAGCCCGATGAATGCATTCATGCGAAACAACGCCCATCGCTGCCCTTCGTCGCCGAAAATAACTTTGTCGACAGTCTCTGCAGGCATCTGGGCAACAAAAAATCCGACCCAAGCGTTTGGTTTATGATCTGTGCGAAACTGCGCCTCCCAGATGATTGCTTCGCGGGGCAATGTTAGCCCCAACTCCTCTTGCACCTCTCGCACCGCAGTCTCGAAAGGTGTCTCTGAACCTTCGCGCCCGCCTCCGGGCAGGTCCCACATATTTGGATAGGGAATTGTTGGGATATCGTCGCGTAGAATGCAGATCAGCTTATCTCCTAAGAAAAGCGCGACCTTCGCCCCGTCATGTTGCCCTATTGTTCGCACCTCGTCCTCCGCATAGACTGTCGGCATGCCCGCCCTTTGCCGCGATTGCCTCACGACTTTTGACAGCAATACCCGTTGTCCTCAATGCCGCAGTCCACGCGTGACACGGCACCCAGAGCTGTTTGATCTATCGATCGCCCATATGGACTGCGATGCATTTTATGCCTCGGTCGAAAAGCGGGACAATCCAGAGCTGGCGGACAAGCCCCTGATCATCGGCGGCGGCAAACGCGGGGTTGTCTCCACCGCCTGCTATGTCGCGCGGATCAGGGGCGTGAAATCCGCTATGCCAATGTTTCAAGCAATGAAGCTCTGCCCCGATGCAGTCGTGTTGCCTCCTCGGATGGAAGCCTATGCCGAAGCCTCCAAAGCGATCCGCGCAATGATGGATGAGCTGACACCGATTGTTGAACCGCTCTCACTTGACGAAGCCTTCATGGACCTCAGCGGCACGATCCGGTTGCACGGGGCACCCCCTGCAGTCATGCTTGCAAGGCTTGTCAAACGGATGAAAACGGAATTGGGGCTTTCTGGGTCCATTGGGTTATCGCACAATAAATTCCTCGCCAAAGTCGCATCTGACCTCCAAAAGCCGCGCGGTTTTTCGATCATAGGCAAGGCCGAAACGACGGCGTTCCTGCGCCCCAAATCGGTCCGTCTGATCTGGGGAATCGGCCCTGCAGGCCAAGCCAGCCTGAACAAAGCAGGGATTCAAACCTTCGACGATCTGTTGCGCTGGGATAGGCGCGATCTGCATGATCGTTTTGGCAGCATGGGCGAACGGCTCTATTCACTCGCACGTGGTGAAGATGCGCGACGGATTTCAACACATGTACCGGTAAAATCGCTGACCAATGAAACCACATTCAGCGTGGACACCGCTGACCCTGCCATTCTGGATGGGCATCTGTGGCGGATGGCCGAAAAGGTCAGCGCGCGCGCCAAAGCCACGGATAAGGCCGGGCGGGTTGTGACGCTCAAACTGAAAACCTCCGACTTTAAGCTGATTTCCAAACGCCAAAGCCTGCGCCACCCAACACAAATGACAGACACGCTGTACCGCACTGCGCACGACCTATTTGAACAGGTGGCAGAGCGTGGGCCGTTCCGACTGTTGGGCGTCGGGCTGTCCGAAATCACTAACCCCGATGGTGCCGACCGCGAGGGCGATCTGCTAGACCCAGACGCCGAAAAACGCGCGCGCGCTGAACTGGCCACCGACAAAATCCGCGCGCGGTTCGGGAAAGATGCTATCATCAAAGGGCGTGCTTTGCGGTAGGGTGGGTCTTGACCCACCGCCCCTTTGCTGGCTAGGCTCGCCCCATCTGTCACGCATCACAAAGGGAGGGCACTAGCTGAACATGCGTATATTCCGCCAACTTCAGCATGGTCCCCGCGCCGCCCTGTAAATTCGTTTGCAGGGCTGATCATCGGTCAACGGCCACCGATCTGCCCTTTCCGTCGCCGCCGCGCGACACGACTGCTACGATCAGAGACATCAATGACACTTATTCATATCAATGCTTTGGGCGTGACCCTTGGCGATCCGCTATTTACTAACCTCACCCTGACCATTTCCAAAGGCGACCGGATCTGTCTAGTCGCTGCCAACGGGCGTGGGAAATCAACTTTAATGGGTTGTATTGCAGGCACATTTGAACCCACAGCTGGCGAAATTACCTGTGCACGCGGATTGCGCATCGGTCATGTGGCACAACACATAGCTCCTGACCAATTGACCCAAACGCTCTATGATTTTGTATTGTCCGCCCTTCCGCCAGAGCAAGCCGATTTTGAGGGCTGGCGCGTGGATGTCGTTCTTGGCGATCTTCAGGTTCCCTACGACCTGCAACATAAATTGCTTTCCGAGCTGAGCGGCGGTTGGCAGCGCACGGCGCTTTTGGCGGCTGCATGGGTTGTCGAACCTGATGTCCTATTGTTGGACGAACCGACCAACCATCTTGATCTGCAGCGCATTGGGTTACTTCAGGATTGGTTGGCTGCGCTTCCGCGCGATACACCTGTTGTGATAACCAGCCATGACCGCGCATTTCTGGATGCAACGACCAATCGGACGCTGTTCCTACGCACCGAACGGTCGCGGGTGTTTCAATTGCCGTTTTCCAAAGCCCGCATAGCATTGGACGAAGCCGATGAAGCTGACGAGCGCCGTTTTGCAAACGATCTCAACAAAGCGAGCCAACTGCGCAAACAAGCTGCAAAGCTCAAGAATATCGGGATCAACTCTGGCTCTGACCTGCTCATCACCAAGACAAAACAGTTGAACGACCGGGCCGCTAAGATCGAGGCGGCCGCGAAGCCCGCCCATCAGGACCGCAGCGCGGGCGAAATCAAGCTGACCAACAGCGGCACCCATGCGAAATCACTGATCACGCTTGATGATGTTGCTGTCGCCACGCCGGACGGCCGAAAACTTTATACCACAGGTAAGAAATGGATCAGCCAAGGGGATCGGATCGTTCTTTTGGGCACCAACGGCACCGGCAAAACGCAATTGGTAAAGATGATCCACCGCGCATTGATGGGTGACCCGTCTTCGATCAAATGCGCCCCATCTGTCGCCTATGGCTATTCCGATCAACACCTGAGCCAATTGGATGATACGGACACCCCGATGACCGCCGTTGCCGGGCAGTTTGATACCGGCGACCAGCGTGCGCGCGGGCTGCTCGCCAGCGCCGGCGTGAACATCCAGATGCAAGATACGAAGATCAGCGGGCTATCCGGCGGGCAAAAAGCGCGACTCGCGATGCTGATCCTGCGGCTTCAACAACCCAACTTCTATCTACTCGACGAGCCAACAAACCATCTTGATATCGAAGGGCAGGAAACGCTTGAGGCGGAATTGATCGCACATGGCGCGTCGTGCCTGCTGGTCAGCCATGATCGTAGTTTCATTCGGAACATCGGCAACAGGTTCTGGTGGATCGACCGGAAACGACTGATCGAAGTCGACGATCCAGAGGCATTCTTGGCGGCTGAAATCAGCTAAGCCACAAATTGAGCTCGCCGCCCACGCATAAAAGGCACCAGCATTTCGCGAAACGCCATGACCTTGGCGGCGGCCCAGACATCACGATGCGCAACCACCCATATATCGGGGTAAGGTTGTGGCGGCAGGACTGGGACTTGGACCAGCCCATGACTGGCGTGCCCCAAAAACAAAGGCATTCGTGCGACGCCAAGCCCAGCTTGCGCCGCCGCGCGAATAGCGACCATGTCGTCAAATGTCATACGAATGCGGTGGTTTGGGTACGATGAGTCAACATTTTTTGGCACTGCTGCGTAATCAGCATAGACGATCCAATCAATAGGGCTGGTCGGATCGTCTGCGATTGCCCGCGCCAGCGCTGGCGTTGCGAAACTCGCCGATTGCTGCGCCGTCAATCGCACCCCCTTAAGGCTGTCGCCGGGATCGCGACTAATACGGATCGCAAGGTCCGCCTCGCGCCGATTGAGATCAAGCAAGTCATTTGTCGCGCGCACATGCAGATCGATGTCCGGGTAGGCCCCGCAGAATTGGTCAATAACGGGGGTCAGCACATGGGCGATCAAGAGTTGCGGCGCGGTGATGGTCAGGGGCCCAAGCAGGTTCGCATCCCTCCCTTGTAATTCGCGCATCAGCGTATCAACTTGCCTGTCCATCTGTTCCGCATGACTAGCAACCAAAAGCCCCGCATCAGTCGGTTGATACCCATCGGCGAGCCGATCAAACAGTTTGCCTCCCAAGTCAGATTCTGCGCGCGTAATCCGTCTTGCAACGGTGGTGTAGTTCAATCCCAATTCTTGGGCGGCCGCCGCAAGCGACCCACCGCGCACCAGGCACATGACCGTGCGCATATCGTCCCATGAAATATCCATAACAAGATTATTTGCACATCATAAATGCAAATACACGCGTTTTCGCATGACTTCGTACTGCCTAAGTCAGGCACATCAATAAAGGAGAGACACAATGATCTATGCTTACGCCAGCCTGACCATCACGAACCCCGACGCGCTTACCGCCTACCGCGAAAAAGCGGGGGAAGCTTTGGCCAAACACGGTGGCAAAGTTGAAATCGCGACCGCATCCGCCCGCGCGATTGATGGGGTGCCAGCTATCCCTGACGCCGCAGCCTTGCTTTCATTCCCCGACGCTGATTCTGCGCTTGCTTGGGCGAATGACCCCACGCTGTCAGATATTCATGCGTTGCGGCGCAGCGCCGGGGCGTCTGACATTGTCTTGCTGGGTTAGTCTGGGGTGGGGTGGATCAAGATCCACCCTACTCGGCTGCGATTTGTTGATCTGCGGGCATGCCAATTTCGGCGATTTGCGCAATCGCCCCCGATATCACCGCCTGAATATGTGCGAAATCCGGTTTCGGGGTCAGCGTGTGTTCGTTCATGTAGATACCCCGGTCGATCTCTACTTGAATTGCATGTTGTGATCGGGCGGGAAGCCCATAGCGCTGCACGATATATGCCCCTGCAAAGGGCGCATTGCGCGCCACCCGAAAACCAGCATCCACAAATGCCTGTTCAACCCGGTCCATGATCTGCGGTGCTGCCGTTTTGCCAAACCGATCCCCAAGCACAATATCAGGAGATGTAGTGTTTGGGCTGGTCATCGTCGACAAAGCCTCATGCGGCATCGAATGGCAGTCAATCAGAATCGATTGGCCATAAGCCCGGTTGCTTTCATCCATCAACGTTTGAAGCTGATCATGATAAGGTCGCCAGTAATTGGCGATCCTGTCGTGCGCCTGCGCCAGCGAGATTTTCCCGCGGTAGATATGCCGCCCATTTGCGACGACGCGTGGAATAACCCCGAGCCCGCTTGCAATACGCGGATTTTGTGGCTTGCGGTGAATATCGTTGATTAATGCGGGATCAAATTCGTCCGGACCGCGATTAAGATCAACAAAGGCGCGCGGGGCAATGGCCCGGATCAGTGGCGCACCAAAATCGGGCGCGGCCGCATAGAGCTGATCCACAAACGCATCCTCTGACGAGCGGATCAGCATTGCATCAAGATCCACCTGCCCCAGAAAAGCAGCCGTATAGTCGCGCCCGCTATGCGGTGAGGCAAAAACGACGCTTGTGTTGCGTTGGCTTGGACGCGTTATTTGATAGGCATTATTGGACAAAAATCATATCCCTCCGCCGCATAGCATAACCTGAATTTTGTTTTTTCCAAAAGCCCTTGATCCTCCCTCCGACTCCTTTTATAGACCGCACACCTGACGCGGTTTGCCCGCGTCCTATTTCGTTATAGGGCGATGGCGGTTGCGGCGGTAACATGGATGATTAGCTCAGCGGTAGAGCACTTCGTTGACATCGAAGGGGTCACTGGTTCGATCCCAGTATCGTCCACCATGAATTCATCGGACTTCGGTCCGTCAATGCAACCCAAGGCGCAATCCGCGCGCCGCGACATGAAGGACACGACCATGAAGGTACGTAACTCCCTCCGCTCGCTCAAGCAGCGCCACCGCGATTGCCGCATCGTGCGCCGCAAGGGCCGCGTCTATGTGATCAACAAGACGCAACCACGGTTTAAAGCCCGCCAAGGCTAAGCCGCGAATGAGCATTATTTGAAAAGGTCGCACCCTTCGGGGCGCGGCCTTTTTTGTTGGGCATGTCCCGCCTATCGGTCGGCGGTTATAGCGCAGTCAGGATTTCCACACTTTTTACCGTTTGGTCTAGTCACCGGTGCCGCAATGCGATTATCGTATGCCCACAACCTTGACCGAATAGAAAAGGAATATTTTATGCAGTTTTTAAACGCCAGATCAGGCGCGCTTGCGGTTGCGATGCTAGGCCTTGCGGCCCCCGCCGCCGCCCAAGATGCATTTTGTGGTGGCGCTGGAAATGGCGGCCAGTGGATCGGCGGCGATGAGGCTTCATCCGACATCGCCACAGCAGGCTCTTATATGGAGCAAATGGCGCTTGTATTGGGCGGCAATGAATATGTGTCACTGTTTACGCTCAGCCAAGGTGCCGACGTGCGCATGGAAGCTGCAGGACGCGGCGCAGGCGATACAATTATCGACATTCTCGACAGCAACGGCAGCATCGTCGCCTCCGACGATGATTCTGGCGGCAACGCGGCATCGCGCGCGGAAACATATCTTGAAGCAGGCACATATTGCATGGCGCTACGCAGCTATGACGGCGGCCCAATGACCGCTTTTGTGCGTGTTGGCTTGCAAGAACATGAAGCCCTGACCGAAGGTGTCATGGAATCAACTGGCGGCGGTAGCAGTGCTGGCGGTTGTGACACAGCGACCCCAATGGGTGGGCTTGGCAGCATTGTCACAGGTTCGGTTTCAGACACCCCAAATTGGAGTTTTACGCTTGATGCGCCCGCACAGGTCAGCATCACGGCTGAAAATGAATCCGCCGATCCGGTAATCACGCTTTATGGCGCGAATGACATGTATATCGCTGAAAATGACGATTACGACGGGCTCAATTCGCGGATTGACGTCACCGACACATTGGACGCTGGCACCTATTGCATCGCGATGGCCGCACTGAGCGACGAATATGCGCCGATCACTGTAACGCTTTCCGAATATGACGCGGAAGCGGCGCTTTTGTCGCTTTATGATCGCGGCGAAGCAGCCCCACCGCTTGATGGTAGCATTCCGGTGACTGATCTTGGCGTGCTAGAATCACGCGTCCGTCAGGACGTGCAAGCCACTGACGATGTGACATGGTTCACCGTCGATGTTCAGGACAACAGCTTGCTTGTTATCGAAGCAATTGGCGGCGGCAACAGCGACCCTTGGCTGGTCGTATATGATGATCTTGGCCGGGAAGTTGGACAAAATGACGACTATGGCGATGGGCTAGATAGCCTTGTGATGGCGCGTGTGCAGTCTGGCACATATATCATCGGCGTACGCCAATTCGACAATAGCCAAGGCCTGATCCGCCTGTTGGCTGAACGCTATGTCCGCGCACAATAAGCGTATAAAAAACTAAAAAAGCGGGCCGTCTGCATTGCGGGCGGCCCGTTTTTTATGTCTTGATCGTCTATCGACCAAATGTATCCGCTAGCAGCCGCGCCAATGTGCGCTCGTTCAGATATCCCGTTGCGGGCAGGCCGCCGCGCGTTTGGTACCGGCTAATTGCGCCGCGCGTCTCGCTGTCAAACCGCCCGTCAACCTGCCCCGGGTTAAACCCCATTTGTGACAAACGGCTTTCGATCAACCGCGCCAGAACCGGGTTTATCCGTAGCGCGGCCTCTGCATCTGCGGCGGCTTGGTTACTTTCAGCACCACCCTCGTTTTCGGTCTCGTTCGCGTCTTCGTCCAAGGCCGCACGGGCTTCTTCGGCAAAAATGCCATCAGGATAAGTGTTCAGATAGGCGCGGTAGCCAGCGGCATCGCCGCGCGCACCGGTTTCTTCCCAATAGGCGCGGTCAAGCTGTTCGGCCTGCGCGCGCACGCGTTCTTCTGCCTCAGCGATTTCAGCGGCTCTGCGGCTAGCCTGCGCATCGATCCGGTTGATTTGCTCTTCCGTCAAAAATGACGTTTGCGCAAACCCGTTGGATTGCTGCCAATTACGGATAGCGCGGCGACTGCCCGGCCCAAAGATACCATCAACGCCGCGGGTATTGTAATCAAGCAGGGTCAAATCGCGTTGAATTTCGCGCCGCGCATTCCGCGTCAGCGCAAGTTCGGCCTCGGCAATTTCGGCAAGGCGCTGGGGATCGTTCTCGATCTCGTCCAGCCGCGTGCGGGCCTCTTGGGCGAAGGGGCTGCGCGGATAGTTCAAGGCAAAGTCGCGGTAAGCGTCAGCCGTGTTCAGCTCTTGCGCGGCAATCCAGAATTGCAGGGTCGGGTGGCCAGAGGGACGCGTCTCAGCATCCTCATCGTTCGGCTGCATGACCAAAGATCGTGGCGCATACCCTGCAATATTTAACCAACGCGCATCCCGCGCAAATGCCATGACATCCGCGCCCGGAACGGTAATCGCCTCCATCACGACACCATCGGTGGAATTGGGTTCACCGTAAAGAACGGTCACGCCTTGCGGGATATTTAGGTCTCCGACGCCTTCTCGCAAATAGTCGCCAAACTGCGCGTCACCATCCAGATCATATCCGAGGATCAAGATCGCCTGCCCCGAGGCCTGTTCCAAAACCTGAAGGACGCTGTCGACGGATATCGCATCTGACAGACCAAAATATGTGGGGCTCTGGCTATCTGTCGCCAAAAGCCAACTGCGCGCACCATCCGTTACAAAGCGCCCGGACAGGCCGACAATCAACCGATCCGCATCCGTTGCGCTCTGCGCAAAACGGTTCAGCATCCGCCCCATGTTTGCACTGGTCCCGTTGGACAATGTGGTTACATCATAGCCAGCACGCCGCAGATCTTGGGCACTATCAAGCACATCAGAAGCACCCGGAACCCGCCGCAAGTCTTGGTATCGTTCAATCCCCACCAGCAAGGCAATATCATCTGCCACAGCAGGCAAGGCAAAGACCGTCAGTGCCGCGATTAAACTTATTTTGCGCATATGCGTTTTCTCCAGAATACGCGTCACACCTATTTCAAACGCGTTGTTTTATTCATTCGAAGGTCGCGTTTCTCGACCTGCTATTCAATAGCAACGCCATGCAGGTCACTTGCGGCAACCCACTGTTTCAACTCAGGGCAAAAAAACCTTCGATAAACAAAACGTTATTGGACACACCACAGCGATCACGCGATGTGCCGAGCACTATAAAACTCATCTTGGAAACACACGAATGAACACGAAATCGATTACGTTACTGCTACTTTGCTTAACAGCCGCTTGCAGCAGTTCAAGCACGTCACCAGAAGTGGAGACGCCCTCTACATCCGATGTGACAAAGGTGGCAGGCCAAAGCATCGTTCTAGATCCCGGTTTAGTAACCTCCACGAGGACAGCATATATTACAGCGGATACGCTGTCAGACTTTTATGCGCAGGCCGCTGTAGTTAACGAAGACTTGTCAATTATCGATTCTGTGGCACACAATCTCACACTAAGCGATAGCCAAAACAAGGCGAGCGCATACGCATACGTCGGTTATGGGATAGAAGACGGCGAAGCCGTATTTTTTGCCTATGCCAGCGCACGGAATAATTCGCCTTTAGGCACCCCTACCCCAGATAGCGGAGCCGTCACGTTTAACACAGAATATGAAATAATGGAGATCACCAACATCACAACAGACCCACACGGCATCACGACAACGACCGGCATTATGGATCTGGATGTCGACTTTGGAAATAATACTATTTCAGGCGGCAACGACCTATTCACTGTGAATGGCACGGCGGGCTCAGCGGGTAATGATTCTGATCAGTTCATTGATGCCGACATCACTTGGCGTGGTGTGAATGGCAATCTTTACGGCGCAGTCACAGGATCAGACCTGATTGGCAGTTTTAGCGGTGGGGATGATGACACAGTTTATGCCGGTATCATCACCGGCGCGCCGGAATCCGAGTAGCCGGTTCCCCCCTATTGAAGAGCGGCATAGTAAAAATGAGCGCCCCGAGACGCTCAGGGTGCTCATTCCACAACTATCTTGCCGTATGCGATAGATGCATACGGCAAGAACCCTATTCATACTTCATACGTGATCCGCTTGGCACTGCTTCAATCCGCACCGCAGCAAACTTGAACTCTGGGATTTTTCCATAAGGATCGACCGCCGGGTTGGTTAGCGTGTTCGCCGCGGCCTCGACATAGGCGAAGGGGACAAAGACCATATCGGGGGCCACAGCACGATCGGCGCGCGCCATAATTTCGATGCTGCCGCGCCGGGTTGTTAATCGGATCATATCGCCCGGTGCAGCCCCTAATTGGCGCAAAGTCGACGGGTGCAATGAACAGTTTGCTTCGGGTTCAACTGCATCCAATACACTGGATCGCCGCGTCATTGATCCCGTATGCCAATGTTCCAACTGCCGCCCGGTGGTCATCACCATCGGATAATCTGCATCTGGCGTTTCGTCAGGGGCAATCACATTCGCCGGGGTAAATCTCGCGCGCCCGCCTTCTCGTGGGAAACCATCAGAAAAGACAATCGGCTGGCCGGGATCTGTTTCTGACAGCGACGGGTACGTCACTGCATTTTCTGCCTCAAGCCGATCCCACGTGATGTTCGCAAGCGACGGCATCACTTGCGTCATCTCGGCAAAAACCTCGCTTGGGTGGGTATAAGTCCACGGCAGCCCAAGACGTTTTCCCAAGGCCACCGTGATCCACCAATCTTCACGGGCTTCACCAGGTGGGGCGATTGCGGCCCGCCCCATTTGCACCTGACGGTTTGTATTCGTAACGGTCCCGTTTTTCTCGGCAAAGGCGCTCGCGGGGAGAATAACATCAGCGAAATTCGCAGTTTCAGTTAAGAAAATATTTTGGACGACAAGGTGGTCTAGCTTCGCTAAAGCATCGCGTGCATGATCGACATCCGGGTCGGACATCGCCGGGTTTTCGCCCGAGATATACATGCCGCGAATCGTGCCAGCATGCACGGATTCCAAAATTTCTGTAACGGTTAAGCCTCGGTTTGGATCAATCGCGTAACCCTGCCAGACATCGGCAAAACTGTCGCGTTCGGCGGCATCATCGACCGGTTTGTAGTCTGGCAGGAACATGGGGATCAGCCCCGCATCGGAAGCGCCTTGCACATTGTTTTGTCCGCGCAACGGATGCAGCCCCGTACCGGGTCGCCCAACCTGCCCTGTCATCAACGCAAGGCTGATCAAGCAACGTGAATTATCGGTGCCGTGGATATGTTGGCTCACCCCCATACCCCAAAAAATCATACCAGCCTTGGCCCCCGCAAACAGACGCGCGACTTCGCGCAGGGTTTGCGCATCAATCCCGCAGATATCTGCCATTTTTTCCGGGCTGAAATCCTTTAGGTGGGCTTTCTCAGCTTCCCAATTTTCAGTGTAAGCTTCGATATATTGACGGTCATATAGACCCTCTTCAACGATCACATGCATGATCGCGTTCAGCACCGACACATCTGCGCCCGGCCGGAATTGCAACATATGTGACGCGAACCGTTTGAGCGCATGGCCCCGCGGGTCCATCACGATCAGCTTGCCCCCCCGTTTGGTAAACTGCTTGAAATAGGTCGCTGCGACAGGATGGTTTTCAAGTGGGTTGGCACCAATGACAATCGCCACATCAGCGTTTTCAATTTCATTGAACGTGGCCGTCACTGCGCCTGACCCTACGTTTTCCATCAACGCCGCAACCGAAGACGCATGACAAAGACGCGTGCAGTGGTCGACGTTGTTGTGCCCAAAACCCTGACGGATCAGTTTTTGGAACAAATAGGCCTCTTCATTGGTGCATTTCGCTGATCCAAAACCCGCAACACCTTTGCCACCAATCGCATTCAGGCCATTGGCAGCGGCATCTAGGGCCTCATCCCAGGTGGCCTCGCGGAAATGCGTGTGCCAGTTGCCCGGGTCGACATTCAGCCCTTTTGCCGGTGCATCATCGCGCCGTATCAGCGGTTTGGTCAGCCGGTGATCATGGTGGATATAGTCAAACCCAAAGCGGCCTTTAACACAAAGCCGCCCTTCGTTGGCGGGCCCATCAATGCCTTCAACGAACTTTACCTTCTCATCTTTGATTTTCAACGAAACCTGACACCCGACCCCGCAGAACGGACAAACAGATTTCACCTCGCGGTCGAAATCGGCGGTATCGCCCTGTTGATTTTCATCAGTTACCGTCGCGGGTAACAGCGCACCTGTTGGGCAGGCCTGCACGCATTCACCACATGCCACGCAAGACGAATTGCCCATCGGGTCAGCCATATCAAACACCGGGTATGCCCCAGCTCCACGCCCGGCCATTCCGATCACATCATTAACCTGCACTTCGCGGCAGGCGCGCACGCATAGCCCACATTGAATGCAGGCATCCAAATTCACAGACATCGCAACGTGGCTATCATCCAGCAACGGGATCGCGGCAGTATCCCGCGCCGGAAAACGGCTTGCGTTCACGTCTTGCTGTGCGGCCATATCCCAAAGATGGCTGGACTTATCATGGGCAACGGACTGTTCTGGCTGATCGGCAATTAATAGCTCCATCACCATCCGTCGGGCTTGGACCTCGCGCGGCTGGTCGGTGGTCACAACCATACCTTCACTAGGTTCACGGATACACGAGGCAGCCAAGCTCCGTTCACCTTCAATCGCAACCATACAGGCCCGACAGTTTCCATCAGACCGATACCCCGGCGCAGGTTTATGACAAAGATGCGGGATCACAAGACCGCGCCCATTGGCCACCTCCCAGATGGTTTCGCCGGGCTGCGCAGTGACAGTTTTCCCATCAAGGGTAAAAGAAATGGGTTGCGTCATTAGGTTTCTCCGCCGGTTTGGCCCCATCTATCACTTATGGGCCTAACGCGAGAGTACCCAATGTAAGCCCACGCGCCAGTTCAAAAGCGACATGATGATTGACCTCCCCGCACAATTCGATAAAACTAGTTATATCGAATCAATAAGATGAGGCCGAAATGGACAATGTCACTGCCGCACAGGGGTTTTCTGCGCTCGGCTCTGAATCACGGATCGAGGTGTTTCAGACCCTCGTCAAAGCTGGCGATGCTGGGTTGCTTGTTGGGGATATCCAGCAACGCACCGGAATTCCCGCGTCAACGCTTGCACATCACCTCAAATTTCTCAGCACGGCCCAGTTGATTGTGCAGGAAAAACAAGGGCGCACGATCATCAATCGCGCCAACTTTGATCACCTACAAACGCTTGCGGCATTCATCCTAGAGGAATGCTGCTCAGAGGCAGGGCAATTGTCATGACTGAAATCAACACCGCGCACGCGTCAAAAGCCGGCAATTATCTCAACCGGCTCAAATCTCCCTGGGCTTTGACCCTGATTATCCCTGTTATCGTTGCGGTCCTAGATCAGCCAAACGCAGTTCCTGTTGTCGCATTCGCGATCCGCGCGCTTTTGGGCACCCTTCCCTATATCATCTTTGCCGTGATCATGATTGCCGGGCTCAAGGCGGCGGGCGCAGAATCGGTCATCGCGGGCATCTTCAAAGGGCGTGAGGTACGGATGATTTTTCTAGCTGCCCTGTTTGGCGGGCTCGCACCGTTTTGTTCGTGTGAAGTCATTCCGTTTATCGCAGGCCTGCTTGCGCTTGGGACGCCGCTCGCCCCAGTGATGGCATTTTGGCTGGCTTCACCACTGATTGATCCGCCGACCCTGCTGATCACTGCGGGTGCACTAGGCTGGCCATTTGCGATCGCCAAAGCCGTTGCTGCCGTCGGCCTTGGCCTGATGGGTGGGTTTGCGATTAAGCTGCTCCAATCGCGCGGGCTTTTTGCGTCACCTTTGCGGGCTGCCCCTGCCAAACGTTGCGGCTGTGGCCCTGACCCGATGAACGGCAAGCCCGTCTGGGCGTTTTGGAAAGACAAAACACGCCGACAAACTTTTCAGCAGGAATTCACGCATAACGCACTGTTTTTGCTGAAATGGTTGGCTTTCGCCTACATGCTCGAAGCGCTTTTGATCACCTATGTGCCCGCATCGTTGATTGCCGGCCTTGTTGGCGGCGAAGGTATTTTGCCAATCGCAACCGCCGCCGTGGTTGGCGTGCCTGCATATCTGAACGGTTTCGTCGCACCCCCGCTGATCGCCGGGCTGATGGAGCAAGGCATGAGCAGCGGATCAGCAATGGCCTTTGTGATTGGCGGTGGCGTCACGTCTATCCCCGCGATGGCGGCGGTCTGGTCGCTCGTCAAACGCCAAGTCTTTGCCGCCTATATTGCGCTGGGCATGGCGGGCGCAGTTCTGTCAGGAATTGTGTTTCAGCTGGTGGGGTAACCCACCAGCGCAAAGCATCAATATGCGAACGCAGCCGCGTTATTGTACAAGAAGATGCGCAAAATCTCGAGCCCGACAAGCACAACGATGGGCGACAGATCAACGCCACCCAAGTCAGGCATAAAGCGGCGGACCCGGCTATAGAGTGGTTCTAGGATCCGCTGCAAACCATACCAAACCTGACCAACGAATTCTTGACGGACATTCAGAACTTCAAACCGGATCAGCCAGCTCATGATGAAATGGGCAATCACGAAAAATCGAACCACACCGATCAGCAAAAGCAGAATTTGAATAATTGTCAGCATTGTCACGTAGACCCTTTGATTGTTTGCACTGAATTAAGCACTTGCGCCCTCTCCTACAAGCCCAGGGTTTCCGCGAGGTTAAAGTTGACGTTAGCGTCAATCTAGATCATCCCTGATGCGAAACAAACCAGAGGCCCCTGATGTACCCTGTTGTGCGCGTCATTAAAGAACTGATCACCAACAAAAGTCGTCCCAAACTTCACCCGCTGGACACCCATGTGTCCCATCACCGCTGCTGGCCCCAAGACATTGATACGTATTTCGAAATGAATAATGGGCGCATCCTAACCATCATGGATTTAGGGCGCACTGGTCTGGCTCAGCGCGTGGGTCTGATCCAATTGCTGAAACAAAAACGCTGGGGGCTTACGATGGCGGGTGTATCTGTGCGCTACCGCAAACGTATCCGCCCCTTTGCCAAGTTCCGTATTGTTAGCAAAACGGCAGGTTGGGACCATCGTTTTGTCTATATCGACCAATCCATCTGGATTGGTGACACCTGCGCGACACAAGCGATGTATCGTTCAGCACTGACCAGCAAAGACGGCATCGTTCCACCAGACGAGGCCTTTGCCGCACTTGGTTACGAAGGATCATCACCTGAGCTGCCCGAGTGGATCAAAAACTGGATCGACGCAGATGCAACGCGGCCTTGGCCCCCGACCGACGCAGGCACCTAAACGCTTGCAATTCATGCGCGTCGCAGTGTCTTATCGCCGCAAAGAACACGCAGGGGCAGGCACATGGCAGTCGCAAAGAAACGCATCTGGGGGTGGATGGCCTTTGATTGGGCATCACAGCCTTATTACACGCTTGGCCTGACCTTTATCTTCGGTCCCTATTTTGCATCGGTCGCGACAGAATATCTGCAAGGCGGCGGACTGGATTCCGAAACTGCAAAGGCACAAGCCCAGTCGATCTGGTCCACGGGGCAGGTGGTCGCGGGCCTCTTCATCGCCTTAACGGCACCATTTCTGGGCGCATTTGCCGACCATTCGGGCCGTAAAATCCCTTGGATCGCGTTTTTCTCTGTCATCTATGTCATTGCCGCGTTTTCGCTTTGGGGGTTACTGCCAGACAGCAGTTCGGTCTGGCTATACATGGCGATCTTTTTTGTTGGTTTTGTCGCCGCGGAATCATCGTTGAATTTTGTGAACGCGATTTTACCCAGCCTTGGCGACGACAACGAAGTCGGACGCATCTCTGGATCCGGGGCTGCGTTTGGGTATTGGGGCGGGGTGTTATCGCTGATCTTGATCCTGCTGCTTTTGGCCGAAAATGGAGATAGCGGAAAAACCCTGATTGGGCGTGCCCCACTGTTTGGGCTGAACGCAGACGCCAAAGAAGGCACCCGTGCAACGGGGCCGTTCATCGCGATTTGGTACGCCCTATTTATGATCCCGTTTTTCATGTGGGTCCGCGACATGCCGCAAGAAAAGCCTGCAAAGGTAAAGCTTGGGGTTGTCGCGCAAAATCTGGGGAAAACCCTACGCAGCGTCGCAAAACGCAAAAGCCTGCGCAGCTTTCTGCTTGCCTCAATGTTCTATCGCGATGCCGTGAACGCGCTTTATGCCTATGGCGGAATCTACGCGGCGTTGGTTCTGGGTTGGGAAATTACATCTATCGGCGTTTTCGGTGTCATCGCCGCCATTGCCGCCGCGATCACGACTTGGTTGGGTGGTCTAGCTGACAAGAAATACGGCCCCAAACCCGTGATCATCACTGCCGTCTGGGCAATGATCGCCGTGTCATGCGTAATCGTGGGCATGTCGCGCGAGGCTTTGTTTGGCGTCCCCTTGGACCCTGCATCACAATTGCCTGACATCATTTTCTTTGTTTGCGGCGCGATCATTGGCGGCGCAGGCGGCGCGGTTTATGCATCGTCACGCTCGCTCATGGTGCGGCACAGCCACCCTGACCACCCCGCCGAAGCCTTTGGGTTGTTTGCCTTATCAGGCAAGGCCACCGCATTTTTGGCGCCTGCATTGATCGGAATCGTGTCCCTTTGGTCTGGCAATGTGCAAATCGGGTTTAGCCCTGTTTTATTCCTGTTCATCCTAGGTCTTTTCTTGCTACGGTGGGTTAACAAAGACGGAGATCGCGCAGAATGGTCCGCATAATTGCAATTGCCTGTTTCGCCCTTGGGCTCGCCGCGTGTCAGGCCGAAGAGCCTACCGCGCCAACAACCACACAAAACGCAAATGACACGCGTATCGCCAAACAACTGTTTGGGGCCGCAGCACTTGCGTCAAACCAGCGACCTGCAGCGCTTGGCGGCTATGCTCGCGGCTGTCAGGCAGGGGCGGAACAATTGCCCGAAACCGGGCCTACATGGCAAGCCATGCGCCTGTCGCGCAACCGCAACTGGGCGCAGCCAGAAACCATCGATTTTGTCCAAGACCTGAGCCGTTTTGCGGCGACCCAGCCCGGCTGGGAAGGGCTGTATATCGGGGATATGAGCCAACCGCGCGGCGGACCGATGCTGACCGGGCACCGCAGCCACCAAACCGGGCTTGATGCCGATATTTGGATGCTACCGCCAGACCGTCTGGACCTCACCGCGACGGAACGTGAAAACCTGTCGTCCATCTCTATGCGCCGGAACGCCGGTGCGTACACCAATAGTAACTGGACCCCTCAACACGAAGCAATTTTGCGCGCCGCCGCCTCTGACCCGCGCGTCGCCCGGATTTTTGTTTTCCCCGGCGCTAAGGTCGCCATGTGCAACAGCGCAACAGGCGACCGTAGCTGGCTGAACAAAATTCGCCCTTGGTGGGGGCATCACTATCATTTCCATGTCCGGCTGAATTGCCCGGACGTTGCAACCGGCTGTACGGACCAAGCCCCACCGCCCGCGGGTGACGGATGCGCCGATGCAGAGCGCTGGGTGAACAACATCATCAACCCACCGCCCCCTGATCCCAATGCGACGCCACCAGCACCGCGCGCGGAACTCACCATGGCGAACCTGCCGGGCCAGTGTCTTGGCGTGCTTAACGCTGAATAAATGCGGCTTATCTGCGCCTTCGCGGCGATTGTTTGGTCTAGCTTTGCAGCGGCAGAGACCACATTCATCGGTGCCTATCACTGGCTATCGGACGACCCGCACTTTGGAGGGTTGTCGGCGATCTCTTTGTCGCCAGATGGACAGGATTTCACCGCTGTCAGCGACCGCAGCTTTTTTGTGACGGGGCATTTAGAGCGTGCGGATGGCGTAATTACCTCCATCGACAAAATCGAAATCGTCCCAATGACTGACACTGGAGCGCAAGGCGATAGCGAGGGCATCGCAATTGCCAGCAGCGGCGCAATCTATGTGTCATTTGAAGGCGTCCACGGCTTGCGCGAATTTGCTGGGGTCGACGGCGCATCAATCGCACTGCCAAACGCAGACGCCTTTGAAGCCATGCAAAACAATTCTTCGCTCGAAGCGCTCGCGATTGGCCTCGATGGAGCGCTATACACGATCCCCGAGCGATCCGGGCGCGCGACACGGCCGTTCCCCGTTTTTCGTTTCAAAGATGGCGTATGGGATCAACCATTCGAGGTCCCGCGCCGTGGCGCTTTCTTGGTTGTGGGTGCGGACATTGGACCAGATGGCAACCTGTATGTTCTTGAACGTGATTTTACAGGCTTTGGGTTTCGTAGCCGCGTCCGCCGCTTTGATCTCTCTGGACAAAACGAGGCGCTTATTCTTGAAACGGCACCCGTGATCCATGACAACCTCGAAGGCATTAGCGTTTGGGATGATGGGGATGGCTTACGGATCACAATGGTCTCGGACGATAACTTTCGCCTGTTCCAACGGACCGAAATTGTTGAATATCGGATCAGTGATTGACAGAGACCGGGCAAGCGCGCTAATCCGCGCCGTCCTCGGATGATCCGCAGGGCCAAGTGCCGCACCCTTGTCAAAACGGAAAACCAATATGACACGCATCCTTCCCGGCGTTATCGCCATGGCCACCATTGTTGTGGCCTCAAATATCCTTGTCCAATTCCTGATCCTTGATGGTCTCCTTACCTGGGGGGCGTTCACCTATCCGCTGGCGTTCCTTGTCACCGACATTATGAACCGCGTCTACGGTGTTTCTGCCGCGCGCCGCGTTGTGTTTGTCGGCTTAATCGTCGGGATCATCTGTTCGCTGATCGGCTCGCAAATCATGCTTGAATACGGGCCCGCCGTTGCGCTCCGCATCGCGATCGCATCTGCGACAGGGTTTGGCGTAGCACAGCTTCTTGATATTTCTGTGTTCAACCGGTTACGCGCCGGGTCGTGGTGGAAAGCCCCGCTTGGCAGTACTTTGGTCAGCTCAACCGTCGATACTGTGATCTTCTTTTCAATTGCCTTTGCCGCGATGTTCAACGGGTTGAGCGCAATGGCCGCCGATCAGATCATCTGGGCGCAAGAGGCCGTGCCGTTTTTGAACGCGGGGCCACTGATGCCGCTTTGGGTGTCGTTGGCTGTGGCCGATTGGGGGGTGAAACTGACCGTCGCTTTGCTGGCTTTGGTGCCGTTTCGCATCATTGTTGGGCGGATTGCACCGGCAAACACATAATCGCGAGATCGGGGATATTTTTACTTGAAATAAACCCGATCTATGCGAACCTACTTTTAGGCGAAATTTACTGAAAGGAGGTGATCCAGTGCATCATGAGGTATTGGAGAAGTGTGTCGGGACAACTTGTGGGGGTCGCAGCTAGGGCAGCCCTTGGCTGAGAAAACCACAAGGTGGAGATCCTAACCGACCCACCTCCGAAATTCAGAAGAGGGCTATCCCATCGCCGGGGTAGCCCTTTTTCTACGCCGTATGCAAAGCATGCGACGGGCGGATCAGCGTTTGGGCGGAGCCCGAATGCGTTCGCCGGATGCCGTGGTTTTGACGGTCGGCACAACGTCGGATAAGTGTCGGACACACGTCGGATAAGTGTCGGACACACGTCGGCGCCTCCGGCGGGAGTATTTTAGGGCAAGATGATGCGGGTAAATGATCAGATTGAGATTGCGGATTGGGAGCTGACCGAAAGCTTTACCCGCGCGTCCGGGCCGGGCGGGCAGAACGTGAACAAGGTGTCGACCGCGGTGGAACTGCGGTTCGAGGCCGCGCGATCCCCCAACCTGCCCGACCCGGTCAAAACCCGGCTGCGGCGGCTGGCGGGGCAACGCTGGACGAAAGATGGGGCGATTGTGATCTTTGTGCAAGAAACCCGCAGCCAAGCCCGCAACCGCGAGATTGCGCGGGACCGTCTGGCAGAACTGATCCTTTCCGCCACCGTCGTACAAAAACGCAGACGGGCGACCAAGCCGACCTATGGGTCGGTGAAACGCAGACTTGCGGGGAAAAAAGCGCGCGGGGAAGTGAAAGCATTGCGGGGGAAGGTTGAGGAGTGAGGGAAGAAATTACTCACCTTCAATCGAAACCAATAATCGTTCTACCTCGACAGGCTCTGAACCATCAACAGAAACCTGAACCACGAATTCTCCCGCAGAAGCTGCTTTAATTGGCACTCCCAGTATTGCTAGCGTGATATTTGGTCCATCATTCTCAGAAATATCGAAGTCGCTTGAATCACGATCGTAGCCAATATGATTTAATATCAGCTCTAACTTCTTGCTTTGCGCTTCAATTCCACTCATACGGACCAAGCAATCGAAATTCGCGTCAAGTGGAAACTCACTACAACATAGAACGTGAGAGTATCCGCCAACGACCAGAATTTTTCCGCCTTCCTCCCGGCGAAGGCTATCACAAAACAGTGCTGAACCTCTAATCGGCATTAGCAAACTCGGCATGTACGCGTGCTTTACTACCAACCAAAAAGCTGTTGGAGCTATCACTTCGCAAATTTATGTTCGCTGTCGTTGGCTTCGACTGCTTTCCCGCCCACGAAAACCGTTCGAAATGCTTATTAGTGGTTCCAGCTTTACAGTTTGCACCGACAATAATTTCTTGAGACCGGGCATCAAAGTCAGGTTCAATTTCTAGTGCCCAGCACAAGTCTGAAATTGTGCGGATAGTAAGATTCGATGTTCCATTCAATGCACGAGTAATGCTACTACGATCAGTCTCAAGGCGCCGAGCAACCTCTGCCCGCGTAATACCCTGCACTTTAGCCGCATTCACCACTTCTCTTCTCAAAACGCGGTGCACAAAAGACATAAACTTAGCAGATGCACGTTCGCGCTCCGACAGTTCAAACTCAAAAGACATCCGAATATTCTCCAATCAGAAACTTAGGTTCATCTAGTTCCATATTACTATAGTCGCTCACGGCTTGATTTCGATACCCGGCACAGAGATGGTGATCAGCCACATCTGATTTTGCTGCAACCGCCGAAATCACGAATCGGCCTTTTGCAACAAACCACCCAAAAAAACGTAAATCTGGGGTTCGCAACTCCCAAATTCCATGCTCCGGTTGCTTCGGGCGCATCGGCTTAGGATAGTAGTCATGATCATTTAGGTTTTCGCCAATCAAAAAATCCCGAAATTGGTTAAATGCTTGCTGGTTTGGCCATATTGCCCCATCAACAAATCCATCAGGTTCCAAGTTCGGCAGTGTTTGCCTCATCCATTGTGCTGCCTTCGGCAGCAAGTAGAGCTCCCGGAACGGCATTTCATTTTCCTTCAGCACACCTTTGACCGGAATCAGTTTTCCAGCAGCTACAAGTTGCGCAACAGTTGCCATATATGTCAACACACTTTCATTAACAAGTGATTATGGCAATACCGTGATCGGGCTACACCATAAGAAGATTTTTATCTATTCTGGTTCAACCGAACGCATTCGTAAACTAAACGACCTACCGGCTGGCGCCGGTGGGATTTTCGATATGCTTTTCCAAGTACTGAAGTACGATGTCTTCGGTAATGGCACCGTTGGTGGTTGAAAAATACCCGCGGCCCCAAAATCGCCTTCCCCAATAGCGCTTCTTCAACTGCGGGAATTCGCGTTGCACCTTGTGGGACGACCTCCCCTTCATGAGCCGAACGAGATCGCTGACGGCCAGTTTGGGCGGAACAGATACAAACATGTGGACATGATCGGCTGCCAGCACGCCACGGATGATATCGACGTCCTTCTCGCGACAGACCTGACGGCAGATGTCGCGCACCCGAAGCCGGATGTCACCCTGCAACACCTTGTAGCGATACTTGGTCGACCAGACGAGATGATAGCGGTGATAGAAAACACAGTGGCTGCCAGTGTCGTATTGCATGATCCTACCCTTTGAAAAATGAGCCTCCGACCCGGCTGCGGCTCATTTTTCAAAG
>CALLAF010000052.1 GCA_938002605.1 uncultured Paracoccaceae bacterium | reverse complement strand
TCGCATATTCGCTCTCGTGATCCAAAACCATCCGCACCGCTCTGTTGCGCAGTTCTTCTGGATAACGTGTTCCGTTCGTTGTCTTTCCCATAACCCAGTATCCTTACTTCTGGGTCTCCGGCAAACAAGGGGCGGTTCAGTGCAACGATCGAATGTTTGAACTTCAAGTTTGATGAAACGCCTGAAGGTGAGTTCATCGAAACGATCATGGCCGCTCAAGGGGCGCTAGAGCGTAAACAAAATGGACGGCAAGTAGCGCAGAAAATGAAAGCGCGTATGCAGTTGGGATACTGGGTCCACAACGCACCTGTCGGCTTTCGATACAAGACCGTAAAAGGCCACGGTAAATTGCTGCACCCAGACGAGCCACACGCCAGCACGGTGCGCGAGGCCATCGAAGGATTTGCAATTAGGCGGTTTCAAACACAGGCCGAAGTGAAGCGATTTCTGGAATCCAAACCTGATTATCCATACGTAAAAGACGGTAAGGTTCGGGACAAACGTGTCACGGATTTACTGACCAACCCTCTCTATGCGGGTTACGTCTGTAGCGAGGTTTATGAACTGAATTGGCTGAAAGGCCAACATGAACCGCTTGTATCTATGGCGACATTTGAAAAGGTGCAGGCACGCCTTAACGACACAGGCTACGCCCCTGCACGCGCAGATATCGGCGAGGACTTCGCCTTGCGCGGTTTTGCTACGTGTGGCGATTGCGGAGCCAAACTGCGCTCTTCTTGGTCGAAGGGGAAGACCAAGTATTATCCTTATTACCTGTGCCACACGAAGGGCTGCGAAAGCTACGGAAAGTCCATCTCACGTGCCAAAATTGAAAGTTCGTTCGAAGAGGTTGTGAAGTCTCTGCAACCCAGCCCAACATATATGATCTTGGCGAAGAAAATGTTCAAAAGAGCTTGGGAGGGTCGTCTAGAACACACCAAAGCCGCTGCACGTTCCGCGAAACGGAAAATCACTGAAGCTGATACTCAAATCGAAACTTTGCTTTCTCGCATCATGCGCACAAATGACGATTCAATCATTGGCGCTTACGAAAAAAGGATCGCAAAATTGGAAAGATCAAAGGTGCTTATGGTCGAAAACCTCACAAAAACGCCGAGAAAATCGAACAGCTACGAAGCATTCCTAGAACCCTCCCTTACAGTGCTCTCAAGCCCTTGGAAAATATGGGAAAGTGGCGATGCTAACCTGCGCAGAATCGTGCTGAGATTAGGTTTTTCGGGCGGATTTTCGTATCATCGGATAGATGGGCCTAGAACACCAGAAATATCGTTGCCATTCAAGACGTTAGGTATGATTTCAGGGGGTGTAAAATTTAATGGTGCTGCGAGGGAGAATTGAACTCCCGACCTCGTCATTACCAATGACGCGCTCTACCACTGAGCTACCGCAGCTTCCTTGAGCGGGGAATTAGCCCCAAATGCGCGCTGGTGCAAGCCCTGACTGGACCCTTTTTGCGCTTATTGCTAACAGGGCTATCATGAGCGACAAACAACATAAGAATAGCAAGGGCAAGACCGCCATATCCCGAGACGATCGGTTAAAGGCGGCGCTCAAGGCAAATATGGCCAAGCGCAAGGCGCAGGCCCGCGCCCGCGCCGCGGGTGATGATCAACAGGCACGCGCCCAGATGATGGGCGACGATAAAGCAGAGAAAGAGTAGACAGGCATGGATTCGATTGTTGTCAAAGGCGGCACGCCGCTGAACGGAAAAATCCAAATCGCAGGCGCGAAGAATGCGGCGCTCGCGCTGATGCCTGCCACATTGCTGTCAGAAGAACCGCTGACGCTGACCAACGCGCCCCGCTTGTCTGACATTAAAACAATGACGCAGCTTTTGCAGTCTTTGGGCGTCGAAGTCACATCTATGCAAAACGGTAAGGTGCAGGTTTTGTCGTCACACGACATGACATCAACCACCGCCGATTATGAAATTGTCCGCAAAATGCGTGCCTCCAACCTTGTTCTGGGTCCCCTTCTGGCCCGCCATCATCAAGCCGTTGTATCCCTGCCCGGTGGTTGCGCGATTGGTGCGCGTCCGATGGATCTGCATGTCTCGGGCCTTGAGGCGATGGGCGCGCAGATTGAGCTTAAAGATGGCTACCTGCATGCCGTTGCCAAAGGTGGGCTGAAAGGCGCGCGCGTGCCGCTGCGCTTTGCCTCTGTGGGGGCGACCGAAAACATCCTGATGGCCGCAACATTGGCCAAGGGGACGACCGTGATTGAAAACGCCGCCCGCGAGCCCGAAATTGTCGACCTTGCCCGCTGTTTGCGCAGCATGGGGGCGCAGATTGATGGCGAAGGCACCAGCACGATCACCATTGATGGCGTTGACCGTTTGGGCGCTGCGACACACCCTGTTGTGACCGACCGGATTGAACTCGGCACCTATATGCTCGCCCCTGTTTTTGCGGGTGGTGAGGTCGAATGCCTTGGTGGTCGGCTTGATCTGATCGAAGCCTTTGTTGAGAAACTCGATGCCGCTGGCGTAGATGTGTCAGAGACCCCGGATGGGCTGCTGGTCAAACGCCGCAATGACCGCGCACGTGCCGTTGACGTCACTACCGAAGTCTTCCCCGGCTTCCCGACTGACCTTCAGGCGCAAATGATGGCGATGCTCTGCACCGCAGACGGCACATCTATCCTAGAAGAAAAAATCTTTGAAAATCGCTTTATGCACGCGCCCGAACTGATCCGCATGGGCGCAAATATTGAAGTCCAAGGCGGCACCGCAACCGTCAACGGCGTTGAACGCCTGAAAGGTGCACGCGTGATGGCGACGGACCTACGCGCCTCTGCTTCGCTCGTTTTGGCGGGGCTTGCCGCCGAGGGCGAAACCGTGGTCAGCCGCGTCTATCACCTTGATCGCGGCTACGAGCATATCGAAGAGAAACTGAGCGCTGTTGGTGCGCAAATTGAACGGGTATCCGAATAATGGTTGAAGACGCGCGCTTTGAAGACGGCAAAGAATCACCGCTGCGCCTCAAGGCATTGGATGCGGACGATCTGAATGTGATCGCCGCCTTGGTCCAAGATGCAGTCTTTCCGGCGGCTGAAATGCAGTGGGACCAAAAGGCGCGCCGCTTTGCCCTGCTATTGAACCGCTTTCGCTGGGAAGACGCGGATAACGCGCCACGCCACGGCCATGAACGGGTGCAATCCGTGCTGGTGTTCGAGGATGTGATGCGCGTGCAAAGCCAAGGGGTCGATAAATCCGACCCTGAAATGGTGTTTTCTCTGCTATCCATCACCTTCACCCCCGGCGAAGACGGCACAGGCCGGATCGAGCTGACCCTCGCAGGCGACGGGGCCATCGCGTTTGAGGTCGAAGCGCTCGAAGTCATCCTACGCGACGTCACACGCCCCTACGGCGCACCATCAGGCAAGGCGCCGTCGCATCCAACTTGAGGTGGAACGGGAACGCCCGAAATAATGGCACGTTATGGCAATCTCTGCGGACGCGTCGGGCAATGGCGGGCCAAACGTCAAGCATTTATGACCTTAACCTGACCTTGGGCGTGGTATGCGTTGAGGTCAGGTGAGCGGGACGAAGAGAACCTTGCCAATTTAAAGGTCAACGACTGCTTACGCTGGCGAGCCGGTTTTGCAGTGCGGCGAGCCTATCAATTACAACGTTTCGCTTGTCGTCAAGTTCCGCCCGAAGCCTATCGATATGCTCAAGCTTTTCTCGCAGTTTTTCCACGCCGCCTTCGCACGGGCCAGAACCCTCGTCCGACAGGCACGCGCTCATGGCGCGGATTTCGCGAGTTGAAAAGCCCGTTGCAATAAAATCGCGGATGCGACCAGCGCGCCTCAAATCGGCTGCAGAATAACTTCGATAGCCGTTGAGTGTTCGCCCAACCTCCATCAATCCTTCTTTTTCGTAGTGGCGCAACATGCGTTGTGTGATCTCCAACTTTTCGGCTGCTTCTTTCGCTTGCATCTCAGACATCTCCTACAAAGCCTGACTTACATGTTAATGTTCAATCTGTTTATCAAGACGAACCCGGTGGATTGGTTACGCCACCGGGTTCGCGTCACATCAAACGCGCAGCGACCAGCCGCCATCGATAGTCAAAACTTGGCCCGTTAGCCACTCGTTTTCCACGCTTCCGAGGCGTAAGATCCATGGCACGATATCTGCTGTCACACCTCTACGGCCCAAGGGTATTTGCGCCGCTTCTTGTGCCTCAATTTGTTCGGCCATCTCTTCAGGGAGGCCCATCATTCCAGTCAGCGCGCCAGTCTTGACGGGCCCCGGGGCAATGGCGTTGACCCGAATGCCATCGCCTGCCAGCTCAATGGCACAGGATTGGGTCAGATGTTCTAGGGCGGCTTTGGTTGCACCGTAGTGCGATAGCATGGGGGCCGCATTCCGAGAAACGGCAGTGCCGATGTTCACGATTGACCCATTTTGCTCACTTAATGCGGGACGAGCCGCTTTCACCAGAACAGATGGGGCCATGATGTTCACCGCCGACATATTGGCAATGATGTCCGCGTCGTAGGCATCTATTGGGGCTGGTTGCCCTGCACCGGAATTGTTGACGACCAAATCAATGCGGCCCCAGCGGGACATAGTCGCATCAACGATCTGTTCACCGCTATTCGCGTCTGCGCTGTCCATCTGCAAAGCTTCGATATTGTTGCTTAAGGAGGCAACGTCAGACAGCTTATCCCCATTGCGGCCGGTGATCAGGACATTTGCACCCAAGTCTGCCAGCACGGTCGCGGTCGCCTTGCCAATCCCAGAGCTGCCCCCTGTGACGATCGCCACTTTGCCCAGCCATTCATCTCTATTTGTCATTTCGCTCAGTCTCCTATCTGCGAATCTATCGGTGTTCGATAAGAGGCGTGCTTAGAGGTCTGACACTAATGTCAGGGTCAACAGTTTTTTGAGGTTCTGAACATTTCTTTTCAGAAGCCGACGTTCGCGCGTTCTGCAGCGTTAGTCACTCTGGGCTCGAACCTGCCATTCGCTGTAGTATGAACGAACGGCAGATTCCGCATCCTTCAAAATCAACTCAAGTATTGACGAAACGATCAAGCCCATCACACACCACCCGATAACAATGCCGCATTGAAGCGCACGCCGCTGCCTTGTATGTCGGCGGTGAAGGAGTGCACAATGCCACAGTTTCTGAACACATCTGACGCCGATTTCGAAAGCCGTTTTACCGCCCTTTTGGGCGCAAAGCGCGAAGATAGTCCAGATGTTGATCATATCGTGGCGGATATTATCGCGGATGTGCGCGCGCGCGGTGATGCGGCGGTGATCGCGCTGACCAGTAAATTTGATCGGTTGGACCTCACCCCCGACACGATGCGTTTTTCGCAAGCTGAAATTGAGGCCGAATGCGCCAAAGTGAGCGACGCCGACCGCGCAGCGCTTGAGTTGGCCGCAAGCCGCATCCGCGCCTATCACGCCCGCCAAATGCCCGCCGATGATATGTGGACAGACGAAACCGGTGCTACACTGGGTTGGCGCTGGACGCCGGTTTCTGCAGCCGGGCTTTATGTGCCGGGCGGCTTGGCGTCTTATCCGTCATCGGTCTTGATGAACGCGATCCCAGCAAAGGTCGCAGGCGTTGGCCGTTTGGCCATTGTCGTGCCGACGCCCAATGGGGTCACAAACCCGCTGGTCTTGATGGCTGCTAAGATTGCTGGCGTTGATGAAATCTACCGCATTGGCGGGGCGCAGGCCGTCGCCGCACTTGCCTATGGCACGGATACAATCGCGCCCGTCGATAAAATCACTGGACCGGGCAACGCATTTGTCGCTGCGGCCAAACGCCGGGTGTTTGGCAAGGTGGGCATCGATATGATCGCGGGGCCTTCCGAGATTTTGGTAATTGCCGACAAAGATAATGATCCCGATTGGATCGCGCTTGATCTTTTGTCCCAAGCCGAACACGACGAAAGCGCGCAATCGCTGCTGATCACCGATGATGCTGATTTTGGGCAAGCCGTTGTAGCTGCTGTCGAAAAACGTCTTGAGACATTGGAACGTCGCGCTATTGCCGGGGCCAGTTGGCGTGATTTTGGCGCGGTGATTACCGTGGCGAATATGGATGAGGCCGTCGCGCTTTCTGATCGCATCGCCCCCGAGCACCTTGAAATTTGCACCGTAAATGCTGAAGAATTAGCGGGTCAGGTGACCCACGCTGGGGCAATTTTTATTGGGGGTTGGACACCCGAAGCAATCGGTGACTACATTGGGGGGCCAAACCACGTGCTGCCGACCGCCCGGTCGGCGCGGTTCTCAAGCGGATTATCTGTTATGGATTTCATAAAACGCACAACCCTATCCCAAATGACACCACAGGCGCTTGCCGCGATTGGCCCTGCGGCGGAACGGCTTGCGCAATCCGAAAGCCTAGAGGCGCACGGCCTATCTGTGCGCGCCCGCTTGGACCGTTTGAACACAGGTGACACATGAACAAGCTGAGCCATATCACGATTGATGATTCTGGGCTGCCCGCCCCGACGCCTGAAATCGAACAAGAACGCAAAGTCGCACTTTTTGACCTGCTCGAAGACAACAGTTTTGCACTGCCCGCGCGTGATGACCGAGAGGTGCCCGCTGGCGCCTACCGGCTTGAACTGTCGATCAGAGAGCGGCGGTTAGTCTTTGATATAAAAACTGAAAATGAAGACCCCGCAGGCGAATTCCACCTGTCACTGGGGCCGTTTCGCCAAGTGGTGAAAGACTATTTTCAAATCTGCGAAAGCTATTTCGATGCGGTCAAGACCATGCCACCGAGCCAGATTGAAACGATCGATATGGCACGGCGCGGCATCCACAATGAAGGCGCGCGCATTCTGCAAGAGCGGCTTGAAGGCAAGGCCGAAGTCGATACCGACACTGCGCGCCGCCTGTTTACCCTAATCTGTGTCTTGCATTTTGGTGGCTGAATTGGGGGAAGACGCCAATTTCGAACCCCTACCGCAGTCGGTACTTTTTTGCTGCGATTACAATTCCGTGCGCTCGCCCATGGCCGAAGGCATCATGAAAAGCCTTTATGGCACTGATTGCTATATCCAATCTGTTGGCGTCAAAAATGACCTTGAAATTGACGGCTTTGCGATAACCGTCTGCGCCGAAATTGGCGTAGAACTATCCCGTCACCGCGCGCGCACGTTTGATGAAATGGAAGAATGGGGTGATGATCTTTCGTCGTTCGATCTGGTCTTGGCCCTTTCGCCAGCCAGTCAGCGCCGCGCGCTTGATCTGACCCAGTTTTATCACCTTGAGGTCGAATATTGGCCGATCCTTGACCCTACGGGCCTTGGTGACGACCGCGAGGCACGGCTAGCCATGTACCGTCAGGCCCGCGACCAGATCAAAGAGCGGTTGATCGCGCGGTGGGGCCCCGGCGCTAGCGCTGAAACCGACTGAAATTCAGCGCAATTGCGTTGCAAAACCGTCATATCCTCTGCCTCATGCGGATTAGGCCTTGAAAACTTGCGGGTTCGGGCGCATTTAGACGCCGTCCGCCAGACTTTGGGCGGAAGTGAAATACAGGAGATCACATGGCCAAGGAAGAACTGCTCGAATTCCCAGGTGTCGTAATAGAACTTCTGCCAAACGCGACGTTTCGGGTCGAGCTGGAAAACGGCCATGAGATCATCGCGCATACGGCAGGCAAGATGCGTAAAAACCGCATCCGCGTTCTGGCTGGCGATAAGGTACAGGTCGAAATGACCCCTTATGATTTGACCAAAGGTCGCATCAACTATCGCTTTAAATAAGCTGATACGCATGTCTTGCGGCAGTAATCTGGTGGATGCTTTGACATATCCCAATTGCAAAGCGGTGTTCTTATGACGCTGTCGCTCGTGCTTGGTTCAGGCTCGCCCCGGCGGCTTGAGCTATTGGCGCAGCTTGGTGTCGTTCCAAGCGACATCCGCGCCCCCGATATCAACGAAGACCCGCACAAAGCCGAACTACCGCGCGACTACGCCAACCGGATCGCATCTGAAAAAGCGGCCGCTGTGCCGATTGGCGCACATGAAATAGTGCTTTGCGCCGATACCACAGTGGCGCTTGGGCGCCGGATCATGGGCAAACCTGCCGACGCAGGCGAGGCGGCGGCATTTCTATATGCCCTCTCCGGCCGCCGCCACAAGGTTATCACCTCCGTCGCGGTGAAACGCGGGCGTAAGGTTTGGCAAAAAGATGTGCAATCCACCGTCGCGATGAAACGTCTCTCAGACGCCGAGGTGAACGCTTACCTCGCTTCGGGTGATTGGCAAGGCAAGGCTGGCGGTTATGCCATCCAAGGCCCCGCTGGCGCATTTATCCCGTGGATCAACGGATCATACACCGGCATTGTTGGCCTGCCACTGACCGAAACCGCAGGGCTTTTGACCGCAGCAGGTTTCCCGCTTTACGAAGGTGACGTATGAAGGGCCGCGCAATTATTCTTGATCACATCGGCGACGTCGAAGTTGCCGCCTATATGATCGATGGCAAGCTTGACGATCTGCTGATCGACCACCCTGACGCGCCACGCCAAGGGGCCATCTATCGCGGCATTTGTGATCGCCCCATCAAAGGCCAAGGCGGCATGATGCTACGGCTCCCAGAAGGCGAAACCGCGTTCTTGCGTGCAGGCAAAGGCTTGCGCCCCGGACAGCCGTTGCTGGTGCAAGTCACTGGCCATACCGAAGACGGCAAAGCCGTCCCTGTTACAGATCGCGTGCTGTTCAAAAGCCGCTACGCGATTGTGACCCCCGGCAAACCGGGTTTGAACATCTCGCGCCAGATCACCGATGAAGACACGCGCGATAACCTGATGGCCATCGCGCACAGCGTCTTTGACAGCGAACACGGGCTGATCCTGCGGTCGTCGTGCGAAGGGGCCGATAGTGAAGAGATCTCCGAAGATATCATTGCGATGCTGTCACTTGCCGATGCGGTCCTTGCAGATGCAAACGGCACCACCCCCGAAGCGCTGACCGAAGGCGACGGGCCGCACACAATCGCTTGGCGCGAATGGGCAAGCGTGGCAACAGTCGTCACAGATGCAAGCAGCTTTGACACCCACGGCGTGCTTGATCAACTGGCAATGCTCGACGGCCCATTGGTCCGTTTGGGCGAAGGCACAATGTATGTCGAACCAACCCGCGCGCTTGTGGCCGTCGATGTAAATACGGGCAACGACACATCCCCCGCTGCTGCGTTAAAGACTAATTTGGCCGCCGCCCGCGCCCTGCCACGCGCCCTGCGCTTGCGCGGTCTGGCGGGCCAAATCACGGTGGATTTCGTGTCGATGTCAAAGGCCCATCGCAAACAGCTTGAACAAACGCTGCGCGCCGCCTTTCGCAATGATCCGATTGAAACTTCGCTTGTCGGATGGAGCCCCATGGGCCTGTTTGAACTCCAACGCAAACGCGAACGCCCTCCGTTTCCCAAACAGCTTTTTGCGGATCTATGATGGCCTGCCCTATTTGCAAAAAGCCAACCGAAACCGCGTTCCGTCCGTTTTGTTCAAAGCGCTGCGCGGATATTGATTTAGGCAAATGGTTCAGCGGCAGCTACGCGATCCCGGCGGCCGCATCTGAGGACGACGAAGACCTCGAAAGCGAACTGAGCGCTGCCAGTGAAAAGAAACCGCACTAAGGCACGATTAATCGCAACTTCCCTCTGGACACCCCCCGCCCCCACGTCTAAAACGCCGCTACCCAAGGGGTTGCAGATCGCAACACCATCCCGTGCCCGGGTAGCTCAGGGGTAGAGCAGTGGATTGAAAATCCTCGTGTCGGTGGTTCGATTCCGCCCC
>CALLAF010000051.1 GCA_938002605.1 uncultured Paracoccaceae bacterium | reverse complement strand
GTTTGCGCGTCAGCCCACTTGTCAGCGCAATCCGCACCGCGTCAACCCGGAATTCGTCCGTCCGTTTCAATCCCATAGTTCATCTCCTTTGCTGCAATAAATGCTATCAAAGGAGCGGCATCAAACCGCGACACGTCCAGTCATCACGATCATCTAGATCGGTCGGGGGGATTACACTGTCGTGAAAGCACAGTGCATGAATGCTCCGATACGCGACCAGTCGTGCGGCGACACTCTTCTCTGGGTGCTCGTCCGCAGTCTTCAGCGCAACCTTAGCAGCGGACAGCATAACTTCTCCACGCCAATTGCCTGGCTCCAAGCCGATGTCGGTCATAGTGTCAGCGATCTGCATCATCGGTGCTTCCAGCAAGTTGGCCTCGGTGGTGTAGCGGGTTTTTTCCGCCACCTTGGGATCATCTAGTTGGGATAGCAGTGCATCGTGTTCAGCAGCCCATTCAGTTACCAACACAACGGCTTGTTGATAGGTCACCTTCCCACATGGACGGTTCCAGTTCTTGATCCCCAACGTCTTCTGGTGCTGCTTTGGGACACGCCTGCGGTAGTAGTACCGACCACCATTTACCTTGAGGTGTTCGACCCTTTGTGTCCGCATGTGTCCAAAAATCCCTATTTTGTGTCCAGAATTAGGCCCCACAATTGGGGTAACTCTAACAATATAAGGAAAATCAACGCAATAGCGTTATGGTGGGCGACCCTGGAATCGAACCAGGCGTGAGTCGCCTCGAGGGAGTTACAGTCCCCTGCCACACCTTGCGGCCTGTCGCCCACTGTGGGGGTGATTACCTGTGCCCCTATGCCCCGTCAACCGCAAAAGTGACGGATTTTACGCCAAGTCTTCACAGAGTGCATTTTGTCGGGTATCGCCCCTTTGAAACTAGTCAGAATTGGAAAATACGAGATGAAAAAGCCAAAGTGGGTGATTGCGAAAGAGCAGGGCAAGCGCGCTGCCGCAAATGAAACCGTTTGGCTTTTTGGACTGCATGCCGTGCGCGATGCGCTTGAGAATCCAAAACGTGTCAAACTGCGGCTTGTCGTGACGCGTAATGCGTTAGAGAGGCTCGGTGAAGCCGTCGGCAAAAGCGGCATGGAACCCGAGATTTCGGACCCGCGAAAATTCGCAGCCCCGCTTGATCCACAATCCGTCCACCAAGGGGCCGCTCTCGAAGTGAAAGCACTTGATTGGGGATCGCTTGAGGATATTGCGCTTGGCGATGGGCCACAGCCGCCTCGTATTGTGCTTTTGGACCGTGTGACTGACCCGCATAACGTTGGCGCGATCTTGCGATCTGCCGAAGTATTTGGCGCACGCGCCGTCATCGCCATGCAGCGCCATGCGGCCCCGGAAACGGGCGCCTTGGCCAAGACCGCAAGTGGCGCTCTTGAACGTCAGCCCTATTTGCGGGTCCGCAATTTGGCCGATGCGATTACCGCTTTGCAGGGCATGGGATATCTCGCGCTGGGGTTAGATGGCGAAGCTGAGACGACCGTTGAAGCAGCGGTCGCGGGTAAACGGGACCGTGCTGTTGCGCTGGTAATGGGCGCCGAAGGTCCGGGGTTGCGCGAAAAGACACGCGAAACATGCGATCAGTTGGTACGTATTGATGCGGCAGCGGAATTTGGGTCGTTGAACGTGTCAAATGCTGCGGCTGTCGCGCTATATGCGGCGAAGGCCTAGGTCGATAGATGCCGGCAAACAAGATCGCGACCTGCTGTTATTGTGGCACCCGTTCGGTGCTACGCCTGCGTGGCAAACATCAGCATGAACTCAGTTGTGCGAACTGCGGCGCGCCATTGCGTGCGTTAAAGAATTTGCCGCGTGAGCAGATCAATGCGCCGACGAAGCCAGCGCCCCCCGTTAAACATGTCACGGCTGATAAGCGCCGAAAGAAACCTAAGAGATCTATGCCGTCCCGACGCAGGCTGTTTGCAAAGATGTGGGATGAGCTAGAAGACGTGATTGAGGACGCCTTTGAGGAGTTATTTGATTGAGGCCTGCGATCACGTTTTGCTGATCTTCCCTTTTGGTTACTGATTTGGGGCATATGTTGATAGTTGAAGGTGCGCAATGGAACAGGCGTGCCCCTTATCACTGTCCCTCGTTCCAAACTTTGCGCCCGGTTTTTCCGGGCGCTTTTTTCGAGAGAGAAAGATAATGGACTATTCTGACGATTTTACCCGTGCGGTGCTCACACGTACAAAAGTAATTGCTTTGGTTGGGGCTTCGGCAAAGGCTGCACGCCCGAGCCATCGCGTTGGCGCGTTTCTCGTGACCAAAGGCTACCGTGTGATTGGTGTGAACCCCGGGCTTGCCGGACAAAAGCTGTTTGGCGAAACGGTTTATGCTGATCTGGCGTCTATTCCGGACGAAGTTGATATGGTTGATATCTTTCGCAACAACGACGCGGTTCCCGGTATTGTAGATGCCGCACTTGTCCGTTGGCCTGATCTGCAAACAATCTGGATGCAGCTTGACATCACCCATGATGCGGCTGCTCAAAAGGCACAGGCGCGCGGTGTTGATGTGATCCAAGATCGCTGCCCAAAGATTGAAATCGCGCGGCTCGGCCTTTAGCGCGCTGCTTTTTCTGCGATCCCGGATGTGCCTTGGCGGCGGGTCAATTCTGCGACCACATCGTCGAGGCTGACATCGTTTGCGGCAAGCATCACCAACAGGTGATAGATCACGTCGGCTGCTTCTGATGTCAGCTTTGCTTTGTCGCCTTTGATGGCTTCGATGATGGCTTCAATCGCTTCTTCGCCAAATTTCTCGGCGCATTTTTCGGGGCCTTTCGCAAAAAGTTTTGCGGTCCAGCTGGTTTCCGGGTCGGCACCTTTGCGCGATGCGATCAGCGAATAAAGATCATCTAATGTCATGGGCGTACCGGAATGCCTGCAGCGGCCATATGGGCTTTGGCTTCGGCGATTGTGTAGGTGCCAAAGTGAAAGATTGACGCGGCGAGCACAGCGCTGGCGCCGCCCATCGTCACGCCTTCGACCAGATGATCAAGCGTGCCAACCCCGCCAGAGGCGATGACAGGCACATCCACAGCATCAGAAATCGCGCGGGTCAGTGGCAGGTTAAAGCCTGCTTTGGTCCCATCGCGGTCCATTGAGGTGAGCAAAATTTCACCAGCCCCTTTTTCGACGACCGTGCGCGCAAATTCAACGGCATCAATGCCCGTGGGTTTGCGGCCACCGTGGGTAAAGATTTCCCATTTTCCGGGGGCTACGGTTTTGGCATCAATCGCCACGACAATACATTGGCTGCCAAAGCGCATTGCGGCCTCGGCCACAACATTAGGGTCGGCGACAGCGGCAGAATTAAAACTGACCTTATCCGCGCCCGCCAACAGCAGATCGCGCACGTCGTGATGCGTACGCACCCCGCCACCAATGGTCAGCGGCATAAAACATTGTTCCGCCGTGCGCGTGGCGAGGTCAAACATGGTGCCACGGTTTTCATGGGTAGCTTTGATGTCCAAAAAAACCAGCTCGTCCGCGCCAGCTGCATTATAGGCAATCGCCTGTTCGACAGGGTCGCCCGCATCAATCAGGTCGACAAAATTCACGCCTTTCACAGTGCGCCCTTCGGCGACATCGAGGCAGGGGATGATCCGTGTTTTCAACATGCTGTGATCATTAGGTGGAATCTACAGAAATGAAAAGAGCGACGTGTTAGCAACCAAAAGCATAGGTCGTATGATCTGCAACCACCCTTTGGGAGAAGATAAATGATGAAAACGCTTGCCGCAGCCCTGATTGGGCTTTCTACATCTGCAATGGCCGAGGATATGATGAAAGCATCACCGCTGACAGTTACTGAAACGATTGACGCACTTGAGGCCGCAGTTGAGGGCGCTGGCGCGACGGTATTTGCGCGTATCGACCATGCGGCTGGCGCCGAATCTGTCGGTAAAGCCTTGCCCGACGCGCAGTTGTTGATTTTTGGAAACCCGGCATTGGGCACACTTGCGATGGAACAAGACATTCGTGCGGGTGCGGTTTTGCCTTTGCGTGTGCTGGCATACGCGGACGCTGATGGGGTGACGCAATTGCAGTGGACACCCGCAGAGGATCTGTTTGCAGGCCTGAATATCCCCGCCGACGCAGAGGTGATTACGCGTGTGAATGGCGCATTGAATATGCTGACAAGCAAGGCTGTGAGCGGCGAGTAAACCTGTGGCTATGCGCTGGATGCAGAGGCAATCCGTCGCATAGCCCCGCGCACGATCAGAATATGAAACGGCATCACGACAGCGAGATAAATCCGACCGAAAATGTTGTTGCGATGCACCCATGTCGCCATATGGATTATGCCGTCTTTGCGCAAAATCGCGATGCGAAAATTCAGATGATAATCGTCAGTGCCGATGATCAGCTCGTCTTCAGTATCCACATGGATCGAAAAAATTGCTTTGTCGCCAGTATCGCTGGTTTCTGTCTTTAACCCAAGCGGTTTCACAATCGCATTGCGGAGCCGCATGAGCATAGCTGCCCAACACGGCATCGCGAGCCCAGCTTTGGCGGCTTCTTGTGGGGACAACGTGCTTTGCACGGCGTAGCCATCCAGAAAGTCATTCGTTTGGAATTTTGACCAAAGCTGTGAGTTTTTCGGTAGCGCGGTCTTGGTAATCTTTGCCATCGGGTAATCTGCCCTTCATTGGATTGGGCTAAGACAACACCATCTTATGTCAGGGTAAAAGGGACGCGATGCCGCAGCTGACGCTGCGGCTTTTTGAGTATTTTTGGCAAGATGATATGGGGCGCCTTGCAAAGAGAACCAAGCGGGCATTTTACCCCACTTATTCGGCCAATGCAGCCAAGGCGTCTTTCAAATCAATCGCCCCATCATAAAGTGCGCGCCCTGAAATCGCCCCTGAAATCACGCCTGTATCTTTTAGCGCAGTGAGGTCGGCCATAGACGACACGCCGCCAGAGGCGATTACAGGGATATCAACAGCGCGCGCAAGGTCAGCCGTTGCATCAATGTTTGGTCCCTTCATCGCGCCATCGCGCATGATGTCGGTGTAGATAATCGCGGCAATGCCCGCGTCCTCGAACGATTTGGCCAGATCGGTCACCATCACATCGGTTTCTTCAGCCCAGCCACGCGTGGCGACGCGCCCGTTGCGTGCATCAAGCCCGACAGCAACCTTGCCGGGGAAAGCCTTGGCCGCTTCGCGTACGAGATCGGGGTTTTCAACCGCCACCGTGCCCAAAATGACCCGCGCAAGCCCCTTGTCCAGCCAGCGCTCAATCGTGGCCATATCGCGGATGCCCCCGCCCAATTGTGCAGGCACAGGGCAAGCCTTCAGGATCGCCTCAACCGGGGCGGCATTCACTGGCTCGCCTGCAAACGCACCGTTCAGATCGACCAAATGCAACCATTCGCACCCGGCCTCAACGAAGGCACGCGCTTGCGCCGTCGGATCATCATTAAAAACCGTGGTCTGGTCCATGTCCCCATGCACAAGGCGCACAGCGTTCCCATCTTTGAGGTCAATAGCAGGGTAGAGGATCATCACAGCGGCCTTTCATATCTGTTGGCGCGTTTATGCACGGCAGTTGGGGAAATGCAACGCAGGTGCGGCACTACCGGTTCGACGAAATTGGCTCAAACGCGAAAAGCAGACGTTCGTGCCGGCTGCATGGCAGACAACTTCACCAGCAGCAGAGTGGGTCACCTCACGGCCCCTTACAACATGCACCTCAACGCGAATGGAGGGCCATGTGGTCATGCACTCTGACGGCGCTGTGACTAACCGCGACATGCACAGCCTCTGGCTTGTGAACCAGACCTGAACAAACACCGAGAGGAGCATGCTTTGCCTCTTTCAAGACCCCCTGACAGTTGCCTTCAGACGGGCACCTTTGGACATCGGGTGATGTCTTCCTTTCCATCACAAATAAAACTCAGAAAAAAACGGGTTGTTCTGTTTCTCGAACAGATGGACCGAGGGTGCCTTCACACAGCAACTTCCCAACACCTTTCCCACTCACCTGTATCAAAGATCATTCCGCCCTTTTCTGGCCCGCTCGGTGGATCATATGTTGGAGATACAGGCTGACATAGATGCCAAGGGCGCATCCCTTCGCATACTCGATATGAACATCGACACAGGCACACCTAACGGGAGCTTGATGCTGAATGTGTTGGGCAGCGTTGTGCAATTTGAGTGTGAGATCGTGCTTGAAAGACAGCGGGAAGGCATTGCGAAGGCCAAAGCGAAAGGCAAGTACAAGGGTAGGGCTGGACGTGTCGCGGTTTGATGCCGCTCCTTTGATAGCATTTATTGCAGCAAAGGAGATGAACTATGGAATTGAAACGGACGGACGAATTCCGGGTTGACGCGGTGCGGATTGCGCTGACAAGTGGGCTGACGCGCAAACAAGTGGCATCAGATTTGGGTGTTGGATTATCGACGCTGAACAAATGGGTTACGGCGCATCGCGACACCGA
>CALLAF010000050.1 GCA_938002605.1 uncultured Paracoccaceae bacterium | reverse complement strand
ACTGGCCGTCAGCGATCTCGTTCGGCTCATGAAGGGGAGGTCGTCCCATAAGGTGCAACGCGAATTCCCGCAGTTGAAGAAGCGCTATTGGGGAAGGCGATTTTGGGGCCGCAGGTATTTTTCAACCACCAACGGTGCCATTACCGAAGACATCGTACTTCAGTACTTGGAAAAGCATATCGAAAATCCCACCGGCGCCAGCCGGTAGGTCGTTTAGTTGTGAATCCCGCCGTAGAAGAACTCAAAAGCCTTAAGAAAGGATCAGAAGGATCAACTCAAATGGTACCAATGTCAGGAAAAGCTATATCCATATCAATTTCTAGATACCGTCGTGCGTTGTGCTCGACATGAAAAACAGTTCTAAGTTTACGCGCCCCAGATGTCGGTAGCGATGGTGAGGGCTGCAGCAATGCCCGCAATGGCAGCTAACACCCAGAGCTCCTGACGGAAATCCAGAATGCCAAATAGCCAGGATAGAAACATACCGATCAGGGCCGGCGTGCCAATGACACCACCCAGATACGCCGCGCCGCAGCATTAATCCCATTTAGCCGCTTCTCGAACCGGGACAAGTCAATGGGATCGACAAAATTTATTCTGATAGGGTCAAAACATCGCCTACAGCTACTTGGAGAAGCGCTTCAAAATGCTGATCCGGCGTTTTCATTCCATTGGCCGCATCCGCCAGAGTCCCTACACCGTCTAGGCAGAACGCGCGTGCGATCTGCAGTGCTGGCGCGAGGGTATGGCTCTTGTCTTTATCCGGCGGTTCCACATCGTGCACAGTTCGATGATCCGCTGCTCTTCGCCGAAGGAGGTAAGACATTTGACCCGGTGGCAGTCTATGGCTGCGTACCGAGCCCTACCCAGCTCTGACGGTATTGCGCTGCCGCGGAAACCTCTATTGGTCGAACGTGCTTTTTAGCCAGTCGAACTGGGTAACCGCCCCTTGTTGCTTGGGGGCGGCATGCCGGGCGTGGAATTTGAACACAGGCGTTTCTGTCCCGCGCATGCTGGCCTTAAAGTGATCATCGACAGGTAACCCAAGGGATCGACTAAACTGTAGCGCCGTTCTGGCATCATATTTGGGTACTGCTTTCCAAGCGTCGCAAAACGCGGGGGCGGTGCGAAGTTGCTTTGCAAAATGATAATGGAAGATAAAATATGGATAGCCCCCAAGTATCCCAATGAGACGTTCACTGGACGCGAGTGAGCCAAGGTATGCATTGCGTCGCATGCGTTTGAATATCGCTTTTGCGATAGTTTTGGTCGCGCTCCTGCGTCTAGCGGCGGCGGTTTTCAATAGCTTATAGTGGAGGTCCACAAACGTCGTCGCGATATGGTTTCCTGGTGTGCCAGCTAGGAACCAATTTGCCATCACGCGGTCCTTTGTTTTGTCTACGAGCCTATGCCAGAACGGAACGGTTTGATCAGAAAACCAGTGGTCTTCCTCTATGAAACTAAATGCGAAGAAGCCTGATCGCGCGGCATCGTCGATCCAATCGTCCAAAGGCTGCACGCAAAGACAATCCGCATCTACCCAGACTCCGCCATGCCGGGCCACCAAAGCAAGGCGGATAATGTCCGCCTTCATCGTGAAAGATAAATCAGTCGCCAAAAGTTCATCACAAAACGCTGGATCAAGAAACTCGCGTATGTTGTTCTCTGAGAGCAGGTTCACTGTCCATCCGGGGTTTTGACCTTGCCAAGATCTCACACAAAGATCGACAAGAGGCGGGGCATGGTCAAACCCTTGCAGCCACAAGGCCCAGACCACACGCGGGATCTTCGTCTGAGTTTCAGAAGTATGATGAGGGGCCTGGTCCATCTTCACCATCCGCTAACTTTGCGCCACAATGGAAGACGCACCTGTTCTTCACTATTGAGCTTTGATGCAAGCTTTTGGATCCACACGGCATTTCGACGTGAGGGCGACCAAAATGTGCGCGCCAAAGTGTCGACTGTCTCGGTAAGGCGTTCGTGATCGACGTCGACATAATCAGCAACATCGACGTCGTTTTCGGGGCGGGGCGCAAAATCGCCTTTTTCTAAACGCCCGTAATCGAAATCCGAAAATATGATCCCATGCTGATCCCTGAGTTCAAGCGGTCGGTCGTCGCCGTAATCCAGATAGTCTTTCCATCCGGGTTTTAGTTTTGGCCTTGGGTTGTTATCTGCGCTATCGATCTGTTCTAGTTTCCCAATCAAGCGCTGCGTGCTCTTGGTAAATATATCCTCTTGGTCAGGCAGTTTGAGACGCCGAAATTCTTGCAATACTACCATGGCCTCAGGTGAAAAGCTGTGATTGTCCTTTTGCGTTATACTCTGTGTTTCAAGGGTATTTCGACATTGCGGGATATAGCGTTCTGCGAAATCCGAAACGATGCTGCCTCCAACAAGGCTTTGTCGGTCAAAGGAACGCGCTGTAACGGTGTAAGATGGGCAGCGTTCCTGAAAACCCTTGATCAGCCCGTTCACGTTCCATTCGAATATCGGGGCGAATTGCGCGGCCGCGCGTAGCCGTTGCTGCGAAGCCGACAGAAAGAACGCCGATGGACGGCGCGCATAGAGCAAGATTTCAACTTGCTCGGCGCCTAAGCTGTCTAGGAACGAAAATAGCTTTTGGGCGTTAGGGGCATTGTACGCCAGTGCAAGCCATTCGGATGAAAGAATGATTGTCTCTGGCTGCAGCTCATTGATCTGAGACCGGAGGCTCTGGCTGAATTCCTCGCCCAATTGCGTGTACTCGGCTTCCGTTCGTTTGCGCATCATACGCGGCGCATCTTGGTAAGGAATAAACGTCGCGCACAGATCACCATGATTATATGCATTTTTACGACGAGGTTCGGGATATAGAACCGCGTTTTCGATCAATGTGTTGCGCGATGCAAAGAGCGTGCGTTGCAGCGCCGTAGTGCCAGTCTTGGGAGGGCCAACGTGGACGATAAGATTCCCGACGGATTTCTGAACACCCAATTGAGTACCCCTTATGCAAAGCTCTTTGCGTTTCTAATCCCACCAAAGCCCTCGACAATCAATAGTAAAGGCATCAATGTGCGCATCGTGACAGGCAGGTCACACGCGGTTTTACCCGCGCGCTCGTGCCGATTGATGCTTCTCTCGAGCAGGCTATATATCTGCGTCGGTATAGCTTTCCATCGGAGGGCAGCTGCAGGTCAGATTACGGTCGCCCCATGCGTTATCGACGCGGTTCACAGGCGGCCAATACTTGTCGACCCGGAACGCGCCGGGCGGGAAGCAGCCCGTTTCACGGCTATAGGGCCGTTCCCAATCTTTCACGAGGTCTTCCATCGTGTGAGGTGCATTCTTGAGCGGGTTGTTTTCCGCGTCAATCTTGCCCTCTTCGATCTCGCGAATTTCCTCCCGAATGGCCAGCATCGCGTCGCAAAACCGATCAAGTTCGGCTTTGTTTTCGGATTCCGTGGGTTCGATCATCAAAGTGCCCGCAACCGGCCAGCTCATGGTTGGGGCGTGGAAGCCGCAATCGATCAGGCGCTTGGCAATGTCATCCACGGTCACACCTGCGCTTTCGGCATAGGGCCGCGTGTCGATGATGCATTCATGCGCGACCCGTCCAGATGGACCTTTGTAAAGCACGTCAAACGCCCCTTCGAGCCGCTTTGCGATGTAATTGGCGTTCAAAATCGCCACCCGCGTTGCTTGGGTCAGCCCCTCACCGCCCATCATCAGGCAATAGGCCCAAGAGATTGGTAACAAGGATGGCGACCCGAATGCGGCGGCAGACACCGCGCCTTCGCCGCTTGTTGGATCTCCGGGCAGATGTGCGATTAGGTGGCTCTTGACGCCAATCGGCCCCATACCGGGGCCGCCACCGCCATGCGGAATACAAAAGGTTTTGTGCAGGTTCAGGTGGCTGACGTCGCCACCCAAATCACCGGGCCGTGACAGGCCCACCATTGCGTTCATGTTAGCGCCGTCGATGTAAACCTGCCCCCCGTGGTCATGCACGATCCTGCAGACATCGATCACCGTTTCTTCGAACACACCGTGGGTGGACGGATAGGTGATCATGCAAGCGGCTAGGTTATCTGCATGTTCTGTCGCCTTTGCGCGGAAATCATCAAGGTCAATATCGCCGTTTTCAGCGGATTTCACCGGGATAACTTTCCAACCAACCATCTGCGCCGAGGCAGGGTTTGTCCCATGTGCTGACATTGGGATCAGGCAGATATTGCGGTGATCTTGGCCATTTGCACGGTGGTAGCCTGCAATGCTCAGCAGGCCTGCGTATTCGCCCTGCGCGCCCGAATTAGGCTGCATGGAAATCGCGTCATAGCCTGTGACATCGTACAGCTTCGCAGATAGATCGTCGATCATTTCCATATACCCGGCTGCTTGATCGCGCGGGATATAGGGGTGCAGTAGTGAAAACTCATCCCAAGAAACGGGCATCATTTCAGCGGCTGAATTGAGCTTCATCGTGCAAGACCCCAGCGGGATCATGGCGCGGTCCAAAGCCAAATCGCGATCTGCAAGGCGGCGCATGTAGCGCATCATTTCTGTCTCGGATCGGTTCATGTGAAACACCGGGTGGGTCATGAAATCTGACTTGCGGATCAGCTTTTGGGGTACGTGGTAATGCGGCGTGTAATCTTTGTCTATCCGGTCGATCCCAAAGGCGCGCCAGACGGCTTCGATGGTGCTGGAACGGGTACGTTCGTCCAGCGTGATACCCACCTGCGTTGTCCCCACTTTGCGTAGGTTGATGCCTTCGTCGACGGCAGATTTCATCACGGCTGCTTGCATCGGGCCGACGTTGACGGTGATCGTATCAAAGAACGTCGCGGGATGAAGTTCAAACCCGGCAACGCGCAGCCCTTCGGCCAAGCGCGCGGTTTTACGGTGGATACGCTGGGCAATCGCGCGCAGACCAACGGGCCCGTGAAACACCCCATAGAAACCGGCCATCACCGCCAAAAGCGCCTGTGCTGTGCAGACATTCGATGTCGCTTTTTCGCGACGGATGTGTTGTTCGCGCGTTTGTAACGATAGGCGGTAGGCGCGATTGCCAAGGCTATCAATGGACACCCCAACAATGCGGCCCGGCATAGAGCGCGCGTAGTTCTTTTTGGTCGCCATATAGGCAGCATGGGGGCCACCATAGCCCACTGGCACGCCAAAGCGTTGCGTGCTGCCCACGGCAATATCAGCGCCCATCGCGCCCGGTTCTTTGAGTAAAGTCAGCGACATTGGGTCTGCGGCTATGACGCCAATCGCCTTGGCTGCGTGAAGCTTTTCCATTTCAGCTGTGAAATCGCGTAAATGGCCGTGAGTGCCCGGAAACTGAAAAATCGCGCCGAAAACGGTGCCGGCATCCAGATCATCGGGGTGGCCCACTGTAATTTCAATCCCAAGCGGGGCGGCACGGGTCTTCATGACGGCGATGTTTTGCGGGTGGCAATTTTCGTCGATGAAAAAGCCCTTAACCTTGGTCTTGGCAATGCGTTGGGCCATTGTCATGGCCTCGGCGCAGGCGGTGGCTTCGTCGAGCAGCGACGCGTTCGCGATTTCAAGCCCTGTCAGGTCAGACACCATCGTTTGAAAGTTCAGCAGCGCTTCAAGCCGCCCTTGGGAAATCTCGGGCTGATAGGGCGTATAGGCCGTGTACCAAGCAGGGTTTTCCAAGATATTGCGCTGGATTGCGGGCGGCGTGACGGTGCCGTGGTACCCTTGCCCGATCAGTGAGGTCAGCACTTTGTTTTTTGACGCAGTGACCTTCATGTGATGCAGCAGTTCGCGTTCTGATAGTGGTCTGCCAAATTCGAGCGGCTTTTCTTGCAGAATTTTCGCGGGCAGCGTGTCCGCGATCAACGCATCAAGATCATCCGCCCCCACGACATTTAGCATGTCATCCATCTCGGCCGGAGAAGGGCCGATGTGGCGACGATTGGCGAAATCATAAGGCAGATAGTCGGTGGGGGTGAAAGTCATGACAAGGTCCGGTCGTTAAGAGATCAAGGAAGTATAGGCAGCTTCGTCCATGTAGCTGTCCATCTGCGACGGGTCGGATGGTTTGATCTTAAAAAACCAGCCTTCGCCTGCGGCGTCTTCATTCACGAGACCGGGGTTATCGCCCAAGGCATCATTTACAGCGACGATTTCTCCGTCGATGGGGGCCATGATATCAGATGCGGCCTTGACGCTTTCGATCACGACAACTTCGTCGTCTTTTTCGACGGTGGTGCCTGTTTCGGGCAATTCAACAAAGACGATATCGCCCAGTTGTGTGGTTGCGTGTTCGGTGATGCCGACAACAACAACATCGCCTTCGGTGCGTAGCCATTCGTGTTCTTCGGTATATTTCATTTTTATGTCTCCGTAGCTGATTAACGTTTGAAATTCGCTGGGGTGAAGGGCAGGGGCGCGACCGTCAGCGGCAGGCGTTTGCCGCGCAATTCGCCGTATACGGTGGTTCCGGTGGTGGCCAAATTCGTGGGTAGATAGCCCATCGCGACAGGCCCCCCAATGGTAGGGCCAAAGCCGCCAGATGTGATTTCCCCGATTGGATTGTCGGCGTCGGCATCAGCGAAAAGCTGCACGCCTTCGCGCATTGGCGCGCGCCCTTCGGGACGCAGGCCAACGCGTTTTGCTTCGGCCCCATTTGCGATTTCGGCGAGGATAACATCAGCACCGGGAAATCCGCCTGCGCGGTCGCCACCTGCGCGGCGCACCTTTTGGATTGCCCAGTTTAATGCGGCCGCTGTTGGTGTGGCGTCTGCGTCAATGTCGTGGCCATATAGGCAAAGCCCGGCTTCAAGTCGCAAACTATCGCGTGCGCCCAGCCCAATGGGGGCCACGTCATCATGCGACAAAAGCAGCTTGGCCAACGCGCTGACCTGTGCAGATGGTACTGAAATTTCATACCCATCTTCGCCCGTGTAGCCGGACCGCGATACCCAGCATTCTACGCCTGCAAGCGTGAGTGTCGCGACATCCATGAACCGCATGGCGGCGGCTTTGGGATCAAGCGCTGCTAAAACTGTTTCTGCTGTCGGGCCCTGAAGTGCCAGCAACGAACGGTCCGTGATTTCGGTAACCGTGACGCCAGTCAGGTTTGATTGCATATGCGCGATATCCGCAGCCTTGCAGGCCGCGTTCACCACGACAAAAACATGGTCGCCACGGTTGGCGAGCATCAGATCATCCATGATGCCGCCCGCGTCATTGGTGAAAAAACCATAGCGCTGACGGTTTTCAGCCAGTCCCAGAATGCTGACAGGGATCAAAGATTCGAGCGCCAGTGCCGCCGTTTCAAAATCATCGCCCTTCACGATCACTTGGCCCATATGGCTGACGTCAAATAACCCGGCTTTGGTACGGGTGTGCGTGTGTTCTTGCATCACGCCCATCGGGTATTGCACGGGCATAGCATAGCCCGCAAAAGGCACCATTTTGGCCCCAAGTTCTACATGCAAGTCATAAAGCGCAGTGCGCAGTAAGTCGGACATCAACGGCCTCTTTCCATTCGGCCGATCAGATATGAAAATATCTAACGGCACCACTTTGACGCAACGGCGAAAGCCCTGCGTGTGATGCCCCCTCTGTCCTTGCGCCTGAGATTGCTATCCCTTCGGCGGGCACGCTGATGTGCCACTCTCCAGAGTCTTCGTATCAACATCGGTCCGTTGGCCTGAGAGTTTCCGAGGCGGTTGCTCCTTCGGCACCAGTAGACTGGTTCTCCCGATATTGTGGCCGTTACATGCCCTGTCAGCGCCCCCCAATCAAGACTTATGTTTGATGTCGGTCCTACAATTAGATGCACCCAAGCGCATATTTTGGTGCTATGTTTATGTAAAATAGGGGAGAATAAGCGTGACAAAAATTGCATTGGTAACGGGTGGCGGGTCCGGAATTGGGCGGGCCTGCGCGGTGGCGCTCGCGCAAAACGGGTTCAATGTTGTGGTGACAGGCCGCAAAATCGCAGCCTTAGAGGAAACCGTAGCGATGATGCAAAGCGGTGCCGCGATTGCCTGCGATGTTACGGATGCCAATGCCGTTGATTCATTGTTCGCGCAGATTGAACGCGACTATGGGCGCTTGGATTTGCTGTTTAATAACGCGGGCAACAACGTGAAGGCCGCGCCGATTGGGGATATCCCGCCTGAAGATTTCTTAACTGTGATCAACGTGAACCTATACGGCGCATTCCTTGCCGCGCGCGGTGCTTTCAATCTGATGCGCAAGCAAGACCCGCAAGGCGGGCGTATCATCAATAACGGGTCGATTTCGGCGGCTGTGCCGCGACCGGGATCAACACCCTATACGGCGTCAAAACATGCGATAACGGGGATGACCCGATCGGTGTCATTAGACGGACGCCCCTACAACATCGTTTGCGGTCAGATTGATATTGGCAATGCTGCGTCTGAAATGACGGTGCAATTTGAAAAAGGGGTGCCACAGGCGGATCTTTCGATCAAATCCGAACCTGTGATGGATGTCGCGCATGTTGCCGATACGTTGGTCCATATGGCCAAACTACCGCTATCCGCGAATGTGCAATTTGTGACTGTGATGGCGTCGACCATGCCATTTATCGGTCGGGGGTAGCTGCGCCCCACCGATGCCGGGGGCGCAGGGGGTGTTTAGCTTGGCTTCAAACGATCAGCGAAATAGTCGAGCATTTCGGGAACCATCGCGTCACCGCGCCCCTGATCAACTGCATCGCGCAAGGCGCCAAGCGCGCCTGCAGCCATGATCGATGGTGCGCCTGCGTCGCGTGCCATCTGGTCGTAATAGCCCACATCTTTGGTCGCGTTGCGGATTGAGAATGCCAGTTTGTTTGGATCGCCTTCAAGCGCATAGGCTGACCAAAGATCCATAAACGGTGATCCAAGTGGACCTGCAAAGATCACGTCAAACAGCTGATGGCGATCAACACCGACGATGTCGCCCATGGTAAATGCTTCGCCCAAGGCAGCACCAATCGTTTGACCAAAGAAGTTGTTGATCAGCTTGATCGCATGACCGTTGCCCAATTGGCCAAGGTGAAAGACGTTTTCGCCCAGATCATTCAGCACGGGCAGGACCTGATCAAAAGCGGCTTTGTCGCCTGAACACATCAGGTTCAATTTGCCGTCAAGCGCTTGGGTTGGCGTGCGACCAATCGGTGCGTCCAAATAGGTGCCGCCCGCAGCGGCGACTTCTTCGCCCAAAGCACGCGTCGAACCGGGCAGGGAGGTGCCGAAATCGATCACGATCTGACCGGGTTTCATCCCCGCGATAACACCGTCATCGCCACGCATCCGACCTTCGACGTGCTCTGATGTTCCCATGCACAGCAGCACAACGTCACAGTTTGCTGCTACGTCACGCGCAGATGTGGCCTCGGTCGCGCCGCGCGCGATGGCTTTGTCAATTTCTGTCCGGTCCCGGTTACCAAGAACGGTGACTTCATAGCCTTGATCCTGTAGTCGCGACACCATCGCCCCGCCCATTAGGCCCAGCCCAATAAATCCAATATGTGGTTGTGTCATGGTTTCCTCCAATTTGTCGTTGCCATTGGCGTAACGGCTCGCTTCGTGTAAAGCAACAGGGTTACTAGTATACATTTTAAACTCATATACTCAATCTGCTCTCAACCTATGTATTTGACACAATTGTCTGGCTGCGCGATGCATGCGGACCGTCGTTGAAGGAAGCCCGCGATGTCAGAACTCCTTATCCTGAGCACAATCACGGATGACATGCGTAAGCGGATTGAGGCTGCATTTGATGCAACTTTACTTGCCGATGTCGATAAGGGTGCTTGGTTGGCACAGTATGGTGAAGGCGTTCGGTTTGTTCTGACTAATGGCCACTTAGGTGTGCCTGCTGATATTTTTTCGCAGCTTCTCAATCTCGAAATCATCAGTAGCAATGGGGTTGGCTATGACGGGATCGACACAGATGCCGCGACCGCGCGGGGTGTGCCCGTTTGTCATACGCCAAATGTGCTGAACCAAGAGGTCGCGACAACGGCGATCTTGCTTTACATCGCAGCGCTGCGGAATTTTGAAGCCGAAATGGCAAATGCACGCAGTGGTAATTGGGCTGAAACGGGGAACCTGCCTTTGGCCCGCTCCGCAGACAAACGGAAGATCGGGATCTTGGGGCTTGGGCGGATCGGCAAAGCGATTGCGGCGAAGCTCGCGCCGTTTGATCCCACGATTGTCTATTATGGGCGCTCACGGCAAGATGTGCCTTTCGACTACTATGATGATTTGGTGGCGATGGCCCGCGATTGCGATGCGCTAATCTGCGTGGCACCGGGTGGTGCCGCAACCTATCATTTGATTGACCGTGCTGTCATGGATGCGCTGGGTCCGGAAGGCGTTTTGATCAACGTTGGACGCGGGTCTGTCGTTGATGAGGTCGCGCTTATTGCCGCCTTGCAAGACGGGCGATTGGGTACTGCCGCTTTGGATGTTTTCGCAACCGAGCCCCATATCCCCGCAGCTTTGCGCGCGCTTCCCAACGTCATTTTGACCCCGCATATCGGGAGCGCAACCGTTGAAACGCGCCGCGCGATGGGGGATTTGGCGATTGATAACCTGATCGCGTGGAAAAATGGACAGCCGTTGATATCACCCATCCCTGAAAGTGCCGGGTTGCTGTGAACGCCTAGCAGCCGATATCGCGGACAAGCCCCCAACCATTCTGCGGGTCATGCCCGGGGTCACCAAGGTCTACGGCTTGGGTGCGCAGCCGTTCCCGCACCACGCCAACAGAGTTCCCTCCAACACGCGCAGCAAGTGCGGTGATGATCGGCGCAGCATAGGATGTTCCCGTCGCATAGCCGCCGCCATTGGGGCGCGCGACATAGATGTCCACACCCGGTGCCGCAAATGCGATATGATCGCCCCAATTGGCAGAGCGATACCGCCGCATCGCCGCATCAACGGCGGTCACCGCGATTACTGATGGCGATACGGCAGGCAGCGTTTCAGCGTCGCGCCCGCCGTTGCCGGCCGCCGCAATCATGATCGCGCCGGCTTGTTCGGCTTGTGTGAGAATATCTTCAAGAACCTCGTTTGGCGGCCCGGCAAAGGACATGTTGATCAGGTATACATCGTTGGACAGCATCCAACTGAGCGAAGCGGCGATCCGGTCAACATCTGCTGCCACCCCACTATGTTCGCGGGCAAATGCGTTCATCGTAAACAGGTGCGCGCCGGGGGCGTAGCCTAACAAGGTGTCATTCGGATCTTCACCGACAATGAGGGCCGCAACGGCCGTGCCGTGCCGCGCACCAGAGGCGCGTTGGTCGCCGAATAAAGCGGTCTGGGTGGTAACGGCTGCCCGCTGCAAGGCCGGGTGCGTGACATCAACTGGGCCGTCGATAAGCCCGATCTTTTGGTTTTGGCGCTGGCGGCATGCACCGCTATCGCCGATAAGACTTGACGCATAAAGCCGGGGTGCCCCCTGCGCGAATTGGTATAGGTTGTTGAAATCAACCCGATGACCAGACCCTGTTCGGTCTAGCAAGCGCTGCGCGACCTCACGATCAAGCTGGCGACCAATATCAAACACCATCATACGCCGATCAAGTGGAACCAGATCGCGCGATGAAATAAGGTTTGCACCCGCATCTTCGAGCGCAGAAACGGCGATGGGCGCGGTACTGATCGGACCGCTCACGACAAATTCAGCGCGGTCCCGCGATAGATAGGCGACATCGACATCGCGCTCTGGCCATATCGGGCGCGGCCGATCATCGCGCTCGTTCGTTTCTGTTATTGGTGCTGGGGCGGTGATTTGCGCCGCAGCAAGGTTTGGCAGTGCCCCCAGAATAATTAAGGCAACGACCTGCAACAGACGACAAAACGGATTGGATGGCATTACATACCTCTTGGTTTCAAGTACCTAGTCGAGCGACTCAATAATAGTTGTAGCAGCTTGTAGCCGGGCTTTGGCGACGTTTATGTCGGCCCCATCGAGCAAGGCCAAGCGGTAAAGCCCAAGTGCGGAAGGGCCAGACACAATTTCAACCTCAGCTTCAAGCAATAACGCACGCAAGGCGGATTCAGGTGTGTCAGGCGCGACAGTAATCGTGAAGGCTGCGGGGGTTTCACCAGCAAGTTCAAACCCGGACCCGGTATCACCGGGTTGCACGAGCAGCGCCGTTTGCCCAAGCACCACCGCAAGAAGAACCGCAGCCGCGACTTGCCAGATACGCGCGCGCGGGGCTGCGGATTGCGCTGCAGGGGCATCAACGTCGCGCATGAGCCGCGCAAGCCCCAATTCGCCGGGGCTAAACCCAGTATCCTCGGCTTGCATCGTTGCACGCATGTTTTTGAGCGCGGTCAATTCTGCGGCAAGGGCTGGATCATTTTCAACGGCAGCTTGGACCTGCGCCAGTTCTGCGCCTTCTAACGTCCCATTGGCAAGGAAGGGGAGCAATAGTGCCGCGTCTTGCGATGACATACTCATGTTGCGGCCCCCGTTTCAAAGGCAGACAGGCAGCGCATTAGCAGCTTTTTCGCGTGGAATATCCGCGTTTTGATCGTACCCTCGGCGGTGTCACAGACCTTTGCAATTTCGCGGTAGCTCATGTCTTCCCAAAAAGCCAAGGCAATGGCGCTGCGATGTTCATCGCTCAGGCCATCCATACAGTGCCGGACTTGGGCTGCGTCTTGACTGGCGACAATGCAGGTTTCCGCGCTATCGCTGTCATCAACGACTTCGGGTGGGGTATCGGTCACGCTGGTGCGGCCAGCCTTGCGGTGTCGGTCGATCACCTTGCGGTAAGCAATGCCAAATATCCACGTCTGCACTTTCGATCTCCCTTCAAAACGACTGGCCGAGCGCCAGACTTCGATAAACACGTCATGAAGTATGTCGGATGACTCGTGCGGATCGTTCAATTTTGACAGAATAAATCTGTAGACGGGTTTTTCTAATGCGCGGTAAAGCGCGGCCAATGCGGTCCGATCACCGTCTGCAATACGGCGCATGAGCTGTGCCTGTTGGTCCAAAATATCCCTCGTTATGCTGCGCGCGACTGCTTCTTGACTACGCAAAATTATGATCCCTGCCAAGAAGGACGCGTCCCAGACGCTTTGCCAACGGCTTTTTGCGGCGATTTTGCGCGTATCGTAAGGCCCATTGAAGATATTTTTATAAAAAGAACACATACCATGTGGGGTTTTGGTATGGGAACTGCGCTGGGATTGATGCGCAAGACGGCACCGTTCCTGTTGTTTCGGATCGTTGTCTATTTTGGCATCGCCCTTGCTTATATTCTGGCGACGGGGACCGGTGCCGGGATAGGTTGCGGCGTTGGTGGGTTCGGTGACAACGATTTCCTAGCAAGCACGACAATGTGGGGTGGGGAGAGCCGTCACCGGATTGATCCAAGGTCTGCTTACAATACTGCCTATTCCGGGGCTTGATAAGGTGATGGCCTTGGTCCGCGCCTATCTGAAGCTCGCCGTTGGATTGGTGGACGAGGTGATCTTGGCCCATGGATTGCGCACCCGCGCCGAAAACCCTTATGCCTCTGCCAAAGAGGCGCTGGTGCTTTACGGCCAGAACGCCAAGCCAATGTTGATAAATGCAGCTTGGCTGACGTTGTTCACATGGGGGCTGTCGTTGGTTGTGTTTTTGCTGATGCTGGCCCCGGCTGCGGCAATTGTTTATGTGATGCCGAGCGCGTGGTCGGCGGGTGGTATGGTCTTTGCGATTTTGTTCGCTTGGGCTGTGAAGGTCGCCGTGATCGAGCCCTTTGCGATCGCCTGCCTTCTACAGGCATTCTTTAAGGTGACCGAAGGCCAAACGCCCAATCCAGAATGGGAAGCCAAACTGGATAGCGCCTCTAAGAAATTTAAAACGCTGGGCGAACGCGCAGTTAATTGGGCCGGTGGTGGGCGCAGAAAGCCAGTATCAGACGTTTCCGAAACGCCAAGCGTTTGATCTTGAATATGGCCCGCATGTGCAGAATGCGGGCCATACATTTGATGACTTCGTGCGCTTTTGCTCACTGTGCGGGCGGGTTAACGCCCTTTCCAAACAGGATCGCGTTTTTCGGCAAATGCGCGCGCGCCTTCGGCGTTGTCGTCGGACCCGTACAGTACGTCGATTGTTTTTAGCTGGCGTTTGGTGATACGGTTCATCGCGTCTTGGAATTTGCTATCTTCTGCATCGCGCACGATTTCCTTGATCGCCGCATAGACCAGCGGCGGCCCTGATGCCAATGTGCGCGCCATGTCCCAGGCCTGTGCAATCAATTCATCGGCTGGGTGGATATGGTTCACAAATCCCCAACGGTGGGCTTCCTCTGCATCCAACCACCGGCCCGTAAACAGCATTTCCATCGCGATGTGATAGGGGATGCGTTTGGGCAGTTTCACAGAAGCAGCATCGGCCACCGTCCCTGACGTGATTTCAGGCAAGGCAAAGCTTGCATGATCTGCCGCCAAAATAATGTCAGCGGACAGGGCCAATTCAAGCCCGCCGCCGCAGCAAATCCCATTCACCGCAGCGATGACGGGTTTGTTCATGTCGCGCAATTCTTGCAGGCCGCCAAAGCCGCCAACCCCGTAATCGCCGTCGACTTCGTCACCGTCAGCCGCGGCTTTTAGATCCCAGCCGGGGCAAAAGAATTTTTCGCCAGCACCCGTGATAATGGCGACCCGCAGTTCGGGATCATCGCGAAACTGGGCAAATGTTTCGCCTAGGATACGGCTGGTTTGCAGATCGATGGCGTTGGCTTTGGGGCGATCCAAGACCACCTCTAAAATCGCGCCTTCACGGCGGGTTTTTACGGGGCTTGTCATGATGTTCCTTTCACCAAAAGTGCGTCGGTAATGATTGCGCGGTCATTTGTGCATATCAACGGGTTGATCTCAATTTCCGCGATCTGGGCGGCGTGGTCGATAACATAGGTTTGCAGATGCATGACCGTTGCGATGATGGCGTCGATATCGGCCGGGGCACCACCACGAAAGCCAGTAAGCAGCGCGTTGATTTTCAATTTGCCCAGTGCGTCGCGGATGTCATCTTGTGTCGTGGGCAGCAGGAGCGATTGGCGGTCATCAAGCAATTCGGTCAGCGTCCCCCCTGCCGCCAAGGTCAAAACAAAGCCATGCGCAGGGTCCGCGACAACGCCAACCAATAGTTCCGCAACGGTGCCCATGATCATTTCTTCGACCAAAAAGCTGGTCGTGGGCATCGCTTGCGCGGCCTTAAGAAGGTGATCCGTGTCCGTGATACCAAGCACAACAGCCCCGGCTTCGGTTTTATGTGCGATGCCTTCTCCCTTTAGAACAACCGGAAACCCAATTTTTTCGACCTGTGTTGCCAAGCTAACGATCGACAGACCGGCGGCGCTTTGCGGGATATCCATGCCATAGGCCGCAAGGGCGCGTTTTGCTTCGCCTTCGCTTTGGGCGGCGGTTGTGGCAAAGACATGTGCAGTCAGCACTGGGGGTTGGGTCGTCGTACCAACTTGTGAAGCTGCATGGATGGCCGCACAGGCGGTTCCAAAATCACATAGTGGCACGATCCCAGCGGCAAGCAGCCGTTGAGAAATTGATTCCGGCAAGTTTTCAGCCATTGATGCGATCACGCCAAACGGACGACCTGTTTGCTGGGCGGCTTCTTCGACTGCTTCAATTGCGATCATCCAGTCTTGGGCGTCGCAAATATCTAGCCGGGGGAAATCAAGCACGATAAGCGTCAAGTCGATATCGTCCCCGGTCATGGCGGCATAAACGGCCGTCATCGCCGCCTTATCGCGCCAGATTTGCGTATGATAATCCAATGGGTTTGCCAGATGCACAAGCGCGCTTAGATGCTTATCCAATTCGTGGGCTTGATGTGGTTGCAATGGGGGGAAGACCACCCCAAAATCTGTGGCAGTATCTGCCATCACACTTGCTTCGCCGCCCGAACAGCTAAGCGATGCAATCCGGTTGCCAGTCAGGGGGCCGTGGCAATGCAGGATTTTTAAGGTCTCAAGCAGCGCCACCGGGGATGTCACGCTCGCAATCCCAAGCCGGGTAAGAAGCGCGTCAGACCCCGCGCTACTGCCAGCAAGTGATGCCGTATGCGAAACGGTCGCGATTTGCGATTCCGTGGATCGGCCTACCTTCAGCGCGACGATGGGCTTGTTAAGCTCTTGCGACAATCGGGCCAGTTCTTCAAAGGCGGTCACATCGCCAAAGCTTTCGATATAGAGCCCAAGCGCCGTTACCCGGTCGTCACGAATGACCATCTGTGCGATGTGCGCCAGCCCTTGCTGGGCTTGATTGCCTGCAGTGATCGCATAGGTGATCGGCAGGCCGCGTTGCTGCATGGTTAAATTGATCGCGATATTTGACGATTGGGTCAGGATCGCGACGCCTGTTTCAACTGGACGCAACCCATGTTGATCCGGCCAAAGCGCCACCTGATCCACCATATTCAAAACGCCATAACAATTTGGCCCCAAAATGGGCATATCACCAGCCGCTGCCAACAATTGGTCGTTCAAAATGTCCCCATCATCGGTTTCCTTGAACCCGCTGGCAAAGCAAACCGCGCCGCCCGCGCCAAGCGCGTGTAATTCGCCGACCAAATCAATCGTGGCGTTGCGGTTAACCCCGATAAAGGTCGCATCAGGCGCGGCGGGCAAATCTGCCAAACTGCGATAGGCGGGTAGACCTGCGACCATGTCCCGTTTGGGGTGGACCGGCCAAATTTCGCCCGCAAACCCAATTTTTTGGTTCTGCGCGATGACAGCTTCGCACCATGCCCCGCCGCCAACCACGGCAATGGATTGAGGGCGCAACAAACGTTCCAGATCAGCCATCGTCCGCCCCTTATGCGCCAAGCGGGCGCAAGAGGTCGCGACTGATAATGTGGCGCTGAATTTCGGATGTGCCGTCCCAAATGCGTTCAACCCGCGCATCACGCCAAAACCGTTCAATTGGGAAGTCATCCATCAGGCCCATACCACCATAAATCTGCAAGGTAGCATCGGTGACCCGTGCCAGCATTTCAGAGGCGTAGAGTTTCGCGCTCGCGATTTCGCGGTTCGCAGGAAGCCCTTGATCCAAGCGCCAAGCGGCGGCCATCGTTAGGTGATCAGCGGCATCAATTTCCGTTATCATATCAGCGATTTGGAAACTGATCCCTTGAAATTTTCCGATTTGTTGGCCGAATTGTTTGCGCTCTGCCGCGTAGTTCAAAGCCATCTCAAAACAACGGCGTGCCCGACCCACGGACATCGTGGCAACTGTGATCCGCGTGGCGTAAAGCCATTCGTTCATGACCGCGAAACCGCCGTCGACTTCGCCAAGCACTTGTGCGTCGGGTAGGCGGCAATTATCGAATTCTAAGATCATGTTCTTGTAGCCGCGGTGCGACACCGATTTATATCCGTCTCGGATGGTAAAGCCGGGCGTGCCGCGGTCGACCAAGAACGTAGTGATCCGTTTTTTCGGGCCGCGCGGCGTGTCGTCTTCGCCGGTCGCGACAAAGACAATCACAAAATCGGCGTGATCAGCGCCCGAAATGAAATGCTTGGTTCCGTTCAAAACCCAATCGCCGCCTTCGCGTTTGGCCGAACATTTCATGCCGCGCACATCGGATCCCGCATCTGGTTCTGTCATCGCCAGTGCATCCATTTTTTCGCCACGGACCGCAGGGGTCAGGTAACGTTCGATCTGGTCGCCTTCGCAGGCCATTAAAATGTTTTGTGGGCGTCCAAAGAAGTGGTTCAGCGCCATCGACCCACGGCCTAATTCGCGCTCAACCAGCGCAAATTCAAGGTGGGACAGCCCCGCGCCACCGACGCTTTCGGGGAAGTTACAGGCGTAAAATCCAAGATCGAGCGTTTTTTGTTTGATCGCTTCGGCTACGTCATGTGGGACCTCGCCTGTGCGTTCAACTTCGGCTTCATGCGGGTAGATTTCGTTTTCGACAAAGGATCGTACCGTCGATACGATCATGTCTTGTTCTTCTGTCAAACCAAAATGCATTAGGTGTTCTCCGGCTTGGGCAGGGCTGCTTGGGCTGCGATGATTGCGGCCATTTTATCGGCAACATGTGGGGCAGGGTCGCAGGATTTGCGTGTTTCCAAGCTGACGTGCAGCAAGAATTGATTGCAGCTCGCAACGACATCGCCGCGCGCATTTTTCATTTCGTGGAACAGCCGCAGCTTTTTGCCTGCCCCTTCAAGAATGTGGGTGGTTACAGTGATCGTGTCGCCTGCATGGCATTCATCAAGAAATTTCGTGTGGGTATCGACGGTGAAATAGCTAAGCCCAGATTTGATGTAGTCAGCATCTGCCCCAATCAAAGTCATCAACGCATCGGCGGCGTCAGACCACACCTGCCCATAGCGGCTTTCGTTCATGTGACCGTTGTAATCGGTCCAGTCAATTGGGATCGCGCGTGCGACGCTGATAATTGGCTTAGTGAAATCAGGTGCCGTTTGGGCGCTAAGCCGTACATCATGTTCATTCAGCAACGCGCCAGCCCCCCAATCGCGCCCCTTAAGAGACCGCATCATGGACACCAGATTGTCGTCACGAATTCGTTCCAATTCACGGATGGAATGTGCGCCGGATTGGGCGTCAGACTGATCTGCGATCATCGTTACCAATTCATCCGTCAGCTCTGGCACATCCATTAGTTTGGTCCAGGGCCATTGCAGGCAAGGTCCAAACTGCGCGATGAAATGGGCCATGCCGGCTTCGCCGCCCGCGACGCGGTAGGTTTCAAACAACCCCATTTGCCCCCAGCGCAGACCAAAGCCAAAGCGGATCGCATCATCGATTTCTTCGGTTGTGGCGATGCCGTCTTTGATCAGCCATAGGGCCTCGCGCCAGACGGCCTCTAGGAAACGATCGGCGATATGCGCGTCGATTTCTTTGCGCACCTTCAACGGCTTCATGCCGATGTCTAGCAACATGTCATGTGCGCGGGTTGTTGTTGCGTCGTCGCCGACCAATTCGATCAGCGGCAGCAGATACACTGGGTTAAAGGGGTGGGCGACAAATATTTGCGTCGGCCGCTGCGCCCCTTGCTGTAATTCTGACGGCTTAAAGCCAGATGTCGATGACCCGATCAAGGCATCCGCACGGCAATGCGTCTGAATGTCGTTTAAGATGCTGTGCTTCACCTCAAGCCGCTCTGGTGCGCTTTCTTGAATCCAATCTGCATCGCTGACGGCGTCGGCGATTGTCGGGGCAAAGGTAATTTGCCCCTCAGTGGGAAGCGCGACTTCGGACAAGGCTGGTAATGATCGCCGGGCATTTGCCAGCACTTCGCTTATTTTGCGCTCTGCTTCTGGGTCGGGGTCAAATATTTTGACGTCCCAACCCGATAGGGCAAACCGTGCAGCCCAACCTCCGCCAATGACACCGCCGCCGATGATTGCTGCTATCTTTGTCATTGTGCGGCCTGCTTTGTGAGACCCAGTTTTTCGCGAACGGCGGCTGGGCCCATGATTTTGGAACCCATGCCTTCGATAATTGTCACGGCGCGTGCGACCAGTGCTTCGTTCGTGGCCAATTCACCTTTGGCAAGCCAAAGATTGTCTTCGAGACCAACACGCACATTACCTCCGGCCAGCACAGAGGCCGCCAGATAAGCCATCTCATCGCGTCCAATCGAAAAGGCAGACCAATTCCAATCTTCGGGGACATTGTTGACCATGGCCATAAAGGTATTCAGATCGTTCGGCGCGCCCCACGGAATACCCATGCACAGTTGCACAAGCGCAGGTGAAGACAATACACCATCTTTGACCAACTGTTTGGCATACCAAAGGTGGCCCGTGTCAAAGGCTTCGATCTCGGGCTTTACGCCCAATTCTTCCATACGTGCGCCCATCGTTGTCAGCATGCCGGGCGTGTTGGTCATGACGTAATCTGCTTCTGCAAAGTTCATCGTGCCGCAGTCCAGCGTACAGATTTCGGGGCGGCATTCTTCGATATGCACAAGCCGCTCTTCGGCGCTGACCATATCGGTGCCTGCAGCCAACGGAAGCGGTGCAGATGGCGGACCAAACACCATATCGCCACCCATGCCAGCGGTCAGATTCAAAACTACATCGACATCAGCGTCACGGATACGGTCAGTTACTTCGCGGTATAGCTTTGGATCGCGTGACGGCACACCTGTTTCAGGATCGCGCACATGGCAATGCACAATCGCAGCGCCTGCTTTCGCGGCCGCAATCGCCGAGTTTGCGATCTGTTCGGGGCTGCGGGGCACATGGGGTGAACGGTCTTGGCTGCTACCGGATCCAGTCACGGCACAAGTGATGAAAACGTCGGAATTCATTTCCAATGGCATATTAATTTCCTTTGCGATTTCGCAAAAGCCTACATGGATTGAAACGCCATGATGTGCTGTGTTAGACGAAAATATGCAAAAATGGACAAAAAATTCATCAGGCACCACCAAAATTGTCGTTTTGCTTTTTGATGGGTTCTCGAACCATTGCTTGGCCAACACGCTAGAGCCCTTTCGTGCGGCCAACACGGTGTCGGGGCAGAGGCTATACCAGTGGAGGCTGTTGTCTTTGGCCGGTGGGGTGGTACGATCATCAAGCGAAATGTTGGTGGAAACCCAAGCCGCAACCGGCGCCGATTTGGGTTGCGATTATTTGATGGTTGTTGCCAGCTATGGTCATCAAACATTGAGCCAAAGCAAACTATTGTCGGGGCTGCGGGCACTGTGTGGCAAAGCGAAATGCGTGGTCGGCATGGACACCGGGTCTTGGCTGTTGGCGGCGGCTGGGTTGCTTGACGGAAGGCCTGCGACCATCCACGCGGATATTTTTGACAGCTTCACCGAAGCGTTTATGCAGGTGGATACCCGCAAAGAACGGTTTGTCATTGATGGTGACCGGATTACCTGCGGCGGCGCGATGGCGTCGTTTGATTTGGTGCTAAACCTGATCGGGGCACAATGCGGCGAGGCGATCCGTCTTGATGTTGCCGCCCTGTTTTTGCATCAAGCGAACCAACCATTTGGGGACGCAGGTATTGAACCAATCCTGTCTAAACTGGTTGCGCGGGCCTTGGTCTTGATGGACGAAAACATCGAAGAGCCAATTGCGATCACCGCCATCGCCCAACAACTTGGGTGTTCAGCCAAAGCACTGCAACGGCGATTTATCGAAGACCTCGGCGCGCCGCCGGGGCAAGTGTATCGGTATCGGCGCCTGATCGCGGTGCGCAGCTTGATTGAAAACACGACGCTTTCGATCACGGAAATCGCAGCGCGCAGCGGCTATGAAAACACCAGCGCCATGAGCCGCGCCTTTCGTCAGCAATATAGCATGACACCGACCGCGTTACGAAAAGCGCCAGTGATCAGATAGGTAGAAATGTGGTTGGAAACCATTTGCCTTCATGCCGCCGCAGCGCATGCGCCTGCAACCCAAGCCTAACTATCAGTCTCGACAAGGCGTCGCCTAGCGTCGGCTTCCATCTCAGCAATCAGTTCAGGATTGGACGCCCGCTAGGCGAAATAGCCGGCATACCCTTGCTGGTTAAGAGGTCTAGAAAAAAACGTTATCCCTCTATTATGGAATTTCTACACATTCATGCAGATGTATTTCATCTCAAGGTAGTCTTCGATCCCATGCGATGATCCTTCACGCCCAAGACCTGATTGTTTGACTCCGCCAAAGGGGGCAACTTCGGTTGATATGATCCCGGTGTTTACCCCGACAATCCCGTATTCCAGTGCTTCGGCAACTTTGGTGACGCGTGACAGGTCCTTGGCGTAGAAATACGAGGCCAACCCAAAAATCGTGTCGTTGGCTTGGAAAATCACATCATCTTCGTCTTCGAACATGAACAGAGGCGCGAAGGGTCCAAAGGTTTCATCGGTGCTGACGGCCATGTCTTTGGTGGCGTTGCTGATGATGGTTGGTTCAAAGAACAAACCGCCCAGATCATGAGGTTTGCCACCTGTCAAAACAGTCGCTCCTTTCGCCAAAGCGTCATCAAGGTGATTTTGAACTTTATCAATCGCTTTCGGTTCGATCAGCGGACCTAGCGTTGTGCCGTCTGATAGCCCATCGCCGACGCGCAACGCATTGACGGCGGCGGTGAATTTTGCGGCGAAGGCGTCGTAGACCCCTTTTTGTACGTAAATCCGGTTAGCGCAGACGCAGGTTTGCCCGTTGTTGCGGAATTTGCAGGCAATCGCACCTTCGACGGCCGCATCAAGATCGGCATCATCAAAGACGATAAACGGCGCGTTGCCGCCCAGTTCCATGCTGCATTTCATCACCTGGTCGGCGGCTTGGCGTAGCAGAATGCGCCCTACTTGGGTTGATCCGGTAAAGGTCAGTTTGCGCACGATGGGGTTTTCGCAGAACTCTTTGCCGATCCCTTCGGCATCGTCAGAGGTGACGACGGAAAACAGCCCCTTAGGCACGCCCGCTTCTTCGGCAAGTTTCGCCATCGCTAAGGCTGAAAGCGGGGTTTGTGACGCGGGGCGCACAACAAAGGCGCATCCAGCGGCAAGTGCGGGGGCGACCTTGCGTGCGATCATCGCATTTGGGAAATTCCACGGCGTGATCCCGGCGGCGACGCCGATGGGCTGTTTGATCACGGTGATCCGTTTGTCGGGCATATGGCCGGGGATCGTTTCGCCGTAAACGCGCTTGGCCTCTTCGCCAAACCATTCGATAAAGGACGCGCCGTATGCAACCTCGCCGCGGGCCTCAGCCAGCGGTTTGCCCTGTTCGGCCGTCATAATGATGGCAAGATCTTCTTGGTGCGCCATTAATAGGTCAAACCATTTGCGCAGAATTTGCGCGCGTTCTTTGGCGGCGCGGGCCGCCCAAGATTTCTGAGCCTTTTCGGCGGCTGCGATGGCGCCATTGACCTCGGCGCGGGTCAGGTCAGGCACGCTTGCGATCACATCGCCACGCGCGGGGTTGATGACGTCGAAACTTGCGCGCCCTTGGGCTGGTACCCAAACGCCCGCGACAAACGCCGCCTCGCAGAGCAAATCAGGCCGCGTCAGCATCGATTTCAGATTGGTTGATTCTTCAAGCATGGTAGGCTCCGTCATGTTTCGCGCTATCTGACCTGTCTGCGGCGGGCGCGTAAAGGGGGGCTGATGGAATTAGATGATGCATTTGCGAACGCGGCCTATATCCCGGATGGCGCGCGCTATCCCGATAAATGGGCACAAGAAGCCGCACAGTTTCGCAAAAACGCGCTGAGCGTATTAGATATCGCATATGGCGAAGGCCCGCGCGCGCGGTTCGACCTGTTTTATCCTGCGCGGCTTGCTCGCGGGGTTGTTGTTTTTGTGCATGGGGGCTATTGGCGGATGTTCGACAAATCCTATTGGTCGCACCTTGCGGCAGGGCCGCTCGCGCAGGGGTGGGCAGTGGCGATTGTGTCCTACGATCTATGCCCGCAAGCCACTATCACCCAAATTGGCAATCGAGTCGCCAAAGCGGTTGATGTAATTGCCCAAAGGGTACCTGGCTCGATTCGGTTGGTCGGGCATTCAGCGGGTGCTCAACTGGTCGCGCGTCTGGGCGCAATTGGACCGAATGCAGGTTGGAAAACACGGCTTGCGGGCATCGTCCCGATCTCACCCGTTGCAGATTTGACACCATTGCTTAACACTTCAATGAACGCGGATCTGCGGCTTGATACGCTTGAGGCACACGCGCAAAGCCCGGTGCATATGCCCGCGCCGGATTGCCCCGTTACGGTTTGGGTGGGTGCCGACGAACGCCCCGTATTTATTGCGCAATCGCAGCGCCTTGCACACCTTTGGGGCTGCGAAATCTATATTGCCCCAGCCAAACACCACTTTGATGTGATTGAGGGGCTTACCAGGCCAAGCAGTCGGCTGACGCAGGCGGTTTGCTGCGGGCAGGTTGCGTGATCGGAGCAAAGGCTAGATAGCGTTTTTGTGACGTGCTAAGGCATTCATGGAATCTAAATTGTACTTGTTGTATAAATGTGCGGCAGGTAGTGCCGTCGTGAGGAAAAAAGATGAAGAATAATATGACTGTCCGGGTGCTGTCTATCATCGCAGCTGCAACTGGATTAGCGGGCTGCGAGGTTTCTCGTGATGGGAGCGGCATTACCGATGGTGGTTACGACGGCGGGAACGGCGGGGGCCGATTTTTGGTTGATGGTGTTGCGAACATTTGGGTGGACCCCGATGGATGCCAACACTGGTATATCGATGACGGTATCGAAGGATACATGTCACCGCGTTTGAACCGCGATGGCACGCCACGTTGTCAGGATGAGCGCGGAGAGATTGTTCTTAAAGGCGGCACGACAATGATGACCGAACAAGAACCCGCGCTTCCAACGACCTAAACGCGCATGATACCCTAAAATCGGCGCCCCAATCGGGCGCCTTTTTTGTTTTAGCGCATGGGTGTGAAATACGCGTCGGTCATTGCGCAATCGCGGATGACATCAGCACCGCAAGTCCGCAATTCTAGATCACGGGTCAGGCAAATGCGCGCTTCTTGGATGTAGCCATCCTTGCAGGTGATCGTGATCTGATCTGATGCCATATCGGGGTTATCGGCAAGAAAGGCCTCTTCGATCACATGCGCCGGAACCGTGATGTCGCGGTCTATTGTACGAAATACGGGCGGTCGGGTGACAGCCGCAAAGGCAACCCGCGACAAAGCGTAGTAGTCTTGCGCGCTTAGCCCCGTGCAGACCCCATGTTTGCGCCATTGATGCCAAGCCAGCCCAGAACTGCCCATGATGTCCGTCATTTCTGCGGTTTGTCGTCGTGATGGCGCACTGTGGCCAGTGCGGCAATAGGATGGGTAACCGGTTTCGTATTGCGGCCAAAGCCCGTGCAATATCCAATCAAAATCCGCCGCATCATCGCATTGCTCTGCCCCGCGCGCGTCACCTTCGAGGGCGCACCAATTGGCAGACCAGGACAGGGCCATAACGTAGTAATCAAATTCGCCTGCGACGCCCTCGGCATGGGCGGGGTTGGACATAGCGATTAAAAGGGCGAAAAGCCTGCGCATTTTGATCTTTCCTAAATCTGTTTGCACCATTATATAGGGTTCAAGTTCCCCGACAATGCGAACCCGGCTGTGATTACAGTCTGCCCAGTTTAAGGGCGCAGGATAGGCTTGTCTGAAAATACGTAGGAGATGAAAGATGTCCAATACACCGATTATGGCCAAAGCGACGGCTGTTTGGCTTTGCGACAATACGACCATGACCTTCAAGCAGATCGCTGACTTTTGCGACCTGCACGAATTGGAAGTCCAAGGGATCGCCGATGGCGACGTGGCCGTTGGCGTCAAAGGGTTTGACCCAATCGCGAATAAGCAACTGACGCAAGAAGAAATCGACAAGGCCCAAGCCAGTCCGCTGCACAAGCTCAAGCTTTTGTATAACCCGGCATCTGCAGGCGAAGAAAAACGCCGTGGTCCGCGCTATACGCCGCTGTCAAAGCGTCAGGATCGCCCGGCGTCCATCTATTGGTTGGTGAAATTCCACCCCGAATTGTCAGACGCGCAGGTCAGCAAATTGGTCGGCACCACCAAGCCGACAATCCAAGCGATCCGCGAACGGACACATTGGAACATCAACAACATCGAACCGATTGATCCGGTTGCCTTGGGTCTATGTAAGCAGTCTGAACTGGATGCTGCTGTGCAAAAAGCAAACGCCAAGAAAGCCTCTGAAGGTGGCGCGATGTCAGACGATGAACGTCGCAAGCTGGTGAGCACCGAACAGTCGTTGGGTATGGAGCCAGAACCGAAAATGCCTGCGGCCTTGTCAGGCTTGGAAACATTCAGCCTGTCTGATCCACGCGACGATGAAGAAGACAGCGGTGCAGATCCACGCGACGTGTCAGATGCGGACAGTTTCTTTAACCTGCCCGACAGCGACGACACGGACGACTAACCCACCATTTCGGTGTTA
>CALLAF010000049.1 GCA_938002605.1 uncultured Paracoccaceae bacterium | reverse complement strand
CCGCAGGTCGCAGAGATCCAGATCCGCGCTGCCATTCTCAATGGCTTCACCGCACTGGGCATCCCGAAAACCGTCGCCGCAGCATAAATCCGTCTGAGGTAAGGGGTACTCAACCCAAGGCTCCATTTGTGCAACAAAGCCGTCTGGAACCACAAATAAGCATTCCGAGCGAAGGAATGTTAAAGCTGCATTTTGGCACCGTTGAAGGGGAGGCGGTGTGGTCGCCAACAGGCGATTTCATTTTCGGCGTGGGCCCTTATGATCCCGACAGTGGGCGCGTTTATGTATATGGTTGGTTCATGAACGGATGGATCAACGTTTCGAACGACGCTGGGGTTTGGAGTTTCGGCGAAAGTGGAGAGATACGCCCGAACCTCTATGATCCGCCATATGACATTGATGACGTGCAAGATATTCGCCGAAGCGCGGAACTAGGTCGCCAGTTTTATAGTGGCTACACCAAACCACATTGGCTCACAGGTTATCAGTCATACAGGGTCTATGAAATAATCGGCACTGAAATGCTCCGGGTACCTATTTTAGAACGCGATATGCTTAGGTATTACAAAGATGACGTGAATAATGGTTTGGCTGCGTTTGTGCCGGTTTCGGCGAATTTTCGTGACCCGGCAGAAATACTTGTTTTGTATGATGGGGCTGAAGTCACGCAGGTCAACCTACATGATGCGATCGCCAACCAAGACTGTGATATAGTGCGCTAGTTTTGGCCCTATCGAAACAGGATGGGATTTTCCGAGGGGCAGTGAATAAGCCGCGATGGGCAGTCACGTGTATTTTAATGCACGCATCCTGAACTCACAGCAGTGGAAGTGCGCAATGAAGAGCAGAATGTATAGGGCATAGGCGACCAGCACCGCGCATCTTGATACCAGCTTTTGCTAAGCAGTGACCGACATCGTGGCCGCGACCGCCTTTTTCCACCCACTATATTTGCGCGCGCGCGTGTCTTCGTCCATTGCGGCAGAAAACGTCTGTTCACGCCGCCAGCGTTGCGCAAATTCATCTTTGTTCGGGTATAGCCCCACATGCTGCCCAGCCAGCCATGCAGCCCCGAGGGCTGTGGTTTCCAATACTTCGGGGCGATCAACGGGTGCGCCGATGATATCTGCTAAGAACTGCATGGCCCAGTCAGATGCACTCATCCCGCCATCAACGCGCAGGGTAGGTTGCACCCCTTCGCCTTGCCAATCTGCGTGCATGGCCTCGATCAGATCGCGGGTCTGAAAACCGACGCTTTCAAGTGCTGCGCGCGCCAGCTCTGCGGGCCCGGTGTTGCGTGTCAGCCCGTAAATCGCGCCCCGACATTCAGGATCCCAATAGGGCGCACCAAGACCGGTGAAAGCAGGCACAAGGATCACGTCTTGGGTATCATCAGCGGTCTGCGCGAGCGGTTGGGTTTCTGCCGCATCGCGGATGATTTTCAGCCCGTCACGCAGCCATTGCACCACAGCACCTGCGACAAAAATTGACCCTTCAAGCGCATAGGTCGGTTTGCCCTCAAGCTGATAGGCGATGGTTGTCAGCAGGCGATTCCGCGAGGTCACAGGAGTATCGCCGGTATTGAGCAGCGCAAAGCAGCCCGTGCCATAGGTGGATTTTAGCATACCCGGTTCGAAACACGCCTGTCCAACGGTCGCGGCCTGCTGATCGCCCGCCACCCCGGTGATCGGGACAGCGCGCCCAAAAAGGTCGGGGCGGGTGGTACCGAAATCTGCCGCGCAGTCCTTGACCTCGGGAAGCATGTTCATCGGAATGTCGAGCAGCGCGCAGATTGTAGTGCTCCAACGGCCTTTGTGGATGTCATACAGCATGGTCCGGGCAGCGTTGGTTGCGTCGGTCACATGCGACGCGCCATCGGTCATTTTCCAAATCAGGTAACTGTCGACAGTCCCAAACAGAAGATCACCCTTTGCCGCGCTTTCACGCGCGCCGGGGGTGTTGTCTAATATCCATTTAAGCTTGGTCGCCGAAAAATACGGGTCCAATAAAAGACCGGTACGGGCTGTGATCATATCAGTGTGGCCGGCATCGCCAAGCTCACGGCAATATGCAGCGGTGCGGCGGTCTTGCCAGACGATTGCGTTGTGGATCGCTTGGCCTGTGTGCTTGTTCCAGACCACAGTGGTCTCGCGTTGATTGGTGATCCCGATGGCCGCGATGTCGTCAGGGCCCAGCCCCGCCCGTTCAATCGCGGATCGTGCTGTGCCTGCGACAGTCGACCAAAGGTCATCAGCGGCATGTTCGACCCAGCCTGATTGCGGAAAATGCTGTTCAAATTCTTCTTGGGCTGAGGCCACAATTTTCATGTCGCGATCAAAAACGATCGTGCGTGATGATGTGGTGCCCTGATCAATTGCAAGGATATGTGTCATGTCACGATCTTATCCGGATTCGTGTGAAATAGAAAAGCGCGACGGCCGTAAAACCGCCGCCGCGCCGTGGAGGTCATGGGCAGGGAGGCCGCCCATGACAAAGGGTTCCGTTTACTGCCAAGATTGGATCAGCTCATCATAAGACACCGTGATCGGCTCTTCATCTGTGGTGTCCAATGCAGCCTTGGGCGAACCGGGCTGGCTGAGCCAGTAATCCGCGTCCATTTCCTCGTTCATGACAGGCCCCAGATCGCCTTGGACGCCTGCGCGCTCAAGCCGTTCCAACACGCGTTCTTGTTCTGAACAAAGGCTATCCAACGCGTCTTGCGCAGATTTTGCACCCGAAGATGCATCGCCGATGTTTTGCCACCAAAGCTGTGCCAGCTTTGGATAGTCGGGGATGTTGGTGCCTGTTGGTGACCATTGGACCCGTGCTGGTGAGCGGTAGAATTCGATCAACCCACCCAAACGCGGCGCGCGCTCAGTAAAGCTTTCATGGTCGATTGTGGATTCGCGGATAAACGTCAGGCCCGCGTGGGATTTTTCAACATCCACGGTCATCGATGTGACGAATTGCGCATAAAGCCACGCGGCCTGTGCGCGATCCAGCGGTGTCGATTCCATCAATGTCCAAGACCCTGCATCCTGATAGCCGACTTTCATGCCGTCTTCCCAATATGCGCCGTGCGGGCTTGGGGCCATGCGCCAAAGCGGCATGCCGTCTTCATCAAGCACAGCTGCTGCACCTTCGCCAACCATGTCGGCGGTGAATGCTGTGTACCAGAACATTTGCTGCGCGATCCCACCTTGAGACGGCACAGGCCCAGATTCAGAGAACGTCATCCCAGCGGCGGCAGGCGGGGCATAGTTTGTGAGCCAATCCACGTAGCTTTCAATCGCATAGACCGCAGCGGGCGAATTGGTTGCACCTCCGCGCGCCACACAAGACCCGACAGGTTGGCTGTTTTCATTGACGCGCACGCCCCATTCATCGACGGGCAGGCCGTTTGGTTCCCCCTTGTCGCCCATGCCAGCCATGGACATCCACGCATCGGTAAAGCGCCAGCCTAGCGACGGGTCTTTTTTGCCGTAATCCATGTGGCCATAGACTTCGGTGTCGATGCCCATGTGGCTGAGGTCACGGTTGGTAAAGAAGGCTGCGATATCCTCATACGCAGACCAGTTTACAGGGACGCCCAGATCATAGCCGTATTCAGCTGCGAAATCAGCCATGTTCTTTTCGTCAGTGAACATGTCGTAGCGGAACCAATAAAGGTTCGCGAACTGCTGTGTTGGCATCTGATAAAGTTTGCCATCCGGGCCGGTGGTAAAGTCGAGGCCGATGAAATCATCAAGATTCAGCGTGGGGCTTGTCACCGCAGCACCGTCGCCGGCCATCCAGTCGGTCAGGTTGCGCGCTTGCTGATAGCGCCAATGGGTGCCGATCAGGTCACTGTCGTTTACATAGGCGTCATAGATGTTTTGGCCGGATTGCATTTGCGTCTGCAGTTTTTCGACAACATCGCCTTCGCCGATCAGATCATGGGTGATCTGGATACCTGTGATTGCGGTAAAGGCTGGGGCCAGGACGTTGGCCTCGTACCCATGGGTCGCGATGGTTTCCGATACAACGCGAATATCCATGCCAGCGTAAGGTGCAGATGCATCCACAAACCATTGCATTTCGGCTTCTTGTGACGCGCGATCAATGGATGACCGTTCAATTGTGTTGTCTAGAAAATTGATCGCGGCGGCCATATCGGCGTGGGCCATATTGCCCAGCACTGCGAATGTCAGTGCCATCGCGGTCGTTGATTTAAGTGGTAAGTTCATATCGTATCTCCTCCCGAGAATTGAACTTTGGTGAAGACCATGCGGCAATGTACCTTGCCGCACAGCATGTTTTGCGGATCATACCCAACGAAAAACGGCGCTGGCGTAGATCAGGCAGACCAACAGCGCATAGGGCTGAGGGCCTGTTTCAAGACCAAGCCAAATCAAATTGATAAAGGCCGATCCCAACAGCGTGATGAACAAACGATCACCGCGCGTTGTTTCGATCCCCAAAACACCGGTGCGGGGCGTTTCGGGGAATTTGATTGCAAGCAGTGTAAAGGTCACAAGCAGCGACGCGATCACGATAAAGAAAATAGCTGTCGGTGTTGTCCAAGCCATCCAAGCCATCTGCGAACCCTTTCGTTACACACGGCCCAGGGCAAAGCCCTTGGCGATGTAGTTGCGGACAAAATAAATCACGAGCGCACCGGGCAAGATCGTCAGAACGCCAGCAGCCGCCAAGACACCCCAATCCATCCCCGAGGCGGAAACCGTGCGGGTCATGGTGGCCGCGATTGGCTTTGCATCAACGGAGGTCAGCGTGCGGCTTAGCAGCAGTTCGACCCAAGAGAACATAAAGCAAAAGAACGCGGCGACCCCGATCCCACTGGCGATCAGCGGCATAAAGATACGGGTGAAGAAGCGTCCAAAGCTATAGCCGTCGATATAGGCGGTCTCGTCAATTTCCTTGGGCACGCCACGCATGAACCCTTCGAGAATCCAAACCGCAAGCGGGACGTTGAACAAACAATGCGCCAATGCGACCGCGATATGTGTATCGAATAGGCCGACCGAACTATACAGCTGAAAGAATGGCAGCGCGAACACTGCAGGTGGCGCCATCCGGTTAGTTAGCAGCCAGAAGAACAAATGCTTGTCGCCCATGAAGGAATAGCGCGAAAATGCGTAGGCAGCAGGCAGCGCCACTGTCAGGCTGATCACCATGTTCAAGACCACATAGATCATTGAATTAACGTAGCCCATGTACCAGCTTGGGTCGGTCAGGATCTTTGCATAGTTGGCAAAGGTCAGATCACGCGGCCAGAGCGAAAACCCACCCAAAATCTCGGTGTTCGTTTTCAGGCTCATATTCAGCAGCCAATAAATCGGCAGCAAAAGGAACAGCAGATACAGCCCCATCACAATGGCTGACCCGTTGAGGCGGCTGGTGGTTTTCATTGCCTTGCTCATCATACACCATCCCGTTTGTCGAGGTTCGTCATCACGGTGTAAAACACCCAAGAAATCAGCAGGATCACAAGGAAATACATGATCGAGAATGCCGCCGCAGGTCCAAGGTCAAACTGGCCCATCGCCATTTTAACTAGGTCAATTGACAAGAATGTCGTGGCGTTGCCGGGGCCACCGCCGGTGACAACAAACGGTTCTGTATAGATCATAAAGCTATCCATGAACCGCAGCAGGATGGCGATCATCAATACGCCCGTCATCTTTGGCAGCTCAATATAGCGGAACACGTTCCAGCGTGATGCTTGGTCGATCTTGGCCGCCTGATAGTATGCATCTGGGATCGATTGCAGCCCTGCATAGGCCAAAAGCGCAACCAGTGATGTCCAATGCCAGACATCCATCACAATCAAAGTGATCCAAGCGGCAAAGAAATCTTGGGTGTAGTTGTATGACACCCCGATTTTATCAAGCGTATAGCCCAAAAGCCCGATATCCACGCGCCCGAAAATTTGCCAAATTGTTCCCACGACGTTCCAAGGGATTAACAGAGGCAAAGACATCAACACCAAACACAAACTGGCCCAGAATCCCTTTTTGGGCATGTTGAGAGCGATGTAGATGCCCAGCGGAATTTCAATCGCGAGAATGATCACCGAAAAGGCTAATTGCCGTGACAGCGCGTTCTACATCCGTTCAGATGCGAGCATCTCGCGGAACCATTCCAGACCTGCCCAGAAGAACTGGTTGTTGCCAAATGTGTCTTGCACCGAATAATTCACCACGGTCATCAGCGGGATCACTGCAAAAAACGCGACGAGCACCAGGACCGGCAGCACCAGAAACCATGCTTTTTGATTGACAGTCTTGTTCATTACGCGGCCTCCCCGGCAGGTGCGACGCGCCAATCATTGGCGTAGACGTTGATCCCTTTGGGATCAAAGGTGATGTGGTTTGCGTCTGCAGGAATGCTTGTGCCTTCATTTGCGATGGCTGCGATTTTTTGGCCGTTCACGTCTAGCCGCACGATTTTATGGCGGCCCACGTCTTCGACCCGAACAATCTGTGCAGGGATGCCTGTGCCGTCGGATGAAAGCTGAATAAATTCAGGGCGCACGCCAATTTGCAAACGGCCCGCGGATGCGTAGCCTGCACCCAGTTCAACAGGGGTATTTGCGATTATGGCCGTCGCCCCATCAATCGTGGCATCAAACAGGTTCATACCCGGTGATCCGATGAAATAGCCGACAAACGTATGGGCTGGCCGTTCGAATAATTCTTGTGGCGTGCCGATCTGCACGACACGTCCATCATACATGACGACCACTTTATCTGCGAAAGTCAGTGCTTCGGTTTGGTCATGAGTCACATAGATCATGGTGTGCCCAAATTCATGGTGCAACGCCTTGAGCTGCGTGCGCAATTCCCATTTCATATGGGGGTCGATCACAGTGAGCGGCTCATCAAACAACAGCGCGTTTACGTCTTCACGGACCATCCCGCGTCCGAGCGAAATTTTCTGCTTTGCATCCGCCGTCAACCCGCGTGCTTTTTGGCTTAGCCTGTCTTCCATCCCGATCATTGCTGCGATTTGGTTCACGCGTTGCGCGATATAGGTTGGGTCCGCACCGCGATTGCGCAGCGGAAACGCAAGGTTATCGCGCACCGTCATGGTGTCGTAGACCACAGGGAACTGAAACACTTGCGCGATGTTGCGCGCGGCAGTTGGGGCATGCGTCACGTCGTTGCCGTCAAACAGAATGCGCCCTTGGCTGGGGTGCAGCAGGCCTGAAATGATGTTGAGCAGGGTGGATTTCCCACAGCCCGATGACCCAAGCAGCGCATAAGCTTCGCCGTCGGCCCAGTCGTGGTTCAATTCTTTCAGTGCATAATCGGCTTCGCCGTTCGGGTTGGGCAGATAAGAATGCGCAAGGTTATCAAGGGTAATTTTGGCCATTTACGCCGCCTCCGCATAAGGGGCGGCTGACAGTAAGACGCCATCAGGGGCAAAGACATAGGCATGAGCAGGATCAAGAAAAGTCTTTATGGACGCGCCAATCGGCAGGTCACGCACCCCATGCACCAAACCCACCCAACGTTCGCCGTGGTGATCAAGGTGGATGAAGGTTTCAGAACCGGTGATCTCTGTTACGGTCAAATGCGTTTCAAATTCTATTGATTGCGGATTTTGTGGCTCAAGACCTAAATGATTGGGCCGAAATCCAGCCGTATACAGCCCATCTGCTAATCCGGAAAAATGCTTTGGGGCGGGGGCGCTATGGCCGCTACCGAATGAAATTTGATTGCCGGATTTTGTGACCGTAAGAAAGTTCATCGGCGGATCAGAAAACACCCGCGCGGTGCTCGCATCAACAGGGCGGCGATAAACCAAAGGCGTGCGGTCGAACTGGGTGATCCGGCCCTCCCAAAGCGTGGCGGTGTTGCCGCCCAGCAAAAGCGCCTCTTCGGGTTCGGTTGTCGCATAGACAAAAATCGCGCCAGATTCTTCAAAGATGCGGGGGATTTCAGCGCGGAGTTCTTCGCGCAGCTTGTAATCAAGGTTCGCCAGCGGTTCATCTAGCAAAACCAACCCGGCTTTCTTGACCAACGCACGTGCCAAGGCGCAGCGCTGCTGTTGCCCGCCTGACAATTCCAGCGGCTTGCGATCCAGCATTGGGGTCAATTGCATCAGATCAGCGGCTTCTCGCACAGCGGCGTCTACCTCTTTGGGGGATTGCTTAAGCAGGCGCATTGGGGATGCAATATTGTCATAGACGGTCATCGACGGGTAGTTGATGAATTGCTGGTACACCATCGCGACTTTGCGGTCCTGGACCCGCATGCCGGTGACGTCTTTGCCCTCCCAGAAAATCTTGCCAGTGTTGGGCACATCCAGCCCTGCCATCAGCCGCATAAGCGAGGTTTTCCCCGCCGATGTTGGCCCAAGCAGCACGTTCATCGTCCCTTTTTGCAGCGTCAAATCCGTAGGGAAAATATGTGTTTTCCCATCAACCGATTTTGACACCCCCTCCATCTTAAGCGTCATTTTATGTCTCCCCCCGTGCGGCGGTTAAGCCGTGTCGTATTCTATTCTTTTCGCCCTCTGTGCCTGCATCCAGGTATCAAGTTCCGAAATCTGTGTAGGTGACAGGCGCAGCCCCAGTTTACTGCGCCGCCAAACAACATCTTCAGCCGAGCAGGCAAATTCATTTGCCATAAGCCAATTCACTTCGGCTTCGTATAAATGCGCACCAAAATCGCGACCTAAATCATCAAGCGTGCTGGCCCCATCTAGAATGGCGTTTGCATCAGTTCCATAGGCGCGCACCAAACGGCGGGCATATGGTTTTGTTAAAAAGGCATATGAATTAGATATTTTTGATACCAAATTATCAAATTCACTGACCTCGAAATCACCACCCGGCAACGCGACCCCTGCTGTCCATTTGTCGGGAAGGTCCGGGAAGTAGGTCTGCACCTTGTCCATAGCACTCTCGGCCAATTTCCGATAGGTTGTGATTTTCCCGCCAAACACATTCAGAACAGGCGCGCCGCCAGCATCGTTCACCTTCAACGTATAATCGCGTGTTGCTGCCGTCGCAGAGCTTGCACCATCATCATAAAGCGGACGCACACCTGAATAAGACCAAACCACATCATCAACCGAGATCGCGGATTTGAAATAGCCGTTCGCAAAGCTGATCAGATAGTCGCGTTCGTCATCAGTGCATATAGGTTTCACCGATGGATCGCTGTGGTCGGCGTCGGTGGTCCCAATCAGCGTAAAGTCGTTTTCATAAGGAATCGCAAAGATGATGCGCCCGTCGGTGCCCTGGAAAAAGTAGCATTTGTCGTGATCGTAAAGCTTGCGGGTCACGATATGGCTACCGCGCACCAGACGCACATTTTCGGTGCTGTTGACGCCGATTTTTTGGTGGATCACATCGCCCACCCAAGGGCCCGCAGCGTTAATCAACATACGAGCACGAACCGTTTTGGGCGTGTCACTTTCGTCTTCTTGCAGGGTGATTTCCCAAATGTCGCCCACACGGACAGCCTGCGTGACTTTGGTACGTGTCATGATTTTTGCGCCGCGTGCCACGGCGTCGCGCGCGTTCAGCACGACAAGCCGGGAATCCTCGATCCAGCAATCAGAGTATTCATAAGCCTTGCTGAATTTATCGTTCAGCGGCGCGCCTTCGGGGCCGCTGCGCAAATCGACCGTTGATGTCGCGGGCAGGATTTTACGGCCGCCAAGGTGGTCGTACATGAAAAGCCCGAGACGGATCAGCCATGCCGGGCGCCGTCCGCGCAACCAAGGCATTACCACATTCAGGATCTTTGATGTTGGGGTGCTGCCTTCGAACCGCATATCTTTGTGGTAGGGCAGCACGAACCGCATGGGCCACGAAATATGCGGCATCGCGCGCAGCAGTGTTTCGCGTTCAATGAGGGCTTCGCGCACCAATCGTACTTCAAAATATTCAAGATAGCGCAACCCACCATGAAATAGTTTTGTTGATGCCGATGAAGTCGCAGAGGCCAAATCGGACATTTCCGCGAGCGTCACAGATAGCCCCCGACCAGCCGCATCACGGGCGATACCGCAGCCATTGATGCCGCCACCGATCACAAATAGATCGCAGATTTCATCTGGTGTTTGCGGCGTTTGCAACGGGCTTTCCTTCTTAGGGTGCGTGGGTTGTCGAAAATTAATGCGGTGAGTCGCGTGTGATTGGAAGATATTTTTGTTCGTTTTAGTTCGAAATTGTATAAGATTGTGAAAATTATAGGTAATTTTTGTAATTCACATTGGTAGGGTTAGCGAAAATTTGATAAAACGAACAAAAACGAAAATTTTATGTGGAAAACAGGCTGAAAACGAACTAAATATTGGGCGCAATTGAGTGTAAGTGAACGTGGGTAAACCGATGGCGCAAACCTTTAGGGCTCCTGAAATTGTCGAAATTGCGCGCCGTGAGGGTAAGGTGACCGTCGAAGGATTGGCGGAGCGCTTTGGTGTGACTTTGCAGACGATCCGGCGTGACCTGACAGAATTAGCAGATGCCGGGCGCCTTGAAAGGGTGCATGGGGGCGCGATTTTACCTTCTAGCACGACAAACATTGGGTACGAGGATCGACGCAGCCTGAATAGTCAAGAAAAGGTCGATATCGCCCGCGCCTGTGCGCGCGAATTGCCTGAAGATTGTTCTGTGTTTCTTAATATTGGCACCACGACCGAAGCGGTCGCAGCTGAGCTGTTGAACCATCGCAATCTGATGGCGGTGACAAATAACATGAACGTGGCCAATATTTTGGCAGGAAACGCGGATTGTCAGGTCATCGTGACTGGCGGCAGCCTGCGCCGTTCAGATGGTGGGTTGGTTGGGAACATCACCACCGATACGATCCGCAAATTCAAATTTGATTACGCGATTATTGGGTGCTCTGCGCTTGATAATGATGGTGATCTGCTGGATTTCGACATCCATGAAGTCGGGGTCAGTCAGGCAATCATCGCCCAAGCCCGCCATGTGTTTGTGGTTGCCGACCATACAAAATTCGGGCGCTCGGCCCCGGCACGGATCGGGTCATTGGCGTCGGTCGATGTGTTTTTCACCGACCGACCCATCGCAAGCAGGTTGCGCGCTGAATGTGACGCGTGGGGTACGCGCGTGGTTTATGGGCGGGGTTAACCCATCCGCTCAGACGCAAACGACCCTGGCGACGCGGGGAACACAACGGTTTTATTGCCGTTCAAGAAAACCCGTCCGTGGATATGTGCATGGATCGCACGCGAAAGCACCTGCGCTTCGACATCGCGGCCCAATGACACGTAGTCTGCGGGCGATTGCGCATGGGTGACGCGGGTGATGTCTTGTTCGATAATTGGGCCTTCATCCAGATCAGCGGTGACGTAGTGTGACGTCGCGCCGATCAGCTTAACTCCCCGTTCGAACGCTTGCTTATAGGGGTTTGCGCCTTTGAATGACGGCAAGAATGAATGGTGGATATTGATGATCTTGCCCGACATCTGCGTGCACATTTGGTCTGACAGGATCTGCATATAACGTGCAAGAACGATCAAATCGGCACCTGTATCGTCGACAACCTGCATGATGCGGGCTTCGGCTTCGGGTTTGTTTTCCTTGGTCACTTTGATGCAGTGGAACGGAATGTCGTGGTTCACGACAACCTTTTGATAATCCATATGGTTGGAAATGACCGCCACGATATCAATCGGCAGCGCGCCGATCTGCCAGCGATACAAAAGGTCATTCAAGCAATGTCCAAAGCGGGACACCATGATGATCACTTTGGGTTTGGATGTTTCGTCAAAGAACTCAGCCTTCATTTCGTATTTTGCGGCGATGCCAGCGAAGCGTTCTTCGATTTCGGCCAGCGTTACGCCCTCTTCGGAGCTAAAGCTGTTGCGCATAAAGAAATTACCGGTGTCCGTGTCGTCGAACTGAGAACTGTCTGTAATGTTACAGCCTTGCTCGGTCAAAAACGTCGATGTTTCAGCAACGATCCCGCGGGTGGATTTGCATTGCACGCGAAGGGCAAAATTGTTCATGGCGTCAACTTTCCTGGCATGGTGAACCTGTTTCATTTGAGTGATAATGGCCTTGATCAGCCTTTGACTAGATCAAAGCGACGCCTCAGATGCCGGAATAGACACTTGCGAATTTCCGATCCGACACTTCTGGCGCGGATGTTGTCAAATTTCGTGTACCCGAACACCGTCGCCGCAGGTTGCACGCGCGATATCAACGACATGCTGGTGATGGGTGAGATAGATCGCCTGACCGCGCCGTCCGATCCGTGCCATCATGGCGCAGGCGGATTTGGTGCGGGCTTCGTCGAAGGTTTCAAAAATATCATCGCAAAAAAACGGCAAACACGTGCCCTGATCGGCAAGTTGTTCATAGGCTGCCGCGCGTAGTGCGAGATATAGCTGAAACCGGGTACCTTTCGACATATCTTGCGCGTGTTTCGCGCGCCCCGACGCGTCAATTGCGATTAACGTTTCATTGCTGCCTTGGGTTTGCGTTTGCAGCGCGGTATAGGCCCCATTGGTAAGCTCTCCAAAGGCGATTTGCGTCGCTTCCATCATGCCGCTGCGGTGCTTATCGCGGTAACGCCGGATTGCTTCTTGGGCCAGCATATGACCCGCACGCAATTTGACATAGCGCAGCGCCACGTCTTGGATCGCCAGTTCAATTGCCGTTTTTCGTGTGACCATCGTGGCGACACTGTCGTCACCCGTGACTGCGTTCAGATCGCGCGCGGCTTCTGCGTGGGCGGTGATGGCGTCGCGGTACTGGGTTTCAATGGCGTCTAGATCGCCCTGAACTTGCATCGCGGTCGCCGCGAGGCTTGTTGCGGTTTGTCCGGTTAATGCGTCGCGTGCTTGCGTTAAATCTGATGTCCCTAGTTGCAGCGTTATTTGCGCGGCTACCTCTGTCCTATCTTTATGCGCGACCACCGCGTCATGGGCCCCCGCAACAGCGCGCCGCAGGTCATCAATTGACGCGGTTGGGATGTCGGCGGGGAACTGTGCCCCAATCGCCGCGACCTTGCGTGCGATATCGTCGATGACGCGTTGTGCCTGTGTGATTTGTTCTGCGCCCGCGTCGATTTTTTGCCCAAGCATGGCACTACGCTCTTCTTGGGCGTGGGCTTCATCGGCGAGGCTGGCGAGCGTTGAAAAAGCTGCAAGAGGATCATCAACGTTAACAGCATGCTGCGTGGCCAATGTATTTATGGCTGCGGTAAACTTTGCCTGATCCTCTTGCATCGATGTGACTTGGCGTGCTGCCGTACTGTGACGGGCGTTCAGTTCACGCAGGGTGCGTAAGGGTTCAAACGAAAGTGCAAGCCGATCTGCCTGCACATGTTCATGCAGGTGTTCCGCGACCAAATTGCGCCATGCTGTCTGGGCGTCTTGTGCGGTCTTTTTCAGTGTGGCGCATTGGTCTTGTCGTTTCTTCAGTTCAGCGCGTAAATCATTAAGCGCGCGTTGATTGGCCTTTTGATCTGCATCTTGATCGCGTGCAATTTTTGCGCGTTCCCGGGCAGCCGCGACCAGCGTTTCAAAATCTGGCGCATCTTGCGCGATATGCTGGCTTAGTGCGCTGATCAACCGATCAGCTTTCTCCAACGTCGCGGCGTGATCTTGTTCTGTGACGTGCAGGTGTCGTGCGGCGGCCTCTGCGGTTGTGATCAGATTTGTCCATTGCGCAAAGGCCAAAGGGGCAGGTGCAACTGTGAATCCCATGTCGTTAGCGATGGTCGCGAGTTGATTCGTAATCGCCATCTGTTCAGAGGTCAGCCGCGCTAGCCGTTCTGTGTGTTGCGTGATGCGTGCCGCGGTTTGCGCAGCATTTTGCGACAGTTGTCTAAGCTGCCCAATCTCATCAGCCTGCGACAGTCGTTGTGTTGCATCGGCATCTGTCTTCTTCAATGCGGCTTCAAACGCATCGGCGCTCGCATCCGTCATCGACGCACGGTGGGCCTTCCACGCTGTGTCGCGCAATGTGATCGCTGCTTGCGCCTGTGTATCATCGATAAGCGTGCCTGCGCCGCGTTGCGCATTGATCTGGGCATTTTGCGCGGCGTGATCTGCGCGCATCCGGTCCAGATCATCCTTGGCTTGGGTGATCTTACGGTCCAGCTCGGTGTGCTTTTCCGCGTGCGCGGCGATCTCTGGCACAGTAACAGCACATGCAGGGACCTGATTGAATGTTTGACCATTCATCGCTAGCGCGGCTAGTGCCGCTGCAAGGTCACGCTTTGCGCTGTTGATTGCTTGTAGCGCCGTCGCATAGGTCGGGGCGAAGCCGTCGATTGAAAATCTGTCCAAAATTTCACCGATTTCGGTGTCATCTGGGCGTGCGGATAGTGTCGTGCTATCTTCGGCGAGCGCCACCCGATCGGCAAGCCGGGTCAATTCGCGCGATCCGGAGTCTAGGTCATGCGCGGTTGTTCGCAATATGTCGCGCGCGGTTTCAAGTTCGGTCAACGCGGCGGGCGAGATGATCAATTGGGCCGGGTCGCAGGTCGCCCCGAGTTCGGCGGCGGCGCGCTGCATGTCCTTGATGATAGTGTCGCGCGTTTCAACGCGGCGCGGCAGATCAAGCTGCGCCGTCGCAAAGCGACTGCGCGTGGCATCTAGATCATCCAATGCCTGCCGCAAGTTCAGTTGGTTGGGCTCAAGATCAATCTGCGCTAACGCAGTTTTGTGCGCATCGCGTTCTTGGTTCAGCCGGGACAGGTCATGATCGGCCTGATTTTGTGTGGTCAAAAGCTGCACCAAGTCTTCTGGAGATACGTCAAGATGCAACGGGTAGTCCGGCATTTCTGCCAAAGCCGCATCCAGTTGTTCTAGCTTTTGCAAAAGCGGCAGGGCGTTTTGTTGGGCCTTAACCTGCGCTAATTGCACCATCAACGCTGTGCGTTGCGTGTTGATCTGGTCTTGCGTTACCTCGGCAGCGGCCAACCTCTGGCGCAGCTTGCGGTAGGTGCTGGCTGGCACGTCTTGAGCTTTGATTTTGGCGGTGACCTCGGCCAGTTCTTTTTTCAGCTGCGCCATTTCCGTTTTGCTGGACCGTTTCAGGAACAAGGCATTCGCCTTTACGTCAACACTATCGAGCACCTGAGATAGATCGCTTACGCCCGCCGCCGCAGAGAATAGAAGCCGTCCAATGTCGCCTTGGCTATTGGCGATTTCTTCGCCACCGCGTTCAATCGTGTCGTCATCGAGACAAAGTAAGCTGCGGTAGTCATCCGGCCCCAGCCCGCCCAAGTGCGCAGCGATCGCGGCCTCTGGCAATGGCGCGCCATGGGCGTCTTGTAGGGAAGCGTTCCGCGTGGGTAATCGGACCAAAGAAAGATCGCCTTGCCCCGTTTCAAAGGCGCCAGAGACACGCAGGTTCTTGCGCTGATGCTGAAAATCATAAGCTTCGCGTGCATCAAACCCATAAAGCAGGCGCAGGTAGGCCTCCATTGTGGTGGTTTTCCCGGCCTCGTTGGGTCCGTAGATGATATGAAAATCTGGGGTGCCGGGTTTCGCAGCCCCAAAATCATAAGATTTCCCCGAAAAATGCCCAAATAGGTCAAGGTTTAATTTACGCAGCCGCATTACTCGCTGGTCCCTTTCATCAGGGCGATCATTTGCGCGGTGCCTTGGTCGGTGAGTTCTTGCGCCAACGTGGCCAGCGCGTCGGGGTCCGGTAATAGGTCGGCGCGCGCCTGTGCAGGTAGTTCCGATAACGTGGTTTCAAGCAGGTCGGTCAGCTTTGCCGCGATACCGGGTTCATCGCGCATCGCTTGCATGATTTGGGCAAGCTCATCAGTAGCATTATTTTTCACCATCGACGGGGCCGATAGATCAAAGCGCAACTTATCGATCCAAACGTCACCGCTTTCTTGGGCGAGTGAGCGAGCGGTCTCTGTCCACATCGCCTGATCACGCATTATCTGCCAATGGCGGTCGCTTTGCCCGGTTAATCTGAGGCGCAGAATGCGGGTGCAGTCTGGTGTTGTATTGTCGCGCAGGGCGGTTCGGATCGCGCCACGTAGCTGATCGTCGTCGGTGTGCGCAGTGATATCTAAATCGACATTCTGGAAAATCACCGCTGCCGTGGGGATTTCGCGCAGCGTAATCGCGCCACCAACGATCTCTAACATCGTGGCGGATTGCGGCCCTGCTTCGCCGATATCGCGGCCCTGAGGGATGCCGGGCATCACGATCCACGGGGCGTCACTATAGATACGGCGTTTGTGAATATGGCCCAGCGCCCAATAATCGAACCCCATGCCTTGCAGATCAGCGACCGCGCAAGGCGCATAGGTGTCATGCTCCGCTGCACCCGCAAGTGACGTATGCAGCATCCCAATATTGATCGCATCAGCAACGGGCGCGCTGAACTTATCCAATAGGCTGTCGGGCGCGTGCCTGTCGCGAAAGCTGACGCCGTGTATCCAAATATCGGAGCCGGGTAGCTGCGCTTTGCCACCGCGCCCGTCAAAAATATGGACGTTTGCAGGCAAAGCGGCCTCGCCCGTGATTGGGTTTTCAGCGTCATGATTGCCTTTGATATAAAAGACAGGGATGTCGGCGGCGGCCAAGCGATCAAGCTGGGTGACAAGAAATGCTGCCGTTTTGGCGCTGCGTGCAGCCCCATCAAACAAATCCCCTGCGATCAGCAAGGCGGCGACATTTTCAGACAGAGCTGTGTCGACAATCCGAACCAAGGCCGTGCGCGTAGCCGTTTGCACGCTGTCGCGCATATCCGGATCACGCAGTGCCAGCGATTTGAGCGGCGAATCCAGATGTAAGTCTGCCGTATGCAAGATGCGGATCAAAGCGCGCCCCCCTTCGCCGCAAACTTGCGTGGTTTTCGCGCAAAGCGCAATGAGATCACGCCAAACGGTAGGCCTTTTGTGCGTTTCCTCCAAATATGCGGGGATGATCCGGGCCAACAATCTCTAGCGCGACATCGTGCCAGCGTTGATAGGTCGCGGCCAAGGTTGAAACGGGCCAATCGCTGCCCCAGATGACCCGGTCTGGGCCAAAGCACGACAAGAGATGCGCAATATAGGGGGTGATATCGGCTAGGGTCCAATCGGCCTTGGCTTCGGTGACAAGGCCAGAGAGTTTGCAATAGGCACTTGTGTCACGCGCAAGCTGCGTCATATCCGTAGCCCAATCATCAAATTTGGCGATGCGGATTTCAGGCTTTGCCCCGTGGTCGATAACTGCACGCAGGTTTGGGTGCCGGTTCAACAATTTCGTCAGGTTTTTCAAATGCCGTGGCAGCACAAGTGCGTCAAAAGTCAGACCATGCATGATCATCGCGTCAAACGCAGGCGCGAGGTCGGATCGCAACATCCAATCATCATCTGAAATGTCTTGGATCATGGGGCGTAGCCCGACGAGCTTGGGATTTTGCGCAAGCGCTGCGATCTGGGCAGGGGCGTCTGGGGTTTCAAAATCGACCCACCCGACAACGCCGCGGATGAAATCGTTTTGGGCAGCGAGCGACAGCATATAGGTGGTTTCGGCGTCAGTTGGCGCGGCTTGCACAAGTACCGTACCGTCGATACCGCAGGCGGATAAATGTGGGCGCAGATCGCAGGGCAGAAAATCACGGTAAAGCGGGGCAATATCGGGCGTCAGCCAACCATAGTCCCCGCGTGCGAGCGCCCAAAAATGTTGGTGGGCGTCGATTTTCATGGGCCAATTACCCCTTTGGTCAGGATGATATTGCCGTACAGCCGGGTTTCGCCCGTCTGTACCACGGCAAAGGCTTTGGCCGCACGTTCATAAAACGAGAACCGTTCAATGGAGCCAATCGTGTAGTCAGGGATCAAGGTTTGGAAGGCAGTGACAATTTCAGGCACCGCTTCGGGGTCGCCCACGACCTGCATCGTATTGGCGGGCGTCGGCACATAGATATCGAGCGGAAGCAATTGCACCACGGCTGCCAGCGTATCGGTCGCACTGACCCCATCAAGGCGCAAGGTTCTGGGGCCAAGCCCTTCGGCGGGGAAATTCGCATCGGCGATCACGATTTCATCGCCATGACCCATTGCGCGCAAGGTCCACAGCAAATCAGGCGATAGAATTGGTGGGATGTTGTATAGCATCGATTACTCCTGAGGGCAGGGGGCGTCCGGGCGGACCAGCCCTTGGGTGCGAAGATCCGACCAAAAAGATGTGGGAATCTTCGTGTTGAAAACGGCGACATTGCTGGCGATCTCGGTCGGGTTCGCAGCGCCCGGGATGACGCTGCGCACGGCGGGGTGCCCCATCACAAATTGTAGTGCCGCCGCGATCAGGGGCACGCCGTGGCTGGCACAAACGGCTTCGATATTGGCGACCCGGTCAAGGATAGGTTGTTCTGCTGGCATGTAATTATACCGCGCGCCGGGCACGGCACCTGTCGCCAGAATGCCGGAATTATAAGGGCCACCCAGGATGATCCCGACGTCGCGCTTTTCACACAGTGGCAGAAAGCTATCCAGCGCCTCTTGCTCTAAGAGTGTGTAGCGCCCGGCAAGTAGGAAACAGTCGAAATCTGCTTCGCCCAGCAGCTCTTCGCAAATTTTCCAATCATTCACGCCAGCACCAATGGCCGCGATATCGCCGTTGTCGCGCAATTCTTGCAATGCGCGGTAGCCGCCGTGTTTAAACAGATCGCGCAAATGCCTGTCCGATACGGCTTGGCCATGGGTGCCGGGATCAATATCGTGCAGCAATAGAATATCAGGGCGCGCACCGTTCAAACGGCCCAAACTGGCGGCATAGCTGCGCATGATCCCATCATAGGAATAGTCAAACGTGATCCGCCGGGACGGGACATCGACATACATTTCTGGGGTGGCCTCGCTTGGCTTACAATCGTGCAAGAGGCGGCCAACCTTGGTTGAAATGACCATATCAGCGCGATTGCCCAAGGCGCGCCCAACCCGCTGTTCGGACAGGCCAAGCCCGTAAAACGGTGCCGTATCAAAATAGCCAAACCCGGCATCCAGCGCTACGGTCATTGTTTCATCCGCCTGCGCATCGGTCATAGCGCGGTACAGGTTGCCCAAAGGGGCGGCCCCAAACCCCATCGCGGTCAACGCGATTGGCGTTTTTGTCCGATTGCTGAGCAGGTTTTGCTGCGTAACACGCATGGTATATTCCTTTAGGTCCTAGCGAAAAAAGTCGGGGAATTGTTGTTCAAGCGGCTCAATCCGGACGATCAACTGGCCAAGATGGTGGCGCATGGCGCGCGCGGCCCCGTCTTCGTCACCTGCGCGAATGGCATCAAGCACGGCGGTGTGTTCAATGACAGTTTCGGCAGGCCGACCTTCTTCGGGGAGGATCAGCACACGGGCACGCCGGAGCTGCAATGACAGTTGTCCGGCAATTGCGGCGACCGACCGAAAGCCCGTAAATTCGAGCAGCATTGCGTGGAATGCCTCGTCGGCCTCAAAGAACCCGTGGAAATCCTTGTCTTCGACCAGCAATGATTGCAGGCGTATATTGCGAGAGAGTTGCAAAAGCTGATCATCAGTGCGGGTGGTTGCAACGCGCTTGACGGCTGCGACCTCTACCGCGTCGCGCAGGAAACATTCCTCGCGGATTTCTTCAAGCGAGAACCGGGTAACCCGTGTCGCGGATTGCGGTATTACGTCAACCAGCCCTTCGCCTGATAGCCGGGTCAGCGCCTCTGCTACGGGGGATCGCGAAACGCCGAACTGTTCGCAGATCGTTGCTTTGCGCAGCACCTCGCCGGGTGCAATTTTCATATCAAGGATCGCGTCACGCAGCGCCGTGTAGACCCGCTGCGATAGCGGCCCATCTAGTTTTTCGATGTCTGCGAGCGTGCCGCTGTAGATATTTGCTATATTCGCCAAACTGTCTCTCCACTTTCAGCTAACATGTTAGTTGACAGGTGTTACATGTAAAGCTAATTGTGTCTTCACTTCTTAATGAATTGTTTCGCGCCAAGATAGGATGCCCATATGCCCGACGTGATCTGCCTTCATGACGACGATAATATCGTCATCGCGCTTGCAGATTTGGGGGCTGGTGCTGTTGTGGCCGGGGTCGCCGTGCCGTTAATTGGAGCCATAAAACGGGGTCATAAAGTCGCGCGACGCCCAATTGCGCAGGGCGAAAATGTGATTCGATATGGTCAGACGATTGGGCAGGCCAAAACAGATATTGCCGTAGGGGAGCATGTCCACGTGCAAAACCTTGGCATGGGCGACCACACCCAAGATTATGCGTTTGCCAGTGAGGTTAGACCGCTTGCTGCTGCCAATGACCGGCGCACATTCGACGGCTATCACCGTGCCGATGGCGGCGTGGGTACGCGAAATTATATTGGTATTCTGACATCGGTGAATTGTTCCGGATCGGTTGCGAAATTCATCGCAGAGGCGGCTGAAAAGTCGGGCCTGCTAAATGATTTTCCCAACGTTGATGGCATTGTTCCTATCACCCACGGCACGGGCTGCGGCATGTCGGGTGAAAATGAAGGTTATGATGCGTTGTTCCGCACGCTTTCGGGCTATGCGTGCCACCCAAATTTCGGCGGCATTTTGCTAATCGGGCTTGGCTGCGAAGTGATGCAGTTGTCGGCATTGGTCGACGGGCGACCCATTCGTGCTGATGGCGCACTGCGGTACATGACGATCCAACAAGAAGGCGGTACGCGCAAAACAATCGAAAAAGGTCTGTCTGAATTGGCGGGGGTGGCTGCGTTGGCAAATGAAGCTACGCGCAAGCCTTCGCCAATATCTAAAATCATGGTTGGCATGCAATGTGGCGGTTCCGACGGTTATTCTGGGATTACGGCCAACCCTGCGCTGGGCGTGGCGTCTGATTTGCTGGTGCAACATGGTGGCACCACGATCCTGTCAGAAACATCTGAAATCTATGGCGCTGAACACCTGCTCACACGGAGGGCCGTTTCTGCTGACGTGGGTGAAAAGTTGATCGAACGCGTGCGTTGGTGGGAAGACTATACCGCGCGTAACGGTGGCGAAATGGACAACAACCCGAGCCCCGGCAACAAGCGCGGTGGGCTGACCACAATTTTGGAAAAATCGCTGGGGGCCGTTGCGAAAAGCGGTAGTGCGCCGCTGGCGGATGTTTACAAATTTGCCGAAAAAATCACGACGCCCGGTTTTGTCTTTATGGATAGCCCCGGCTTTGATCCTTGCTCTGTCACCGGGCAAGTCGCATCGGGGGCGAACCTGATCGCGTTTACCACCGGGCGCGGGTCTGTGTCTGGCTATATGCCGACACCGGGCATCAAGATCGCCACCAATAGCGAAATGTATGCGCGGTTGTCCGAAGATATGGACATGAACTGTGGTGACATCGTCACCGACGGCGTCACGATCGAAGACAAGGGGCGCGACCTGTTTGAATTGTTCATTCGGGTCGCCTCTGGCGAAAAAACAAAAAGCGAAGAGCTGGGCTTTGGCGGCGTTGAATTCGTTCCATGGCAAATCGGCGCGGTCATGTAAGTGACCAAAAAGGGGAGGAGCCTGTTATGCGACTAAAAAATAAAACGATCCTGATTACAGCTGCGGGCCAAGGCATGGGGCGCGCTGCCGCAATTGCCTGTGCTGCCGAAGGCGCAAAGGTATTTGCAACAGATGTGAACCGTGACGCGCTTGCGACGCTAAATGAAATCGACGGGATCGAAACCCGTTATTTCGATGTGACAGATGCGGCAGCGATTTTGGCGCTGGCAGAAGAGCTGCCAGATCTTGACGGGCTGTTTAATTGCGCGGGTATGGTCCACAATGGTACTATCTTGGATATTTCTGATGCTGATTGGGATCTGTCAGTTAGCTTGAATATCACCTCGATGGTGCGGATCAGCCGGGCATTTATTCCCGGTATGCTTCGCCGTGCTGAAATGACCGGCACTGCATCGATCCTGAATATGTCGTCGATGGCCTCATCGATCAAAGGTTTCCCGATGCGCACCGCATATGGGACAACGAAAGCCGCAGTTTTGGGGCTGACCAAAGGTATCGCTGCTGATTTTGTCGCCCAAGGGCTGCGCTGCAATGCGCTGTGTCCGGGCACGGTTGATACCCCGTCACTGCGCGGGCGGATTGATGCGTTTGATGACCCCGTCCAGGCCGAAAAAGACTTTGCCGCGCGCCAACCTATTGGGCGGCTTGCAACGGTCGACGACATGACCCCGACGATCATTCATTTGCTGTCGGACGGCAGCAGCTATGTCACCGGGCAAGCGGTCTTGGTTGATGGCGGTGTAACGATTTAGCACCGCGCCAAGGTTTGGGAGGGCCTCAGCATCATGACAAAATTGGTCGCAATGACGGGTATCGAAAAGCGGTTTCCGGGCGTGCATGCCTTGAAAAACGTGCAGTTTGACCTGCACAGCGGTGAGGTCCACGCGCTGATGGGCGAAAACGGTGCGGGCAAATCGACGCTGATGAAAATCCTGTCAGGTGTTTACACGCGCGATGGCGGGACGGTGGTGATCGACGGGTTCGATACGGCCCCCGACAGCCCGCGCGCCGCCCAAGAGATGGGGATCGGAATTATCCATCAGGAACTTAGCCTGATGAATGATCTGACCGCAGCGCAAAATGTCTTTATCGGGCGCGAACCGCGTCGTCGTTTCGGGCGTTTGGATGAACCCGCGCTCAATCGCCAAACTGCAGAAATCTTTGCGTCGATGAAGCTGGACATGGATCCGCGTGCGCAAGTCGGCGATCAAACCATCGCCCGTCAGCAGTTGATCGAAATCGCCAAGGCTTTGTCTTACAAACCGCGCGTTTTGATTATGGATGAACCGACGGCCGCGCTCAATGATGTTGAGATTGCTGAGCTGTTCGAAGTTATTCGCCGCCTCAAGGCCGACGGTGTGGGCATCATCTATATCAGCCATAAGATGGACGAAATTAAGCGCATAGCGGACCGCGTGACGGTGATGCGGGACGGCGCGTGGATTGATACGCTGGATGCGGCGCAAACCCCGCTTGCCAAGATTATTGAACTGATGGTTGGCCGCGAGGTCAAAGATGAACCGCCTGTCATCCCCGATACGTCGGGCGCGCAAACCGCGCTTGAGGTGCGCGGGTTGCGCCGAGGGCGTGAAATTCACGACGTTAGCTTTAGCGTCAAGAAAGGTGAAATTCTGGGCTTTGCCGGTCTGATGGGGGCGGGCAGGACAGAGATAGCGCGGATCATCTTTGGTGCCGACCCGCGTGATGGCGGCGACATTCTGGTGCATGGGCAGCCCTGCAATATCCGTAGCCCTTATGATGCTGTTGGCGCAGGGATCGGGTATCTGTCCGAGGACCGTAAACACTTTGGTCTCGCGCTTGATATGACGGTGCGTGCAAACATCGCGATGGCTGCGATGGGCAAGTTTACTAGCAAAACAGGTGTCCTCGATGAGGCTGCGATGAAACAAACCGCCGATGGGTTTATTGCGCAGCTTGGCATTCGGACCCCGTCGGATATGCAAGATGTTGGTCTTTTATCGGGCGGTAACCAGCAAAAGGTGGTCATTGCCAAATGGTTGCTGCGCGATTGCGATATCTTGATCTTTGATGAACCAACGCGCGGCATTGATGTTGGTGCAAAATCCGAAATCTACCGCCTGCTTGAAGATTTGGCCGCCCAAGGGCGCGCGATCATCGTGATCAGTTCGGAGTTGCCCGAGGTCATGCGCCTGAGCCATCGGATCGCAGTCATGTGCGAAGGCCGCTTAACCGGGATTCTACCCGGCGGCGCAGACACCACACAAGAACAAATCATGGAACTGGCGACCCGGCGCGAAGCCGCCCCAGTGGGAGAATAAGATGACAACCCTAACCACCGACCCCACCCAGACATTTGCGTCCAAACTGCTTGGCGCATTTATGCACCAACGATTGCTGGCTTTTGCGTCGCTGATTGTCTTGCTTATCGTGTTTTCGCTGGCTTCACCGAACTTCATGCAAACGTCAAACATGATCGCGATTTTGCAAGCGACCAGTGTGAATGGCGTGCTGGCGATTGCTGCGACACTGGTGATTATCACCGGGGGCATTGACCTGTCGGTTGGCACGATGATGACGTTTTGTGCCGTGATGGCCGGGGTGGTGTTGACCAAAGCTGGGCTGCCGATGCCTTTGGGGATCGTCGCGGCGATTGGGGCAGGGGCGTTTTGTGGCCTATGTTCTGGGACATTTGTTGCCAAGTTGAAAATTCCCCCCTTTATCGCGACGCTGGGGATGATGTTGATCCTAAAGGGGCTAAGCCTTGTGATTTCGGGGACCCGCCCAATCTATTTCAACGACACGCCGGGTTTTGACCAAATCTCGCGGGGGTCACTGATTGGCGAGGTGCTGCCGTTTTTGCCAATCCCGAATGGCGTGCTGATCTTGTTTCTCGTTGCGGGGGCTGCATCCTATGTGCTGAGCCGGACAGTTTTGGGGCGGTATTGCTTTGCCTTGGGATCAAATGAAGAGGCCGTACGCCTGTCGGGCGTGAACACGGACCGTTGGAAAATCGCGATCTACGCGCTTTCTGGCGCCATCGTGGGGATCGGCGGCCTGTTGATTGCGTCGCGTTTGAATTCGGCCCAGCCCGCGCTTGGTCTTGGCTATGAGCTCGAAGCGATTGCAGCCGTGGTTATTGGCGGCACATCGCTGTCGGGTGGACGCGGCACAATCATCGGCACATTGATCGGTGCGCTCATCATGGCGGTGCTGACCAACGGGCTTCGGGTTTTGCAGGTTGCCCAAGAATGGCAGACCGTTGTCACCGGCGCGATTATTATTCTGGCGGTTTATGCGGACATGATGCGTCGCAATAAATCGAACTAGTCACGATACGATACGACCAAAACAACAGTGGAGGAGAAAAACATGTTGTCACGCCGTACCCTGATGGGCGCCATCAGCGCCATAGCCCTAATGGGCACCACCCCTGCGATGGCACAGGATGAGTTGTTCATCCCGCTTGTGTCCAAAGGGTTCCAGCACCAATTCTGGCAGGCGGTACAAGCCGGTGCAGAACAAGCCGCAGCCGAAGCAGGTGTGCGTATCACCTTTGAAGGTCCTGACAGCGAAGCGATGGTCGACCGCCAAATCGATATGTTGGCGGCCGCTTTGGCAAATAATCCTGCCGCGATTGGCTTTGCAGCGCTTGATAGCCAAGCGGCTATTCCATTGCTGCGCCAAGCCCATGACGCCGGTATTCCAATCGTTGCGTTTGACAGCGGTGTCGACAGCGATATCCCTGTGACAACGGCGACTACGGATAACCGTGCAGCAGCCGCTTTGGCGGCCGACAAAATGGCAGAACTGATCGGTGGATCCGGGACCGTTGCTGTGGTTGCGCACGACCAAACCAGCCGCACAGGGATCGATCGTCGCGACGGGTTCTTGGAGCAGATGGAAGCCAACTATCCTGATATCCAAGTTGTCAGCGTGCAATACGGCCAAGGCGACCAATTACAATCGACCGAAGTCGCCAAGGCAATTTTGATCGCTAACCCAGACCTTGACGGCCTGTTCGGCACCAACGAAGGCTCTGCCATTGGTGTTGTGAATGCGGTACGCGAGCTGGGTTCTGAAGGAGTTACAATCATCGGGTACGATTCCGGCAAAGCCCAGACAGACGCGATCCGTGACGGTCTGATGGCGGGTGCGATCACGCAAAACCCTGTCGGGATCGGCTATGAAACCGTGATGGCTGCGATTGCGGCGACAAATGGTGAAGAGCTACCAGCGATCATTGACACTGGCTTTTACTATTATGACCAATCCAACATCGATGACGCCCAAATTCAGGCCGTTCTCTACGATTGATTGTGTTCAATGGGCGGCCCGCTATGGTTGGCGGGCCGTCGATAAATTGCGGAAAGGGCAAAGATGAAACTGTTGCGTTATGGGCCTGCGGGTCAGGAAAAACCGGGCCTTTTGGATGATCAGGGGCAGGTGCGTGATCTGTCAGGGGTGATTGGCGATCTGTCGGGTGATGCACTGACAGCGCAAAGCATCGAAAAATTGCGCGGCCTTGATATTGGCGCGCTCCCCATCGTTCCGGGCACCCCGCAAGAGGATTTGCGCCTTGGTGCCTGTGTCGGTGATATTGGGAAATTTATCTGTATCGGCCTGAACTATGCAGATCACGCCGCTGAAAGCGGGCTCGAGGTGCCGCCAGAGCCGGTGATTTTTAACAAATGGACATCTGCCGTGGTTGGACCGAACGATGATGTCTTGATCCCGCGTGGCTCGGTGAAGACGGATTGGGAAGTCGAACTGGGCATCGTGATCGGTACGGGCGGGTCATACATCGACGAAGCCGACGCAATGAACCACATCGCAGGTTTTTGTGTCGTCAATGATGTGTCTGAGCGCGAGTACCAGATCGAACGCGCAGGCACGTGGGACAAAGGCAAAGGTTGCGACACGTTTGGCCCCACGGGCCCGTGGCTTGTGACCCCCGATGAGGTTGGCGATTATGATAACCTGTCGATGTGGTTGGATGTCGATGGCAAGCGCTATCAAAATGGCAGCACCGCGACGATGGTTTATAAAGTGCCTTTCTTGGTGGCGTATTGCAGCCGGTTTATGTCACTTCAACCGGGTGATGTGATTTCCACGGGTACGCCTCCGGGTGTTGGCATGGGGCAAAAGCCCCCGGTCTATCTGAAGGCTGGCGAAGTGATGCGTCTTGGTATTCAAGGGCTTGGCGAGCAACAGCAAAAAGTTGGAAACGCCTAAAACCTAGCCACAGCGGTATCCACGCACTGCATGCCTGTGCGCGGATACAATGTGCGGCGTCGGGTCGCGTGGCGTTGCCGACGTGCCTTCCCTCGCGTTTATAGTGGCGCTTTGGCTTCGTTTGCGCGATACTGGCGCCAACCAGCTGCCGCAAGGTTTTGAACTATGAAACTCTCTGTCCCATCGATGAACTCCTGTGACGACTGCCCCATTCGGTATAATGCGGTTTGTTCAAAGTGTGACGTTGATGAAATGCAAGAATTGGAAGCGATCAAATATTATCGCTCCTTCGCCGCAGGTCAGCCGATTTTCTTTGCGGGGGATCCATTAGAATTTGTGGCATCCATCGTTTCGGGCGTATCAAGCCTGACGCGAACCATGCCGGACGGGCGCGTCCAAATGGTTGGGCTATTGTTACCCGGTGATTTTTTGGGCCGCCCCAACCGAGATACGATTGATTGCGATGTGGTTGCTGAAACGGATGTGATGCTCTGCTGTTTTCGGCGTAAACCGTTTGAACGTTTGATTGATCACACGCCACATGTCGGTCAACGCCTGCTGGAAATGACGTTGGATGAATTGGATGCGGCGCGTGAATGGATGTTGGTGTTGGGGCGCAAAACCGCCCGCGAGAAAATTGCTTCGCTGCTTTATATGATCGCTATTCGAATGGCGAAGCTGTCCGCGCAGAGGTCAGAAAGCACGACGTTCACCCTGCCAATTACCCGCGAAACGATGGCAAATTATCTTGGCCTCACGATCGAAACAGTAAGCCGACAGATGTCAGCGCTAAAGCGCGATGGGCTGATTTCATTTACCGACCGCCGCGATATCACGGTGCCTGATGTTGAAGCGCTTAAGGATGAAACCGGTGAAGCTGACTAGCCTAGTGGGCGTGTTGTCTCAGCGGTTTTTTGGCGTTAAGCCTTAGGGGCAACGGCGATCTCTGGCTGGTGTCTTTGATACCAAGGGCGGGGTATCCCCGCCTGACCAAACGACCTTTGCATACACGGCATCACCGTGACTGGGTTTTACCCAGTCCGGGTGACGCGCGACCAAGAAAGGCAGAGATCGTTCGTTGTGCCCTGACAAAAGAAATTCGTTGAAAATCTTTGCACAGTTAATCGCGCCAAGCCTGGCAAAGGGGTGTTGGGCGGTTCCGGATGTCACCGATGCATTAAAGCGGCGCCTGCCAGCACAGTTTCACCGCGAAGCACGATTGATCGCCGAAGACCTTGTTGCATTGCTGCAGGCAATGACTGCACGGAGTGCGGGCGCGATTTCTAAGGCCTTGTGCGCATGTGATGCATTTGTCCGATTGCACGGTGAATGCCTGCGACTGGGGATTTGGCCGGACCCAGATTTGAATTCCGATAAAATGCACCCGTTGTTCCCGTTCGCAGGGCTGGATTTGCCCAATATCCCGACACTCGCAGCGCTTGCAGATTGGTTGGTGATTGATGGCGCACGGCTCGCGTATATGGCGGATGTCACGAACCGCCACAACGAGCATCCGGATGCGGCGGTACATCACTACTTATATGGGCTGCGTGCCAAACCAACGGGCGAGTACCGCGTAATCGAAGCCCCGAAGTCGGGGCTCAAGAACTTGCAACGTCAGATTTTGCGGGGGATATTGGACAAAGTTCCAGTTCATCCAGATGCATTTGGTTTTGTGCGTGGCAAGTCATGTGCGCAAGCCGCGAACCGCCACTGCGGGGCGCAAACTGTGGTTAGCTTTGATCTACGCGATTTCTTTCCTCGGATCGGGGCCGCGCGGGTTTTTGGTCTGTTTCGGCGGTTAGGATATCCGGATGCGGTCGCGATAACCTTAACGGGGCTTTGTACGACCACGACACCACAGCGGGTCCGCGCACGGTTACCTCATCTGCAAGGTCAGTTGATGCGGACCCCGCATTTACCGCAGGGCGCGCCGTCGTCGCCTGCATTAGCGAATTTGATTGCATTCACGCTAGATCGCCGTTTGGCGGGGCTCGCGCGTGCGTTGGACGCCCGATATAGTCGGTATGCCGATGATCTTACATTTTCAGGTGACGCAAGAATTGCACCCATTCTGACAAGGGCAGTCCCGCAAATTTTGCAGGAGGAAGGGTTCGTTCTAAATCCACGTAAGACGCGTGTGCGCCATGCAACGCAGCGTCAGGTCGTGACAGGGATTGTTGTAAACCAGCATCTCAATGTGCCGCGCGTGCAGTATGATCTGATCAAAGCCAAAATTCATGCATTGCGCCATGGTGATGATGCACGTCGGTTGGACCATGCGCATTGTTTGTCTTTGGAAGGGCAAATCGATTGGGTTTGCACGTTAAATCCATCGCGCGGACAAAAGCTGTGGCAATTGTATGCGCGTGCGATGAACGGTGAATGAAGGATGGGCGTTGCTTGCGATCCTCCCAAAACACAAGCACGCCCACCTCCCCGGTATGTCGCGGCGCAAGTCTTAGCGCGACATTAAGATCGGCCGATCCGCCATTTCCAATAGGCTGCGCGTGGCGCCGCCAAGGACGGCCTCGCGTAGACGGGAATGGCCATAAGCACCGGATACGATCATCTGTGCGCCAACCTCCCGAGCATGACGCAGCAGTATCTCGCCCACATGTGGCTCTGTTTTTGCCAAAACGTCAACCTGAGTCTTTGTTCCGTGCCGCATTAAATATTGCGCCATCGCCCCACCAGGGTCAGAACGATCAGCCGCATGGACGGGCGGATCGATGATACAGATGTCCGTTTGGTCTGATTTTTCGAGCAACGGCAATGCAGCCCGAACGGCGGCAAGCGCTTCAGCGCCATCGTTCCAACCCATGAGAATACGGCCGCCATGCGCAGGCATTTCACAGCCTTCGGGGATCATCAGAACCGGACGCTCTGCGGAAAATAGGCAGGCTTCGACCACTGTGGCGGTTTCTGGATTGTCTTGATAGGGCCGTGGAAGCACGACCAAATCAGAAAACCGTAAGCTGCGCGCCAAATACCCTGTCAGTGCGGGGCCTTGCACCGTCGCAGCCTTAGACGACCAACGGATCACCTCACCTTTCATCCGCTCTTCAAGCCAGGCCTCGATTTCTTCGCGTGCGGTCATCGCCTCGCGGGTTTGCTCGGCAACCAAGATTGCTTCTGCACCCAAATAATAATTGTTGGTTTCTGTGTGGCTGATGGTGGTGATGTAAATATCCAGATGCGCGTTCATATCAGTTGCAAGCGCGATTGCTGCATTCAACGCGTCGGGCGCGTCATCTTGCCTGGTCAGAACGGTTGCAATGATTTTGTAATCCATTGACTGGCGGTTCCCTTTTCGGTTTCGACGGTAGGACGGCTGTTCGCGCAAGCCACACCTTGGCGCTACCATCGGCCAATCCGCATTGCGGTGTCTTGATCCATGTCAAAGACGAAACACAACCTGATCACCATTACGAGACTCGTAAGCAAATGTTGTGCCGGCGTTGGGCGCGGCAAACGAAGGGGATTCTCGGATGGGGAACTATATTAAGCTGGTCGTATTGGGGATAATTACCCTGATCGCGGCCATCGCGGCAAACTGGGGGCGTGATATCGCCTACGTGGTGCATGCGGTCATCATTATGATTATTTCGGGTTATTTGTTTTTGCGCACGCTGCGCCAAACAGATGAACCGATCAAGCCTGTGGCAACCGATGGCTATATGGACGATGTCGTCCGCGCAGGTGTCATCGCAACGACCTTTTGGGGGGTTGTGGGGTTCTTAGTCGGCGTGGTTATCGCCTTCCAGCTTGCCTTTCCTGCACTTAATTTTGAGTTTCTCCAACCTTTCGGCAACTTTGGTCGGTTGCGCCCACTGCACACAAGTGCGGTGATTTTTGCCTTTGGGGGCAACGCGTTGATTATGTCGTCATTCTACATCGTGCAGCGCACCTGCGGTGCACGGTTGTGGGGCGGAAACCTGTCGTGGTTTGTGTTTTGGGGGTACAATTTGTTTATCGTGCTTGCCGCGACAGGTTACCTGCTTGGGGCGACGCAATCCAAAGAATACGCAGAACCTGAATGGTATGTTGATATTTGGCTAACGATCGTCTGGGTCGCTTTCTTGGCGGTTTATTTAGGCACAATTTTCAAGCGCAAGGAAAAGCACATCTACGTTGCGAACTGGTTCTTGCTGTCGTTCATCATTACCGTAGCGATGCTCCATATCGTCAACAACCTGTCCATCCCAGTCAGTATCTGGGGCAGCAAATCTGTACAGCTCTTTGCGGGTGTTCAAGACGCTATGACGCAATGGTGGTATGGCCATAACGCGGTTGGCTTCTTCTTGACTGCGGGTTTCCTTGGGATGATGTACTATTTCGTACCCAAACAAGCGGGCCGTCCGGTCTATTCCTACAAGCTGTCGATCATCCACTTCTGGGCGCTGATCTTTCTTTATATCTGGGCGGGCCCACACCACTTGCACTACACCGCGTTGCCTGATTGGGCATCGACACTGGGCATGGTGTTTTCGATCATCCTTTGGATGCCTTCGTGGGGTGGGATGATTAACGGTCTGATGACCCTGCAAGGGGCTTGGGACAAACTGCGGACAGATCCAATTATCCGTATGTTCGTGATCAGTCTGGCGTTTTATGGCATGTCCACTTTCGAAGGCCCGATGATGTCGATCCGTGCGGTCAACAGCCTGTCACACTATACCGACTGGACCATTGGTCACGTGCACTCTGGTGCGCTTGGTTGGAACGGGATGATTACCTTTGGGGCGTTGTATTTCTTGGCGCCGCGACTGTGGGGCAAAGAAAGCATGTATTCGATGTCCGCCATCAACTGGCATTTCTGGTTGGCCACAATCGGCATCATTCTTTACGCCGCCTCTATGTGGGTTACCGGCATCATGGAAGGGTTGATGTGGCGCGAAGTCGACGCAAACGGGTTCCTTGTGAACAGCTTTGCTGACACCGTTTCTGCCAAGTTCCCAATGCTTGTTGTCCGTGGATTGGGCGGGGTCTTGTACTTGGCTGGTGCGCTGATCATGGCGTGGAACATCTTCATGACCATCAAGGGTGGCGCACGCCAAAAAGCCCTTGTCGGCGTCACTACAGCATAAGGATCAGGAACATGTCTGATACACAAGAAAACAAAGGCTTCCTGGCCAAACACGGTATGCTTGAGCGAAGCCCAACCCTGTTGTTCGTCGCGTCGCTTGTCGTGGTGAGCATCGGGGGCATCGTTGAAATCGCGCCGCTGTTCTATCTTGAGAACACGATCGAAGAGGTCGAAGGGGTGCGCCCATATTCGCCGCTTGAACTGGCTGGGCGCGACATCTACGTCCGCGAAGGCTGCTATGTTTGTCACAGTCAAATGATCCGGCCAATGCGCGACGAAGTCGAACGTTACGGTCACTACTCGCTCGCGGCGGAATCCATGTATGATCACCCATTTCAGTGGGGGTCAAAACGGACCGGGCCAGATTTGGCCCGTGTAGGGGGCAAATATTCAGATGCATGGCAGGTGGATCATTTGATCGACCCACAATCTGTGGTGCCTGAATCCATTATGCCCGGTTACGGCTATTTGATGGATGTTGAGGTCAACGCAGAATATGCGGCGGATGTGGTGGCGACACACCGGATCGTTGGTGTGCCTTACACCGACGAAATGATCGCAGCCGCAGAATCCGATGTCTTGGCACAAATCGACCCTTACAGCGATTCATATGACGCGCTGATGGAACGATATCCGGGTGCGCAAGTCCGCAACTTTGACGGTGCGCCTGGTGTGTCCGAAATGGATGCGCTTGTTGCCTATCTTCAAATGCTGGGCACAACGGTCGACTTCTCGACCTTCACCCCAGACGCAAGCCGGTAAAGGAGACAGATCATGGATACCTATTCTATCCTGCGTGAAATCGCCGACAGCTGGGTTTTGCTGGCGATGACCCTATTTTTCCTTGGGGTGATTGTTTGGGCGTTCCGCCCGGGAAGCAAGTCGGTGCATGCCGAAACCGCCAATATCCCGTTTCGCAATGAAGTTTCGCCCGGTAGCGTTGAAACGCCCGCCAGCAAAGACGCTAGTATCAAGGAGCTGCAATCATGAGCAGCGAGCATAAAGAGATTGATGAAATCACAGGCACTGACACTACAGGCCATGATTGGGACGGGATCAAAGAACTGAACAACCCGCTGCCACGCTGGTGGCTGTATACGCTGTATATGTGTATTGTTTGGGCAATCGCATATACGGTGGCTTACCCTGCCTGGCCGATGATTTCAGGTGCGACCAAAGGTGTGTTGGGTTATTCGACCCGCGGTGAAGTCGCCGCAGATATCGCCCGTTTCGAAGAAGCAAACGCCGAGATTTCAGCGCAACTTGCTGCCGCTGATCTGAATACGCTGTCCGAGAACGAAGAACTGTTGCGCTTTGCGACATCTGCTGGCGCGGCGGTATTCCGCACCAATTGTTCGACCTGTCACGGGTCGGGTGCTGCGGGTGCCAAAGGCTATCCGAACCTTTTGGACGATGATTGGCTTTGGGGCGGTGACTTCGAAAACATCGCCTATACAGTGCGCCACGGCATCCGGAATGAAGACGATTGGGACGCGCGGTATTCTGAAATGACCGCCTATGACGAGATTCTCAGCGATGAGGAAATCGACGCAGTTGTGCAGCACGTGCGTGCCATTTCTAATCAAGAACACGACGCCACATTGGCCGAAGCGGGGGCAACAGTTTTCTATGATAACTGTGCTGCCTGCCACGCCGATGACGGTACCGGGAGCCGCGACCTCGGTGCGCCAAACCTGACAGACGCTATTTGGCTTTATGGTGGCGATACCGACACGTTGGAAGAAACTGTGCGCTATGCTCGATTTGGGGTCATGCCCAACTGGGGCACACGGTTGACAGAGGCCGAAATCCAAGCGGTGACTGCCTATGTTCACCAATTGGGCGGTGGCGAATAGGGATCACAAGGCAGCGTACCATCTGTTCGCGCATCGGTACGTACCCAGTGAAGGAAGGGCACCTACGCAAGTAGGTGCCCTTTTTCGTGGTAAGGGATGTTGATGTCATCGGATAACCGGAAGCTCGTAGTTCGGTAGTGCGAGCTTTGCTGCCGATCTGAGATACTCGGTCACTGTCGGGTTTTGGGAGCGCAGCTAGATAGCTTATCTGAAAAATGTTGTTCTTTCTCTCTCTTGTCAACGACGCACCTTTTACTCGGAAATTGTTCCGCAATCCGATGAAAAGAAGCCGCAATTTCCGCCAATTCGGCATAGGTGGGTTCAAAGATGCAGAGCGTACCTTCACCCCAGGTCGTTAATCTAAATGGTGGACTACTTTCGTGACTTAAAACCACACCAAGGTGGACCTGTCCCGTTTTTGTGCCGCTCCAAGTGCTCGTTTAGGCCACTTTCCGTTCGAAGGCGACTGGGCTTTTCCAGCCCAATGCTGAGTGCCGCCGACGCGGATTGTAGAAGCCGTTGATGTATTCAAAGATCGCCACC
>CALLAF010000048.1 GCA_938002605.1 uncultured Paracoccaceae bacterium | reverse complement strand
CCACGATGCTTCAGGGCCGTGTTATAATCTGACCAGTTCGTGGTCTTATATGTCGTCGGTGTCCAACTGCTCATCCACGCCAGCTAGCACACTCGATTCATACAGTGAATCCTAGAAGCCGATTTGTGCAACAAAGCCGTTCCAGACCTTCAACTGATACCGCGTCCCCGTGGTTCCTAAGGGGGGTATCATTCCTTTGCTCCCGAACAAGACATAGCTCCGAATAGGGTGCATCTTCGGCTAACGCGGGCATGCTAGAGCCAATTAGCGGCACGACCAAAGCCATTGATTTAAAAAGGGCGCACCAACAGGTACGCCCAAATTCGCGATCAATCATCAAGCACAAACGAGATTTTCATAACCACGCGATACTCTTGAATTTCGCCATCCTTGACCGTGACCTTTTGATCAGCAACCCATGCACCCGTGATGCCCTTTAGGGTTTTTGAGGCGCGTTTGATACCGTTTTCGACGGCGTCATCAAATGACTTTGACGAACTTGAAATGACTTCCGTGACTTTTGCGATAGACATCGTATTTCCTTTTCAAAGTAATTGGTTTGGTTAACTAATAGTAGTGAGCACAACCATAAGAGCAACCTTCAAGAGAGTTTAAAAATCAAACGCCAACTGCCGTGTCGCATTCAGCAGGCCAATTTTGCGGCCCATTACGCGTTCGGCTGCTAGAACCACTTGCGCGGCTGCACGAGCATCTTCGCCTGCGTCGTGGTGGCGAAATTGCAGCCCAAGCACTTGCTTAAGATTGCCCAACCCATGCCCGCCATTGCCCCGCAACTCTGGCCAAGCCTTGCGCGCTATCGCCACGCTGTCCGACCAGTCTGATTTCAGCACGGGTAGATCAGCATGGGCGCAGGCCGCATCAAACGCTTTTTCATCGAAACGGCTATGCTGCACAAGCGGATGCGCCTCCAAGAGATCACGCAAATCGGGCAATATTTCGCAAAATGGCGGGGCACCGCGCACGGTGCCTGCATCAATACCATGCAGTTGGGTGTTGCCCGCCGCAAAGGTGACTTGGGGATCGACATAGGCGCTATAGGTCGCGATCGTTTCATCAAAGCCAACCACAGCAAGGCCAATCTGACAGATGCTGGCCACATCATAAGCCGCCGTTTCGACATCAACGGCAATGAACCGGATTGCTGCGTTCAAGGGCGCTGACTGCGCAAAGCAACTGGGCAAGGTGAAGGGCTTGGATTGCGACATGTGGTGTCTTGAATGGCCTGAGATCATGCTTTTCAGGGCCACTGTACCGCACGGTCACTATCAGGCAAAGCGCATAGGGCATGCCGATAGGTCCGGGTTCATAAAAATATTTTGTTATGCTATAACATTTCTATTGCATCATATTCTTATCCCGATAAATTACCGGACTTGCAACATAGCCGATGGAGCCAAACATGTCAGACACACGCCTTCCCGTTACGGTCCTTTCCGGTTTTTTAGGAGCTGGCAAAACCACGCTTCTTAACCGCGTGCTCAACAATCGCGAAGGTCGCCGGGTGGCGGTGATTGTGAACGATATGTCTGAGGTGAATATCGACGCAGACCTCGTTCGTGCCGATACCGAACTTAGCCGGACCGACGAAACGCTGGTTGAAATGTCAAACGGGTGCATTTGCTGCACGCTGCGCGATGACCTTTTGGGCGAGGTCCGGCGGCTGGCGGCTGAAGGGCGTTTCGACTATTTGCTGATCGAATCCACCGGTATTTCTGAGCCGCTTCCGGTTGCTGCAACATTCGATTTCCGCGATGAATTTGGTGATAGCCTCGCCGATGTGTCCCGGCTTGATACGATGGTGACGGTTGTTGATGCGGTGAACCTGTTCAACGACTTTTCCAGCCATGACTTCCTCAGCGACCGGGGCGAGACGCTGGGTGCAGAAGACGAACGTACCCTTGTTCACCTGCTCACAGATCAGATCGAATTCGCCGATGTTGTTATCTTGAACAAAGTATCCGATGCGGGCCCTGATCGTGCGGACGCCGCTCGCAAAATCATTCGCAGCCTGAATGCAGATGCAAAGATTATCGAGGCCGATCACTCCGATGTTGCGAGCGGTGCAATTCTTGACACTGGGCTGTTCGATTTTGAAAAGGCGCATGAACATCCGATGTGGGCGAAAGAGCTTTACGGTTTTGCTGACCACACCCCCGAAACCGAAGAATACGGCGTTGCCTCATATGTTTATCGCGCGCGGCAACCGTTCATTCCTGAAAAAATTCTTGCGGTTTTGAACGGTGAAATGCCGGGCGTCATTCGGGCCAAAGGGCATTTTTGGATTGCGACGCGCCCTGAATGGGTCGCTGAATTCTCGCTCGCGGGGGCGCTTTCTAGCGTGAAACCACTTGGCACTTGGTGGGCATCTGTGCCGCACGAAAACTGGCCAGATCACGATAGCGCACGGGACTATATGAAAGCCCATTGGCAAGAACCATGGGGTGACAGACGCCAAGAACTGGTTTTCATCGGCGCAGGGATTGATTGGGGCGCGCTCAAGGCACGGCTTGATACCTGTCTCGTACCAGAGGTCATCGCGACGCGCCCGGACGCGCTGCCGGATTATCCCGATCCCTTCCCCGTTTGGCGACGTGCACCGGCGGCAGCATGAATATATTGCGCACACGTCTACCCAAAAGAGTGGCAGGTATCACAGTTGTAGAAGATCCCGAGGCGCTTTCCGTGTTTATCGAGCCTTCTTGCGCAGGTGCGATTTGGCGCAGACAAGCAGAACCAGATTTCCAAAACTGGATCGACGGCTTAGGCCCCGAACAGCTACCGCAAGGGCGTGTCGTGACGCGTGCCGATAGGGTACGCGCTGTCGTGACCCAGCTTTGTGAAATCGCACAGACACCGGCATGTCGGCAACGCGATCAACTGGTCGATGATATTGCCGCGCTTGCCGATGTTTTTTCCGATTTGATGAAACCGCCATACCTCCGCGTGCGGCTACAGGTGGTCACATCAAATGCCTGCCGCAAATTCCATACTGGTGCGCTCACTGCGCGGCTTGTCTGCACCTATCGCGGCACGGGTACGCAATACGGGGTCGCAACCACGGGCCGCGATCCAGCACGCGTATTCACGGTGCCCACCTGCGCACCGATCCTGCTACGCGGCACAAAATGGCCAGAGACGCCCGCCTCTGGGCTTTTGCACCGTTCCCCCCCAATCGAAGGCACCGGCGAAACACGTCTTGTACTTGTGCTTGACCCTGTACACAGTTTGGAAGACGCAGCATGAGCCGGAACCTTGGTGATACGAGCCTGCGCCGAAAACGCCGCTCTGTCGATCCGATGCAGACCTATGATACCCTGCCTTCGCCGTTGCGCGCATGGCTTTCGCAGGCGGCCCTGCCATGGTCGCCAACGTCAGCCCGAAAAATCTGGAAACGCGCGCAGGCAAAAGGGCTGAGTGCGGATGAAACCCTTGCCCTTTTGTGCCAGGTCGAAACCAAAACGCTTGCCCGTGACAAACACGCAATCCGCTAGGAGCGGCCCACGCAAAGCCCCCCTGCTATACTTCGTTTTGCTTCTTTAGGTCGTCCAAAATAGCGAGCGATTGATTGGACAGCGGTAGCTTCACAGGTTCATTAATTTCCGCTGACACATCCGCCGCTGAATAACTTTCCATTACCATGCGTGCGTGGTCCGGAGATACCATGACTTCGCGGTCCAGCAGCACAGCTTCGAGGAAGTGAATGGTTTCTGGCCCCATCTGCCCTGCAAAGGCATGATCGACCTGTTCACCCGGCATTGTCGACATGGGATACTGCGTGCCATCTTTGACCGTATTCAGCCAATTATCGCGGCTTGTGTCATCAAGAATCAACGACCCTTCTGTGCCAGTAATTTCGATCCATGTGCCACAATAGTTTGGATAGCTTGGCGGCAGGTTCCATCCGCCCCCGATAACGACTAACGTGCCGTCATCCATTGTGACTGTGGACCATTGGCAATCATAGGAACCGTTCAGTTCCTTCATGTAGCCATAAGCACCTTGGGAATAGACCCGTTCCGGTTTTGCCGGGCCAAGCAACCAAAACACGAAATCCAAGTCGTGCGTGCTTTCCATCGCGGCAGGCGAAAGCTTCACGCGGTTTGCGATTTTTTTGCCTAGGTTGCGCGACAGGTGACGGCTAACCATCACGTTCACGACCTTTCCTAATGTGCCATCTGCAATCGATTTCTTTGCATAAGCAATTTTTGGGTTGAAACGCTGGGAATAACCAATGGTGAATTTCAGCCCCTTTTCTTTGGATAGCGCGATCAGCTCGTCTGCTTGGGCCAGTTCCATCGCGATCGGTTTTTCCAACAGCACGTGTTTTCCGGCACGCAGGCAATCACGGGCAATCGGATAATGCGTGGATTCCGGCGTGGTCGAGATATAGACGACCTCAATCGCAGGATTGTTGATAATGTCTTGGTAATCTTCCGTCGCGCTAGCTGGATTGGTCAGTTCTTTGACCTCGGCCAAACGCTCTGGTCGGTTCTCACAGATGTGCAGTTTGTCAACAAGTGCAGAGCGTGCCAGTGTTTCAGCGCGTATGCCACCGCACCAACCCGTTCCAATGACGGCAACTTCGACTTGTCTCATGTATTCTGCTTTCTGATTTAGAAGTATTTTTCTAGGGCCTGGCGGCGCAATCCGCGCCACCAGGTTGTTTCGTTATTGACCTGTCAATTCGTCAACAAGCATCTTGTAAGCTGCCGCCTGTTCTTCACGCATCACTTGATAAGTCGGCCCATCGAGCAATTCGATTGTCTCGTTCAAACGTCCCATCATACGAGTGAACGTTTGGTCTTCGATCAATTGTGCGAATGCGTCTGTCAGTGTCGCGACAACTTCATCCGGCGTTCCGGCAGGCGCAACCAAAACGCGGTGCATAAAGCCGATGTCACCCTCGACGCCTACTTCGGCAAAGGTTGGAACATCGTCAAACATCCGTTCCGCGCCCGCAGTTGCGAGAATACGGATATCGCCCGCTTCGATTTGACCACTCAGCGTGGATGGGAACCCCATCGTGACGTCTGAATCGCCTGACAACAACGCCTGTAAAGCCGGTCCACCACCTTGGTAAGGGACGAGGTTAAATTGGACGCCACGTGCCTGCATGATCTGGGCAGCAGGCACAAAAAACGCACCCCAGTTCCCAGAGTGAGATAGATCGATACTCCCCGGATCAGCTTCCGCAGCTGCGATCAGATCTTCGAATGTCTCAAAGGGGCTATCAGCCCGCACAACCACACCCATTGGCGCATAGTTCACACGCGCAATCGGTATAAAGTCTGTGAGCGGATCATAGGGGACATTTTCAACATACTGCTGGAGCATATCAACATAGTTATGTGTGAACAAAAGCGTGTAGCCATCAGCTGGCGCATTTGCCACTTCTTGTGTCCCCTTTTGCCCGCCTGCACCCGGTGTCAGACGCACGATCATGGCTTGGTTCAAATATGTCGGAATGACCGACGTGATCACACGCGCGTTTAGGTCATGCGACCCGCCTGCCCCAAATGGAATTACCATCGTGATCGGTTTCTCCGGGTACTCCGCATATGCGGCCGTTCCCAAGGTCGCAACGGCCATCCCACCGGCCAGCGCTACTTTCTTAAAAATCGATGCGAACATTAATTTTCCTCCCTTTATGCATCTTTCGTTTGAATGGAGGGGCGATGCGTCACCCACCATTTTAGTTTTCCGCAGGCAATGCGTTCAGGCGTCGCCACAGCATGAACCCAATGACAGGAATTGAAAGCAGTACAGCTATTGCGCCCAAACGTTCTTGGAATAGGAACTGCATGACTTCGCCGTTGCCCATCGCCATCGTCTGGCCGAATGCATATTCCATCGGCGGCCCTAGGATGAACCCCATGACCATCGGCATGACGTCAAACTTACCAGCTCGCGCGACCAATCCAAAGACGCCAAAAGCAACAAGCATGATCAGGTCAAAATTGTCAGACCGGAACACATAGGCGCCAGCGAATGCGAACATAATCACAACCGGCACCAAGACGGATGTTTTGATCTGCACGATCCGCGAAAAGAACGGGATCGACAAATACCCAATGACCAAAAACAGCAGGTTGGCAAAGACCATCGCAACCAGAATGGCAAAAACCATCGCACCTTGTTCTTCGAACAATTGCGGTCCGGGACGCAGCCCTTGCGCAACAAACGCACCCAGCAGGATCGCAGTGACATTGTCACCCGGAATGCCAAGCGTAAGCAAAGGGACCATCGTTGGTCCGTTTACCGCGTTATTGGCAGCTTCGGCAGCGGCGATGCCTTCAAGCTCACCCTCGCCAAATGTTTCTGGATGATCCGACGCGTTCTTAGCCGCAGAATACCCCATCATGGCTGCTACAACTTGCCCCAATCCCGGAATGATCCCGATACCTGTGCCGATCACTGTAGATCGGCAAATCGTCTTAAAGCTGCGCCGGAATTCGGCAAAGGTCAGACGCTCGCCCATGACGGCGGCCAGCTTTTGAACCTTGTCCGACTTCATCACAACATTGGCGATTTCGGGGATCGCAAAGACACCGATCAGCATTGGCAACAACGGGATGCCGGATTTCAGATCAAAAATTCCAAAGGTGAAACGTTCAACCCCACCCAGCGGATCCGTCCCGATAAACGACAGCCACAGGCCAAATAGCATCATTACGAGTGCCTTCAGCGGGTTTTTTCCCGAAGTGGCCGCGATGATCACCAAGCTTAGCAGCAGCACTGCAAACAATTCTGGCGGACCAAATTGCATCACAAGGAACGCGATTGGAAAAATCATCAGCATGGTGAACATGTCGCTCATAGTGTCCCCAAAGACCGAAGAACACAGTGCCATATCCAACGCTTTGCGTGACTTTCCTTGCTTGGTCAGCGCGTACCCATCCCGAGAAGTCGCAACCGCCGCCCCAGTGCCCGGCATGGACACAAGGATCGCTGGGATAGATCCCCCAAAAATACCGCCTTTATAGACGCCTAAAAGGAATGGAATACCGACAATAGGTTCCAAGAAAAACGAGATAGGCAACAAAATCGCCATCGCCAAAAGCGTCGTAAACCCCGGCAACGCACCTACAAGCATACCACCAAACAGACCTGCGGCCATCAGCGCAAAGGTATCTACCCGAAACGCCATACCAAAGCCGGTAATGAATTGTTCTAACATCCGCGTTTCCCTTAGAGGCCGAGTTGTTGCGCGTAGAACAGCTCGATTGTATTGAGTTCAGGAAGCGATACGGCCAAGACCCGCGTTGCCACTAGGTAAAGTGCCACAGGGCCAACCACGGCGATCGCAATTATTTGTAGTGCAGATCGGTTTCCCGAAAGCACGGACACCATGATGATCGTGAGCGCGGACGAGACCAAAAAACCAAATGGCACCATCGCCAAGGCGTAAAATAGCATAAAGCCAAACAACATCGCCCCGCGTCCAATGGATTGCCAATCGGTGCCCGCGTCATCTGACGATTCAGCATCGTCAACTTTTGAAAAATACAAGACAATACCCGAAAGCACCGCCAAAATACCAAGAACCAAAGTTGGAAACAGGCTCGGCGTGATTGCAGTAAGCATACGCCCCATCAGAACTTTGGGTGCGGCGACAAGCTGCCCCATGCACACAATAGCCAACACTGAAAGCGCAACAAACGCTAAGAGAACCCACCTTTCAGCGGACATTTTCATATTTGCAATCACATCACCCTCCCCGGTGCGGACTTGGCCGTGCTGCTCATACAGCACGCCGCTCTCCCATCAGCCGTCATGACTCTCCCAATCAATCCGGCGTCTTTTTAAGATCGTAACCAAAGCTGCTGTATGAAAACAACGCGTGGTTACTTATGGTCGGAATCAGAAAAAATGATGGGCCTGAAGGCGAAGTTTCATCCCTTTGATCCAAACAAAACCTATGGGCGTTTCTGGTGTCAAATTACGCAACCTGAAAGCGCTCACGTACTTCAGTGCAACTCTTTCTAATCATAAGACAAAGTAGCTCTCCGAACGCAGAAGTCGCTGTCGATTTTGCCCGTGTTTCTGGTTCAATAAGCAGGTAATCTACGGTCAAAACCGGGTCCCGAATAGGGGATAATTTTGCCGTTGGATCATCAAATTTTGAGATGCACAAACAGCCTGGCAAAATTGACGCGTAACTGCCACGTTCGAGAAGGTCGAAAGTTGCCATCATACTGTCCAACTGTAAGATCGCATGCTTCGACTGACACGTGTTTTCAAGGTATTGATCAATCCCTTTGCGGCGCGCGTTACCTGCCCCCGGAAGCACGAGGTTCAATGGTGGGGCCGTCGCAAGATGGGTAAAGCCTTCGGTGGCTTTGCCATCAAGATTGCTTTCGACAAGCAGCTCCAGATCAGTGTCTACATGCGAACTGCGTATGCCTACAGGCAAGGGGCCTTGATCAGCCCCACTTGAGTGGTCCAATTTGATTGTTAGTGCATGATCGGCCTTCGGTCCATCTGGACGATTGCTTCCGGGGCCGGTGGGCGATAGCCCAAAGCACTGTGAGGTCGTTTCGTGTTGTAGTGTTTCCTCCATTCCTCGATCAGGATTTGCGCTTCGCGCAGGCTGTAGAAAATTTCTCCGTTCAAGAACTCGTCCCTGAAGCGGGCATTGAAGCTTTCGCAATATCCGTTTTCCCAAGGGCTG
>CALLAF010000047.1 GCA_938002605.1 uncultured Paracoccaceae bacterium | reverse complement strand
GATAAAGTTTTCCACGGAGGGCCAACATGGCGGGCCTATGGACGCTTGATCGCCCATGTTTCTTCAGATGAGCGTTGGCGGTCGATCACCGAGACGTACTTTGACCCGACAGTAAAGGTGTTTTTGGACGAAATCGAAACCATATTGCCCGGTGTTTCGCGTGCGAGCTTGGGGTCTTGCTTCGTTTTTATGGTTTCGTCAATGCTATCGATCTGCGCATCACGCTGGCGAATAGATACATTGTCGCAAGAGAATGATCAAAGTGACCTCGTCGAAGATCTGCTCCAGTTTTGCGAAGCTGGGTTTCTACAATTGTCGCGCCAGTAAACTCCATGAGCCTTACAATCGCAAAGACCGGTATCTCATGACAAATGCCTCATATCCCTGAGTTCAAATTTTACGTTTCCCAAGACTCGCGTGCCGTTGTGCGATGACACTAAGCAAGTGATCATGCGACATTGTTTCCGTCACGTCGCAAATGGGAATGCCCCCCGAGGTTTCGGTGAGTTTTGTGCGGCGCCCATAGCGGCCATCCGGTGTTTGAAAAATCTGGGGTTCCGCAACGCTGACGTCAATTTTGTGATCAAGTAGGAGCTGACCGAATAAGGTAAACGTCCCGCGCAACTGGCTGACAAGCATCTCGGGAAGGTTCTCAAAAACGATGCTAAGCTGTGCGCATAGGATGGTTTCCCCGCTCTCGACCGAGATCAATCGTGATTTGCGCGTTAGCCTTTGATCGCGCTGCGAAATCGAAACCTTATCGGCCTTCATTGCGCCGAACGTCGCGGTAAGGCGCGGCGTCATTAACCCGCGATGTGCGAGCAACCGTAAAGAAATACTTTGGGCGCACTGCGCCTGAGATGGTACAAATATCCCTTTGCTTTGGGTCGTTTCAGGCATGCGCTGGGGCGTCGCTTTCTTTGGGTTTGGTCCAACAGAACTTTACGCGGCGAAGATGCTAGGTTTTCGCGGTCGCGGCAATAGTATCGTCGCTTATGTCGCAGCTTGTTTTGCTGGTAGCGATGCGATTGCCACCATGAACTGCCCTAGCGTGTCTCTCTGACAACCCCGGCCGCATCGATCGTGCGCCCATAACAGGTCACCGCAGCATCGGTGTAGTTGAACCAAAACCTTTCTTTGCGGGTGTCACGCACGCGAACACCCTCTGGTAGATCAAGCGTCGCGATGCCAGCGTCTTCGCAAAGTCCCTGCAAAAACGTATGAAGCGCGACACCGTCAAGCCAGCCTCCCAGATAGGTTTGCGTCCCGTCGCGCATCGCCACTGCTTCACCCGTGGCAGTGTGCAGCACCGCTTCTGCCGCGCCCTCTAGCACATCGCGGTAATTTATCACATGGCCACCATCTTTCATCGGAACCGGGCAATCGGGGCGCAAGCTTTCGATCGCAACCACGGTCACATCCAACGATGGAATTGCGGGCGGCAACGGGGTTGGAATGCCCATTTCGGCATTGCGCGCACTCGTGCGGGGCCCGTAGACCACCTGCGCATCACTTGCGCCCAACGCAGCTTTCAAATCATCGGCCATCGCCATCATGCCCGGCACCATCACCAGCCCATAGCCTGAGAAATCGCGGGAGCTGGTAGGTAGAATATCAACCGATAGCCCCAAGCGGCGCAGCCCGCGATAGATATCCAAGATCAACCCAAAATAGCTGAGCCCCGCGCCATGTGGTTGCACCGTCCACGCGAAGTCAGCATCGTAATCAAAGATAATCGCAACATGGGCCTGCGTCAGGGCGACATCAGGCGCGTCGGCTAATTCAGTCGTGACCTGTTTCAGCTCCGCCATCACGCCCGCGTCAACGCTATCGGGGCGCAAAAGGCCCGCGTGCAATTGCTCTTGTGCGACGGGGGCTTGGCGCCAACGGAAATAGCACACCGCTTCGGCACCATGCGCAAATGCTTCCCATGACCACAGCCGCACCATACCGGGCAACGGTGTCGGGTTATATGGGGCCCAGTTCACCGGACCGGGCTGTTGTTCCATCACCCACCAACGCCCATTCCCGACCGCGCGGTACAAATCATGGTGCAGCGCTTGGAAATCCGGGTCGCCCTGACGGGCAAAAGCACGTTGAGGGGCGGCATCTGCACCCACCCTATCTTCGAGAAAACCAAGCGGGTAGCTATCCCAACTCGCAAAATCCAGATCATCGCCCACCGCGAAATGATCGAAATCGGTGATGCGCCCCATATAGTTATGGGTGATCGGCGCATCCGTTTGTGCGCGGATCAAATCGACTTGTCGCCGATTAAATGCAACAACTTGATCAGAGCTAAACCGCCGGAACGCCAGACAATGGGCGGGGTTTGCTTCGGTCACGGTGAGGTTCGGCAGGTCCACGTCGGCAAAACTGCCATAATCCATCGACCAGAATGTATTGCCCCAATCCACGTTCAATCGATCAACAGAACCGTAGCGCGCAGCAAGCCAATCTTGAAACGCTGCCCGCGCAGCATCGCTATAAGATATCGTCGTGTCGTGGCAGCCATATTCATTATCCGTCTGCCAAGCAGCAACATATGGGTTGGCGCCATAGCGCGCGGCCATCAGCCCAACAATTTTCGCGCATTCCGCCTGATAGGGAGCATGGCTAAAACAATAATGACGCCGCGATCCGAATTTCCGCGGACGCCCTTCAACATCCACGGCAAGCATATCAGGGTAGCGTGTCAGCATCCAACGCGGCGGCGTAGCTGTTGGCGTGCCAAGCACAACTTTTAGCCCAGCCTCCCCAAGTGTCTGGATCGCTTGATCTAGCCAGTCCCAACAATAATTACCCGGTGTCGGTTCAAGCTTTGCCCATGAAAACTCGCCGATCCGCACCCAAGTCAGCCCTGCCTCTACCATACGGCGCGCATCATCGGCCCACATCGTTGAAGGCCATTGTTCTGGATAATAGCAGGTGCCAAGCGTACGTTTCATAGTGTCTCGCATTTTTTTATCTATCAGGCGACCGCTTGATCATATGCCGCAACAATCGCCCGTGCGCGTTGGCGCACCTCTTCGGCTGAATAGCCCGGTTTATAAAGCGCGCTTCCGATTCCAAAACCAGCGGCACCTGCCGCAATCCATTCCGCAAAATTTTCAGGCCCCGCCCCGCCCACAGCATAGACAGGCATATCAGCGGGCAAAACAGCCTTATAGGCGGCAAGCCCCCCTGTACCGATCACCGAGGATGGAAAAATTTTCAGCCCATCAGCGCCAGCTTCGATCGCGGCGAAGCATTCAGTGGGCGTCAAAACACCGGGATAGGATTGCATCCCCGCAGCTTTGGTTGCGGCGATCACGTCAATATCCGCATTCGGAGAGACAATCAGCCTGCCACCTGCCGCTTTGACACTTGCGACATCTTCAACCGTCAATACGGTGCCCGCGCCGATAGTGACATCACCTGCCACCGCAGCCGCCATCGCCGCGATTGATTTCATCGGTTCGGGCGAATTGAGTGGCACCTCAATAACTGTGATGCCTTCTTCGACCAATACTGCGCAGATTTCGACAGCTTCGGGTGGGGTAATGCCACGCAAAATGGCGATAATATTTCTGCTCATGAGACGCACCTTGATTTGTTAAAGAACCGTGTGGGTTTGGAAAATGGACAGCCGTCAATGGCTTTCGCGCGTAACAGGGCGCGTGTCCTTGCCAACAAGGAAGTCAAGATCGGCCCCCTTATCCGCCTGAAGAACCGTATCGACATACATCTTTGCATATCCGCGCGTGTAGTGCGGTGCGTCCGGTTCCCATGCAGCGCGGCGTTCAGCCAGAACCTCATCCGAGACCAACAAATCCAAAGCACCAGCGCTTGCCGAAAGACGTACACGGTCCCCCGTTTTCACCAGTGCAAGATTGCCGCCCGCGTTGGCCTCGGGGCTGACATGCAAAACCACAGTGCCAAAAGCCGTGCCAGACATGCGGGCGTCCGAGACGCGCACCATATCGCGCACCCCCTCTTTGACCAGCTTGGCTGGGATCGGCATATTGCCGACCTCTGGCATGCCCGGATAGCCTTTGGGACCGCATCCTTTGAGCACAAGGATTGTATCCGCTGTCACAGGCAAGTCTTCGCGGTCGATATTGGCTTTCATGTCTTCAATGTTCTCAAACACAAACGCCTCGCCTTCATGTTCCAATAGGGCCTCGGTCGCGGCCGAAGGTTTGACGATGGCGCCATTCGGGGCCAAGTTGCCACGCAAAACACGCAGGCCCGCCGCAGGTTTCAAAGGGTTTTCAAACGGGCGAATCACATCTTCATTGTAGCATTCTGCGCCGTCGGCATAGTCCATAATATCGCCGCCCATCACAGTTTTGGCGGGGCGCAACTTATCTTTCAATTCTGACAACACGACGGGCACGCCACCCGCGTAACAGAAATCTTCCATGAGGTATTTGCCCGATGGCATACAGTTCACGAGCAACGGTATATCGGTGCCAATCTCAAAGTCATCCAGTGACAAGTCGATCCCCACACGGCCCGCAATCGCCAGCAAATGAATAACCGCATTGGTCGACCCGCCCACGGCGGCATTGGCCAATATCGCGTTTTCAAATGCCGCGCGGGTCATGACTTGCGACAATTTCAGGTCTTCTTCGACCATCTCAACGATGCGTTTTCCGGTCAGGTGCGACAGTGCCATGCGGCGGGCGTCCACCGCCGGAAGGGCCGCATTCGTGGGCAATGACATGCCCATTGCCTCGACCACGCTAGCCATGGTGGACGCGGTGCCCATGGTCATGCACACGCCTTTGGAACGGCTCATGCCGGATTCCGCGTTCATGAAATCTTTGAGCGTCATATCGCCCGCGCGCACCGCCTCTGAAAATTTCCAAACGTCTGTGCCCGACCCGATATCTTTGCCCTTGAACTTGCCGTTCAGCATTGGACCAGAGCTGACAACGATGGTCGGCAAATCGACAGAAGCCGCGCCCATCAGCTGCCCCGGCGTGGTCTTGTCGCAGCCGCCCAAAAGAACAACGCCGTCGATGCCGTACGCGCGAATGCTTTCTTCGACATCCATCGCCAGTAGGTTACGAAATAGCATGGCCGTGGGTTTCATCTGGGTTTCACCCAGCGACATCACAGGAAATTCCACCGGAAAACCGCCCGCCTCCCAGACACCGCGCTTGACGCCTTCGGCAAGGTCGCGCAAACCAGAGTTACAGGGTGTCAGTTCCGACCACGTGTTACAAATCCCGATGATCGGACGCCCATCAAACGCATGATCTGGAAATCCTTGGTTTTTCATCCAGCTGCGGTGAATGAACCCGTCTTTATCCTGTTTCCCGTACCATGCGCGGTTGCGTTTTTCTTTGGTCATAGACGTGTTCCTTCGACGACCCACATGCGCTCTGGGAACGACCAAGGAAGCGTGATGCCGTGACGCATTAAATATGCGCCCGACAGTTCCAAGGTGTGATCCTTAAGGGCTGTTGTTCCACGCGAAAGGGTCGAAATTTCAGCGCGGTTTTTCAGTGAAATACGGTAGATCGCGGTGGGGTCAAGCGCGGTTAGTTGCAGGGGGCGCGGCGCGATTTGTTTTGAGGTCGCGGATTTGCCAGCGAATACAACAAAGCGCGCGCTATCAGCCGCCAATTGCTGTTCAGCAGTCACCGCAGGATCAGCGCTATCAAGCCGCAGGATGTCCGCAAAGCGCATCCAATCGCGGTTGTCTTTCCACCATTGTGTAACTTCGGACAGCACTGCGGTTTCACGCGCGTCCAATTCGCGCGGATCCATCTCGAACCCCATATGACGCTGTGCTGCAACCCAAGCGCGGAAAGTGATATCAAGCGTGCGCCCAGAGGTATGACAAACGCGCGGACCGACATGGCTGCCGGTCACAGCGCTCGGCAAAAACAGCGCCGCGTCATGCTGAATGCGCAAGCGTTCAATCGCGTCATTGCTGTCTGACAACCAGACACGTTGGGTACGGCTGAGGATGCCGAAATCGATCCGTCCTCCACCAGATGCGCAGCTTTCAATTTCCACCAGCGGGAAATCCGCACGCAGGCGCGCCAGCAGCGCATAGGTACCTTCCGCTTGCACAGCATCCGGCGCAGGCAAAACCCGATTATGGTCCCATTTGACATAGTCGATATCATAGTCGCGCAAAACAGCGCTAATCTGAGTATACAGATAGGTATGCACATCAGGCAGCGCCATGTTCAAAACATGCTGTTGGCGTCCCGCAATCTGATCCGCGGGCCCCAGAACCCACTCAGGATGGGCACGAAAAAGATCGCTATCTTTGTTGACCATCTCGGGTTCAAACCAAATTCCAAAGGTCATCCCAAGCCCATGCACATGGTCAATCAACGGCGTAAGCCCATTGGGAAACTTACGCGGATCAATCACCCAGTCACCAAGGCTCGTTGTGTCATCGTCACGCTGACCAAACCACCCATCATCAAGCACAAACCGTTCAGCCCCAAGCGCGGCTACGCGGTCGGCGATATCGGTCAGAACCGGCAAATCATGATCGAAATACACGGCCTCCCAGCAGTTATAGTGTACAGGGCGCGGCTGATCCGGTTTCGGCCATGTCACAATCCGGTCGCGTACATGCCGTTGAAAGCTGACAGCGCACCCGTTCATCCCACTGCTGGAATAGGTCAAATAAAGTGGCGCTGTTTGAAACTGCGTACCGGGGGCTGTCTGCGTGCGGGCCGCGTGGCCAAACTGCACCTGACGGCGACCGTCTTGCAATTCTTCGGCAATCATTGTGTGACCGCCCGACCAGCCATAATGAAATGCGTAGCATGCGCCGCAGGTATTGGTTGCGCCCGGGGTCGGGATCAAAAGGCCGGGAAAATGTTCGTGCCCCGTCCGGCCCGTGCGATTTTCGCGCATGTGAATACCCGGCACCCAAGGCGTGCGGTTCAGTTGGAATTCGTCGCACCAACGGCCAGAGACATCAATCATATCGATAGATTGCTGTGGCGCGGGCATCACCGGTGCGGCAAGCCAATGCAGATGCACCGCCCCCCGCGAATCCAGCGTCGTTTGACAGGTGATCACATGCGTTTGCGCATCAACCGCAAAATCAATGGTGAGCGTCAGGCCGTTAGCCGCATCCTTGCTAACCACCGTCAATCCAGACTTTGCGTCAACGTGGGTAACGGTAAACTTCGGCCAAATGGGGGTGCCATCCCCAGCGCTTATGATCAAACCCGGCTGACCTTGAAACGACCGCCCTGCTTCCGGGCATAGCGACAGTTCAGGCAGCTGATCCAACATCCCACCCGTGATATCAATCGCATCCGCCGCACAAACCGCACCCAGATCTTCGGACGTTGGCAAGGGCGCACCCCAATAGACAACCTGCGGCAAACGGTCAGTTGCCACGGCCAACACAAGCGTTTGTTGTCCGTCATCAAGACGATAGGTATCAGTCATCCTATTTCACCGCCCCAAGCGTCAAGCCCGCGATAAAGTGCTTTTGCATCAAAAAGAACATCGCGACCGGGGGCAAAGCCGCGACAATCGATCCCGCGCTCATCAGGTGATACGCCGCGCGGAATTGCGAGTTGAATTCCGTGATCCCAGCGGTAACAGGCTGTGCGCTTGGTCCTTGGGTCAGCACCACCGCCCAGAAATAATCATTCCAAATGAAGGTAAAGATCAGCATCGCCAAAGCGGCCAATGCTGGCTTCATCAAAGGTAGCACAACGTAAAAGAAAATCCGCCATTCGGCGACGCCTTCGACACGGGCGGCTTCGATCAACGGAAATGGCAGGGCGCGGATGAAGTTGCGCATAAACAGCGTACAAAACCCCGTTTGAAAAGCGACGTGAAACAGTACAAGCCCTTGAATACTATCGTACATCCCCATGTTGATCGTCAGATCACGCACCGGCACCATCAGAATTTGGAACGGTACAAAGTTGCCCGCGATAAACATGAAAAAGATGAACAGATTGCCTTTGAATTTGTAGATGCCCAGCGCAAATCCAGCCATGCTTGATAATATAATCGCACCTAGAACCGTCGGAATTGTGATGAACATCGAATTCATCAAATAGCGCGGCATATTGGATTCAAGGAAGACTTTGCCGTAGTTGGTGAAGCCCTCAAAGCTGGACGGCCAGCCCCAGTAGTTGCCGTTGGCGAAATCCGCAGCGGGTTTGATCGAAAACATCGCAACGGCAATCAGGGGCAGCAGCCACAGGACCAATGCTATTGGAAGCACCGCCTGATAGGTCCGCTGATAGCCACGCGATTTTTTGGCAATAGGTGTCGGAAACATCAGCGTGCCCCTTTTTCGTCGCGCCACATGGCATACAAAAAGTATCCGATAAAGCCGAGCATGATAAAGAATAAAACCACCGCAATCGCCGAGCCATAGCCCATGCGGAACCCGAATTCAGACAAGGATTCTTCGAACATATAGAATGACAGCACTCGGGTTGATCCAAACGGTCCGCCGTTGGTCATCACACTGATGAGATCAAACGACCGCAACGCCCCGATAATGGTCACGACAAAGGCGATGAAGGTCGCCGGTTTGAGCTGTGGCAAGATAATGTACCACAGCATTTTATAGCCTTTGGCCCCGTCTAAACGCGCCGCTTCGACCTGTTCGGGATCAACGGCGTTCAGCCCCGTCAGATATAAGATCATGCAGTATGCCGTCTGCGGCCAAAGGCCCGCCGCGATAATCCCGTAAGTGGCGAGGGTCGGATCGCCAAGGATATTCACAGGCCCGGCGCCCACCAACCCAAGGATGGCGTTCAACAGGCCTTCGCGCGGCAGGTAGAACCATGAAAACACAAGCCCAACAACAACTTGCGAGATCACGAAGGGAAAGAAAAACAAAGACTTATAGAGCCGAATACCGCGTACCGTTTGGTTCAAAAATAGCGCGATAAATAGCCCTGCAGGCACGGCAAGCAAATACAGCGCCAGCCATTTTAGGTTGTTCCAAAAAGATGTTTCGAACTTGCGGTCAATGTTTTGATCGCCAATCCCCAAAAGCCGTTCATAATTGGCTGTGCCGATATAGGTTTTTTCACCCAGCCCGTCCCATTGGTGGAAACTGATCCAAAAGCTTTGGCCAATCGGAACGATCACATAGACTGCAAAGAATAGCATTGCAGGCAGTAAGAAAAGCCAAGGGGTCAACGCAATTTCATTGCGCTTGTACCAACTTCGCGATGTGGGGGTCAGTGATGACATATCATGGCCTTTACGTAGATTAACGCATGCGAAAACCAAAGCTTGGTTTGCGGATGGGTTAAGCGGCTGGTGCGCCCCCCGCCCAAAGCGGGAGACACAAGATTTGGATTATTGGTAGATACGCTGACGCGCGTCTTCGAGACGTGCAAGGATGTCGTCCAGATGGTCTGGGAACACCATGAACTCTTGCAGGCCTTCCATGCCAACGCTTGCCATTTCCGCAGGGAAGTCACGGTCAAAGAACTGCGCGACGCCGCCTTGTGCGTTTGTGGACAGCATTGCAAAGCCCTGCTCAAGGAACTCATCCGCATCAACACCAGATGCTGCGTTGATTGGCAGTTGGCCAAGCGCATCACCAGAGTTGATTTCGGTCTGCACGTTTGCAGATGTCACATACTGCAGGAACGCACGTGCGTTATCCTTGTTTTCCGCACCGGATGGGATGTGGAATGTATCAGTCGGTGCATCTTCACCCTGTGGGTAGTCGCCGATCAATGGGAATTGATAGAAATCGATCTGCTCATCAGTCAGCCCCGCTTCACGCATCGCAGCAACTGCAAAGTTCCCCATCAGGTAAGATGTCGCTTCGCCATCGATCATGAAGTTCAGGGCTTCTTGCCAAGAATACGACTGGTGATCGGCGATAAAGCCGCCCATGTCGATCAGCTTGCGCCAGTTCGCAAATGTTTCGCGGACGCGCGGATCTGTCCATTCGACTTCGCCGCGTGCAAGCTGCATGTGAAAATCAAAGCCATTGGTACGCATGTTCATATAGTCGAACCAGCCGCCAGCCGTCCAAAGGAACTTTGTCCCGATTGCATAGCAAGCACGGCCTGAATCGACGATGACCTGACAGTTCGCGATTTCTTCGTCGAATGTGACCGGCTCTGACAGGCCCAATTCGTTAAAGATGTCTTCGCGGTAATAGACGCCCCACTGATAGTAGGTGTACGGCACACCGTATTGCTTGCCATCAAGCGTCAGCGCGCCTTGGACCGCATCCAACCCCGGCAAGTCGCCGTTTGCGTACATGTCAGAAATATCTTCGAACAGACCTGCCTCGACATATGGGCCCATACGGTTCGCCGCGTACCAGTTCACAACGTCTGGTGGGTTTGCGCCCAACGCGTTGCGGATCTGTGTTTTCCACGCCTCGCGGTCAACAATGGTTAGTTCGATGTTTAGCTCTGGATGCATTTCTTGGAAACCAGCAACCAGACCTTCCATCACCGCGCGTGGCGCAGGGTTGGACATGTCAGATGTGATTTTCAGATCGCCAGATAATTGGTGGCCGTCCGCGAATGCCGCTGACGCTGCCATACCTAGCGCAGCCACCGCCGCGCACGAGGTTTTCAAAATGGAATGCATGGTTTCCTCCCTACTGCTTCCGCTGCAATATTTTGTCTCATTATATGAGACGTCGTTTTGCATATTGATACTAAACCGCGACTCGGTTAGCGTTGTCAACAGTCAGCTGCACGTTTACGTCGATGTCGAACACGCAACTGATGAAGGGAGACGCGACAAATGGGGAGGAAAACCATGGGCGTTGTGACCGGTGACGGCACAGTTGGCAAAGCACTCACCGTGCTTGATCAGGTCGCGGGCATTGGCCGCCCTGTTCGCATGCGCGAATTGCTTGAGACCTCCGAATTCCCGAAACCCACGCTTTACCGTTTGCTACAAACCCTGACCAATCAGGGTATGCTCACCTATAATACCGAGGCGCAGACCTATGCGCCCGGAATTCGCCTTGTCCGTTTAGCCCATGTGGCGTGGTCACAGGCCTCGCTTGCACCGATCGCCCGCCCGCATGTCGACGCGCTCGCCGCTAACCTGCGCGAGGCGGTGCATGTCGCCCAAATCGACAACGGCCAAGTGGTTTTTGTCGATAAACGCCAAGCAAGCACAAAGTTTTCAACGCTCGCCCAAGCCGGACAAGTCGCCCCCGCCTATTGCACCGGCGTTGGCAAAGCGATCCTCGCCTTTTTGTCCGAGGAAGACTTGGAACAAGCACTGCTTCAACAAGCTTTCCACCAATACACACCCGCGACCCACACGAGCGCCAACACTCTACGCGCAGAACTTGAAACGATCCGCGCCGAAGGCATCGCCTTTGACCGTGAAGAACACGCAGCGGGCATCATCAGTATTGCCGCCCCCATACTAACCCCTTCGCGGCGCGTTGTCGGATCAATTTCTATCGCGACAGCAACGAACCGTCATTCGCTAGAGGGGCTAGGTAAATTCCGCCCCGCTTTGCTGGAATGCGCCCAAAAAATCGGAGCCGAAGCGCAGTCTTGGCAACCCCCATCACTTCCCTAGTTGAAAGGAACACCCCATGTCAGGCGTAGTCATGAAAGATGTCATCAAACGATATGGTGAGGTCCAAGTCATCCATGGGATTGACCTTGAAATTGAAGACGGTGAATTTTGTGTCTTTGTTGGGCCGTCCGGCTGTGGCAAATCTACGCTCTTGCGGATGGTCGCTGGGCTAGAGGAAACCACCCAAGGGGCCATGTCGATTGGTCCGCGCGATGTCACACAAATGGACCCGGCTGAACGTGGCGTTGCGATGGTGTTCCAGACCTATGCGCTTTATCCGCATATGACAGTGCGGGACAACATGGGCTTTGGGCTAAAAATGAACGGCCATCCCAAGACTGAAATCGCCGAAAAAGTCTCCGAAGCCACACGCATTCTCAAGCTCGAAGAATACCTTGACCGCAAACCAGCCGCGCTATCAGGCGGTCAACGCCAGCGCGTTTCCATCGGGCGCGCCATCGTGCGCGGCCCCGAAGTGTTTTTGTTCGATGAACCGCTGTCGAACCTTGATGCTGAACTACGCGTTGAAATGCGCGTTGAAATCGCCCGTCTGCACAAAGAAATCGGCGCGACGATGATCTATGTGACCCATGATCAAGTAGAAGCGATGACGTTGGCCAATAAGATCGTTGTTCTACGCGCTGGTCGGGTTGAACAGGTTGGCGCCCCGCTAGATCTCTACCGTGATCCAGACAACAAATTCGTGGCGGGCTTTATCGGCTCGCCTGCGATGAATTTTCTTGATGGTGTGTCTACTGGCGATGCTGTGACACTGAATGATACTGTGGGCAGTTTTTCTCTGCCCGTCATGATCCCGGCAGAGGGCACCGAAGTCAGCGTTGGCATTCGTCCTGAACATGTCGAACTTGACCCCAAGGGCGACACCCACACAGTTGAATTGACCGAAGCCTTAGGCGGCGTGTCTTACGTACATTTGAAATCTGATACGGGCGCGAAAATCATTGTCGAGGAAAGGGGTGACGAACGGTCGCGCGCTGGCATCCGCGTTGGTATCACCTTCGCGTTAGAGCGCGCGATGCTGTTCGACAGCAAGACAGAACAACGTATCCGCTAATAGCATCACCCCACCGTTTAATCGGTGGGGGCAACGCATTTCAGACCGACATTTGCACCAAAACTGCCGCAGATTTAGGCGCACCCCACCTACCGATTTCAAGTACACCGGCAACGCCTGCCGCTGTCATTTCAGGGCATATTTTGGACGAAGCGACGCAGCCGTTTCGACGGCCGCGCACACGCAAGCAAAAAACTGCGCCTGTCGCCAACAAGTTTTTGAGGCTGTTTACGTCAAATTAAGAGGCAACCCGCCATAAGTCAGTCGAAGCCCAAAAAGATGTGCCGATTGATGCAATGAATGGATCGCCTCTACGATGACAACAAATATTCCCCCATACCACCTCGCAGCGGTGATGACGCCTGAAGACTGCGAACAGCTGCACGGCTACCTAAACGCAGCCTATGAATCTGCAGTCATGATCAAGTGTGACGCAGTCACCCGGCTGCCGGGACTGGCGGCCCAGCTCTTAGTGATGGCGCAAAAATCTTGGCAGCAGCGTGGGTTCGACTTTGCGCTATCCAACATCAGCCCCGCATGCGCAGACAGCCTCGAAACATTAGGATTACATCAATTGTTAGCGCAAGAAGGTGCCGCAGAATGAAAACACGTATTCTCGCAATTGACGATTCACGCACGATCCGAAGCTTACTAACGATGGCGCTCGAAAAGGCCGGCTTCGACGTCACGACCGCCGTTGATGGCGTCGATGGTGTGCAAAAATTCCGCGATTCTGACGCTGACCTTGTCATCACTGATGTGAATATGCCCAACAAAGATGGGTTTGGCGTGATCGACGATATCCGTGGCGGTGAAAAAAACCGGGCGGTTCCAGTGCTTGTCCTGACCACCGAAAGCGGGGCAGCACTTAAAGAACGCGCACGTGCGGCCGGCGCCACAGGCTGGATCGTCAAACCGTTTGATGACGACGCATTGATCTCCGTCATTCGCCGCCTGACTGGAGCATAAGATGGCTACTGACCCTTCAATTCTGGACACCTTTTTCGAAGAATGCGAAGATCTTATTGTCGCTTTGACAGAGGGTCTGACCGAAATGCGCGACGGCGCGGAGGACGATGAAACAGTCAACGCCGTCTTTCGCGCAGTGCATTCGATCAAAGGCGCAGCCGGGGCGTTTGCGCTTGATGAACTGGTAGGGTTTGCGCATAAATTCGAAACTGTGCTGGACGAGCTACGCTCAAATCGTTTGACAACGGACGAAAAGCTGTTGCGGGTCCTACAACGCGCGGGGGACGTACTAGCCGATTTGGTCGAAGCTGCGCGCGACAATATCCCGGCAAACCGCGATCAGGTCGATCCGGTTCTCAACGAGCTACAAGCATTTTTGGGCGCAGAAGACGACCAACCCGAAGAAGAGTTTGTATTTGAGGCGATGACGCTCGATTTTGATAGTGCAGAAGATCAAAGTGGCTATCTGGTTTCATTTCGACCCAGTCACGAATTTTACGCCTGCGGTCATGACCCTGCTCTTTTGATCAAAGCCCTTAACGAACTTGGGCCCGCGACAATAAGCGTCGATGAAACTGCCTTGCCCGACGACTTTGGCGAATTCGATTGGGAAGGTGGCTATTTAACATGGACCATCGAAATTGAAGACCTCGCAACTGATCTTAGTATTCTCGAGATTTTTCAATTCGTCGACGATCTGTGCGATCTCAAAATTTCGCCACGGGATACGCCACCTCCACCCAGCACGCCCCAAACCATCGAGACCGAAGATCTCCCTGATATAGTGACCACCGCAGCAGTCGAAGTCGCCCCCAAAGAGGAGGAGAAGCCTTCAGCTGACGCGCCCGACGCAGCAACACCAAGTCCTGGGCCTAAAGCGGATGCAAAACCGGCCAAACGCAACGCGACCAGCCTCCGCGTTGACCCTAAAAGGGTCGACAGGCTGATCAACGCAGTAGGCGAGCTTATCATCAATCAATCGGTCATCTCTCAACGACTTGAAAAAGCTGCGATCCCGAATGCCTCGGATCTTTTTGCCGATTTAGATGATTACAAATTGCTCGCGCGTGAAATTCAAGAAGGCGTCATGGCCATCCGTGCGCAACCTGTAAAACCTCTGTTCCAACGGATGTTGCGGATCGCGCGTGAGGCCGCTGACGGCACGGGAAAAGACGTGGCCATTGTGACACATGGCGAAAACACTGAAGTCGACAAAACCGTTGTTGAACGACTTGCTGATCCCCTAACGCATATGATCCGCAATGCAATTGATCATGGCATTGAAGCGCCCGAACAGCGCAAAGCCGTCGGGAAGCCGACGCAAGGGGTTCTCACGCTCACCGCAAGCCAACGTTCTGGCAGTATCGTCATCGAGATTGCCGATGACGGGGCTGGGCTAAACAGGACCCGCATTCGCGCGATCGCTGTTGAAAAAGGGCTCATTCCGGCTGATGCGACGCTCAGCGAACAAGAAATTGATCAATTACTTTTTGCACCGGGGTTCTCTACGGCGACTGAAATCACCAATTTATCAGGCCGCGGCGTCGGGATGGACGTCGTCAAAACTGCGATCACGACGCTAGGTGGCCGGGTCGGGATCACCAGCGTGCCGGGCAAGGGCACGACGTTCTCAATCACCCTACCACTGACATTGGCCGTCATGGATGGTATGATCATCAATGTCGGCGGGCAAACCATGGTCGTGCCGATTTCCAGCATCCTCGAATCCATTCGGCCCAATACGTCAGACATTTCTCGGATCGGCTTAAACGGAGAGCTATTGCGTATTCGCGGGGAATATGTGCCCATCGTGGATTTGGCTGATCGTCTAGGGCATCCGCGCGATGAGCGTAAAATGACCGAACGCGTACTTCTCTTGATACAAACTGAGGCCGTCCCGCAATGCGCGCTTGCGGTCGACGACATCTTCGATCAGCGACAAGTTGTCGTCAAAAGTATGCAGGGCAACTATGGCGCAATTTCAGGTATTTCCGGCGCGACAATCCTGGGTGATGGCAAAATTGCATTGATCATTGACCCCGACGCGATCGCGCTCAACGCAGCGCCACGTAATTTTGAAGAGGAGGCAACCCATGTCGCAGCAAGCTGAAGCCCCACAAGCCAAGCAACTCGAATTCGTCACGCTTGTTGCTGGAGGCCAGAATTTTTGCGTTGAAATCACGCAAATTCGCGAGATTAGACGTTGGACACCTGTAACAATCCTCCCACACTCCCCCTTCCATGTCTTAGGGGTGATCAATCTGCGCGGCGCCGTCATTCCAATTATCGACCTTGCGGTCAAGCTCGGCTTTGAGAAAATTCAGCCAACTGAGCGCCATGTTATCATCATTACCGCAATCGAAGACCGTATCGTTGGTCTTCTGGTCGAATCCGTGTCTGAAATTCTTGGGGTGAGCGCGGATATGGTGCGCGAAACGCCCCGCGGCCCCGAAGACCCCGCAACACGTGCAATTCAGGGTATTATTCCCGTCGATGACGATATGACCAAAATCATTAACCTTAGTGCACTTATGCCAAGCCTAGACCCGGTGGCGGCATGACATCAACCGCTCAGCAAACGACGGCGCCCTTACAGCCTGCAGAGTTCGCGTTTTCCGATGCGGATTTCGGCCAAATCGCAGGCTTGGCACAGGAAAAATATGGTCTGAACCTGCAGTCTTCGAAAAAGGCTTTGGTGTATTCCCGTCTCGCTAAACGGCTTCGCAAACTCAAGATGAGCACATTTGCCGACTATTATGCGCTACTCAGCCAACCGCAAGAACACGATGAACACACCCATTTCTTGTCTGCACTTACCACAAATGTGACCCATTTTTTCCGCGAGGAACATCACTTCACCTACCTACAGAATATAGTGATGCCCCAATTGGTTACTAAGGCAAAGGCCGGAAAAAGCGTGCGCCTGTGGTCATCGGCCTGCTCATCTGGTCAAGAAGCATATTGTATGGCGGCAATCGTCAACGCAGTCTGTCCTGAGTTTGCGAGCCTCGATATCAAAATTCTTGCCACAGATATCGATCCCAAGATCGTCGCACAGGCGAAACAGGGTACCTATCCAGATACGCAACGCACCGCCATTCCAGCAGCGTTTCGCGATACGATGATTGCCGCAAATACGACATCAGACGGATCAATCACGATGCACCAAAAACTGAAAAGCCTCATTTCATTTGCTGAACTGAACTTAATCGGTGCCTGGCCAATGCGCAAAGAATTTGATGTCATTTTCTGTCGCAATGTCGCGATTTACTTTGATCCGGCCACACAGCATCGGCTTTGGGCGCGTTTTTACGATTTATTGGCACCGGACGGGCACATGATGATCGGGCACTCTGAACGCCTTGGAGGCCCGACGGCCAAAAAATTTCGCAACGTCGACATCACAACCTACCAAAAATCCACCGGGCATGCCCCGCTACTGGACGAAAAGAAAGTATAGAACATGAGCCTCAAAGACTCGCTACGCGTTATGATCGTTGATGATATGGGGGTCAGTCGTGGTCTGTTGGTCCAAGCCATTGAAGAAATGGGGATTTGGAAGAACCAAGCAGAAAACGACGGCCGCGCCGCATTGGCAAAACTGATCGCAGATCCAGTGCACCTCGTCCTGTCCGACTACAACATGCCCGGCATGGATGGATTGGAATTGCTCAAAGCATTGCGACAAAATCGCTCGACAGCACGCGTCGGTTTCATTCTTGTTACCGGAAACCCAACTGCGGATTTGGTGAGCAAGGGAAAGGCGCTTGGGGTCAATAATATAATCAAAAAGCCGTTCACAACGGCGAGCATGAAACAATGTATCGAGAGCGTCGTTGGCCGCCTATGACAGAGCAGGTTCAACAAATGGACCGCCACGATTTAAAGGCTGTTCTTAAAAACACAAGCGCTGCGATGCGCGAGCTGGGACAGGCATTGACCCAACTCGAAGAGGCGCTACTTGATGATATGATGGCCGGGACCAGCATCGTACCAAACAAGCCTGCGATGCAGACCATCGATTTCTTGATGCAATCGATAGAGGAGCTTGCATTAATGTTTGACCGCATGGAGGCGCATGAACATGTCTCTGGTGAGGTCGATTATTTCGATGTAATCGCGCCAATCCGATTGCAACGCATTCGAGAACACATCGCTGGACGGCGGGCGCGATATGCCCAAATCACTGAACATCAAAGTTCCGATGGCATCTCAATGTTTTAAGAATTAGGCTAAAGCCGCCATGCAAACCCATGTCCAGACCGACCGAATTTTATGCCTCCGACGCCGCCACGCAAAATCCGAATGGTCCCATAGTTGGAGCAAGCAATGGAATCGATGAATGCACCATTCAACAGGCGCCCTGCAACGAAACATGAAGCGGCGCAAAACTTTATTCTTGTGGGTTCATCAACCGGGGGCGTCGACGCGTTGATACAAATTTTACGTCATTTTGGACCTGATTGCCCGCCAACATTGATCGTGCAGCACACAGGCAGCCAGTTTGCGCAAAGCCTGATTAGGCTTCTGGACAGTGCGACACGGGCCAAAGTTGTCGCTGCCCAAGATGGCGCGCTGTTAGAACGCGGCGTAGTCTATCTTTCGCCAAGTACCGAACAACATCTCTGTCTTGCGGATAATCTGCCACAGCGAATCGCGCTAAGCCAAGCGCCACCGCGCACGAGCCATCGCCCGTCTGTTGACGCATTGTTTGAATCTGCGGTTCCACATGCAGCCAATGCAACTGCGGCTATTCTGACAGGCATGGGAAAAGACGGGGCGCACGGGCTTCTTGCGTTACGTAAAGCGGGTGCACAAACCGTCGGCCAGGATGAAGGCACATCCATCGTTTACGGAATGCCACGGGTCGCACAGGCTTTGGGTGGCGTCGCGCGCGCATTGCCGATCACTGAAATTGGCCCCGCTTTGCTACGTGCGGCAATACAAAGGACCTAAAATGAATGTAACCCGCGCCCCTGATCAATCGCACAAAACGATCACCGTGATCCAAGGTGACTTTGCCGTCTCCGCCGACCCAAACGTCGTGTTATCCACTGTCTTAGGGTCCTGTGTCGCAGTGTGCCTGTATGACCCCAAGGCAAACGTTGGCGGCATGAACCATTTTCTATTGGCCAGCAGTTCCGGCACCGGGTCAAAAGACCTACGTTATGGCGTCAATGCGATGGAACTACTTATTAACCGCGTTTTGCGCGCGGGCGGCGACCGCGGATCGCTGCAAGCCAAAATATTTGGGGGCGCGAAGATGACAAGCCATGCGGGGGATATCGGACGCAATAACGCCGATTTTGCGCTGGATTTCTTGACGCGCGAAGGCATCCCATGCGTGTCTCAAAGCCTTGGTGGCGATCAAGCACGACGTGTACAGTTTACCCCAACAACGGGTGCTGCGCGCCAATTGCAAATCGCTGGACCAGCGCCGGTTCTTGAACCGGTTCCGGCACCCGCGCGCGAAGCGCCCGATATTACACTATTTTAGGATTGAGGCCCGAATGCCTGCAAACGCTTGAGCAACGATGATGTGTCCCAGCGTCCGCCACCCATTTTTTGCACGTCCTTATAGAACTGATCGACCAAGGCGGTGACGGGGAGGCTCGCGCCGTTTTCATCAGCCGTATCCAAGCAAATCCCAAGATCCTTGCGCATCCAATCAACCGCGAACCCGTGGTCGAATTGATCGTCCAGCATGGTTTCATAGCGGTTTGCCATCTGCCAGCTTCCAGCTGCGCCTTGGCTGATGACTTCGACAACCGCGCGCCCATCCAGCCCGGCTTTTTGTGCGAAATGCAGGGCTTCTGACAGGCCTTGAACAAGGCCGGCAATCGCAATTTGATTGCACATCTTTGTCATCTGGCCGGCACCGCTGTCACCGATCCGGCGGCAAATACGGGCATAGGCGGCAAGCACGGGTTCTACGCTGTCATAGCTGTCTTGCGTGCCACCGCACATCAACGAGAGAACGCCATTTTCGGCGCCCGCCTGCCCGCCAGAAACTGGCGCATCGACAAATGCAATCCCCAGTGCAGCGGCCGCGTCGTGCAATTCGCGCGTTACTGCAGCCGAAACGGTAGTGTGATCGACAAAGGTTGCCCCCGCTGCCATGCCAGCAAACGCACCATCTGCACCAAGACAAACGGACCGCAGGTCATCGTCATTGCCAACACATGCCATCACAATTTCTGCGTCTTCGGCTGCAGCGCGCGGTGTTGCGGCCATCTGGCCACCGTGCGCTGCCACCCATTTTTCGGCCTTGGCCGCCGTTCGGTTATATACCGTGACGGCGTGCTCTGCTGCTTGCAGATGCCCCGCCATGGGAAACCCCATCACGCCAAGTCCTAAAAATGCAAGTTTAGCCATCGATCCACGTCCTTTTGTTGCGGCGCGTTGGCGTTACTCGGCGATCTCCCATGCGATCGTAAAGGCGGCCAGCGCGTCTCCGATGACTTTTTCCTCTACATCGGCGGGTTTTGCAATACGCGCAATCAGCCCACGTTTTTTGTGTTCAGTCACGATTTCAACAGTGGCCCCTGTTTCGGCTAAGGCTTTGTTGTATATCCGTGTGATCGCAAGTTTACGCAGGTCTGGCTTAAAGATTTTCCCAACCGCTGTTTTTGGCAATTTATCCAAAATCTCAAGATGCTTAGGGAATGCTGCGCGTTCGTGGATATGCTCTTTGGAAAAGGCGATCAGCTCGTCCGAGGTAATCTCAGCCCCATCAACCAATTCCACATAGGCGCATGGGATTTCGCCCGCATGTGCGTCTGGTTGGCCAATTGCGCCTGCAAAAGCTACGGCTGGGTGTCCGGCAAGCGCCTCTTCGATCTCAGCAGGGTCAATGTTGTGACCACCGCGAATGATCAGATCCTTGGCCCGCCCCGTAATCCACATATAGCCATCTGGATCGATCCGCCCCAAATCACCCGTGCGCAAATACTGCGTTTCAGATTTATCACCAGGATAATACAGGTTTTCATTTTTGTCGGCCTCTGTGTAGGTTTCGCCCATCGAAACGCCCGGGCTTGATACACAAATTTCACCAATTTCGTCGGGTTCCACCTCTTGGCCCGTCGCAACCGAGATGATTTTGATATCCGTGTGCGGGAACGGCAGACCGGTTGAGCCCACCCGTTTTTCGCCCTCAGGTGGGTTGATCGCGACCAGGCACGTCGCCTCGGTCAATCCGTAACCTTCGCAAATTGTGATCCCGGCGGCGGCCTCGAACCGTTTGTATAGCTCAAGCGGCAAAGGCGCTGACCCACAAAACGCCAAGCGCAGTGATGAAATATCGGCATCAACCGGGCGCTGCATCAACGCAGACATTGCCGTAGGAACGGTGATCATAAAGGTGACTTTATGCTTTTCGACCAGCTTCCAGAAGTTATCAAAGACACCTTCGCCGCGGTAGCCCTGCGGCGTCGGGAACACAACTTCGGCCCCGGATCCAAGCGACGCCCCCAGCGAGACGGTCGTCGCGAAAACGTGGAAAAGCGGCAACGGACATATTTGCACATCTTGTTCGGTAAACAGCAGCCGAGAACCCAGCCAAGCGTTATAGATGATCCCCGAATAGCGGTGCTGCACGACCTTTGGCATCCCGGTTGTGCCGCCTGTGTGGAAATAGGCTGCGACCCGGTCCCCTTCGCTATCCGCAAAGGCAAGCGTTTTGGGCTGTTTCGCCATCTCAGTGTGAAAGTTTAGCACGCGCGCGTCGTGGTTCGTTGGGTTTTTAGGCCGGATAAGCGGCACGATAAATTTCTTAATTCCGGTCAGATAGCGGTGCAAATCCACTTCCAGAACGGTTTTGACATTGGGCGCAAAGCGCACGGCCTCGGCTGCCTTTTGGGCCACATCAGTTTTGGGGAAGGCTTTAAGCGTGACCAGCACCTTGGCGTTGGTTTCACGCAAAATTGCGGAAATCTGTTCGGCGTCAAGCAGCGGGTTAATCGGGTTCACGATGCCTGCAACCTGTCCGCCCAAGATCGTCAGAATCGCTTCGGTGGCATTGGGCAGCAAGAATGCGACAACATCCGTTTCGCCCACGCCCAACGACCGAAACAAGTTCGCGGCCTGCGCGGTTTGCGCGCGCAATTCATTCCACGACAATGTTTCGCATTTTGAATCTGGATCCGACAGCAGGCTATAGCTTACCGCGTTGCGGTCGCCAAATTTGTCAGCAGTCTGATTGAGCAGCGCAAACGTGGTCTTGGGTAGATCGCGATCTTCCCATGGCATTTCTTGTTCGATCGCATTGCGATCAGCGACATTTGCATAAGCCATGTCGGTTCTCCTCCCCTAAAACTATCGTGGCCTAGCCCTTAAGCGCGCCATCTGAAGAATAACGTGGGCAAATCCGCAGCATAGCGCAAGTCTGACGCTGCGAAATTTTTGGTATTATTCGGCTGTACCGCCTTCGGTGAACTGCAATTTTGCCAGACGTGCATACAGCCCGCCCTGCGCGACGAGGCTGTCATGCGTGCCCTGAGCAACGATTTTGCCTTCTTCGAATACGACAATGCGGTCGGCTTTCTTAACCGTCGCAAGACGGTGCGCGACAATCAGCGTTGTGCGTGTTTTTGCCAATTCATCGACGGCAACCTGCACCGCATGTTCGCTTTCTGCATCAAGCGCACTTGTGGCCTCGTCCAGCAGCAAAATCGGCGCGTCGCGCAAAATCGCACGGGCAATCGCGATCCGCTGCTTTTGTCCGCCCGACAACATCACCCCGCGTTCGCCAACATAGCTGTCATAGCCATCGGGCAAGGCGCTGAGGAAATCATGGGCTGCGGCGGCTTTGGCTGCTTCAACAACTTCGGCGTCCGTCGCATCCGGACGGCCAAATCGGATATTTTCGCGCGCGGTATCCGCAAAGATTACCGGATCTTGCGGGACCAGCGCGATATGCTGACGGAACGCGGTGCGTTCCATATCGCGCAAATCCTGCCCATCGATACGCACGGCCCCAACCTGCGGGTCATAGAAACGCTGTACCATGTGAATCATTGTACTTTTCCCCGCTCCAGACGGGCCGACAAGCGCGACCGTTTCGCCGGGTTTTATATCAAGATCAACGCCATGAAGCGCAGGAATATCGGCGCGCGACGGGTAGCTAAAGTGTACGTTGTCGAACACCAATCCGCCTTTGACGGGCGTCACCACGGCGTCAGGTTCCGCAGGGTCTCGCACTGTGTCCTCAATCGTTAGCAGTTCGACTAAGCGTTCGGTTGCCCCTGCAGCACGCTGCAATTCACCCCATACCTCGGACAGGGCCGCAACCGCGCCGCCGACCATGATCGTGTAGATCATGAATTGTACCAGCCCCCCTTCGGTGGTTTCGCCGGCCCGTACATCTTGCGACCCCATACGCAAAAACATGACAATCGCAGAAAAGACCATAAAGATCACAAGCGCAGTCAGCATAGCGCGGGTGAAAATCCGGCGCCGGGCCGACCGATAGCTCAGCTCGGTCACATCATCGAACTTAGCGCGGCTGAGGTCCTCGTGGGTAAAGGCCTGCACGGTCTGCGCGGCTAGCAATTGTTCAGACGCGCCCCCGCTCGATTCCGCGATCAAATCTTGGTTTTCTTTGGATTGGCTGCGCACGCGCCGCCCCAAAATCACCATTGGAATCAAAACAACCGGGATCGGCCATAAGACCATGATGCTCATCTTGACCGATGTCAGCATCATCAACACCACACCGCCAAGGAAAATCAATATGTTACGCAACGCGATAGATGCAGAGCTACCCACCACCGACAAGATCAGCGTGGTATCTGTCGTGATCCGGCTCAGCACCTCACCAGTCATGACGCGCTCATAAAACGCCGGGCTCATCCCGATCATGCGGGCAAAAACCGCCTTGCGGATATCCGCAACAATCCGTTCGCCAAGCCGTGTGACCAAGAAATAACGCAGCGCCGTCCCTACCGCCAAAAGCCCAGCGAATGTCATCATCGTTCTGAAATGCCCGGCCAACATCGCGCCGTCATCTGCGCCAAAGTTGTCAACGATCAAGCGCGCGGCAATTGGCAAGAACAATGAAATCGACGCCGTAAAAATGAGCGCGAGCCCCGCGCTAATCACGTTCAACCGGTACGGTTTTAAAAACGGCCACAACGCCTTGAGCGCGCTCACCTTCTTACCGGGGTCGCGGTCTAAACCAATTTTTGGGGGTCTGGCCATTACTGTCTCAATCTATTACTTAGCGCAGACATAAAACCGCCCTGCCCGTTTCACAAGGCAGCGTCGCGCATAAGCATCATACAAATTGAAAAGAAATGGAGCGGGCGACGGGAATCGAACCCGTGTCATCAGCTTGGAAGGCTGAGGTCTTACCATTACACAACGCCCGCGACCAAGAGGACCAGTAAATCAGCCATGATTGAAGGTCAAGATGAACGTTTGCGTTTATCGATCGATACACGCAGAAACAGCGATGCGGCTATGCTAGCCCGCGCTTTTCCATTCCTCGGGCGTGACGTAAATGATGCTGTCGTTGATGCTGACCATCACGTCACCGTCTTGAATGTTCACCTGCATCTTCATGGAACGGTTGGCGAGGTTGCCCAAGGCGATCATGTCTTGATCCAAAATGTTCATAACCCGCAGATTGTCAAAACGGGTGGTCTTGTTTTGGACCTTATCCCACCATCCCGGCGCAGTTTTATCGCCGTAGCAATAGATGACCACGTCACGGGCCTTACCGCAGGATTGTCGGATAATTTTTTCGCTTGGCAGGCCCAGCGCAACCCAAAGCTCCAGCTCACCACTCAGGCTTTTTTGCCAAATGTCAGGCTCATCATCTGTTGAGATGCCTTTGGTCATTTCCAACTGCTCATCGGCATTCAGCGCAAAGGCCAGCAACCGTAGCATCAACCGCTCATCCGTCTCGGACGGGTGTTTAGCGACCGTCAGATTGTGGGTCTCGTAATAGTGACGATCCATATCGGCAACAGAAAGTTCAACTTTATAGATCGTAGCTTTTTGCGCCATGGTGTGCCCTTAAATTGCGAAGATTGGTTTGCTTACGGCGTCGCGCGCAATTGTGAAAGGCGAAAGCGGCGTAGTTGGGATAAGGATGGGTTAGATCGGGCGGCCCGCCAACCCATCATCAAATCAGCCAAACAATTGATTTCTATTTGAGACTTACCTGACATCGGTCTAATACGCCTGACAATGGATAGTGCCAAGTTCAGAAAATTGCGCCATAATATATCCTAAATGAATTGAGCGACGGCTAAACCTTAAGCCTCATCAAGCTTGCGCATCTTCAAACCGGTCAGGTTCAGCTGCTTAAGACGGTCGCCGAAGGTATTTGAAAACAGGCGGTCGCAATGAAATTTATCCACCCAAGCGTGATGTGATCCAATTGCTTCCGTCGAAAACACAAGCCGGTCATTTTCACGCTCCCCCAACGGACTTGGGTCCCATGAGCCCCAAGGGTGAACCGGCGGGTAGCAATGGGTTTGGCTCAAGGTGGCGATCCGATTGCAGGCGACAAACCAATACCGTATCGCCACGACATCACCGTCAATCAGAATCTCAATCGGCCAGAACTGGTGAACGTTCGGTTCCAACTCTTCCAACAGATCTTTGAAGCTTTCGCAAACCAGCAATCCGGTGCCCAAAAAACTGTCGACATCGAGCAACGGCAATTTCTCAAGCGAATGAGGTTCCCGCTTTATCTTGGTCGGAATATTGTCGGGCGAGATAGGTCGACCGACGTTCCAACTATTTTCGGAAATGCGGCCGCCATCGTCTTGCGTGGAGTCAGTGACACGCAAACTGCGAAAATCCCCATCCAAAATAGTTTCTAAGGTGTCTTCAAGCTCATTCTCGTATTCTTTTTCGAATTCCGGGGTCATTACGCCCCCAGCAATGAAGTAAGCCATTTGCAATCTCCTAATGCTTAGGGTCCGTGGAACCAGAGGGGTTGCCGTTTTTTGTCGCCCCCATTTTTTCCAACGTCTCTGCATCCACCAGTTTCGTCACAATCGGATGCAAGCACAAGTTGCTACCCTTCGCCCCAACAAAAAAACGCGCCACCAGATCCCCGGCGTCGCGTTCTCCTTCAAATCGGGCGCTTTACTTTACGGTAATGCGGCCGTCTGTGTAGGGTACATATGGTGCGTTAGCTGCCAAGAATTCAGCCGTCACATCGGCCAGATCGGGGCCGTAGTCATAGGCGTCGGATGCGTCTTTAAACATCGCATAGCCATCGCCACCGTTACGTACGTAGTTGTTGGAAACAAGCCCGTATGTCGCGGCCAGATCAATGGCTTCGCCACCGACCATCACGTCAGAGATGCGGCTGCCTGCTTCGGCGGCGGGATCAACTGTAAATGTCATCCCGGCAACCTGTGGGAAACGGCCTGCACCTTCTTCCATCTGGCTCACACCGTTTTCAAGCGCGGCTACAACCGTTTCGCCGGTCACATAAAACGTGGACAATGTGTTTTGGAATGGCAGCACGGTCAGCACTTCGCCCATCGTGATTTCCCCGGCGTCGATAGATGCCCGCAAGCCACCACCGTTTTGGATCGCGATAGAGATGCCTTGGTCCGCAACGCGGTCAAGCATCGCATCCGCAACAAGCGTCCCCATAGAACATTCCATTGCGCGGCAGACATTGCGGTCCCCGTCGATGGCTTCGGATGTTTCGGCGACCAAACGGGTCTTCATCTCTTCGATTGGGCCAGCCAGTTCAGCGATCCGTGCAACGCTGGCTTCGTCTTCTGCAACTGACGCATCCAACAAGATCGTGTCACCTGTTGCAGAGATCACGTTACCTTCATCATCAAACGTCAGAACAAGGTGGCCAACATATTTCGAATAGGCATAGGCCTGCACCACAGGCACGTCCCCAACCATTGTTGGATAGGCCATTGCGCCTTCTTCAGTGTTCGAGAATTCAGTATGCGAGTGACCACCAATCACCGCATCGATCCCCGCGACTTGTGCCGCGATTTCCATATCACGCGTAACGCCAACATGGGTCAGCGCGATAATCATATCAACGCCTTCAGCCTCAAGCGCAGCAACATCCGCAGTCAGGCTTTCGACTTCGTCGGTAAAGATCACAGCGTCAGACGGGCTGGATGTTTCAGCCGTATCAACCGCAAGCGCGGAAATGATGCCGATCTTCTGGCCGCCAACTTCGAAAACGGCGTGGTTATCAACCTGCCCTGCCAGCACATTCGACTGCGACACGTCAATATTGCCCGAGATCACGGGGAAATCGACCGCATCTGTCAATTTACGCAGACCTTCGTCGCCATCGTCGAATTCGTGGTTCCCAACGGCCATCGCGTCATAGCCAATTAGGCTCATGAACTCGGCTTCGACGTCACCCTTATATGTGGTGTACATCAAGCTGCCTTGGTATTGGTCGCCCGCGTCCAGAACCAAAAGGTTTTCACCGGCAAGCTCTTCGCGCAATTCGTTGATTTTTGTGACCACCCGCGCCACACCGCCAAAGCATTCGCCAGCCGCGTTGTCTTCCGCGCTACAGGTCGAATCATATTTGCTGATCGGTTCGATCCGGCTGTGCAAATCGTTGGTGTGGATGATGTGCAGCGAGTAGTCAGCCGCAGCCGCCCCCGCCGTCAGTGCAAGCGCACAGGTTGTTGTCATAATACGTGAAATCATTGTTTCAGTCCCCAGGTTGGAATGGACGCAGCTTGCCGTTGGCAAAGTACAGAGTCAAATATCTTTGCGAGAATGCCGACTTACCGCAACGTTAACATCGCCGATATCGGCCTCTCGAACAGATGCTTGACCAATTTGTGTGCAAGCTGCATGACAGCCCTATGCAAATTTACAAAATATTCCGGGCTCAGGAATGGGCCGATCTGCAAGCCAATGGCGAAACCCAAGGCGCGCCGATTGATGTGGCCGATGGCTATGTGCATTTTTCGACAGCCGAAACAGTTGCCGAAACGGCGGCGAAGTATTTCGCGGGCGTCGAAGGGCTTGTGCTGCTCGCCCTTGAGGCCGATGCGCTTGACCCTCTCAAATGGGAACCCGCGCGCGCTGGCGTGTTATTTCCTCATCTTTATCGCAACTTGCGTATGGATGACATTCTTTGGGACGCGCCATTGCCGCTGATTGACGGCGTACATCAATTCCCGGATTTGACATGAAACTGCTAGAAACCATCGGCCTTAAGGCATTCGCAAAATTCGATTCTGAGACGGCACATGGGCTTGCGCTCAGGGCGCTGAACACCGGGCTTGGACCGCGTGGCGGCCCCTATTCAACGGATCGTTTGCGCACCTCCGTTGCCGGTCTTGACCTTCCCAATCCGATTGGGCTGGCCGCAGGTTTTGACAAGAACGCAACTGCGCTTGCCGCGCTCGGGCGCACTGGTTTTGGGTTTCTAGAGGTCGGCGCAGCGACGCCCCGCCCGCAACCGGGCAACCCAAAACCGCGTCTTTTTCGCCTGACCGAAGACCGCGCTGCGATCAACCGCTTTGGTTTCAATAATGAAGGTATGGAGCCGATCGGTTCACGCCTATCCCAGCGACCGGCGGGGCGTATTGTTGGTTTGAATCTTGGGGCCAATAAGGACAGTTCTGACCGCGCCGCAGATTTCGCAACGGTACTGACCCATTGTGGCCCGCACGTCGATTTTGCGACGGTGAATGTGTCATCCCCCAACACCGAAAAACTGCGCGACCTGCAGGGGAAGGCTGCGCTCGCCGCGTTGCTTGCGGGGGTGATGGAGGCCCGGGCAGGACTGACAGAACAAATCCCCGTATTTCTGAAAATCGCACCTGATCTAACCGGCGATGAATTGGCCGAAGTCGCCGAGGTCGCCAATGCGTCCGGTATTTCCGCAATCATTGCGACAAACACCACGCTTGACCGTATTGGCCTGCATGGGCCGCATGCCGCTGAAAAGGGCGGGCTTTCAGGGCAACCCTTGTTTGAAAAGTCGACGCGCACGCTCGCCCACCTGTCCGGCTTGACCGATCTGCCGATTATCGGTGTTGGTGGTGTGGGCAGTGCCGAACAAGCCTATCAGAAAATCCTCGCGGGCGCGTCTGCCGTGCAGCTTTATACCGCTTTGGTCTATGGCGGCGTTTCACTAGTGGATGAAATCACGCGCGGCTTAGATGATTTGCTTGTGCGTGACGGGTTTGCAAATGTGGCTGAGGCCGTGGGATCAGGTCGGGCTGATTGGCTCTGACGCGGCTTCCAGCGCGGGGTACTTCGCAGCCAGCGTCGCGCCCCGCACAACAAAGCTAATCAAAAACCCGATCCAAAGCCCGTGATTGCCGTATATCTGCATCAACGGGATGACAGCGACAAAGTAAACGATGGTCGAAATGATCATCATATTGCGCATGTCTTTGGTACGCGTCGCCCCGATAAATATCCCGTCCATCATCCAGGCAACGACGCCAACGATAGGTGCGGCCACCATATAGGGCAGATAGGTCGCGGCGGCCTCTTGCACCGGAATATTCTTAGCCATGATCGCAATGATGGCCGTGCCAAAGACCGCAAAACAAATTGCCAATAACAGACAAGCTATCCCGCCCCAAAAGGTTGTCATGATGGCGCTTCGACGCAGCGCCTTGCGTGATTGCGCGCCCATCGCATTTCCGACCAAAGCCTCTGCAGCGACAGCGAACCCATCCATCGCATAGCCCGTGACACTTAAAAACTGTAATAGAATATGGTTCGCAGCCAGCTGCACTTCGCCGAAACTGGCCCCAAAGAACAAGAAACTAACGAATATCGCCTGAAGAAGGACCGACCGGATCATGATGTCCGAATTCACGGCGGCCATATTGACCAGCCGCGCGCGGTCCAACACCCGTGCCCAGTCGCGCCAGTCGGGTACTTTGAACGCCGCACGACAAAGCCAAAGCCCCAGAACAACCCCGGCCCATTCCGCAATAAACGTGGCCCATGCCACCCCCGGCACCCCCCATTCGAACTGTAAGACAAACAAGAGATCAAGCCCGATATTGACGCCATTCATTAGCAGTTGGATCGCGAAAACCGCGCCCGTGCGTTCCTGCCCGATCAACCAGCCCGTAATACCGTAAAGCGCAATCATTGCGGGTGCAGACCATACCCGGACCGCCATATATTGCCGGGCGAGCCCCTCGACCTCTGGTGTTGCGGGGGACACGCGGAACGCCCCGGCGAACAACAAGCTCTGAAGCGCGATAATCCCAATGCCTGCACCAAGCCCAATGATGAGCGACCGGGTCAGCAGTGCTGCGACCTCTGGTTGGTTCTTTGCACCAACGGCCTGCGCGGTCAGCCCTGATGTCCCCATCCGCAAGAACCCGAAAATCCAATAGATCGCCGTAAGGATGATCGCACCGATGCCCACGGCGCCAATCGGGGCCGCCTCGCCCATTTGGCCGACAACGCCCGTATCAACGACCCCAAGGATCGGCACGGTCGCATTGGAAAGGACAATTGGCACAGCAATAGTCAGAACCCGGCGATGGGTTAACCGAGCAGCGTCAGACATCGCGTTCCGGCATCAAGAAATGTCCCGTCGCCTGCGCAAACAGGCGAGTCCGGTTATCTTGCCAAGCTTCGACATGCACGGATGCATAGCGGCGCCCAGACCGATTAACCCGTGCGCGTGCATAGGCATCGCGCGGCAGACCTGTGCGCAGGTAATCAACAGTGAAATCGATGGTCTTAGGCAGCACGACACGCGGGGCGTCATCGGTGATTTTGCCTTTCTCCATATCTTCCCAGGTCATCGACCAGGTCAGTTCCATGATCGCCGTGACCTCTAGGAAGGCGGCGGTCACCCCGCCATGCAATGCGGGCAACATCGGATTGCCGATCAGCTTTTCATCATAAGGCAAAACACCGGTTAATTCATCGCCGCGCCGTTCAATTTCGATACCAAGGAATTGGATATAGGGCACACCCGCGACAAGCCTTTGCAAAGCGGCATCGCGGCGTTGTTTGACAATCTGTACAGGCTCAGGGCGTCTCATGCCGGGGCCCTTTCCACTGTGAACGCACCTGTTGCGGTTGCGACAGGGCGTTCAAAATCATTGTCATAGGCCGTCGCACGCACAAAAGCGACCGAACGCGCAATATGATAGCATTCTGCACGCGTCGTAATCATGTCGCCGGGTTGGGCCGCGCGCATGTAATCAATCCGTAGATCAAGCGTCGCCGTTGCAACCGGGGCCTCTGGGTGGACCATGACCGCAGCGCCGCTACAGGTATCCATCAAGGCAGATACCGCCCCGCCATGGATGACCCCTGTCTCAGGGTCGCCGACGAGCCGCGCGTCATAGGGCATGGTAATCTCTGCGCGGGCATCGCCAAGCTGTGTTAACTTCATCCCCAAGACTTTCGCGTGGGGAATTGCTTCAATGAATTGGCGTGCGATCTTAGTCCGATCTTTGGGCTGCTCATCTGCCATAGGGATTCCTTGCAATCTGAATGGCCGCAATTGTCAACGGGCCGCGCCCTATCCGCAAGAGCAGATCGTCAACTTACGTCACAGACCCCGTTGCCCGCCCGGCAAACAACCGTTACGCTTACGGGAGGGAGATCGCGATGCCGGATAAACGCCTTTCATTCAAAGAGATGTGTGCACAATTCGATGTAACGCCGCGGACGCTGCGTTATTATGAGTATATTGAACTGCTGCCCCCCGACAAAGAAGGGCGATCGCGGTTTTATGGGCCGCGAGAACTGGCGCGCATGACCTTGATCTTGCGCGGGCGCCGGTTTGGTTTTTCGCTTGAAGACATCCGGCAATGGTTGCTGATCTATGAAAATGAAGGCACCGAAGTGCAAATGCGCGAGTGGGTCGCGATGGCAGATCGGCAAATGGTTGAGCTGACCGAACAACGCAAACAGCTAGATGAAACTTTGGCCGAACTTAGCGCATTGCGTGACACAACGGCGAAGACGCTCGGCTAACCTGACCCTAGATTGTCAAACGACCTTGAACGGTACGTCTCAGCAGCCTTAAAGCTGAACAGCAGACGTTCGTGCGGAATGCAGCATTGGTCAATAAGGGTCGATTGTGTTGATAAACTGGTCGTAAGAGGCGTCTTGGTTTGAGCGCCTAGTGCCGTCAGCGTTGATCTTATCCATCACGAGCCCCATCGGGCGCAATTTAGCGATTTTGCGGAGTTTTTGGACGGTTGCTGCGAGGATAAACTCGCCTTTTTCACCGTTTGGTCCGCGAAGGCGCAGGCGGTCGAGCCACATGATATTCTTGAGCTGTGCAAAGCGCATTTTGACCTTCTTTCGTCGTCGGCGCGCATCAGCTTAGGCGTCAGTCTTGGCAATCTGACGTGCCTTGTCGCGGGCGGCTTCGTTGATATCTCGCGAGACGGAGCGCGTCATTATTGGGCGCGTACTGTTCTTTGAGGGCACAAACAGAACAGTGTGCTTGCTCGCATAATAGTGCTAAATGCTGTCCTTGCTTACGCCTTTGCGCGGGGCGCGCATCTTGCGCCAATACTTCTTGAGGGGTTTTCCGCCGGGACAGGTGTACTCATCTGTGGCTGGATCATAGCGGAAGTCGAGATTGGAGAACGTACCGTCTTTACGTTCCGATTTGTCGATCACCGGGGCATGTGGCTCGATATCCCGATCGACCAACCACCTCAGCATGTTGCCGGATCCATAAGCGATGTCTGCTGCCAAACGATCCGGAAACAGGTCGAACCGATCTGGCGTGACCGACGGGTCGCTTGTGCACGGAATCAAACGCGAAGTCGGCTACGTCACCGCCGAAACAATCTTGATGCGGTCCAAAACCGGCTCCGTACGGCGGATGATCTACCGCAACCCAGTCGCATAAACAGGCGCCTATTAGCTACCAGTCATTCACGCGCACCTCAGCGAATGACTGGTCTGAGCCCTTACCTACCAAAGGTGAACCGACGGAATTGTTCGTTAGGCTTGACGTGTGGCCAGCCACCAAACATTACCACAAGGGTCTTCAATCCCTGCCATTCGGTCTCCATGTGGGCGTTCATTTGGCTCCATCAATGATGTCGCCCCGAGGTGCAGCGCCGATTGGTAAGCGTTGTCAGCATTTTCGACGTAAATGTGCATTTGCGATTTATTGGCAGGATAATCATCGGTACATTCGTTCAACATGATCAAAGAGTTGCCAATCTGAAGGCGCACGTGCTGAACGCTGCCATCGTCGTATCTACTTTCCTTGACTATGGATGCACCGAACGCGGCGACCAAAAAGTCTATCAAGCGATCCGCGCCATGAACCGTGAAATAAGGTGTAACCGATTGTTTCTCCTCTTCAATTATGTCTTTGCTGCTCACCAAATGCTCCCTGCCATGTTTTGGGCAGAGTGGCAGACGCATTCAATGTCTGCAATGTCCGCATAGCGTTCTTTCCCAACAGTTCCTCAAAGGTTCGCTTTGGCTTCTTGAGGGACTGTCGCGACCCCGTTTCCATGACAGGCTTTAGAAAACCCAGAATGCGCTCCGCAATATCCGAAATGGACGTGGCACCGGCTGCCGACTTTCATTACTGTCCCGCAGTATGACACAAACCAAAGCATTTCTTGACGTCGCTCAATCCGCAACCGGTCGGCGGTGGGTCGGCCCCTCTATCGAAGAAGACCGCCTGTCAGAGGCGATGGCGCAATCCACCGGGTTGCCCATCCCCCTGTGCCGGACCTTGGTGCGGCGCGGTGTAGCTGATGACGCGACCGAAGCCTTCCTCGCCCCGACCCTGCGTGACCTTCTGCCCGATCCCCACGATCTGCGCGACATGGAAACAGCCGCCGCGCGGTTTCTAAAGGCCGTGCAGGCACGCGAACGCATTGCGGTTTTTGCGGATTATGACGTCGATGGCGGAACATCTGCCGCGCTGCTGATCAATTGGCTGCGGGATATGGGGCTAGACAGCACGCTTTATATTCCAGACCGGATCGACGAGGGGTACGGCCCCAATGATGACGCCATGGCGATGCTGGCCAAGGACCACGACCTGATCATTTGTGTGGACTGCGGGACGCTTTCACACGGGCCAATCGCTGCGGCTAAAGGGGCCGAGGTGATCGTGCTTGATCACCACCTAGGCGGTGAAACGTTGCCCGATTGCGTGGCGGTCGTGAATCCAAACCGTCAAGACGAAAGCGGCGATCTGGGGCATCTGTGCGCCGCTGCCGTCGTATTTTTGATGCTTGTCGAAGCCAATCGACAGATGCGCTCCGCCGGGGCCAAAGGGCCG
>CALLAF010000046.1 GCA_938002605.1 uncultured Paracoccaceae bacterium | reverse complement strand
GGCAGGTCGCAGAGATCCAGATCCGCGCTGCCATTCTCAATGGCTTCACCGCACTGGGCATCCCGAAAACCGTCGCCGCAGCATAAATCCGTCTGAGGTAAGGGGTACTCAACCCAAGGCTCCATTTGTGCAACAAAGCCCGTGTCATGTCATTCCCTCGGTCTATGGATATGATAAACCGTAGTCGAAACAAGCGACAATATCACATGCCGTCGTCCGAGATAAACGAAACGTGATTGATATCTAAAGTTGTGAGAGGTGACTATGAAACAGACCTGCATCGTTGCATCGTAGCCAGCTATCGGTCATGCAGCCAAAGCAATCACTATTTTGGGATACATTTCGTGCAAAAACTTGGACGCGACTACACGCCTGAAGAACTAATTGAGCTATTGTATAATGATCGGAAAAAGAAAGTCTGGATCGCTTATGCGCTGCTGATCACTTTCGGCTCACTGGGCGGACATCGTAGCTATCTTCAATTCGTGCCCATTGCCGTAATCATCTGTATCGCCAGCTTGACGGCTTTTGCCACTTTTGCCAGCTATCCTAGGATTTACTATATTTCTCAGTCCATCGTGATCATGTTTATGGTTTTTGACTGTGCTTTCATTCCCGCCATGGTCAGACAACACAACAAAATTTTGCGTCTTGGATTGGAGAGCCAATATAAACCAACCGAATCCTAACCTGCCGCCTTTTCTTCAAGCATAAGCCATTCTTCTTCGGCGTCTGACCGCATATTTTGGCGTGCGATCAAGGCGTCTGTGGCTTTTTGGAATTTTGCCGGCTGCTTGGTGAACAGCTCTGGATCAGCCAGCAGTTCCTCCAGTTTACCAATCTCGGCGGTCAGCGTATCGATGATGCCCGGCAATGCTTCAAGCCGGTGTTTTTCGGTGAATGACAGGCCAGATGCGGCTGCTTTTTCGCTTTGTTTTTGCTTTTTCGCCAAAGGCTTTGACGCGGTTTTTGCCTCAACAAAATCGCCACCGCGTTGCGCGCGGTAGTCGGTCCAGCCGCCCGCATATACGACGGCCTGCCCGTTGCCTTCCATCGCGATGGTCGTTGTGGCAACCCGGTCAAGAAAATCGCGGTCGTGGCTGACCAGCAGCACGGTGCCGTCATAGTCGCCCAAGATGTCCTGCAATAGATCAAGCGTTTCGATGTCAAGATCGTTGGTCGGTTCATCAAGAATCAACAGATTGCTTTCACGCGCCATGAGCCGCGCAAGCAGTAGCCGCGCCTTTTCACCACCCGACAGCGACCGCACGGGCGCGCGCGCTTGGGCCTCATCGAATAGAAATTCTTTGAGATAACCAACCACATGTTTGGGATTGCCGCGCACCATGATCTGGTCTGACTTTCCGCTGACCCCAAGTTCAGGATCATTGGCAAGGTTTTCCCACAGCGTCATATCGGGGTTTAACGCGGCGCGGGTCTGATCAAAGATCGCGATATCAAGGTTTGTGCCAAGTTTCACCGCCCCCTCATCTGGTTCAACTTGACCCAGTAACATTTTGATAAGGGTCGTTTTTCCGACACCATTAGGGCCAACAAACGCGATGCGGTCGCCGCGTTGCACCGTCAGGTCAAGCCCTTGCACAATCGGCTTATCGCCAAATGTTTTAGTCAGCCCAAAGGCCTCGACTACCTTTTTGCCTGATGTGCTGCCGCCATCAAATGCCATCGCTGCAGTGCCTTGGCGTTTGATCTGGCTTGCTTTTTCGGCGCGTAAATCTTGTAACGCACGCAAACGGCCTTGGTTCCGGGTCCGACGGGCTGATATGCCTTCGACGGCCCAGCGGGCCTCTTGTTTGATTTTTCGGTTCAGCTTGTGACGCTGCTGGTCTTCTTCTTCCCAGATTTTATCGCGCCAAGCCTCAAAATTCTCAAACCCTTCTTCGGCGCGGCGCACTGCACCGCGGTCGATCCACAGGGTTGCGCGGGTCAGCGCACGCAAAAACGCCCTATCGTGACTGATCAAAACAAATGCGGCCCGCGTTGTTTTTAATTCATTCTCAAGCCAAGCAATCGCTTCGATATCAAGATGGTTTGTCGGCTCGTCAAGCAGCATCAATTCCGGTGCTTCGGCCATGAGTTTGGCCAAGGCCGCGCGGCGACGTTCTCCGCCCGATGCGGTGGCAACCTTGCCGGCGGGATCAAATTTCAGACCTTCGGCCACCATATCGACCTTATAGGCCTCGTCTATATCCAGACCACTGGCGGCATATTCACCAAGCGTTTCAAACCCATCCATGGTCGGGTCCTGTTCCATATAGCCGACCTGCACACCGGGCGATGCCACGCGTGTGCCGCTGTCGGCCTCGACCAATCCGGCCATAACTTTCATCAAGGTGGACTTACCCGATCCGTTGCGCCCAACAAGCGCCACACGGTCACCGGGTTGAACCACCAATGACAAGTCTTCGAATACAGGATCGCCGCCGAATGTCAGCGCGATGTCGGAAATTTGGAGTAAGGGTGCTCTAGCCATATCGCCTGCTACGGCGCGACGGCGCTTGCGTCAACTGGCAACCGCACGCAATCGTGCCACACGGGCCGCTGACATGGCGCTAACGGGCAGACAGGTGAACATATGCAGCGTGTTCATGACAGGATCAATCACCACATGGTCGCCGACCCATCCTCCCAATGATAGGTAAGACTTAAGCAATGCCGGTATGGGCGCAATGCCACTTGGCGCGACATCAACCATACGCATGGCCTGTCCCGTAGTGATGGACGGAATCAGATCCGGCGGCCCTTGGTGATTACGCATAAGCCTTTGAAATACTGCGCCATATACGCGTGGATCCGTCCCGACAAAGCTGGTGCAACCCAGCAACATCTGCGCCCCGTGTTGGTCAACAATCCGGGTCAGCGCGCCCCAAAGCATTCGCAGCAGGTCGGCACCCATATTACCCGGCGCGGTGCAAAAACGCCCAACCTCAAGAAACGGGCCCGCCTGCCCCCGCCATCCCGACAGGTCATAATATTGCGCAACATAGCCTTGGGCCAGATCATCCGCCCTGTCTGCGAGACGAAACCGCAAGGTGCCGCATAGCGCGTCATTTCGATCATGGATCATCAAATGCTGAAAATCACCATCCAACGGATCGGCGTCGACACCAGCCCGCCCATGAAAACTAAGGTGGCGCAGCGCCTGACAGGCGCGCACATCCGCGACACCCGCAGCAAGCCGCGCTGTCAACTGACCTTTATGAAACGGAAATGTCATTACGGCATCCCTTGGCGAACCTTTGGCTTCAGCTTAAGTTAGATGGAACAAATGCAAAAGGATTATGAACGATGGACAAGATTGTAAAAACCGACGCCGAGTGGCGTGAACAACTGTCCGATGAGGCCTACCGCGTCGCCCGCCAACACGGGACCGAACGCGCAGGCACCCATGACAATTTTCCCAAAGCCCCCGGTCTGTTCAAATGCGTCTGCTGCGATGCCCCCCTGTTTGACCAATCCGCCAAGTTTGAAAGCGGCACAGGCTGGCCGTCGTTCTATCAACCGATCAGCTCCGATGCCGTAGGCGAAAGCGTGGACCGCAAGTTTTTCATGAAACGCACCGAAATCCACTGCGCCCGATGCGACGCCCACCTCGGCCACGTCTTCCCCGACGGCCCGCAGCCCACAGGGCTACGGTACTGTATGAACGGGGTGGCGATGGTGTTTGAGGGGGACGAGTGAGATATTCCCCTAGTTGGGCGCGCAACTTTGAGAGCTTTGGGGTATGTACACCTCGGATGAAGGAAAGCGAACAGCACAAACCTCGGCAGAGCAGTTTTCAGGAAGGGCTGCGGTGGGAATAAACGCCACACTGGTATCGGCATATAGTCCATCAATACCTGTATCAAGCGGTGGAACAGGTATGCAATTCAGTATAATTTGTGCAACGGACCTTGAGTTCGTGACAGAGGTCCACTCTGCTGAACCAACTCCTCTAAGCCCCGCCCAGCTATAGCTTGTATTATCGGAACTATACTGCAGCATTGCTCCCGTAAGCGTTGATTCTTGAGTGCCGATGCGATGTTGAATGTCTATGTCTCCAATTACGATAACGACATCGTCTCCAAATATCAGCTCCCCACCTGACACGACCTGTTCGCCATCAGTTGATACCTCGGCCTCCCAGTACGATTCTAACAGTTGAAAATTAACCTGCACCCCGATTTTTCTCCATCTCACGGAGAGTCCTTGGGGTTGGTTTAATGACCTTAGGCGGCCAGTTTGTCCATGTTCATTTTCTCTGCAAATTCCATCGGTGTCAGGTTTCCCAACGCCGAATGTGGTCTTTGATAGTTGTAACTCTCCTGCCAAGCTTCCAGCGCTTCAGGGGCCTCGGCCAGTGAGCTGAAGAGCGTTTCATTTAGGCATTCGTCACGTAGCCTGCCGTTGAAGCTTTCGATGAATGCGTTCTGGGCTGGTTTACCCGGAGCGATGTAGTGCCAGTCGATCCCGGTTTCCTGAACCCACCGCAGGATGGCCATGCTTGTGAACTCGGTTCCGTTGTCAGACACAATGGTTCCCTGCGCCCCGCGCTCAACAATCAGCCGGTCCAGTTCTCGCGTGACCCGCAAGCCCGACAGCGATGTATCGGCCACCAGCGCCAGGTTCTCCTGCGTGTGATCATCCACCACGGTCAGGATACGGAAGCGGCGACCATCGGTCAGCGCATCAGATACGAAATCCAGGCTCCAACGCTGCAGCACTACCATCGGCCTTCGCGTGCCCAGAGCCCGCTTTCTACCGCCCCTGCGGCGCACTTGCAGCTTCTCTTCGCGATAGATCCGTCGGAACTTCTTGTGGTTCACTTGCCAGCCCTGCCGTTCCACCATCACATGCAGCCGCCGATAGCCGAACCGGCAACGTTCCTTGGCGACTGCCTTCATGGCATTACGTCGTTTCGTGTCATCGTCCCGGCGCGGCTGGCACCGCACCGTCGACCGATCCACATCCAAAGCAGAGCACCCCGACTCTGGCTCACCTGATGGACCTCACCAGATGCGCCACCGCCTTCCGCTTGGCATCGGGCGTCACCACTTTTTTGAGGTCACATCCCGCAGCATTGGGTTGTCGAGCATCTGCTCAGCCAGCAGCTTCTTCAACTTCGCATTCTCGAATTCACTTGTCCGTCCTTGTGTTGGGCGCACTCCACACAAAAATGGAGGAGATTCTGGGGCTCAGGTAAAGGGCTTTGGCATAGTCGGGATTTGCCTGTTCAGTGTCTTCCCACAGTAAAGCTGAATGATTAATCCGGCTGGGGTGCAGAATGCGCCGTATGTGCCCAATCATAAGCGCATGGGACTGTTTGACGGCTAGTGGCATATCATCGCTAGCAACAACAGCCATAGCGCGTTGAAATTCGCGCGCTAAGGCCTTCCAGTTCTTAAAAGCAGATTCTGGTAGGGGCAAAGGTCCGGATACCATTAGAGGGACAATTCCTTTTGAACCCGGCTGTCCTTTCTCACAAAAAATGGCGCCGGAAACCCGGCGCCATCATTGATTAGAAGCGGATACCGCTGAGCAAGCTTAGTGAATTATACTCAACCGATTCAGACTGGATCAACGCTTCATCAAACCCTTCCTGGTATTTGATGGCAGAGAATACTTCATAGACACCCAAGGTGTAACGCGCACCGCCTTCAATCTGCCAGCCCATCACGGAATCATCGCCATCAAGGAACGCGGCCGGATCATCATAGGTCAGCTGAATTGAGCCAACACCTGCACCAACATAACCCGCAATATTCACGTTAGGAATTGCAAAAACATACCGACCGTTTGCCATAACCGAGAGCGATTCGAGCGTCGAACCTGGCCCCCAGCTGCTGTAGCCTTGGTTCGTATACATCGCGTCGAGACCCGCCTCGAAACCGCCGGGGATGCCCCAATAAACACCGGCACCGAACAGATACCCTGCGTCCATCTGTTGCAAATTTGGGTTGCTTGGTGGCACGGGACCGTAATTAAGATCCTGCCCGCCAAGGGTTGCACCACCGTATATTTCGACAGATTGCGCCTGCGCGGAAATTGCGAGCGACGCAGCAACAATTGCAATACAGCTAACGTTAAAGAGTGAAGACATAATTTAAACCTTTCAATATGGACACGACAATTGCGCCGCATCTGAAAGCATAATGTGCTATCTGACGACTAACACCATCCCATTGCATTTATGAAATATTTCGTGGTGACCAATTTGCACTAACCCTTCATCCAAGCCGCTGCGCAGAGGCATGAAACCCCAATGCTAATTTCAGTATACCACAGCATACAGACTTCCCGTAATCTCATATTTACGCTATGCCGATATAGAATCCCCCAAACCGGAGAACCCCATGTCAAAGATCAAGGTAGAGAACCCAATCGTCGAACTCGACGGTGATGAAATGACCCGCATCATTTGGGACTTCATTAAGAAAAAGCTGATCCTGCCCTATTTGGACCTTGATCTAAAATACTACGATTTGGGCATGGAGGTTCGCGACGAAACCAACGACCAAATCACAATTGATGCCGCAGAGGCGATCAAAAAATATGGGGTTGGCGTGAAATGCGCGACGATCACCCCAGATGAAGGCCGCGTCGAAGAATTTGGCCTTAAGCAGATGTGGCGGTCCCCAAACGGCACGATCCGCAACATTCTTGGCGGCGTTGTGTTTCGCGCGCCCATCATCTGTAAAAACGTGCCGCGTCTTGTGCCGGGCTGGACAAACCCGATTGTCATTGGTCGTCACGCCTTTGGTGATCAATATAAGGCCACCGATTTTCTGATGCCCGGACCGGGCAAGCTGACGATGAAATTTGTCGGTGAAGACGGGACCGTGATTGAGAAAGAAGTCTACGACGCCCCCGCAGCAGGTGTCGCGATGGGCATGTACAACCTTGATCAATCGATCATCGATTTTGCGCGTGCATCTTTGAACTATGGTTTAAATCTTGGTTGGCCTGTGTATCTGTCGACCAAGAACACGATCCTTAAGGCCTATGACGGCCGCTTCAAGGACTTGTTCCAGCAGGTTTATGACGAAGAATTCGCAGAAAAATTCAAAGAGGCCGGCATCTGGTACGAGCACCGTTTGATCGACGACATGGTCGCTTCTGCCATGAAGTGGTCAGGCAAATTTGTTTGGGCCTGTAAAAACTACGATGGCGACGTGCAGTCTGATACTGTCGCGCAAGGGTTCGGATCGCTGGGTTTGATGACATCGCAATTGATGACCCCCGATGGCAAAATTGTCGAAGCAGAGGCCGCACATGGCACCGTGACACGTCACTACCGTCAGCATCAGGCGGGGCAAGCGACATCGACCAACTCTATCGCGTCGATCTTTGCCTGGACGGGCGGCTTGAAGCACCGCGCGAAGCTTGATGACAACGCGCAGCTGATGGGCTTTGCGCAAACGCTTGAGAAAGTCATCGTTGATACCGTCGAAAGCGGCCATATGACAAAGGATCTCGCGCTTTTGGTTGGTCCTGATCAAAGCTGGCTCACCACAGAAGGTTTCCTTGAAAAGATCGACGAAAACCTGAACGCCGCGATGTAAGCTGCGTGTCGGGGGCACCTGCCCCCGACACCCGCGTGAAAGCTGTTGAAAAGGTCAAGCATATTGACCTAGGTTCACGTCATGACAGAATCTATTCCTTCTTCTAAGCACAGCAAGATTGACGACTTACAAGGGCTCGGCCTTGGTGTGTTTTTATGTGGGGTCGGCCTACATATTCTAACCCATGTCGGGTTGATAACGGGGCAAACCGCCGGACTCGCCGTCATTATCAGCTATCTGACAGGTTGGTCATTTGGGGCTGTGTTCTTTGTCATCAACATCCCCTTTTATGCACTCGCCTATTTTCGGCTCGGGCCAATGTTCACATTGAAATCGTTGATTTCGGTGACTGTGCTTTCCGCTGTGACCGAATTACTGCCCTTGGGCTGGCAAATGGGCACGATCACACCTTGGTTAGCTGCGGTTATCGCGGGCTGCACAACTGGAATCGGGCTGCTTGCCATGTTCCGCCACAATGGATCGTTGGGCGGCTTCGGTGTCATGGCGTTGATCGTGCAAGACACCACCGGATTTCGTGCCGGGTATTTCCAATTGCTGATCGACGCGCTGCTATTCGGCGTCGCGTTCTTTATTCTACCATTCCACTTGGTGATCTGGTCGCTACTGGGCGCGGTGATTATCAACCTGACAATCGCAGTGAACCACCGGCCCGATCACTACTTGGCGCGTTAAGAGCCTGTGACTGTGATAATGAACGTCCCGGCACCTTCAAAGGTATTTGTATCAATCGCCAAAACACCGCCAAGCTCATCAGCATTTGGCCCATAAAATGTAGCGTCCAAATCGCCATCACCTGAACAGCCGACACTACAGTCCAGCCCCGCTGTAATTGTATTCCCGGACAATGTGCCGCCGGACAAAGTCATATCCATATCCGTAGAACCGCCGACAACCCCATCAAGCGTTCCCGTTGCAGTGCCTGCAAAGTTCACGGCAATCGCAATTGTGCCCTCGTATTCGGCTTCGGAGGCACCCGAAATACCCTGCGCCAAGAAACCATCGCTATAGTTCACAGTTCCAATCGTTTCCATATCCGCAGGGTCGCTTTCAAACCCAAAGACATAAGCCGTTTCGCCCTGATAAATACCGCCCGATGTATGGTTCGCGATCGAAATCGCGCCAGCATATTCACCAGTGCGGTCCGGTTCATAGGTTAAGGTCACGACATTACCGTTCGCTAATGTCCCGCTACCGCTCGAAATCGTGACTGTCTCGCCGAACATTTCAATCGTGGCATCAAGCGCGCTCAGGTTAGCAGGACCACCTGTCAGGAAGTTCGTCGCCAATGTTACGGTGCCGCCTTGCGTCACTGCGGCACCTGAACCTGTCGTGTAGCCAGCAGTTGCGAGGGACATTTGTGTTCCCTCAGCATCAGAGAGGTCTTGTCCCACCACACCGTATGACAACCCATTCGGCCCAGGATCAGGCGTAACGACCGGGTCTTCACCACCACCGCCGCACGCGGTCGTGGCAAGCAATGCAATTAGAATCATCGATTTCGTCACAGCGGTGGTCATAAGCATCCCTTTGCATCATAGGTTTGGCCACGCGACCACTTTGTGCCGCACAATTAGGCAGATTATATCGGCTTTGCGCCAGACCTCTATAGCAGGATCGAGATCGGCGCTTTTTTCAACAAGTCGTCGTATATAACGCAGACAAGACACGGGTCGTCGGCTAGGTCTATGTCATGCCCGCACATTATATATACCTTATCATCGCCGTGATCGCTGAAACGATTGGCACCTCTGCATTGCAAGCCAGCGCACAGTTTACGCGGTTCTGGCCCTCTGTTGTTGTGGTAATCGCCTATGCGGCGGCGTTTTATCTTTTGGCGCTTGCGCTCAAGGTCATCCCGGTTGGTATTCTTTATGCGATGTGGTCCGGTCTTGGGATCGTTTTGATCGCTGGGATCGGCTATGCGGTATTTGGGCAGAAATTGGATTTGCCCGCGATAATTGGCATCGCGCTGATCTTGATTGGGATCATCGTCATCCATCTGTTTTCCAACACTTCGGCACACTAACCGACTGACTTGCGAATAAGGGCTAGCTTTTGCTGCGATTGCACGGTATCCGCGCGGCAACTTACCCAAAAGGCAGACCTATGGATATCCGCAATATCGCGATCATCGCGCACGTTGACCACGGCAAGACGACCCTTGTTGACGAACTTCTTAAGCAATCCGGCGTATACCGGGAAAATGAAGCCACCCAAGAACGGGCGATGGACAGCAATGACATCGAACGCGAACGTGGCATCACGATCCTTGCGAAATGTACGTCGGTCGAATGGAAAGGCACACGGATCAACATCGTTGATACCCCCGGCCACGCCGACTTTGGTGGCGAAGTTGAACGTATTTTGTCGATGGTTGACGGTGTTGTTCTATTGGTCGATGCGGCCGAAGGCCCGATGCCACAAACGAAATTCGTGACTTCCAAGGCGCTTGCATTGGGCCTGCGCCCGATCGTTGTTGTGAACAAAGTCGACAAACCCGATGGCGAACCTGATCAAGCGGTTGATTCTGTATTCGACCTGTTTGCAGCGCTTGAAGCTGACGACGATCAGCTTGATTTCCCAACCATGTTTGCCTCTGGCCGCTCTGGCTGGTGCGATGATGAATTGGACGGGCCGCGTGAAAACCTTGACGCGCTGTTTGACATGATCGTCAAACACGTCCCTACCCCAAAGCAAATTGAACACAAAGACGAGCCGTTCAAAATGCTGGCCACCACATTGTCAGCCGACCCGTTCATCGGTCGTATTCTGACAGGTCGCGTTGAAACCGGCACATTGAAAGCTGGCGACACCATCAAAGCGCTGTCGCGCACTGGCGAAAAAATCGAACAGTTCCGCGTTTCCAAGATTTTGGCGTTCCGTGGCCTGTCACAGCAGCCCATCGACGTTGCCGAAGCAGGCGATATCGTCACCATCGCAGGAATGACCAAAGCGACCGTTGCCGACACGCTTTGTGATGTGAGCATCGAAGAGCCAATCCCGGCCCAACCAATCGATCCGCCAACCATCACCGTAACCTTTGGCATCAACGACAGCCCGCTTGCTGGCCGTGACGGCAAACACGTGCAATCACGTGTCATCCGTAACCGTCTTGAAAAAGAATGCGAAGTGAACGTCGCGATCAAAATCGCTGACACACCCGGTGGCGACGCCTTTGAAGTTTCGGGGCGTGGCGAATTGCAAATGGGCGTATTGATCGAAAACATGCGCCGCGAAGGGTTTGAGCTGTCAATCTCGCGCCCGCAGGTGATCTTTACCGAAGAAGACGGCCAGCGCATGGAACCCGTCGAAGAAGTCACCATTGATGTTGATGACGAATACACCGGTGTTGTTGTTGAAAAACTCACCGGCCCACGCAAAGGCGAGCTGATCGAGATGAAGCCAGCTGGTGCCGGCAAAACCCGCATCATCGCTTATGTCCCATCACGTGGCCTGATCGGATATCACGGTGAATTCTTGACCGATACGCGTGGTTCGGGCGTATTGAACCGTATCTTCCACGGCACCACCCCTTACAAAGGTAAGATCGAAGGCCGTCGCCAAGGTGTTCTGATTTCTATGGAAAACGGCACATCGGTCGCATTTGCGCTTTGGAACCTTGAAGACCGCGGCAAGATGTTCATCGGCGCACAAGAACCTGTGTACCAAGGGATGATCATTGGCGAACACAGCCGTGAAAACGATCTTGAAGTGAACCCACTAAAAGGTAAGAAACTGACCAACGTGCGTGCGTCTGGTACCGACGAAGCGGTGCGTTTGACAACACCTGTCACCATGTCACTCGAACAAGCGATCGCTTACATTGACGATGATGAATTGGTTGAAGTCACACCAAATGCCATCCGTCTGCGCAAGCGTTACCTTGACCCGCATGAGCGCAAGCGTCAGTCGCGCTCTGCGTAAACCTCTGACATAGAACGAAAAAGGGCGGCCCCAACGGGCCGCCCTTTGTGCATCAAACCACGTTTTTCTACTCAGAGATTTCAACAACCATCAATTCGCGCTCTGACGCGCCACGCGCGTGATCAAGCGCGGCTTGATAGGCGTCTGAATTGTAGCACTCAACCGCTGCTTCGACGGATGGAAAGCGTGCCACGACATTTCGCGGGCGCTCTTTCCCTTCGAGCTGCACATAACGGCCACCACGGGCAATAAATGTCCCGCCATGATCCGCGACCGCAGGACCGGCAAGCGCGGCATATTTCTTATAGGCTTCTTCGTCAGTGACAGTCACATGGGCGATCCAAAGTGCGCTCATTTCAAGTTCTCCAATATAGATTTCGCCGCCGCAATCGCAGCTGTCGCATTGTCAGCGGATGCGCCCCCACCTTGGGCCATATCAGGGCGTCCACCGCCACCTTTCCCGCCAAGTTCAGGGGTCACCGCCCGCAAGATATCCACCGCTGACACCCGGTCAGTCAAATCTTTGGACACGCCCACAGCAACCGCTGCCTTGCCGCCAGTATCGGCGATCAACAAAACAGCGCCGCTGCCCATCGCCGATTTCATCTCATCGATGAGCGCGGGCAGGTCCTTGCCAGTCACCCCTTGCAAGACTTGTGCTTGGAAGGGGACGCCATTGATCGTTTCAGCGGGTGCTGCCTCGGCTGCACCGCCGCCCATCGCGACCTCGCGGCGCAACTGTGCGACCTCATTCGCCAATGCTTTGCGTTCATCCATCAGGGCTTTGACCCGCTCCGCAACCTCAGTTGTTGGGGCCTTAAGCACGGCAGCAGTGGCAGCAAGCCCTGCATCCTGTGCCCGAAGATGGTCCAAGGCCGCCTGCCCGGTCAGCGCTTCGATCCGGCGCACGCCCGCGCTAGACGCGCTATCACTCAAGGCAACAAAGGCGCCAATTTCACCAAGCTGCGTCACATGTGTCCCGCCACAAAGCTCTAACGAATAAGTATCGCCTGACGTGCCCTTTCCAGAACCATCTTTACGACCCATGGAAACCACACGTACCTCATCGCCGTATTTTTCACCAAACAACGCCTGCGCGCCCAAGGCACGCGCATCATCTGGTGTCATAATCCGGGTTTCGACGCTGGTGTTTTGGCGGATCACAGCGTTCACATCGCGTTCGACCTGTGCCAATTCATCGGCGGTCAGCGCCTTGGTATGGCTAAAATCGAACCGCAAACGATCGGGCGCATTCAACGACCCGCGCTGTGCAATGTGATCTCCCAAAACTTCGCGCAGCGCCTCGTTCAACAGGTGTGTGGCTGAATGGTTCGCCTGGATCGTGTCACGTCGTGACTGGTCAACAGCCAATGCCGCGCCTTGCCCCGTGCTGATCGTGCCAGAGGTCACGCGCGCAAAGTGGATATAGACGCCTTCAACCTTTTTCGTGTCGATGATTTCCGCCGCACCAGTATCGGTTGTCAGCAGGCCAGCGTCACCAACTTGGCCACCGGATTCAGCGTAGAATGGGGTTTGGTTCAATACGATCTGTACCGCGCCATCCGCGCTATCGACCATACCACCGTCAGCAACTAGCGCCACAATCTGCCCTTCCGCAGTTGTCGTGTCATAGCCTAAGAAATCTGTGGCACCGTGTTGGTCGGCCACGTCGAACCAAATCGTGCTATCTGCGGCCTCGCCTGTGCCGGACCAAGCGGCACGGGCCTTGGCCTTTTGCGCAGCCATCGCCGTGTCAAACCCTTCGGTGTCTACATCCACGCCTCGGTCACGCAACGCATCTTGGGTCAGATCAAGTGGGAAACCATAGGTGTCATATAGCTTAAACGCCGCTTCACCCGGCAGTGCGGCACCCTCTGCAAGCCCCGCAACCTCGTCGTCCAACAACTTCAAACCACGGTCCAAAGTCTGCTTAAAGCGCACTTCTTCGTTCAGAAGCGTTTCTTCAATCAGCCGTTGCCCTTGGCCCAATTCGGGATAGGCCGCTCCCATCTGTTGCACCAATGCAGGCACAAGTTGATGCATGACCGGATCTTTTGCGCCCAGCAAATGCGCATGGCGCATCGCACGGCGCATAATACGGCGCAACACATAGCCGCGCCCTTCGTTTGATGGCAGCACACCTTCGGCAATTAGGAACGACGTCGACCGCAAGTGGTCCGCGATCACCCGGTGGTGGGTTACAATGCTTTCGTCGACACCCGTCGATGTCGCGTTAGCCGACGCATCAACAAGCGCCTTCATCAGGTCCGTTTCAAAGACATTGTTGGTTCCTTGCAGCAGCGAAGAAATCCGCTCCAACCCCATGCCCGTGTCGATAGATTGCTTGGGCAGCGGTTTCATCGTGCCGTCTTCGAACTGTTCGTTTTGCATGAAAACGAGGTTCCAGATTTCGATAAAGCGGTCGCCGTCTTCTTCGGGTGATCCCGGAGGGCCACCCCAAATATCTTCGCCGTGATCAAAGAAAATCTCGGTACATGGGCCACAGGGGCCGGTTGGCCCCATCCGCCAGAAATTGTCATCGGTGGCGATGCGGATGATCCGATCGTCCGGCAAGCCAGCGACCTTTTTCCAAAGATCGGCAGCTTCATCATCAGTGTGATAGACCGTCACCAACAGTTTGTCGGCAGGAATGTCCAGCTCTTTGGTCACCATCTCCCACGCATATGGAATGGCCTGTTCTTTGAAATAATCGCCAAAGCTAAAATTGCCGAGCATTTCAAAGAATGTCAGGTGGCGCGCGGTCATCCCGACGTTATCAAGGTCATTGTGCTTTCCGCCCGCGCGGACACATTTCTGGCTGGTCGTGGCGCGGGTATAGTCGCGGTTATCGACACCAGTAAAACAGTTTTTAAACTGCACCATACCCGAGTTCGTGAACATCAACGTTGGGTCGTTGCGCGGCACAAGCGGGCTAGAGGCGACAACCTCGTGGCCTTGTTTGCTAAAATAGTTAAGATAGGTGGATCGAATTTCAGCAAGGCTTGTCATGGCGGGCTCTCATATATGCGTCATATTGCAAGCAGAAATAGCCGCGCACCCGCCCACTGTCCACAGCGCGCGCAACATCTTGTCGCCGATGCCCCAATGAAACGAAAAAAGGCGCCGCATATGCGACGCCTTTGTTTCACAAAACTGTAACCTGTCCTAGATTTCGACCAGATCGTCGTCATCTGCGCCACCCACGGCCCCGGTCGAATCTAATCCATGTGCCGCACGGATTTTATCTTCGATTTCTTCGGCTACGGCGGGGTTCTCACGTAAGAAGCTTTTAGAGTTTTCGCGCCCCTGCCCCATACGTTCATCGCCATAGCTGAACCATGCGCCAGATTTTTCGACAACGCCTGCTTTGACACCCAAATCAAGCAGTTCGCCCATCTTGGAAATGCCTTCGCCATACATGATGTCGAATTCGACTTGTTTAAACGGCGGCGCCACTTTGTTTTTAACGACCTTCACGCGGGTCGCGTTCCCGACGATTTCATCACGGTCTTTAATCGCGCCGATGCGGCGGATATCAAGGCGAACAGAAGAATAAAACTTCAGCGCGTTGCCGCCCGTCGTGGTTTCAGGCGACCCGAACATCACGCCAATCTTCATCCGAATTTGGTTAATAAAGATCACCATGCAGCCGGAACGGTTGATAGAGCCCGTCAATTTGCGCATCGCTTGCGACATCAATCGGGCATGTACGCCAACGCTGCTGTCACCCATATCGCCTTCGAGTTCTGATTTTGGGGTCAGCGCGGCAACAGAATCGACCACAACCAGTGACACTGCGTTTGAACGGACAAGCGTATCGACGATTTCGAGCGCTTGTTCACCCGTATCGGGTTGCGAGATCAGCAGTTCATCAAGGTTAACACCAAGCTTTTTTGCATATTGCGGATCCAATGCGTGTTCCGCATCGACAAAGGCGCAAACGCCACCCTTTTTTTGTTCCTCCGCAATCGTATGCAGTGTCAGGGTCGTCTTACCTGATGATTCCGGGCCGTAAATCTCGATTACCCGCCCTTTGGGCAGACCACCAATCCCAAGCGCGATATCCAATCCAAGCGACCCGGTTGATGTCGCTTCAATATCGGCCATCTTATTATCGCCGCCGAGCTTCATAATCGAGCCCTTACCGAACTGTCGTTCGATCTGTGCCAGCGCGCTTTCGAGCGCTTTTTCTTTGTCTGCGGTTTTCTTATCTGCCATTTTGAGAAGCTCTGCCGTTGCCATGTTTCCAACCCTTATTTCACGCGCCCGCCGGGGCAGCAATCACTGCTTTGTTCTTTTTATGTTCTCAACATGCATGAGATCAAAATAGGAACATTGCAACTAAAATTTTCTTTAGAGTAGATTTGACGAGAGTGGTTAAAAATGTGTTGATGCCATATACCTTTGAAACCACTTATTAAGGATCACCGCTTAAATGCTTGTTTTCTCTAAGGAACAACTGGTACTGCTAGCGGTCCCCAAAACTGGAACCACAGCAATTTCGGCTGCGCTTGCACCGCGTGCATCTATTGTTATGCGCAGCCCACCTGCCGTGAAACACACGCCAATGCGTCGCTATCACCGATTCTTGCGCCCATTTGTGGAACAATCGCTTGGGAGGGCTCCGGAAATCATGGCGATTATCAGAGACCCGATCGACTGGCTTGGCAGCTGGTATCGATATCGATCACGTGATGCCCTACGCGGCCATGAAAACAGCACCATAGGTGTCAGCTTTGACGATTTTGTGCTGGAATACTGCAAGGGCAAACCGGCGCCATTTGCCACAGTTGGATCACAGGCCAAATTTATCCGTCTGAATGACGGTCAGATTGGGGTCGACCATTTGTTCAGATACGAAGCACAAGACAAGATTAGACTGTTCTTGGAAGACCGTCTTGGCGAGGTGATCGATCTGCCACGCAAAAACGTCTCACCGCGGATGGAGCTTGTGCTTTCACAAGAGGTTTCAGCCCGATTGCATGCGAAGCGCCCCGAAGAATTTGAAACTTGGGAACAAGCGCGATCGTGATCAGTCTTCTCCAGACGGTCGCCCTTTAAAACCGGTCGCAACGACAAATTTCTCTGAACTGTCAGACCGCGACGCCGGTGGTTTCACGTGCGAAACTTTTGTGAAATTCATCCGAAGCAGCTTTTGTAAATCAGCCTCTGCCCCACCAGCCAAGACTTTGGCGACAAATGTGCCGCCCTCATTCAATACGTCAAATGCGAAATAGGCGGCAGCCTCGCATAGGGTCATGATCCGTAGGTGGTCAGTTTGCTTGTGCCCAGAGGCCGACGCTGCCATGTCAGACATCACAACATCGGCAGGCCCACCAAGCCATCCCATGACCTTTTTGTCGGCGTCATCTTCTAGAAAATCAAGCTGATGCACCTCGGCGCCCGCAATCGGTTCGACCTCTTGCAGGTCAACGCCCAGTACATAGCCTTGTGCCTTGCTTTTGCGTTCTCCCAAAGTATTCGCACGTTTGACAGCCACCTGTAACCAGCCGCCCGGCGCACAGCCAAGATCGACAATCCGCGCACCCGGCACGAGAAACCGGAACTTGTCATCAAGTTCCAGAATCTTATAGGCCGCACGCCCACGATAGCCATCTGCCTGCGCACGTTTCACATAAGGATCGTTCAACTGCCGCTGCAACCACAGTGTCGAGCTAATCTTGCGCCCTTTTGCTGTCTTTACCTTAACGGTCAGATCGCGTTGCCCGCGTCCGGATGAGTTTTTTGTTGTTTTCTTGGCCATACCATTGCCTATCGCTTAAAACGGCGCATCTTCCAAGACCCCATCTGCGGACATTTGCGCATAAAGAAGACCTTCGCGAAGGCCGCGATCCGCAACTGACAGCCTATCTGTCGGCCAAAGCCGCATCAACGCCTGCAAAATGGCGGAGCCTGACATGATCAAAGCCTGCCGGTCCTTGCCAATACGTGGGTCTGCACGCCGGCCGATCGGCCCCAACGATAGATAATCTCGGATCACCGTGTCGATTTGGTCAGACGTCATGCGCAACCCGTCAACTTTGGTTCGATCATAGCGTTTGAGCCCCAAATGGCTGGCCGCAACCGTTGTTACAGTGCCGCTGGTGCCGATGATTTGAAACCCTTCGCGGGCCTGCGTCGCGGCATAGGGCGAAAATTCTTCAAGGTTTTCTTCAAAAAACCAACTCATCAAAGCAAAGCGTGCAGCATCATCTTCCACATCTGCAAATTGATCGCGCAGCGTCGCAACGCCAAGAGGCACAGAAATCCAGTCCACAACTTTCGCCGCTGCAAACGGCCCCGGATCAGATTTAAACCCGGCATGTAAGCGCATGATTGCACGTGGTCTTTCGCGTTTGGGGACCTTGGTTAGATCTATCCAAACCAATTCTGTCGACCCGCCGCCGATATCGACAACAAGCAATTGTTCTGTGTTGACGCTGACCAGCGGCGCACAGGAAATCACCGCAAGGCGTGCTTCTTCTTCGGGTTTAATAATTTCAAGCTTTAATCCAGTTTCACGCCGCACTTGCGCGATAAAACTACTGCCGTTTTGCGCGCGCCTACAGGCTTCTGTTGCCACAAGCCGCATATGTTTGACGCCATGTCGCTTAAGCTTTTCACGGCAAATCCGCATCGCAGACACGGTACGATTCATCGAGGCGCGCGACAGCCGCCCTGTGCTTTCCAATCCATGCCCGAGTTGCACAGACTTTGAAAAGCTATCTACCACATGAAATTGACTGCCCTTGGGTTGGGCAATCAACATGCGACAGCTATTTGTACCTAAATCCAATGCCGCATAGAGCGACGCCGGATCAGGTGATTTTGGCGCGGGGGTTTCGACCGCTTTGGGGAACGCGCCCGCACCTTTGGGACGCTTGGGCGCCATGTTACACGCCCTCCATTTCGAGTTATCCCCAAGCTAGGCTGCGATGCGCGTCGGCGCAAGAGGCGTCTCGACTTCGTGACCCGATAACATATCTAAATCGATGCGTTTCTCACAAAGCGTTTTTGATAGTCTCCGACCGTTGTGCCTTTATGTCGTTTAAACGCACGCTGCATTTGCTGAAAGTCGCGGAACCCGGCCACAGCACTTGCACGCGCAGTTGTTGCACCACCGCCAAGCGCCGTTTCAGCCAAATTTACGCGTAACCGCTCCAAAAACTTGACCGGAGACATCGCGTAGTTTTGTGTGAACCTACGGGTCAGTGTGCGCGGTGTCGTGCCCGCGATATCTGCCATGGTTTCCAATGTCCAATGCCGCTGCGGTTGATCAATCATAGCATCCACCAGTCTTCTTAGGTCTTGCCCGCCAGCAAATTGCGCGGTCAGCACATCGGCAAATTGGTTTTGGCCGCCGGGCCTATGCAGAAAAACAACCAATTCACGCGCGATCTGCAAGGCAATATGTGCCCCACAATCGCGCGATACGATCGCAAGCGACAAGTCAATTCCAGACGTGACCCCGGCAGCAGTCATAACGTTGCCCGTGTCGCAATAAAGTCGATCCGTTTGCCAATCTACGCTTGGAAATAGCCGTGCAAACTGCGCGGCACGCCGCCAATGTGTAGTTGCTGTGCGTCCATCCAGCACGCCAGCATTTGCCAATAAGCCCGCTCCCGAACAGACCGAAACTAGCCGCCGTCCCGGCGTGTCGCACCATTGAGAGATCACATCTTTCAATGCCTGCTCTTTTAAAAGCGCGTTAACACCTGCACCTCCCGGAACAATCAAGTCCTGTGCGCCAGACTTAAGATCGACATGCCCGTCGACTGCCATCACCAAACCACAAGACGCACGTGCGGGCGCCCCATCAAGTGACACATATCTAATTACATAGCGGGCCGCGGAAAGATCTTGCGCGCTGCTGAACACTTGCACGGGTCCAGTAACATCAAGAACGTTCACCCCGTCAAACACAAGCACATCAATGTGGCGTTCAAAATTGTCCATAATTGATGATAGTATGTCATTTCAGACACCAGCACTACCCCATACCTTCGTCAGACATGACCAAGGAATCTGACTGATGTTCACTCGAAATTTCTCACTCCTCTTGGGCGCAAACATGATCATGGGATCAGCAATGCCCATGCTAATCATACTCGGCGGGTTCGCCGGGATACAGCTTTCACCCTCACCACTACTGGCCACACTGCCGCCCACAGTACAACTCATTGTTGGCGTCATCGTCGCGGCACCTATTTCGGTCTTTATGGGACGTTTTGGGCGCAAGACCGGCTTTGCCCTCGCCTGTGTACTTTTTATTCTTGGAGGGTTTGTCGGTGTTGCGGCGCTGTTATCTAATAGTTTTGTCGCCCTGTGTTTCGCGCACGTCATTTTGGGCGCAGGCTTGATTTGTGTGGGCTTCTTTCGGTTTGCTGCGGCCGATGCGGTCCCCGAACAACACAAACCGCAAGCCATGTCTTATGTCATCGCCTCGGGTTTGGTAGCCGCACTTCTCGGGCCACAACTGTTCAGCCTATTCAAAGATGTGCTCGCTCCGGTTTCATTCGCGGGTGCTTATCTAGCTATTTCCGGCATCGGTTTCATTAGCCTCTTTCCTATTGCAGGGCTCTGTTTGGAGCACAAAGCAGCGAACCCACGCCGTATCAAACGGCGAGGGCTGAACATCTTGCGCTCAAACCCCAAGATTACAAGAGCAATCGCCGTTGCGGGATTTTCGCAAACGATGATGGTCTTCTTGATGATCCCAACGCCATTAGCGATGGTCGCCTGTGGATTAAACGCAGATCAAGCGGCGGATGTGATCAGTTGGCACGTAATCGCCATGTTTGCGCCGGGGCTGGCCACCGGGGCCTTGATCGGGCGGTTTGGATGTGAAGCAATCGCATCGGCAGGAATCATGCTCTTGCTTGTATCAGCGATAATCCCACTGATGGGCCAGACAGCAGTTACGTTTTACGCGGCACTCATCACCTTAGGCGTTGGCTGGAATTTGGGGTTCGTGGGCGGCAGCCAGATGTTACAGCAAGCAACGCCAATCGAAGACCGACCGCTAGTCCAGGGGCTTAACGAAATGATCTTGGCAATTTGCGCATCGGTCGCCTCTCTTGCCGCTGGGATCACCTTCGCGTTGCTCGGCTGGCTTATTTTAACATGCATTGCGGCTATCGCCACCTGCATCGCAATGGCGTTTTTCTACATACGTTGTCGCCCAATCTGAATTGCGCACATCTGGAACATGAAAATTATGATCGTGCCGCCCACTGGCCCGCGCGTGTGCTGCGGGTTAGCAAAGGTCGGTCGCTCAATGCGTCTGCTATGTCGAAAACCGACATTGTGGACGCATTTCGAATGTTAGAACCGAAGTAACACAACAAGGGGAATCACCCACATGCCCGATGTCACCATAGTTTATTGGCGCGATATGCCCGCCCAAGTCATCGTTGGCCGTGGACGCAAAGGCGCGAAAATGCCGCTTCCTGAACGGTTCGAACAGGCGATTGACCGCGCTGCGATGAAATCTGGTGCCGCAGAGTCTGACGATTACCTTGCAGGTTTTCGCAAAGCCGCCCCCTATCCGGTAGAGGGCACGCCGCAAGAAGCCGCCGAAGCCGAAGCCGCCCGTATTGATACTGAATACGACCAAACCCGTCTAAAAACCCTGATCGCAAACGACGGTTGGGCTTGACCCCTTTTACCCGCATATCGGAGATCGCCATGTCGCTTCTGCCCTTTATGAAACGCAAAGATGCCAACACATCGGGGGAAAACCCTGATATCGCAGCTTTTTTGCAAGATTATTCAATCGAGGTCATGCCGCGCACTGCCGAAAAGGTAGATGATTTCAAAGATTATTTGCCCGCAGGCACACGTGTCTACATCGCCCACATCGACGGCACGCCAATTGACGACATGGTCGCGACAGCCAAACGGCTGGCGGATGATGGCTACCAAGTGATGCCGCATTTCCCGGCACGTATCATCGCAGATAAAACCGAGCTTGCAGATTGGATCGCACGCTATCAAGGCGAGGCAGGTATCGATCAGGCGCTTTTGCTGGCTGGTGGCGTTGCGCAGCCCAAAGGTGATTTTCATAGCTCAATGCAGCTGATAGAAACTGGGCTTTTTGGTGATTTCAAACGCTTGCATGTTGCAGGTCACCCCGAAGGAAACCGCGACATCGACGCTGACGGAAGCGATAAAAACGTCATGGACGCACTGCGTTGGAAACAGCGGTTTTCCGAAACGACCAACGCCGAAATGGCGCTGGCCACGCAATTCGCATTTGAGGCCAAGCCAATCATTGCTTGGGCCGATGCACTGCGCGACGCCGGAATCACGATCCCGATCCACATTGGCATCGCTGGCCCCGCCAAGTTGCAAACGCTGATTAAATTTGCGATTGCATGCGGCGTTGGACCATCGTTGAAGGTCCTGCAAAAACGCGCGATGGACGTCACAAAGCTTCTGTTGCCATACGAACCCACTGATGTGATTACCGAATTGGCGGCGCACAAAGCCGCAAATCCAGATTTCAACATCACCAATTTGCATTTCTTCCCGCTTGGCGGGATCAAAACAAATGCAAATTGGGCCATCCAGAACGGCGGTAGCAGCGCTACCCCAGCTAATTTGACCAAGGAAAACCCATGACCCGCACGATTGTTGAATCAAAAACGAAGACAGCTATCATCGGGTTCGATGAACCATTCTGCGTGATCGGCGAACGGATCAACCCGACGGGCCGTAAAATTTTGGCCGCTGAGTTAGAGCAAGGCGATTTTAGCCGGGTTGAGGCCGATGCGATTGCACAGACCGCGGCTGGTGCGAATATCCTCGACGTGAATTCGGGCGCTGTGTTTTCGAACAAAATGGCCGAAGATCCGCGCTATGCCGACAATAACTTTGTTGAACCACCGTTGATGAAAGAACTCATTGAGCGCGTACAAGCGGTTGTCGACACACCGCTGTGTATCGATAGCTCTGTGCCCGGCGCGCTTGAAAACGGTCTCGCGGCTGCCGAAGGGCGTCCATTGCTCAATTCCGTCACCGGCGAAGAAGAGCGGCTGGAATTGGTGCTGCCACTGGTCAAGAAATACAATGTTCCTGTTGTTGCGATTTCCAACGATGACACCGGCATTTCCGAAGATCCTGACGTGCGCTTTGCCGTCGCGAAAAAGATCGTCGAACGTGCTGCTGATTTTGGTATCCCGGCGCATGACATCGTGGTTGATCCGCTGGTGATGCCGATTGGCGCAATGGCCACAGCTGGCTTGCAGGTTTTCACCTTGGTCCGGCGTCTGCGCGACGAATTGGGCGTCAACACCACCTGTGGTGCTTCCAACATCAGCTTTGGCCTGCCCAACCGTCATGGTGTTAACAATGCCTTCCTACCAATGGCCATGGCAACCGGGATGACCTCGGCAATCATGAACCCGATCGCCCTACCCGTCGGTCCGAAAAAGATTGCCGAAAAGAAAGCCGAACTTGCCGCGGCCGGAGTCATTTTCCCCGAAGACATCGACGATGAGGTCTTTGTGACATTGCTTGGCATGGGATCAACCAAAGCCAAGGCAGGGTCAGAAATGGAAGCCATTCGCGCCGCTAACTTTTTGACCGACAATGATCCGTCAGGCGCTGACTGGATCAAATTCAACCGCGCCCCTGTCAAGGCGGGCGAAGGGCGCGCACGCACAGGACGGCGGCGTCGCGGTTAAGCAAAAACCACATAATATGCAAAAGGCCGCTGAATTAATCAGCGGCCTTTTTTGTGAAATGATTGCAAAAGATTAGCGGTAATAAAGCGATTGACCGTTGTGGAAGATCTGCACTTTTTCGGGTGTCGCATGCATCCGAACCGTTTTCCCGCGCAAATCCGCATGGATGCCCGGAAGCTTGCCAATCACCGCGTCATTGCCGCCGATTTTATCAAAATAAAGTAACGTTACCTCACCCAAGGCTTCGGTAATATTTACTTTACCTTCAAAGAGATAGCTGTCGTCAGTGGTCGAAATCATATCTTCGGGGCGCACGCCGACGTTCACTTTGAGACCCTTGTCAGAATCTAGCGTTGGCACCGCAGATGTCACCGTGCCGCCACCATCGAGCTGCACGACGGTCTGATCGCCAGTTGCGACGATCTCCCCCGCCAACAAGTTCATTGAAGGTGATCCAATAAACTGCGCGACAAATTCATTCTCAGGACGCTCGTAAAGCTCAAGCGGTGTGCCGACCTGCGCGATACCTTTGTTGGCTAAAACCACAATCCGCGTCGCCAATGTCATGGCTTCGACCTGATCGTGGGTCACATAGATCATCGTGCTTTCTGGCATCGATTCTTTGAGTTGCGCAATCTCAATGCGGGTCGCGACGCGCAGTGCAGCATCAAGGTTCGAAAGCGGCTCATCAAACAGATAGACCTTAGGATTGCGCACAATGGACCGCCCAATCGCAACCCGTTGGCGCTGCCCGCCAGACAACGCCTTTGGAAGGCGGTCTAAATAGTCTTCAAGCTGCAAAATCTTGGCCGCTTTATTGATCGCTGCGTCGATTTCAGCGGCCGGTTTTTTGGCCAATTTCAATGCAAATGACATGTTTTCGCGTACGGTCATATGCGGGTAAAGCGCATAGGACTGAAACACCATGGCGATGCCGCGCTGCGCGGGCGGCACATCATTAACGACCTGACCGTCAATTTCCAACGTGCCATCTGTGATCTTTTCCAATCCCGCAATCATCCGCAAAAGCGTTGATTTTCCGCAGCCGGAGGGGCCCACAAAAACGATCAATTCGCCGGTCTCGATTTCAAGATCGATGTGTTTGAGCACATCAACCTTCCCACCGTAGGTCTTGGCAATATCCGTAAGTTTTAGGTCAGCCATTTGTCGTTCCCCTTTTAACCTTTTGCCTTAAGCGCGAGACAAACCTGCCAAGGCCCAAGGTGTAACTTGCCATCTGCGGATACATGTGCGCCCCCCAGTTCGTCGCCAATTTCCGCCCAATGCCCGGCTGGCATATCGAAATCTGATGGCGTTTCACTGATATTGAACGCGCAGAAAATCTCTTGGTTGTCGTCGCGCCGCGTGAAATATAAAATATCGCCACTCACACGCATTTTGTCATTGTCACCCCGTCTTAGCGCGGAATGTGCCTGGCGAAACGCGATAGCTTTGCGATAGTGATGCAGCAATGTACCCGGCTCATCCTCTTGTGCTGCGACGGCCAAGTGCAAGTGTTCAGCTGCCACTGGCAACCAAGGTTTGTCATCTGAAAATCCGCCATTTTGACTATCAGGGGTCCAGACCATAGGCGTCCGGCACCCGTCCCGACCCTTAAATTCGGGCCAAAATTCGATACCATATGGGTCTTGCAGATCGTCAAAGGACACATCTGCCTCTGGCAGGCCCAATTCTTCGCCTTGATAAATGCAAACCGACCCGCGCAAACACATGATCAATGTTGCAAACATCCGCTGTGCGCCCGGTGCAAGATCCCAGCGGGTTGCGTGGCGTACAACATCATGATTGGAAAACGCCCAACAGGCCCAACCATCGCCCGCAACACTATCAAACTCATCCATGACTTCGACAATACGCGGGGCTGTTGGCGCATCCGCCGCCAAGAATTCAAACGCGTAGCACATCTGCATCAGATCATTGCCGCGTGTATATTCACCCAAAATCTCAAGGCCGCGCTGGCTATCGCCGACCTCGCCCACGGCGGCTGCGCCAAATGGTTCCATCACAGCACGCAAGCGTCGCAGGAATTCAACGTTCTGGGGGTGGTTTTTATCGTAGATATGTTCTTGGTGATTATAGGGGTTCACGGCAGGCGCGGTATTGGCGTTGCGCTGTTCGGGCGGCAAGGCCGGGTTATCGCGCAGTTGTTCGTCATGCATATAGAAGTTGATCGTATCAAGCCGGAACCCATCAACGCCGCGGTTCAACCAGAACCGGGCCACCTCCAAAAGCGCATCTTGCACGGCCGGTTCGTGGAAATTCAGATCAGGCTGCGAGACCAGAAAATTATGCATGTAGTACTGTTCGCGCCGGGCGTCCCATTGCCACCCAGAGCCGCCAAAAATCGACAGCCAATTATTGGGGGCTGTGCCATCGGGTTTGGGATCCGCCCAGACGTACCAATTAGATTTATCATTTGATTTATTCGCACGGCTCTCGATAAACCACGGATGCTGTTCGCTGGTATGGCTGAGCACCAGATCGATCATCACTTTGATCCCCAACTGGTGCGCTGTGTCAATCACCGCATCAAAATCGGAAAGTTTTCCGAACATCGGATCAACGTCGCAGTAATCGCTAACGTCATAGCCAAAATCCTTCATTGGCGACATGAAGAACGGTGAAATCCAAATCGCATCGACACCCAGTGTCGCGATATAGGGTAGCCGCTGAACGATCCCCATCAGATCACCAATGCCATCGCCATTGCTGTCTTGATAGCTACGTGGATAAATCTGATAGATCACCGCGCCGCGCCACCAGTCTTTGTCGGTGGCGATTTCAGGTGTTGTGGCAAGTGCCGTCGTCATAGTGTCGTTCCTTCGCCCCTGCCCATGAACGGCCCGAGGTGGTTAGTTGGTTGTAAACAGATTATTTGACGGACCCCGCCAAGAGCCCCCGTACAAGGTATTTTTGCATTGCAAAGAACACTGCCAAGGGCACCGCAATTGAAACAAAGGCCGCCGTGGCCAAGATTTCCCAGTTGCCGCCACGTGTGCCCAATAGTTCAACGATTTGGTTGGTCATCACCGTCGTTTGCCCGGTTGAATCGATCAAAAAGACTTTGGCAACCAGCAGATCATTCCATGTCCATAGGAACTGGAAAATCGCAAACGATGCGAGCGCCGGGAAGGATAGCGGCAGGATGATTTTCGTGAAAATCTGAAAATCAGTCGCCCCGTCAACACGCGCGTTCTCAATAATATCGCGGGGAAGTCCGACCATATAGTTACGCAGCAAATAGATGGCGAGCGGCAAACCAAAGCCGGTATGTGCCAACCAAACCCCCCAATACCCTTTGCCGATACCGATATTCAGGTGCAGCTTTAAAAGCGGTATAAGCGCGAGCTGCAGCGGCACCACCAAAAGACCTACAACCATCGCAATCAAGATCGCGCGCCCCGGAAAATCCATCCACGCCAACGCATAGGCCGCGAAGGCCGCAATCACGATTGGAATGATCGTTGCAGGGATCGTGACGGTGAGCGTATTTGTAAATGCCTTAAGCATATTGTCGGTCTGTGACCCGCTAAACAGCACTTTCTCATAGTTAGCAAGCGTAAAGTCTGGCGGGGTTGAAGCGGTCGCGAACACGCGCTGGCCGCGACCTGACAACTCAGTTGTGCCAGTCCAAACATAGTCTCCATTGGCTTGGACGGTGATCGTCTCACCGTCGCCTAAATCCGCCGTGTCACCTGCAACATAACTGTCAATCGCCCGCGAAGACGTGCCCCAAACCCCAATTTCAGCGGTGGGTTCATCGAACAGGTTACCTGTGATGGTGTAAACGCCGTCGATCAAGGTTTGCACACCTTCATCATCAGGATCAGTTGTCCGCAGTGTCACGTTCTGTTCAGTCGGGAACAGCGATTGCCACCAACCCGAGCTTGAAATTTGATCGGTGGTCCGAAACGACGACACCAACAAACCAACAGTCGGAAACAGCCAAAGCGCCACCAAAAGCACCACAGAAATATGCACGATCCACGTCAGTGACGATTTGCTACCAGCAATATTATCCATCAGCGCATCTCCTTGCGGGCGTTATAGACGTTCCAAATGAGGATCGGCGAAACAAGCAACATGATGATCATGGCACTGGCTGAGCCCAAACCCCAGTCGTTCGCGCGGAACAATTTATCGTACATATAGTTGGCCAAGACTTGGGTTTCCCATTGCCCATTTGTCATCGCAAAAACGATGTCGAACACCTTAAGAACCACCAGCGTGATCGTTGTCCAAACCACGACAATTGTGCCCGAAATCTGTGGCATCTTGATTTTAAAGAAGACTTGGAACGGGTTTGCACCATCAACAATCGCGGCCTCAATGGTTTCCTCGGGGATACCACGCAACGCCGCCGAGAGGATCACCATCGCAAATCCTGTTTGAATCCAAATCAATACGATCATTAGGAAAAACGAATTCCATCCAGGAATGGTCAACCATGTTTGTGGCACACCGTAGTTGTAGGTTTTCGTGAACGCACCAAAGGCAAACGAAAGTGCTACCAAGGCGATACCTGCAAGGATAATCGCACCAATCGCGCGCAACCCGGTGGCCAATCCGCCACCCTTACCGCTGCGTGCAGTCTGTACCATATTCCACGCCACAAACACTGCGGCCGCAGCAACGCAAATCATCAGCAGCCCAGGGACAAGCCGCAGAATAAGAAACGAGCCAACGCCGCCGTCAAATTGCAGCCAAACCGCATTCAACACACCAATCTGGCTTTGCCCCACTGGGCGCGTGTCGTAGATCAGTTTAAAAATCACCGATGCCCCAACAAATGAAATCGCCATCGGCATAAAAATCAGGGATTTTGCGATCGCCCCCCATTTAATCCGGTCGGTCAGTTGCGCGGCCAGCAACCCAAACGCAGTCGACGCCGCGGGCACCACACTCAGCCAAAGCATGTTGTTTTTCAACGCTTCCCAAAATTTTGGATCCGCGAACATTTGTTGGTAATTCGCCAAACCAACGAACGCACCGCCTTGTTCCCGATCGGTCAAAGAATACCATAGCGTCGCAAAAACGGGATACGCGAGGTAAAGTCCAAGTGCGAAAATTGCGGGGAACAAAAACAACCAAGGTCGCACAAGGTTAGCGCGGTTAATATTGCGGCCAATGTTTTCACCCTTGGCCGGGAACAGCACCTTATCCAAGAACTGGTTCGAGAAATAAAAATAGGCAAGGCAGCCACCTACCCCTAGAAAAATTGTCACGAAGCCCTGAAACGCAGGATGCATTGTCCGTCCCCCTCGGGATCAATAGAGTGAAGAACAGCGCAACATCAGTTGCGCTGTTCTTTGTTTTTTGTAGAAGCACGTGCTTACTTGATTGCGTCCCATGACGCTTGGATGTCAGCCGCTACTTCAGCTGCATCTTTACCGCCTGTGAAATCAACCATACCAGTCCAGAAAGAACCTGCACCAACAGCGGCCGGCATTAGGTCTGAACCGTCAAAGCGGAACGATGTCGCGTTCAGCAAGATATCGCCTTGGCCGCGCAATGTGTCATCAGCATAAGTTGCGGTGTTGACGCCAGCATGTGGTGTCAAGAAACCGCCTTGGGCCATCATTGCTTCGTGCGCAACGGGCAGCTTCATGAATTCCATGAATGCGTTGGTCGCGTCTGACACAGATGTAATCGCCATCAATGTGCCACCACCCAAAACCGGGTTACCCAAGTCTTCCGCCTCAAAAGATGGGAAGTAGAAGAAGTCAGCATCTTCGCCCAATTCTGTGCCTTCTGGGAAGAACGCAGGAATGAACGACGCCTGACGGTGCATGTAGCACTGTGGCGGGCTGTCAAACATGCCTTTTGGGCTTTCACGGAAATCGGTTGTTGCCACAGCGCCTGCACCACCGGCAACCCACGCATCATTCCGCGCAAATTTACCGAATGTTTCAATCGCGTTGATCACAGCAGGATCGTCAAACGCCACTTCGTTTGTTGTCCAACCGTCATATGTTTCCAGTGACGCGGTGCGCAGCATGATGTCTTCGACCCAGTCAGTTGCAGGCCAACCCGTTGCGGCGCCTGAGCCCAGACCGATGCACCAAGGCGTGCCACCGTCAGCGACGATTTGATCAGAAAGCGCGAGCAATTCTTCCATTGTTTCGGGAACGTCATAGCCTGCGTCTTCGAAGTTCTCAGGAATGTACCAAACCAATGATTTCACGTTGACGTTAAAGAAAAACCCATAGGTTTCTGTCGCGCCATCGGCATTGGCGTAGCTGCCCAAATCAACCCAAGACGACCCGGCGGCATAGTTATCGGCAATCCATGCGTCGGTGCCAGCAGGCAGTGGTGTCAAAAGGCCGCGCGACGCGAGGCTCGCGGCAAGACCTGGCTGCGGGAATACCGCAATATTTGGGGCAGAGCCAGCTTCTGCGTCGATGACGATTTGCTGTTCGAAGCTATCTGATCCAACATATGATACTGACGCACCAGTCGCGGCCTCGAACAGGCTTGCCATCTTGGTAAAGTTGTCAGCTTCGTCCGCCAACCAAGGGCCCGCGATCGTAACTGTTTCACCGGCGAAATCGTTTGCGTCAGCAAATGCAGTGTAGCTATCCCAAGTGAAATCACCCTCGCCCGGTGTTAGCTCAACATGGCCGCCTGCATGGGCGATGCCCGCGCTCAAAGCAATCGCAGCGACACCGGCGTATAGGTTCGTTTTCATCTGTCTCTCCTCCCTGTCACGCCAGTTGGCGTGGTTAAAATGCGTGTTCAAGCGTTTGGGCCTAGTGGTGGGTGGTGGAATCAATGGCTTCCAAAGCGCTTTGGGTATGGTTAAACTCTGCCAACTTCGCGATAGTGTCAACCAGATCATTTTTGTAAAAATGTCTTGGAATTTGCGCAAATGCTCGCTACTGAAACGATTACGTTTGTGAATCTTGCCCATTTTATGGGCTTACGTTACGGAACAAAGACCAACAAAGCAGCATTCTGAGGGCAGATGAACCTTAAGCAACTCTCTGAACAACTTGGCCTGAGCCAAACAACCGTCAGCCGTGCGCTGAACGGTTATCCAGAGGTGAGCGCAGCAACCCGGCACCGCGTTGAAGCGGCCGCAAAAGAATTTAATTACCACCCCAGCACGCGCGCCAAAGGACTGGCAACAGGGCGTGCATTAGCCATCGGGCATGTGATCCCGATGTCCACCAAACATGAAATGGTGAACCCTGTTTTTGGTGATTTCATAGCTGGCGCGGGCGAAACTTATGCGCGCAACGGCTATGAAATGATCCTGTCAATTGTCGACGATTCCAATGAAGATCAGATTTATCGCAGCCTCAAATTGCGGCGCGCAGTGGATGGCGTTATTGTCCACGGTCCGCGCATTGATGATCCGCGTATCGCCCTTCTGTCCGAGATTGGGATGCCCTTCGCAGTTCACGGGCAAGTCACCCATAACGCCCTGCCCTATACGTTTTTGGACGTCGACAACCACGATGCGTTTGTACAAGCGACCGACTATCTGTTTGATCTTGGGCATCAACGGATCGCTCTGATCAACGGGCTTGAAACCATGGATTTTGCTTATCGGCGGCGTTCTGGTTACGAAGCATCGCTGCGCGCCCACGGGGTGGCAATCGATCCTGCGCTGATGCGATCTAGCGAAATGACCGAGGTCATCGGGTATGAGTCTGCGCGCGATTTACTTGCATTCAACAACGGGCCAACCGCCTTTATTTGCGCGTCACTGATCAGCGCACTTGGCGTGCGTCGCGCGATCGAAGAACGCGGTTTGGTGATGGGCCAAGACGTCTCAGTGGTTACCCATGACGACATGTTGTCATATCTACAAAACGGCGGAGAAACCCCGATTTTTACGGCAACGCGCTCTTCTGTGCGCACCGCAGGGCGGCAGCTGGCAGAAAGCCTGCTTCACGCCATCGAACACCCAAATAACCCGCCACAAAAAACCATTCTGAAATGTGAATTTGTGGTTGGACACTCAACGGGCCCAGCCCCCCGAAAGGATGAACATGGACTTTAAACGCTCTGATTTCCCTCAGGACTTTCTATTTGGGGCAGCCACTGCCGCCTATCAAATTGAGGGGCACAAATTTGGTGGCGCAGGGTCCACACATTGGGACACCTTTGCAGCGACGCCCGGCAATGTCATCCGCGCGGAAGATGGTGCGCTGGCTTGCGATCATTACCACCGCTTTCCCGAAGATCTTGACCTGCTCAAAGATGCAGGCATGGATGCCTACCGGTTTTCAACCTCTTGGGCGCGCGTTATGCCAGATGGGCGCACGGTCAACCCCGAAGGGCTGGATTTCTATGACCGCCTAACAGATGCGATTTTGGAACGCGGGTTAAAGCCATATCAAACGCTGTACCATTGGGAATTGCCTTCCGCCTTGGCGGACAATGGAGGCTGGACGAACCGCGACACCACCAAATATTTTGGCGACTATACAGACGTTATCACCGATAAAATTGGTGACCGGATGGCAGCGATTGCAACGATCAACGAACCCTGGTGCGTCTCGTTTCTATCGCATTTCTTAGGTCATCACGCCCCCGGTTTGCGCGACATCCGAGCCACTGCGCGCGCGATGCATCATATCATGCTAGCACACGGAGAGGCCATGACACGCCTGCGCGCAAAAGGCATGGATAACTGCGGGATAGTGCTTAATTTTGAACACAGCCCTCCCGCCAATGACGCGCCTGAAACCATCGCGGCAGCAACGTTGCAAGACGCGATCTATAACCGCTGGTTCATTGAGGCAGCGACCAAAGGTAGCTACCCGCAAGAGGTGCTAGATGGGTTTGGCGATCATATGCCAAAGAACTGGCAAGACGACATGGCCCAGATCAGCCAGAAAATGGACTGGCTTGGCGTGAACTATTACACCCGCCATGAAATTCTACCCGATCCCACCGCCCCTTGGCCCAGCTTGAAAGCTGCCGAAACAACATTGGATGTGACGCAAATGGGTTGGGAAATATATCCGGCAGGTCTGCAAAACATTCTGACCCGCATGGCCCGTGATTACGTGGGTGATCTGCCAATTTATGTCACCGAAAACGGTATGGCTTGGGATGATCATGTTGAAAACGGCGCGGTCTATGATCCGGTCCGCATGAAATATGTGTCTGACCATATCATGGCTGCCAAACATGCGATTGACGCAGGCGCCAACGTCAAAGGCTTCTTTTATTGGTCGTTGCTTGACAATTACGAGTGGGCCTTTGGCTATGAAAAGCGGTTCGGCATGGTACATGTTGATTTTGACAGCTTGAAGCGCACGCCCAAAGCGTCATATCACGCTCTCAAAGCAGCCATCGCGCGTTAGGTTTTTTTCATGAACACTGCACAAACGACCTTGTCCTTGGTGGCCGATATCGGCGGCACGAACACCCGTGTTGCCCTTGCAAAGGGTAAAGATATTCTGCCGGATAGCATTCGGCGCTATAGCAATGACAAATTTCCTGGGCTGGAATCTGTGTTGCGGCAATACATAGCGGATGAAGGCGATGTGACCCCAACCGCGGCCTGTGTGGCCGTTGCCGGGCCCGTGCGCGACGGTGAGGCGACGATGACCAATCTTGATTGGACAATCGACCGCGACACGCTGACCCGCGCAACCGGGGCACAAACAGTCGCCATTTTGAACGATTTACAGGCCCAGGGGCATGCGCTGGGGCATCTTGATCCTGCCAAGGTACAAACAGTGCTCGAAGGCCCACAAACCCCTGATAACGCGGCTAAGTTAGTCGTTGGCGTTGGCACAGGCTTTAACGCATCGCCGGTCTATGATCTGGCGCACGGGCGCGTCGTGCCCCCATCCGAGAGCGGGCACGCGAATTTGCCAATCCGCACTGAATTGGAATTGCGCTTGTGCCAATTCGTGTCGACGGCGCATGGGTTTCCAGCGGTCGAAGATGTGCTGTCTGGGCGCGGGCTAGAACGCGCCTATGCGTTTTTGGGCGTCGAAGCAGGTGACCCCCGAGAGCTATCTGCCAAAGATATCATGGCACATTGCGACCAACGCACCGATGCGCGCGCAATGGAAGCGGCACAGCTGTTTACACGTATCTTGGGCACGGTTTGCGGCAATCTCTCACTGATACAGCTGCCCTTTGGCGGCGTTTATCTGGTTGGCGGCGTTGCACGCGCCATTTCAGGGCATTTGACAGCGCTGGGTTTTGGCGATGCCTTCCGCGACAAGGGCCGATTTGCCGGATTTATGGGAAATTTCGGTGTCTATGTCGTGCATGATGACTACGCGGCGCTGAACGGATCGGCAGCACATTTGGTCAGCTTGGCGCAAGACGACTAACCCGCAACATTGGCGCTTAACTGGGTTTGAACAGTCTGGGTAAGCGCATTTAGCGAAAATGGTTTGGGCAAAAACACGGAATTGGGCACGCGCGGCTGGCCGTCACTAAACGCGTCTTCCGAATACCCCGAGACAAAAATAACCTTTGTATTTTCGCGCTCTTTCAATGCCTTACGCACCCATGTCGGGCCATCCATCCCCGGCATGATGACATCCGTCACAAAAAGATCGACGTGCAATTCAGTGTCCGACAACAAATCGAGCGCCGCTTCGGCACAATCCACCTCGAGCACCGAATAGCCACGCAACCGCAGCGCACGTGATGCAAAGGCACGCACTGGGGCCTCATCCTCCACCAAAAGAATCACGCCATCTGCAGGGTCCGACATTTGAGGATGCGACGTTTGAACAGGCGGCACCGGTGACGCAACCTGCAGATGAAAAGCGGGAAAGAGCAGTGAAAACTCTGTTCCGTTATCAACCGCACTATCGGCAAAGATATAGCCGCCCGTCTGTTTGACGATCCCGTATGCGGTAGACAGTCCCAACCCTGTCCCCTCGCCGGTGCGCTTGGTTGTGTAAAAAGGCTCAAATATCTTGGGCAGTTTTTCCGGCGCAATCCCATGGCCATGATCAATGACCTTGACCACAACATAGTCGCCGGGCGGAACAACAGCGCGGTCTTTAATCATCGGTTCGGTCAGGGTAAGGTTTTCAGTTTCCACCTGAATCTCTCCCGCCCCGTTCATCGCGTCGCGCGCATTCACAACAAGGTTCATCAAGACCTGCTCAAGCTGTCGTTTGTCGGCCTTAATCTGGGCCAAAGCGGGATCATGATGCAGGGATAAAGTGACCTTTTCGCCCACCAACCTGTTCAAAAGATGCGTCAAATCAGAGAGCGTATCGCGCAGGTCGATGACCTCGGGTTGCAAATTTTGTTTGCGTGAAAACGCTAAAAGTTGCCCAACAAGGCTGGCTGCGCGGTTTGCGTTTTGATGAATTTGGATCAGGTCGCCGTAGTTTTGGTCGCCCTCGTCGTGTCGCAACAAAAGTAAATCACAATGGCCCGAAATTGCGGTCAGCAGATTGTTAAAATCATGTGCAACCCCGCCCGCAAGCTGCCCAATTGCTTGCATTTTTTGGCTTTGTACAAATTGCGCTTCTAGCGATTTTAGCTCTGTGACATCATTCAGAACCGCGATCAAATGCGTATCGGGCTGGGTGGCTTTGTTGCACAAATGGAGCCTTGGGTTGAGTACCCCTTACCTCAGACGGATTTATGCTGCGGCGACGGTTTTCGGGATGCCCAGTGCGGTGAAGCCATTGAGAATGGCAGCGCGGATCTGGATCTCTGCGACCTGC
>CALLAF010000045.1 GCA_938002605.1 uncultured Paracoccaceae bacterium | reverse complement strand
AGCTGGTCGTGCCAATGCAAACACGGATCCAAGGTGGGAAATGTAATTCCCGACCGTTGCGGGGGTCCGTGTTGCTCCAAGAGATTTTGCAAACTCGACTATGTGGTGGCTTTGGATCTCGTTGCACGGCATATCCGCGATGTCGTATTCCTTGATCGACCGGAGCACCTGCGCTTTCGTGCGGCCAACCTCCTTTATGCTTTCAGTGATATACATGTCGATGGTTGCGCCAAGTGTGCGGCCTTTGCTTTTAAGTGCGCTCAGATCGTCACCTGCATCACGGATTTCTTTCATCCGCTTATTGAACCACGCAGTTGCCGATGAGCGCCTGTCAAACGAGCGAGATTCTCGGTGTGCCCATTTTCCGTTTTGCCTTATGTTTATTTGTGCGACATAAGCGATTGAACCGTTCTTGCGTTTTCGTTCTACTATCTGGGCCATACCTGAACAACATTTTTGGTCTATTTGAACAACATATATTGTTCAGATAGGAAATATTGGGCAAAAACAAGCAAAAAAGAGCAGTAAACGACAAGGCAGAGTGCGAGTTAAAGTGATAAGTAAGTCAATACATACAAGCGTTTATAGTAATTCTCGCCTATCCGTAGCGCCCATGATGGATTGGACGGATCGCCATTGTCGGTATTTGCACCGTCTTATGTCGCAGCATGCGTTGCTTTACACAGAAATGGTGACCGCGCCCGCTGTGATCCACGGGGATCGTGATCGTTTGCTGGGCTTTGACACATCAGAGCATCCGGTAGCCGTGCAATTGGGCGACTCTGACCCGGCGCAACTGGCCGAGGCCGCGCGCATTGCCGCGGATTACGGCTATAACGAGATTAACCTCAATTGTGGCTGCCCGTCAGACCGTGTGCAATCTGGCCGCTTTGGCGCGATCTTGATGGAGGATCCGGCGCTTGTGGCAGCATGTGTGTCCGCAATGATCAAAGCGGTTGATGTGCCTGTTACCGTCAAATGCCGGATTGGCCTCGACGATCAGAACCCTGCGGAAATTTTGCCGGACTTCCTTGCGCGGGTATCGGCGGCAGGCGTGGATCATTTTATCGTGCATGCCCGTAAAGCTTGGCTACAGGGGCTCAGCCCGAAAGAGAACCGCGACGTGCCGCCGCTAGACTATGATCTGGTGTTGGCGATGAAAGGGTTGTTTCCGGGGTTAAACCTGTCGATCAACGGCGGCATTGGCAGTTTGGATGATGCACAGGTGTTGCTTGATCAAGGCTTGGACGGTGTGATGATCGGACGTGCGGCCTACCATACCCCAAGTGACATTTTGCTTGCCGCAGATCAGCGCATTTTTGGCATGGGCGAGACCCGCACCGCAGCAGAGATCGTACATCTGATGCTGCCCTACATTGAGACGCATTTGACGGCCGGTGGACGATTGGGACAAGTAACCCGGCATATGCTAGGGCTGTTTCAAGGTCGCCCGGGTGCGCGTGGCTGGCGACGGCATCTTTCTGAAAACGTGCATGAAAGCGGGGCAGGGCCACAAGTCGTGTTAGACGCGCTTGCGCATGTTACATCGCAGGCGGCATAGATATGGATGATATGACGCTTTTGGTGACAATGGGCGCGCTATTGCTTGGCGTTGGTGCCATCGCCGGGGTTTTGGCTGGGCTGCTCGGCGTGGGTGGTGGGATCGTCTTGGTGCCTGCGTTTTACTACGTATTCAGCGCAATGGGTTATGAAAGCGCGCAGTTGATGCAACTGTGTCTGGGCACGTCGCTGGCTACCATTATTGTGACCTCGGTGCGGTCAGTATTGGCGCACAATAAAAAGGGCGCGGTGGACTGGGAAATCCTGAAAACATGGGCGCCGGGGATCGCAATTGGCGCGTTGATCGGTGTATCTGTCGCCGCTAATTTACGTTCGACCGCGTTGCAAGGCATCTTTGGCATCTTGGCGATGATCGTGGGGCTTTACATGGCCTTGGGGCAAAGCCATTGGCGGCTGGGGCCACAGATGCCGACAGGGGGCACACGTCTCGCGATGTCGCCCGCGCTGGGGTTCCTATCGGTACTCATGGGGATTGGTGGCGGCTCATTTGGGGTGCCTGTGATGACACTCTTTAACGTCGCTATTCACCGGGCCGTTGCGACAGCCGCCGGGTTTGGTATTCTAATCGCGGTGCCTTCGGTCATTGGTTTTTTGATAGTCGATCAGCAAGTGGCGCCCCCGTTTACAATCGGGTCGGTAAATTTCGTCGCGTTCTTTTTGATCATTGCGATGACCTTGATCACTGCCCCTTGGGGGGCCGCATTGGCACATCGGCTTGATCCGAAACCGCTAAAACGCACGTTTGGTGTTTTCCTGACGCTTGTTGCGCTGAACATGCTGCGCAAGGCAATGGGCTGGTAGATTTACCAAAGGCTTAGCAGTTGTCGCGCTAATCGCGGCATCCGCGCACGCGCCAGTGCTTTTTCATATAAGGCGTCCTTGCGGTCGGCATCAAAAGCACAGATTTGCCCACCATCCGTAAAATGAATGACGCTAAGATCCACATCATCACCGTCGACGTCTTTATAGCCCTGTTCAGGAAACCTAATACCATATTCCTGTCGAAGCCAAGCAAGGTCTGGCGCCGCCCAGTTGCGAATTGTGCGTGCAGCATTGGCGCGAAGTCGGGCTGGGGTCGCGCCGGGCAGCCGTGCGTCTTCGCGGACAATTTGTGCGACCATCACAGCGGAATCGACGTCCGTATCAAGACGCCCGTGCTGGCGGTCAATTAACAAGGCAATCGCCTCGGCCGAGATCCGGTGGGGCTTTGATGGGAGCGGGCGGGTCAAAAGTTGCCTGTCAAAGTCTGGGACGTGATGTGCAAAAAAATCGTCGACAATATTGCCGTCGGTCAGCACGCTCGCAGAAAATAGCGTCAGTGAAATACCGCCGCTCCAAGCTTGGCCAAGGGGTTCAATACGTTCTTTGATCCGAGTGCGTGACGGGGTGACGATATCGCGGTTTTGCGCAAGCCGCAGCTGCAAAAGCAGCAAGAAATATGTGTCAGGTGGTCGCAAATATGCGACAATCTTTTTGCGGCGGGCGATATGGTTTGTCACCGCTTCAAAGTGAGCAGCACTTTGCGCGGTAAGCTGTTTGAAAAACGCACGGTTACTGACGATAGTTGTCGTGCTCGGCAAAAGGTTATTGCGTGACATGATGCGGTCCCAATGATCGCGCTGTGGCACGCTTTGTGGGTCTATTTGCGCGCCTTCATCGACAAGCTGTGTTTCGTAACCAAGCACAAATTTTTCGTGGTTTTCGGTCGCAAACTTGGGAAAGTAGACCCCGTATTCATCAAGAGTTTTGCGCGAGGCAGTCAACGTATTTTGCAGCACCTCAGAGTCGGTGTTTCTATGCCCGATATGAATTATGAGTTCATTTGCAGTCATTCGGAACGCCAAAATACTAGGTTACTAACGACTCACAGTCTGGCCGAACGGGGTGTTAACTTCCAGCAATAACACGCTGAGCGTTAAAATCGGCCAAAGATTTCCCATGTTCGTCTACGAATAGGCTTGGTAAAATGCGCAATTCGCTAATTTGGTCAACCCGTAATTCGCTGAAATCTTTTGTCTTTTCGCACCAAACAATGCAGGTCCAAAGCCGCCCCCAATAATCAAGCTGCAATGGACGTACCGTGCGTACAACATCGTTAATCGTAATCGATAGCTTTTGGCGTGTGCGGATCGCTTGGCGCATCGCGGGCAGGTGTTGAAACCCGCGCGCTGCGTCTGCAAACGGGTAAATCGCGAACCCGTAACCTGTGGGCGCGCGCGATCGATCCTCGGGCATGACGGCGTCTAATTTGCTCAGAAGCGCGAGTGCCGCGCTTGACAATTGTGCGTCATCGGATTGGCCGACTGCGCTTAAACCCAAATGTAAGGCTTCAACTTCGGTCATTGTCAGGTTCAACGGGGGGAGGGTGATCGCTGCTGTGACGCGGTAACCGATGCCGCGTTCGCCCTCGATCGGCACGCCTGAAGCCGCCAATGTTTCCATGTCGCGGTAAATCGTGCGCAGTGATACGCCCACTGCCGCCGAAATATCCGCCGCCTTGTGGAGCGTACCATCGCGTAAGATCTGCACGATCTGCATTAATCTGTCAGCGCGTTTCATTACGTCACCATTTTGCGGCCCAACGGCGCAACGGTCTTGGGAGAGACGTCTGTATCTTAAGACGCCGTAATAGTTGCGATTTGCGGCGTTGATCTACGGCGCAAATATCCTCGACGCTTCGATAGTTTAGAATATCGCGATCATAGTCGTCTGGGTTCAAAATTTCATATGCGACATCTGGAAATGCGATGTCATGTTTATCGCGCAAGGCGATCAGGTCAGGGGCGTACCAATTGGTGACAGATTGCCTTGCCGCTTCACATAATTCAGGCTTTGTGGGATTGGGAACAATGCAATCGATCTGTTCAAGCATGCCCCATAAAACGTCCACTGGAAAACTAAAGTCTAATGTTCCAGTATGACAATCCTTGAGGATCGCCATTGCTTCGGCGGACATCGTTGTGTTCAATTCATTGGGGCTGCGTGTCAATTTACTGACGTCGATATTAGGAAGATGATGATGAACAAAATCGGCAACGATATCGCCTTGAAACAGCTGACTGCGATCAAAGACACGCAAAGCAACATGTGGTGATACATTTTCGACAAAACCGTTGATCTGTGCCGACATCACATCGCGAGGCAGTGGGGTAAGGTCCGCACCAGCAACCTTAAGCCTCTGTTGATGAAATGACAAAAACCGCCTCGCGGGCGATCCTAGGTAAGCGACTATTTTCACATCCTGCGCGATATCCCAAAGACGCTGTTTTGCATTGGCATAGGCCGCGTGCGAAAACTGTCGCATGAATTGCTCTGAACTTATCAACACCTTGTCGGGGCTATCACGCAACGCTTTCATCGCAAGATCATCCCATGCAGCTTTTGCGTCTAAGATGGATTTTTGGTCTTGGTCGATGAGCCAGCTTTTATGTTCCGATTCAAATGACTGAAAGTCAAAAATTTCGTATCCGACCCTAATCGCGTTCCCTTGGATTAACGCTCCATTGGGCATCACGATGCCCTGATCACGTAGGTATGCGCGTGAATCGCGCAGCGCCATTTGCAAGCTTGTCGTCCCTGTTTTTGGGCTGCCGATATGGAGGATAAGCTGTTTGGCCGTCATTTGGGTTTTCTTGGTTAGCTATGGTTTATGTCATGAACTTACGACGAATCATCTGCGAGGTCGAACCGTCGATGCAATGTTATGCCAATATTTTGGCAACTGACATATTCGTGGCACAAATATCGAAAACCCCTTGCAAAAAAGGGTGTTTCTACGAAGAAATTTTGCTGTTTTCGCTTTCCCTGCCTTAAAATGCGGCCTATGCCTAGAGAACAGAATGCAAAGCGCACCCTGCAAGTGGCGCGCAAGAGGAGACTACCATGCTTAACAATATCGGCCTTCCGGGCCTTCTACTGATCGCTGTCGTTGTTTTGGTCCTGTTTGGCCGCGGCAAAATTTCGAGCCTGATGGGCGAAGTGGGTAAAGGCATCACTGCGTTCAAAAAGGGCGTTGATGACGGCAAGCAAGAAATCGAAGACAGCATCGAAACTGCGCGCGATGTGACCCCAGAAGAAGAAAAAGACAAAGCCTAATTCACCCGTAAGGAAGCGCTTATATGTTTGGTTTAGGCTGGAGCGAAATGGTGCTGGTTGGCATCGTGGCCCTGATTGTGATCGGGCCAAAAGACTTGCCGGGAGTGTTCCGCACCTTGGGGCAATTCACGGGTAAGGCCCGCGGCATGGCGCGCGAATTTTCACGCGCCATGGAGGCTGCCGCAGATGAGGCAGGCGTGAACGAGATCCAAAAAACCGTGCGTGCCGCAGCCAACCCGCAGAAATTTGGCGTGGATAAGATCAAAGAAGCTACGGGCATGACGCAGGCTCCTGAAAAGCCAGCGCTGTCGCCCGAACGCCAAGCCATGAAAGAAAAGATGAGTGACGCAATGGGCAAGGCCGCAACTGAACGCCAAGCGCGCGAAGCGGAGGCCGAAGCGGCACCCAAGGCAAAGCCAACTGAGACGCCGGAAAGCGATAGCAAATGAGCGCGACAGACGACATTGAAAATAGCGCCGCACCATTGATCGAGCACTTGACCGAACTGCGGTCACGGATGATCAAATCGCTGCTCGCGTTTATCGTGGGCATGGTAATTTGCTTTACAATCTGGAATCCGGTTTTCAACTTCCTGACCTACCCGCTGTGTGACGCTTTGGCATCGCGCGGACAGGCCTGTGATTTGCAATTTATTGCGCTGGAAGAAGGCTTCTTTGTTGCGATTTCGATCTCGCTGCTGGGCGGGTTGATGTTGTCATTCCCTGTCATCAGCTTTCAGATGTGGCGCTTCGTGGCACCGGGTCTCTACAAAAGCGAGCAGGGCGCGTTCTTACCCTTTTTGATCGCTTCACCGTTCATGTTCTTTCTGGGCGCAGCCTTTGCTTACTATGTGATTACACCGCTGGCTTTCGGGTTCTTCCTTGGGTTTCAGCAGCCTGGCGTGCTTGAGACCGGGGCAGATAGCGCTACGCAAGCTGCCGGTATTTTGTTCCAGGGCTCTGCAAAGGCTTACCTGAACCTGACTATCAAATTCATCGTAGCCTTTGGTCTGTGTTTCCAGCTGCCCGTGCTTTTGACCCTGATGGGCAAGGCGGGTTTGGTATCGGCCCGCGGTCTGCGCGGCACCCGCAAATACGCGATGGTCGGCATTTTGATCGTCGCGGCGCTGGCCACCCCGCCTGATGTCATCAGCCAAGTCATTTTGTTTGTCGTGGTGTACGGGCTTTATGAATTGTCCATCCAATTGGTTGCCCGTGTCGAACGTAAACGCGAAGCAAAGCTGCGTGCCGAAGGGCTGTGGGACGATGAAATCCACGGTGAAGGTCCAGTCGACGCAGATGAGGACGTTAAAGGTGAGTAAGAAATCACTGCGCCGGATTGCCGACGCTCTCGAGCGGATGTCCCCACCACCGGCAGAGGCCCCTGACTTTTCAGTCGCCTCTGCCTTCGTATGGCAGCCCGACCCGGATCGCTTGGAGCCTGTGGCGCGGGTCAACCGGGTGCCGGTTGAGTTGCTGGTTGGTGTGAACCGGTCGCGTGACACGCTGATGGCCAATACGGCCCAATTTGCAGCTGGGATGCCTGCCAACAATGCACTGCTATGGGGCGCACGCGGCATGGGGAAATCAAGCCTAGTGAAGGCCGTACACGGTGCTTTGCAGGCGGACTACCCGAACCTTAAGGTCGTCGAGGTCCAGCGCGAAGACCTGCCCAGCATAGGTCGTTGTCTGAACATGCTACGCGGCGCGCCCGAGCGCTTTATCATGTTTTGCGACGATCTGTCCTTTGGCCATGATGATGCGCATTACAAATCGCTAAAGGCGGTTCTGGACGGTGGGATCGAAGGGCGGCCCGAGAATGTTGTGCTTTACGCGACATCGAACCGTCGCCACTTGATGCCGCGTGATATGATCGAAAACGAACGCTCTTCAGCGATTTCGCCGTCTGAAGCGGTTGAAGAGAAAGTATCGCTGTCAGATCGCTTTGGTCTGTGGCTTGGCTTTCATCCTTGTGACCAAACCGACTATCTGGCGATGATCCGGGGCTATTGCGATGCTTACGGTGTCGAAATAGACGATGATACCCTGCGCGCAGAAGCCATTGAATGGCAGGCCACACGCGGCAGCAGGTCTGGCCGCGTCGCGTGGCAGTATTTCACTGATCTTGCAGGGCGCCACGGGGTGCGCTTGGCGTAAGGTGGATCTTGATCCATCCTACGTTTTAACGCGCGGTTACGGCAGGTAGCTTGCGGGATCGACGCTTTGCAATCCGCGACGTACTTCGAAGTGCAAGAAGCTTGGATCACCTGCGCGGACCTTACCAATGGTCTGGCCGCGTGTGACGTTGTCGCCCTTTTCAACAGTCAAACTATCAAGGTGGGTATAAAGCGTAAGCAAACCATCGCTGTGCTTAATCACCACCACCGAGCCGCCACTTGTATCCGCGGTCACGGCAGCCACATTCCCGGCATCTGCCGCTTTAACGTCGGTGCCTGCGGCCGCGCCAATATCGATGCCTTCATTCCGACCAGCCGCGTATTCGCGGATGATATTGCCCGGCACCGGTTGAACCATACGCGCGTTTGATGCAGCCGGGGCAGGGGCCGGTGTCCCTAGGTCCGGCGTTTCTGGCGCGGCGATTGGGGCCGTTGGCGTGGCGTCCGGCAGGGGCGTTTCCGCGCTTGGTGGGATTGGGGTGGCTGTACCTTCGCCGGGGGCTGTGACGGCTTCGACCGGGCGCGTGCCGCCTTGAGGGACAAGCAAATACTGGCCTTGGCGAATGGTGAAGGCGCTATCAAGCCCATTCCATTCGGCGATGGTTGTCACCGGCACATTGTAAAGCCGCGAGATTGAATAGGCGGTTTCTCCACGAACCACTTGGTGGCGGATGGGTTCGGGGCCAGCGGGTGCCGTAGGCACTGGCGTTGCGGCTGGCGCCGGATCAAGCGGCGTTGCGGTTACGCCACCCGAGGCTTCAGCCCGGTCAAGCGCTGTGGTTGCAACGGCGGCAACGTCAAAGGATTGTGTCGCCCCCGTCGCCGCTGACGGTTCGGCAACGCGGCCGGGCAGGGCGATAATTTCATCGCGGCGCAAGATCACGTCAGGTTCAATCCCGTTATATTCAGCAAGCTCATTCGCATCGATCCCCAGTCGGATCGCAATCCCGCGAATGGTGTCATCTTGGCGGGCAACAACGACCTGATAGGTCGGATATGAAATCACGCCCCGATCATCTGGGCGGGGCCGGTTCGGTAGGTTCGCAACAGAGGCTGAGGTATCAAACCCGTTACCGACGTCCCGAAAATCGGCGTCAAAACCTTCGCATGCTGCGAGCGCCGCGAGTGCGACACCTGTCATTAAGATTCGTCTTACTGTGCGTTGCCCATTGGCCATAATACCGCTCCTTGTGCCAAGCCGCCCCTTATTGCTGGGGTCGTGCCTTTTTCATATGTTTACTCTTGTCCGAGCCCTTCAAGCAAGGGGACAAACCGAACAGCCCGTAATTCGTCGTAATCATAGCCGGTTTCATGCCGCGTGACGCGTATCAGGCTTTGCACCGCATCGGACTGCCCAACAGGTAAAACCATGACGCCGCCAACGCGCAATTGCGCCAATAGCGGGCCGGGGGGGTCTTCGGCGGCGGCGGTCAAAAGGATGCGGTCAAATGGGGCTTGGTCGGGCAACCCGTGGCTGCCGTCGGCGGTCAGGCTGGTGATATTACTGATGCCTTGTTCGTCAAATGTCGCGCGGGCGGCATGCACAAGGCTGCGGAAGCGTTCCACAGTATAGACCCTGCGTGCCAGCTTCGACAGGATCGCGGCCTGATAGCCTGACCCGGTGCCGATTTCCAAAACCTTATCGCGCGAACCAATATTGAGCGCTTGGGTCATCAACCCAACGACCGAGGGCTGGCTGATTGTCTGCCCGCTGGCAATTGGCAGCGGCATGTCCTCATAGGCGCGATCGGCAAAAATCCCTTTGACATAGGCGGCGCGATCCACCTGTTCCATCGCGGTCAAAACGCGCGCATCCGTGACGCCCTTGCTACGCAAGGCATAGACAAATTGCATCTTGGTTGGCGCGTCAAACGTCACGAGAATATATCCTCAAGTTCCGCAACCATATCATAGTCAGTCAGGTCTGCACGCATCGGTGTGACTGAGATATAGCCATCTAGGTTCGCTGCGGCATCCGTGCCCGGTGCGGTCGGCGTATGTTGCGGCCCGCCGCGCACCCAAAGAAATTTCCGGCCCGTTGGGGATGTTTGCGCTTCTGCCGTGAAATTGGTATCTTTGCGAAACCCTTGTGAGGCAGCTTGCACGCCTTTGACGTCAGCAGCAGCGACAGGTGGAAAGTTCACGTTATAAAAAAGCCGATAGTTTGCCTGATCCCACAGGTTTGGATCAAGCAAGGTTTTGATGACGCTGGCACCATGGGTTGCCGCTGCTTCGAACGGGTCCGGAAGCTGCGCGTTCTCTGTGCCGAAATATTGCGATAGTGCAATTGCAGGAATACCTTGCAATGCGGCCTCCATCGCGGCGCCGATGGTCCCGGAATAAAGTGTGTTTTCAGCCGCGTTATTGCCCCGGTTCACACCCGACAACACCAGATCAGGGCGGTTATCTTTCATCACATCGTAAAGCCCGGCGATTACGCAGTCGGCTGGTGACCCTTCGGCGGCAAAGCGACGGTCTTCAAGCTGGGCGATCATGGTGGGGTGGGTGTAGCTGATGCAATGGCCCACACCCGATTGTTCAAACGCGGGGGCGACAGTCCAAACCTCGCCGCCTTCGCCTGCGATCTCATGGGCTATCTTGGTCAACACCTGCAAGCCTGGCGCGTTGATCCCGTCGTCGTTGGTAATAAGAATGCGCATGCTGCCGTCCCTTCGTGTCTTAACACGTTCCTAGGCCAGCATTTAGAGGGCGGCAAGCGGTGCGGACAACGATGATAAGGCACGTGGTCTCGTGTGGCGAAAAGGACTCAGAAATGGGGTGGTTTCGAAGCCGATAGTTTCGACACATCATGTCGACGGTTGAGGCCGTTTTTCGTTCGCAGTAACGAACGGCTGCAATGAGCCCATATCTACATCCTCTAACGCAGACCGGTCCTGCCCGTATTTGTCGCTAGAATATCCGCCAAAGTACCTGTATCGATCAATTCTCGGAATTGTCTTAAGCCGCTCGCAGAGGGGTCTGAGAAAAGTTCTGCTTCCTCTTCAATACTCCGGACTGCATCATCAATCCGGCCATCCGTCATCAGAGCAGCGACGTATTTCGTGATTTGCAGTTTGGCGTGGCCTTTGTCTTCGAGGAACTGCGAATAGCTGCGCTGCCCTAGTAGGTTCTTCGCGACAGAAAGAGCGTCCGCAGTTTCCTGAATAAGAGCCACTGCAAATTTTGGTGGTGAAGTATTTCCTGCCAGAACGAAGCGAGCCGGAAACGTATCTCCATCAAACATGAAGGCTGCGTTGCACCTGAACGAAGCAGGTTTTTTGCAATTCTCTACCAGATCGGTAGCGTGCCAGTAGATCAGATCGAGTGCCATTGGTTTGACTGTAACCTCGATTTTTGCGCGACACTCCATCCAGTCGTCCTGAAGGTTGGCGGTTACGAAAGCACTGAAAAACCAATAACCATCGACACGATAAAACCATCGCGATTTACGCTTTAGATTTTGCTCTTTCAGCAAGTTCTTCGTAAGCCTGAGTGCTTCATCGATAAAGCGTTCATGACAACGACCACGTTGCATGCGTGTCATGTTCTCTGTTGGAAAGATCGGAAGATCAGCTTTGCTCATCTCACAAGACTAGGGCCATGCCGTATGGTTGCCAATGCCCTCTTTATCCGTACAGCTGCCATTGTTCCGATTTACATCATTGGATGAGCCGCACTGCGCGCCTTACTCTAGAATGAGGGGCAACAACCTTGCGGCCTCATCCGAAATGCTCGCCAATGGTGCGCGGTCTTCGCCGGGGTAGAACCTTGCGCGTGTGCCTGTCGGCATTGGGTTTGGCGTTAGGATTTCGACCTTCGGTCCGGTTTTCACAGATTCCGCTTGCCAGCTTTTGGCCAGCGCGATTTGCGCGGCTTTGGTAGCCCCGTATGAGCCAAAGAACTGTTCGCCGCCGCGGGGGTCATCGAAAAACACGGCTTTGCCCGTATCACCCAAGAGCGGGCCTGCATAGGCGATCAGCCGTGCTGTGGCCTCGATATTCACGGCCATTGATTTGGCCAAGTCTTTAGGGCCGATATGGCCAGTTGGGGCCAGCGGGACTGCGTGAATGGCCGTGTGTAGCCACAGGTCCAGCTTGCCCCAACGATCAAAAATCCCACGGCACAATTGCTGCATGGCCTCATCAACGGTGATGTCCATTGGCGCAAGGGTTGCCTGACCGCCTGCGGCCTGAATGGCATCGTCCAGCTCTTCGAGCCCACCGACGGTTTTGCCGACGGCGATGATGTGATGGGTTGGGGCCAGCGCCTTGGCTAGGGCCGCGCCAAGGCCGCGTGAAGCGCCGGTGATAAGTGCAATTTTTGTCATAAAAGCGGTTTGCTGCGATTACTGCCCAAGGTCAAGACCTAGCGGCCCGGAACCATCAGCACATGCTGGGTGCCTGCGCGGTCTGTCAGCACGACCTGGGTCGCGTCAATCGCAGCAATGGTGACACCAAATGCGGTTTCGCCCGTGGTGACGCGCGCAATATCCCCACGCCGCGACCTGATTAGCGCCGCTGGCACATCTGGCCCCACCATCACGCCGATCACGGCAAGATTTTGCAGGCTCAGCATATCGGGCAGCGTCGCAGAGGCGGCGACATTGGTCGGTGTGTCTGTCGTCATGTTCGAAAACCGTGTCATAAAAGGATGATCGCAGCGCTATGCCCGAACGCCAAAGACAAGGAAACCCCTTGTACGTAACGTCATTGCGAGCGGGGCGACCGCCAGCTACGGCTGCAAAATGACCTTGCCCACGCTGTCTGTCACGGCCGCAGTCAGCGGTTTTTCTAAGATCGGCAACAGGTTGGAGAGGGGACGGCAAAGCGCAGTGCCCTTAGGGCTGCGCACAAAGGGGCGTTCGACCAGAACGGGATGCATGACCATCGCATCCAAGATTTGATCATCTGTCACGCCTGCATCAAGCAGGCCCAAGTCGGCGGCAGGGGAGCGTTTGGTACGCATGGCGTCGCGCGGCGTGACATTGGCTGCGGCAAAAAGGTCCAGAAGCTGTGCGCTGGTCCATCCCGCGTCTAGATACTTTACCACAACGGGTTCAGTGCCAGAAGCACGGATCACAGCCAGTGCATTGCGCGAGGCGCTGCAATTGGGATTATGATAGATAACGGTTGCCACGGCTATTCAGCAGCGATTTTTGGCTTAAAGCCCTTTTTGATCATATCCGATGGGGCAACGGGGTAGTCACCTGTAAACACTGCATCGTGATAGGCCGGATTGTTTGGGTCGCGCCCATCCGGTTCACCGACGGCGCGGTAAAGGCCATCAATCGATACGAATTTCAAAGAGGCGACACCCAGATAGTCGCGCATCTCGTCTTCGGTCATCCGGGCGGCTAGCAAATCTTCGCGATTTGGCATATCGACGCCGTAGAAATCGGGCCAGACTGTGGGTGGGCTGGCGACGCGGAAATGGACCTCTGCGGCACCCGCTTCGAGAACCATGTCTTTGATTTTGCGGCTAGTGGTGCCACGTACGACGCTGTCGTCGACAAGAATGACGCGCTTACCGCGCATCAGCTCACGGTTCACGTTCAGCTTGAGCCGAACGCCCATGTTTCGAATTTGCGCGGTTGGTTCAATAAACGTGCGGCCAACATATTGGTTGCGCACGATACCCATTTCAAACGGGATGCCGCTTTCTTGGCTATAGCCGATCGCAGCGGGGGTGCCGCTGTCAGGCACTGGGCAGACCATATCTGCCTCGACCGGGGATTCGCGTGCAAGTTCCTTACCGATGTTGCGGCGGACTTCGTATACTGATTTCCCGGCAATCACGGAATCAGGGCGGCTGAAATACACGTATTCAAAGATACAGGGGCGCGGCTTTTTGTCTTCGAACGGGCGATAGCTTTTGATTTCACCCTCGGCTGAGATAACAACCATTTCGCCGGGATCGATTTCACGAATGAATTCTGCACCAATAATATCAAGAGCGCAGGTTTCAGACGATAGCACATGCGCACCATCAACCTTGCCAAGCACAAGCGGACGAATACCAAGCGCATCACGTACACCAATCAATTTGGTCCGTGTCATTGCGACGATCGCAAACGCGCCTTCGACTTGGCGCAGGGCTTCTTTCATCCGGTCAGGGATGGTGCGCCCCATTGAGCGCGCCATCAAATGTGTAATGCATTCGCTGTCAGAGGCGCTGTGAAAAATGGCGCCACGTTCAATGAGGTCACGACGCAATGCGACTGCGTTTGTCAAATTGCCATTATGCGCGACGGCTGCGCCACCCATCGAAAATTCGGCGAAAAAAGGTTGGACATCGCGGATCGCAGTATGTTGGTTTTTACTGCCTGTCGTTGAATATCTGACATGCCCGATACCAAGCGATCCGGGCAGGGCCTTCATCATGGTGGTGCTGGTAAAGTTATCGCGCACCAGCCCAAGCCGCCGCTCTTCATTGAAGCCTGTCTGCGGGTCGTAGGTGACGATGCCGCCTGCTTCTTGTCCGCGATGCTGTAGGGCATGTAGGCCGAGAGCGACAAAATTTGCGGCATCCGGTGCGCCTATTACGCCATAAATACCGCACTCTTCGCGCAGCTTATCGTCGTCATACGGGTCTATTTGGCAATCGATGTTGGACAAGGGGCAGCTCCGAATCCGAAGTGAGGTTTGATTGCCCCTCTCTTAGTCGGTCGCAAGCGCTGTGTCACGAAACGATCATGTTTGTCTGCATCGAAAAACGTTGCCGTGACGAAACCGGCAACAATTCGGGCATCACAACGAAAAAAAGCCACCGCAGATTGCGATGGCTTTTGGGTTTTCTTGTTCGTGCAGGTTTTATTCTACTGGCGCACCGCAGGACCCAACAAGCTGTTGGTACTGTTCTTTGATCCAGCCCAGTGCTTCTTCTGGGTTTTGTTCTTCGATTTTGCCGGTCAGCTGGTCAAATACCTGTGCCGCACGGCTGTCATCGATGACGGCAATCTCTTGCGCGGCGAAAACAGTGTCGTAGACAAAGAATGCAACGGCAACCAAAAGAATCCCGCGCAGAACACCAAAGAAAAATCCAAGCGCCTGATCAACGCCGCCAAGCGCGGACCGCTGAATGACGCTCGAAAACAATGGTGTGAAAATAGCGAAAACAACAAGTGCGACAGCAAAGACGGCTGCAAAGGCCGCAATAATTGCAAGTTCACAGCTATCGCCAATGAAATCGCCGAGCACAGGGATTTGCTGCACCAGCGGCTCTACCTGATCTGCGAAAATAAATGCGACAATCGTCGCGCCGACCCAACCCAAGATCGCCATCGCCTCGCGTACCAAGCCGCGGCTATATGCCAGCACGCCTGATAAGAGGATGATAATGGCGACGCCTGCGTCGACAAGTGTGAAGCCTTCCATGGTCCGTCTCCTGCCCTGACGCTACCTGGCGCCAAATACTTCTTCTACAAATCCGGCCAAATCGTCAGCATGACGCATTTGCAAACCGGCCACCGCAGGCTGTTTAGCCTGTTGCGGAACTATTGCTGTTGTAAAACCAAGTTTTTGCGCTTCTTTCAATCTATTTTCCGTCTGCACCACCGGACGCAGGGCACCTGATAGGCTGATTTCCCCGAATATGACGGCTTCGGCGGGCAGGGCGGCGTCCTCGCGTGCGGACACTAAGGCGGCAGCGACGGCCAAGTCTGCGGCCGGTTCAGAGATGCGTAAACCCCCTGCTACATTGAGATATACGTCCAATCCGGTAAAGGGGACACCGCAGCGCGATTCCAGCACGGCAAGGATCATCGCAAGCCGTCCACTGTCCCATCCGACCACTGATCGGCGGGGTTGGCTGTGTGGCGAAGGTGCCACAAGTGCTTGGATCTCACACAGCATCGGGCGGGATCCTTCGATGCCACAAAACACAACTGAACCGGGTGCAGGTTTGCCCCGTTCAGACAAAAACAGCGCCGAGGGATTCTTGACCTCGGCCAATCCTTTGCCTGTCATTTCGAACACGCCGATTTCGTCAGCTGGCCCAAAGCGGTTTTTGACAGCGCGCAAAATTCGGTATTGATGGCCGCGTTCGCCTTGAAAATAAAGCACGGTGTCAACCATGTGTTCGACAACCCGCGGACCCGCGATGCTGCCGTCTTTGGTCACATGGCCGACCATGATCACAGACATGCCGTTGCGTTTGGCAAAGGTTGTCAATTCATGCGCGGATGATCGCACCTGTGACACTGAGCCCGGCGCGCTATCTACATTGTCTGCCCACATTGTTTGGATCGAATCGATAATCGCCAGATCGGGCTTTTCGGCCTCTAACGTCGTCAAAATATCGCGCAGGTTTGTTTCTGATGCTAGCAAAACGGGGCTTTTTTCTAGTCCCAAGCGGCGGGCGCGCATTTGCACCTGCGCGTTTGATTCCTCGCCTGAGATATAGACGACCTTTAGTCCGTTGCGCGCGAAACGGGCGGCGGCCTGCAGTAACAATGTGGATTTGCCGATTCCCGGGTCACCGCCAACCAACAAGGCAGAGGCTTTGACCAACCCGCCACCTAAAACACGGTCCAATTCGCCAACGCCCGCTTGGGTGCGCGGTGGTTCTTTTTCTTGGGTATCAAGATCAGTCAGTGCGATTGCTTTGCCGCGGATTGCCCCAAGGGATTTCCCTTTGGGCCCGCTTGAAAGTGCTTTGCTTTCGGTAATTGTGTTCCAAGCTTTGCAAGAATCGCATTGTCCAGACCATTTGCCAAAGGACGCGCCGCATTCTGAGCAGGAAAAATTGAGTTCTTTTGCCATGTTCACCTTTTGGACTATTTTGTCCTATGCAGCAATGGCTGTTTGCTTGGCCGCGCATTTCACGGCCAAGCAATTGGATTAATCTGCGTCAAGCGTGCCTGATTTGAACAAAAGCCCCGCAGCCACCGCGCCAATCACCGGAGCGACGAGAAACAGCCATACCTGTGAAAGCGCATGGGTGCCTGCAAACAAAGCAGGGCCAAACGACCGGGCAGGGTTTACCGACACGCCCGTGACATTGATTCCAACCAAATGGATCACCACAAGCGCAAGACCAATTGCTAGTCCAGCCATGCTGGCTGGTGCGCCTTTGCCGGTTGCGCCTAAGATCACGACCATAAACAGGAACGTCGCAACGACTTCGAATACGAAGGCTGCTGTCATGTTATATTCGCCAAGATACCCCGCGCCCCAGCCGTTTTGGCCTAACCCGTTTTCCGCAACGCTGTAATCAGCCTTGCCAGATGCGACCATCAACAAGACAGCCGCGGCGACGATGCCGCCAGCAAACTGCGCAGCGATATAGCGGACAGCTTCGGCGATGGTCATACGGCCTGCGGCAACGGCCCCTAGTGAGACGGCGGGGTTAATGTGGCAGCCTGATACAGGCCCAATCCCATAGGCCATCCCAACAAGCGCGAGCCCAAAAGCAAAGCTAATCCCGGTCAGCCCGATATCTGCCCCTGCGATTACGGCTGCCCCGCAGCCAAACAAAACTAGCGTAAAAGTCCCAATAAATTCCGCGATTAGTTTTTTCATTTTTCACCCCTTTGGTTGTTGTGGCAAACAGCCTAACACGTTCGGGTATATTTGGGGGATTTTGTTTGGGTTTTGCTAGGTCTTGTGTTTTGCGGTTAGCGCGGAAATCACGATGGACGTTAAGATGCAGGCGGTAAACAGATATAGCCCCCATGCGGTTTCAACCTTGCCGATGCCGACACCTTTGACCACAACGACATAAAGCGCGACCAAAAACACGTCGGCCATCGCCAGTTTCCCTAACCACGACAGCACTGGTAACACCTTGCGGCGCATCAGATTAAAGTGAATCAACGCTAGGCCGATGGTTTTGAGATAGGGCGCAAAAAGCGCAAAGAAAGTAACAAGCAAGGCAAGCGCCACGTCGCTTTCCCACAGCGATTGCATCCCCGTAATGACGCTGATTTCGCTCAGCCCGAAAAGCGGCAAAAGCCCTGCGCGCATCAGTGGCGCAAACCACGCGATTGGAAAAAGCACCAACAGCGCGAGATTCGCAATCTGCAACCACTTTAGCATCTATTTACCATAGGTCCGGCGGTTATAGCGCGCGCCAAGCTGGGTCAGGATTTCATAGCCGATTGTACCTGCCTTGGTTGCCAAGGTATCAAGCGTTTGCTGTGGGCCGATCAAGGTCAGCCGTTCAGGGTCTTCGGTCAGATCTGTCACGTCAATCGTAAGCAAATCCATCGACACGCGGCCTATCAACGGGCAGGGGGTATCATTGTGGTAAAGGATCGCTTTATCCGACAGATAGCGCATGATCCCATCAGCATAGCCGCCCGAAACCGTTGCCACACGCGTTGGGCGTTCGGCCTGCCAATTGTTGCCGTATCCAACGACCTCGCCCTCGGCCACATCGCGGATTTGCACGACGGGTAATTCCAGATCTACCACCGGGGTTGCCTGTTCAAACGGCATACCGCCATAAAGCCCAATGCCGGGGCGGGTCAGGTCAAAGTGATATTCAGGCCCTAGCAGAATGCCACCCGTGGCTGCCAATGAGCGGGGTACTTGAATACCGTCCGTCAACTGTTTGAAAACACTTAATTGATGTGGGTTCATCGGGTGATCTGGCTCGTCTGCGCAAGACAGATGACTCATCACCAGTTTGGGTCCTTGTGATAAGATCAATTCGGCCAGTGCACCCCATTCCTGCGGCTCCATCCCCAGACGGTTCATGCCGGTGTCGATCTGCACGCCAAACGGATGGCCGGGCAGGGTTTCGAAATGCTGGGTCATTTGTTCAACGGAATTGAGCATCGGCGTCAGGTTCAATTCGCGGATCAAATCGGTATCACCGCGCATATGACCGGAAAAGACCGAAATCTCGGGACCGGGCCCAAGCGCCTCGCGGAGCACGGCACCTTCCTCTGCGACAGCAACAAAGAACTTGCGCGCGCCAGCTTTGAACAGGGCCTTAGAGACATTTTCAATCCCGATGCCATAGGCATCAGCCTTTACCACCGCAGCGGTTTTGCAGTTGGTCATGCCATCAAGTGCGCGCCAGTTGGCGACGACGGCGTCGAGATCGATTGTCAGGCGTCCAGTACTCATGCCGACCTTTTGGCAGGGGGCAGGCGCTCGGGCAAGAGGTTTAAACGGCGCAGATAGATACAGCAGGCAGGAACTGTGTTTTTCTCGCCGCGCCTCGGAATTTCGGCGAAACTCTGCCACACTATAGTCGTTTATATAGTCCTGTAGCTAATGGTCTTTAACAAGGAGGTAGAAACTGAGGCGACCCATTCTAGAGCCGTTTTAAATGATTTGCGAATCCGTTTCGAAGAAGCCGGCAAACTGGTAGAGTAAAATAGGTTATAAAGACAAATGATGTTGAGGGCGAACTATTGCTTTTTAAGAAGGTTTCACCGTGGCAGGTTTCCGCTGTTAGATGTTTATGGCGCCGCGATTTGGATACAAGGCTTCCGTTGTTAGAAACACCTCATGTGGGAAACATTTACCATATTGAGTTAGAAGACGAAAACTTGAAAGAGGGTGACTGTGTAGATGTGGAGTATTTGCCAGCAACTGCATACTATAACGCACTTGAAACTATCGAAGATTTATTCGGAATGCGCATCTTCTCGGGAACGATGAAAGCGATTTCAGGTTGTGATCGACATGAGGAAATAGAAGCAAAAGTCGAAGGCAAATTTCACACTTTTTCCTGCTATAGTTTATCGTATTTTCTAGGTTTGCCATCTACTGTCGATGATCGATTAGGGTTGTGGCGTAATTTTGTCGAAAATGAATATTTCTATAATATCTATTTTATAGATGCGTTCATCTTTCTGAGTTGGTCTTCCGATTCTTACGTTGGAGCAAAATGTATCATAGAACGAAGCAAAGACGATTTTTATGTTATTTATGCTAACGAGTGGGCCGATGGAGGGATTGACCAGATTAATTGCGGTCGCGTTAAGGTACCTGCAAACCTTGCAAAAAAATTGCGGCGACGCCTCTCCAAAATGGGTAGTGAAACCCAATGGCATGGTCATGAAATTTGATCCGAGACCACGCTATCGAGGCTAACTTTACAACCCTAATACTCCTCAATCGCGCCGCTTTGCCATGGTTTCACCAGATCGCCAAAGCGGGTGAACTCGGCGGTAAAGGCAAGCTCAACCGTGCCAATTGGGCCGTGCCGCTGTTTGCCGACGATCACTTCGGCTTTGGCGTGCAGGCTCGACATTTTTTCTTGCCACGCGGCGATGGCTTCCATGTTGGCATCATCAGGCTTTTCACGTTCAACATAATATTCACCACGATAGACGAACATAACCACGTCGGCGTCTTGCTCGATCGATCCAGATTCGCGCAAATCCGACAGCTGCGGGCGTTTATCTTCGCGGCTTTCGACCTGACGTGATAACTGTGATAGGGCGATAACGGGGATGTTCAGTTCCTTGGCAATCGCCTTGAGCCCCATCGAAATTTCACCGATTTCCTGCACTCGGTTTTCCGATGTCCCGCGCACCAGCTGCAAATAATCGACAATCAACAGATCAAGCCCATGCGTCCGTTTGAGCCGCCGCGCCCGTGCTGAAAGCTGCGAAATTGGGATCGCGGCGGTGTCGTCAATAAACAGCGGGCAGGATTCGAGGCTTTTGGCGGCATCCACAAAACGACGGAATTCGCCTTCGGTCATGTCACCCTGGCGGATTTTATGAGACGAAATTTCCGACGCTTCGGCCAGAATACGGCCCGCAAGCTGCTCGGCGCTCATCTCCAATGAAAAGAACCCGACAACGCCGCCATCTACCGCACCTTCGGACCCATCGGACAGTTTGCCCTTTTGATAGGCTTTGGCGACGTTATAGGCGATATTGGTGGCCAGCGATGTTTTCCCCATCGACGGGCGGCCGGCAAGGATCAGAAGGTCAGATTTGTGCAAGCCCCCTAATTTCCCGTCCAAATCAATCAGCCCGGTTGAAATTCCGGCCAAGCCGCCCTCACGCTGGTAAGCGGTATTGGCGACATTCACGGCCTCTGTCACGGCGCGCAAGAACGATTGGAAACCGCTGTCGGAACTGCCTTGTTCAGCCAGATTATATAGCGCTTGTTCCGCTTCGACGATCTGTTCTTTGGGTTCAGAATCGACCGAGACACGGGTGGCCTTGTCTGAAATATCGCGACCGACTTTGATCAATTCACGGCGCACGGAAAAATCATAGATCATCTGCGCATAGTCACGTGCGGCAAAGGCCGAAATCGCGGCCCCAGCAAGACGGGCAAGATAGGCAGGCCCGCCAAGCTCTTTGAGCCCTTCGTCGTCCTCTAGAAATGCCTTAAGCGTCACCGGGCTGGCCAAAGCGTTTTTCGCAATCCGCGCAGCGGCGGTTTCAAAAATACGCGCGTGTACCGGATCATAGAAATGCTGAGGGCCGACAACCGATGCGACCCGATCAAAAATGTCGTTATTGGTCAGGATCGCACCCAAGAGCTGTTGTTCAGCCTCGGTTGAATGCGGCATCAGTTCTTGTGTGGTTTCTTCGACGCCAGTCGCATTGAATGTTGTAATCTCGTTCATTGTCGACTCTCAAAAATCTATCGCTGGGTTCTAGCAGGGGGACGCACGTTAACATAGCGCGGATACTGTGGAACGATTGGGATAACTTGGCGCGGGCAGGTGGTGATACATAGAATCTGCAAAATGTAGGGGCAGTATTCTGCGCTGCCGCTACAAATAGCAGGACTTACCCACAGGCTGTGGGTAAGTTTTACGCAGGTTTCCAACCGGCTGGGTCGCGCAGATAAGCTTCGACCGTTTCTAAGGTCGCTGTGTCATACGCGCCGCGCGCTTTGGCTTCTGCCAAGACATCCCACCATGTGCATAGGCTGATCAATTGCACCCCGTGATCGCCCAAGGTTTTTTCGACGCCGTCGAAAATGCCGTAGTAAAAGATCACGGCGGTGGCGTTACAGGTCGCCCCTGTTTCGCGGATCGCGTCGACGAACGACAGTTTTGAGCCGCCATCGGTGGTTAGATCCTCGACCAGTAGCACACGCTGGCCTTCGGTCATGACACCCTCGATGCGGGCATTGCGGCCATACCCTTTGGGTTTTTTGCGCACGTAAGTCATCGGCAGGGCCAGCCGTTCGGCGACAAGCGCGCTAAACGGAATGCCCGCCGTTTCACCTCCGGCAATATTGTCAAAGGCTTCAAACCCTGCTTCGCGCATTACGGTCACCGACAGAAAATCCATCAAGGTCGCGCGGATGCGGGGGAACGAAATCAGCTTGCGGCAATCGACATAGGTCGGGGCTTGCTTGCCCGAGGCATGGGTAAATGGCTCTGCCGCGTTAAAATCGATCGCACCAATTTCAATCAACATGCCTGCTGTCAAACGGGCGATTTCTTCTTTGCTGGGGAATGAGGTCGGGATCATAGCGCGGGCCTGTTGTTTGGGTTCTTAGATGCCCCGAAAGGGCGGCGGTGTTAGTTTTCGACGTGCCAGTGCAGGTCAAATCCGGGATCAAAAACTGTGACAGGGCCGTCATCGGTGGCGATCTGTGTCGGGTATTGTACCGGATCGCCCTTGCGCAGGGTGATCGTTTCTTCGCTGACAGGTAGTCCGTAAAAGCGTGGGCCGTTCAGGGATACAAAGGCTTCGAGCTTTTTCAACTGACCCGCAGCATCAAAAACCTCGGCCAGACACGACATGGTATTGGTGGCCGAAAACACGCCGGCGCAGCCGCAGGCCTGCAGTTTGTTAGGGTCCGTGTGCGGGGCGCTGTCGGTACCCAAAAAGAAACGCTTGTCGCCAGAAACCGCTGCCTGCACGAGAGCAACACGGTGGGCTTCACGTTTGGCTACGGGCAGGCAATAGTAATGCGGCTTGATCCCGCCGACCAACATATGGTTGCGATTAATGATCAGGTGATGGGTTGTGATTGTTGCAGCGAGGTTTTTGGGGTTGTCGCGGACATAATCAACCGCGTCTTCCGTGGTCACATGTTCCATCACGACTTTTAGGTCAGGGACCTTTTTGCGCAGAGGTTTGAGAACCTTGTCAATAAACACGGCTTCGCGGTCAAAAATATCGATCTCGCTATCCGTGACTTCTCCGTGGACGCACAAAGGCATACCAATTTCGGCCATCGTCTCTAGTACTGGTCGTACTTTTTCAAAGTCGCGCACCCCAGACGCGGAATTGGTCGTCGCACCAGCAGGGTATAGTTTCACCGCCGTCGCGATCCCGTTCTCAAAGGCCGCACGCACATCGGCAGGGTCCGTGGCTTCCGTCAGATAAAGCGTCATCAGCGGTTCAAACACCATGTCGCCGGGCAGGGCGGCCATGATCCGGTCGCGGTATGCGCTGGCCTGTGCGGCGGTTACAACCGGCGGCACAAGGTTGGGCATAATAATCGCGCGACCAAAGTGGCGGGCGGTTTCTGGCAGCACGGCGCGCAGCATATTACCATCGCGCAGGTGCAGGTGCCAATCGTCGGGGCGGGGGATCGTGAGAGATGTCAGGTCTTTATCAGGCATGTTGCTGGGTTACACCGTTGCGCGGATCATGGCCAGTGGTGAAGTGATCGCCCTTGTATACCTGTCCGTAGTTACTGATATAAGTCGTTAACTTTTTTGAAAGAAATGGAGAGACCAGATGTTCGGTTTTCTAATTGCTGCAGGTTTGGGGTTTGCCACCCCGCAAATTGAAAACTTAATCGCGCCTTTGCTCAAGGGAATCACGTCATATATTCCCATTGCGGATACGGAAAAGCGGTTGGTCGCATTTATGGCTGCGATGCTGGCTGCAGGGATCGCAGCTGCGATCCTCTATAGCGGGACAGTGTTCTGGGTAATTGCGGGCGGCACTTTGGGGTATTTTGCCACGCGCATCATCGCGGCCGTCAAAAAGATGATCGCGGAACGCAACGCTGGCGAATAGTGCCATGCGGCAGGCGCAATGCGGCATTGCAGCATTAGCAGTTTTAGGTCAGGAAATGTGACGTATATTGGGTGCATAGGAAACGCATCCGATAGGAACATAACAATGGCCTTCTTTACTGATACTGCTGCCGCACAATCACAGCCTGGCATTCTTTCCAAAATCGGCTCAGGCTTCGTCGCAGCAATGACCCGCATCATGGACGCCCAAGACCGCAGCCCAGAAGTGCGCCGCCTCGAAGCACTGAGCGACGCTGAGCTTGCCGAATTGGGCATCAAGCGCGACGACATCATTCGTCACGTATTTCGCGACGTTTACGGTCTTTAAGCTGATTTCTTGAACGAAAGCGCATCAAGCGTTTTCGCAAAGTAAGGGTTTGCGCTCCGCTGGTGTTTGTACTCGCAGATCGTGAGCGCAAGGCGCGGATGGCCGTGCCGAAGCAATCTGGTGATCAAGTTGATGGCGTATTTATCGTCATAACGGCGCGCCCGCAAAAGCTGTGTGAACCGTTTTTCGTCCAATATGCCGGCCATGGCCAGTTTCAGCATGACGTCACTGATGCCCAAACGGTCAAACGTCTGGTCAAGATTGCTACCCATTAAGGGGCAGCGGATGAGCGTAACATGGGGTTTGCGAAACAGCGCTGCGTGGCTGGAATCAAGCCGCTGATACGGGTCAAACGCAATAAAGACATCGCGCGCGCCATCAATCATATCCGGGGCATAACCGTAGCGCCCCGTGAAATCCATGCGCCGATGTTGACGATATCGGGTGTCCCATCCAGCGCTTGCCGCTTCAAGCGTGGCTTGCGGGCAGAGCGCAACAACTGTCGCGCCGGGGGCTGCGACAGAATAGGCGGCCGCAGCATATGCGCCAGCATTGGCACCGTAAAAGACAATGTTTTCAAAATCGTCAAAAAACGCATCATCGGTCAGACGGTCAAAAAAGTCATAGACACTTTCGTCGCGAAACCAGCTTTCTTCATATGAAAGAATAGCGAGATGCGACCATCCATCGTGACGCGCGTAGGAAAACCCGCGAGGTTCTGACAAGGCGTTATTGGCGCGGACATCTTGGGCATTCTCAAATGTAACAAGCAAGTTGTTTCCTGCTTCTAGGAAACCCGCGCAATGTCGTGCGCCAAGCTGTTCAAAAAAACCGAAGTCTTCACAAATATCGTCGATCTGGCCTAGCCAAGCGTTTTGGCTGGCATTCGTGAGGTGGGTTTCAAACGAAAGTTGCTTATCGTCCATATTTTGTCCTTCTGCCCAAAACGGGCATTCATCGTAAACTCGCGCGGGTAAAAATCGGGTCACACCGCGTAAAACTAGCCCCGCAATATGGCAAATTTACGTGGCACCCCATGTTTAATTGGCGCAGCAAGAGACGGATATAATTATTTTTGTGACGTTTCGTCGCGGATATTTGGGCGTTCAAAACCCGCAACATTCGGGTCGCGCGCTATCCCATTGTGAACGAATGTATTTCTGACGAAGCAAAAGGAAATACTAATGACGATTATCTTTCAATCTTACGATGAAAAAGCAGTAGTAAACTTGCGTTCAGGTGGTGCTGATGCCTATGGCCACGCACCCGAGCGGGCGATTTCGGCAGGATCGGGAACCCCTTGTCGCTGTTGCCTGAACAATGTGCCCAAAGGGGCAGAAATGTTGATTTGCGCAGCGCGCCCGTTTCCGAATCTACAACCCTATGCAGAAACGGGTCCTATTTTCCTTTGCGCAGATGATTGCACGCCATTTTGTGGTGACACAACACCCCCAATCTTGCGCAATTCTTCCCAGTTTTTGTTAAAAGGATATTGTGCGGATCACCGCATTATCTATGGAACCGGCCAGATCACCAAAGCTTCGGCAGTTGCGCAATATGCCAAAGACCTGTTTGATCGCCCCGAGGTCGCATTCGTCGATATCCGTTCGGCCTCAAACAACTGTTTCTTAACAAGGGTCACGCGGAGCGAATGACAGAAACGATCACTGACTTACCAAAGCTTGCGCTTGCATGGCACCGAGCCGGACGAGGGGTGGCCATTGCGACTGTCGTGCAGACGTGGGGATCGGCACCGCGCCCGGTCGGTAGCCAATTGGTGATTGATGCGGATGGGGCGATGGAAGGCTCTGTTTCGGGGGGCTGCGTCGAGGGCGCAGTCATTCTTGAAAGCCAAGAGGCGATTATCGATGGAAAGCCACGGGTGCTGACGTTTGGGGTTAGTGATGATGATGCTTTTTCCGTCGGGTTGGCCTGCGGTGGTGAAATCCGCATATTGATCGAACCTGTTGGTACGGCGCTTCCGATTGACTTGCTTGAACGGTTAGTCAAATCGCGCGCCCGGTCTGAGCCCGTCGCCTATGTGACAGACCTTGAAGCACCTGATCCAAGGCTGGTCTGCCCGCCACAATATGACGAACAATTCCGGCTGGATCGGTCCGGAGTCGCACAGGATGGCCGGACATTTGTGGCCATCCATAACCCGCCGCTGCGTCTGGTGATTGTCGGGGCGGTACATATTGCGCAGCCCCTTGTCGCGATGGCGCGCAGCTGCGGCTATCAGCCGATTGTCGTTGACCCGCGTGCGGCTTTTGCCACTGATAAACGCTTCCCAGAAACCATGCTGATTGATGATTGGCCAGATGCCGCTTTGCGTGCGCTAAACTTGGACCGGCGTACCGCGGTCGTCACATTGTCCCATGACCCAAAGCTGGACGACCCGGCCTTGATCACCGCGCTTGACAGCGATGCCTTTTATATTGGCAGCCTTGGATCAAAGCGGACCCATGCAAAACGGGTGGGGCGGTTGGCCGAAGCGGGCTTTTCAGACACACAGATTGCGCGTATTCATGGGCCAGTTGGGCTTGATCTAGGTGGGCGGCAGCCAGCTGAAATTGCAGTCAGCATCATGGCCCAGATCACTCAAATACTGCGCAGATCTGATTGATTGCTTACCCCGGTCCGTAAGCCTACCATGCCGCATATCAAAGGCAGTTCCGTGACGGAGGGAACGATGACACAAGTCTCAATGGTCGTGAATGGCACCGCCGTGAACCGCGATGTTGCGGATCAGACATTGCTGGTTGATTTTCTGCGCAATGATTTGCGTCTGACAGGCACACATGTTGGCTGTGATACATCGCAATGCGGCGCCTGTTTGGTGCATGTGGATGGGCTTGCGGTGAAATCTTGCACGATGTTCGCGCGCGAAGCACAGGATGCCGAGGTTGCAACCATCGAAGGCCAAGCCGACCCAGATGGCAGTTTGAACGCGATCCAGCAAGCGTTTCAAACACACCACGGGCTGCAATGCGGATTCTGCACGCCAGGCATGGTGATGGCGACAGCGGCGCTGCTAAAAGAAACGCCAAAGCCGACCGAGCACGAGATTCGCACCTATCTCGAGGGCAATTTTTGTCGCTGCACGGGTTATCATAACATTGTCAAAGCAGTCTTTGCGGCCTCCGGCCAAGACGTCGCGCAGATCGCGGCAGAATAGGGGCGCAAGATGTATCCGTTTGAAATTACAACGCCTTTGACGATCGACGCGGCCGTTCAAGCGCTTCAAAATGAAGAGGCGCAACCGCTTGCTGGGGGGCAGACATTGATTCCGACGCTCAAGGCGCGGCTTGCCATGCCCGAAGTGCTGGTCAGCTTGACAGGCATTAAAGAGCTACAATCAATCGCGGAGCGCGATGGGCAGCTTTGTGTTGGTGCAGGCGTCACCCATGCCAATCTTGCCAAACAAACTGCGCAATACCCCGCGCTTGCCGCGCTCGCGGTGGATATCGGCGATCCAGCGGTGCGCAATCGCGGTACAATCGGTGGATCGCTTGCCAATAATGACCCCGCAGCCTGCTACCCAGCGGCCGCACTTGCGTCAGCGGCGACCATCGTGACCAACGCGCGCGCGATTGCGGCGGATGATTATTTTCTTGGGATGTTTGAAACCGCGCTTGATGAAGGCGAAATTATCACCGAAGTCCGCTTTCCAATCCCACAGGCCGCATATTATGCGAAATTCACACAGCCTGCATCTCGTTTTGCGCTTGTTGGCGTCTTTGTCGCGCGGTTTGCAGATGCTGTGCGGGTCGCCGTGACCGGCGCGTCAGAAGAAGGCGTGTTTCGTTGGCTTGATGCCGAAACGGCGCTTTCACAGGCGTTTTCGGCGCAGGCGTTGGACGGGCTGACGGTCCCGACAGAAGGTATGATGGATGATATCCACGGCACCCCGGATTACCGCGCGCACCTTATCGCGGTGTTGACGAAACGCGCTGTTATTGCGGCGGGTTAGTCTGCAAAGTTAAAGGTAAGCGAGGTCGTTGCGCCATCAATCACGACGTTACCGAAACTTTTCAAATCCATTTCATGATAATGGTCTTTGAGCAAATAACCAACGGCCCGTCCGTTTGGGGTCCCTAAAAGGGCGGCAAAGGCGTCCGTATCGGCCGCATAAATTTCGGATACCGCTTTTTCGCGCGAGAAGGACTCATTGTCGGGCAGGATATGCTGCACTGTCAAAATTGTACTTGTGTTCGATACGGCCATACGTGTGATCTTACCCAATGCCCGTTTTTTGGCGGCCTTGCGCGCGCGGTGGATACGTTTGCGCTCAAAGAAACTTTTGGGTGTATCAGCGTCTATCGCAGCCCCCCATTGGTTCCAAAAGATTTCAGAATTGTTCAGGTGTGGGCCTTCGGCGGCGCGGTTTGGGTCGCGGGAGGCATAGTTCGTGGCCGTTTCGATAGAGGCATTCGCGACATCATAGCCATTTTGATAAGCGGTCTCGTGGCTGTCGCCGCCCTTTGTTCCGATACTGTAGCGATGATCACCGCGCCGGTCCTGAACGACACGTGTGGTATAGCTTTCGTCAAATAGTGCGGCGTTATCGTCGCCTGTTGTCGCCGGTGTTTCATCTTCCTTGCTTTGCTGGAGTTGGGCCATAAGCGCCTGACCGCGCGCAAGGTTTTCAACATAGCAGGCCTGGGTCGCGCCAAATATTGCGTCTGCGGTCCATGTTTCGCGTGGTCCACCAAGATGCGTCCGAATGGCCATGCCGACGGGTGAACCGCTGACGTTATCATAATCTTGCGACACGGTTTTTACCCGCTGAGCGACGTGATCATCGGCCATCGTCTGCAACGCCGCTAATCGCTGAACCTGTGGCGATTGATTGGCGGCAGGTGCCAATGCGTGGGTTTGCGCGCGGGGCGCAGGGCGTTGCGCGCGCGGCGATTGGTTTTTCGTGACAGCACTGAACATCTGCGATTTTAGGCAGAAGGCTCAAGTGCGATCAAGTGCGCGAACGCACATAAGAAAACGCGCGCCTTTCGCAAAGCGCGCGTTTCAATCTAAATCCTACCAGTGCGGGCTTACTTGGGCAGTGGACCAATCAGCATGACCATCTGGCGGCCTTCCATTTTTGGAAAGTTCTCTACGCGCCCAGCGTCTTTGGTGTCTTCGGCGACACGCTCAAGAAGCTTACGCCCCAATTCTTGGTGGGCCATTTCGCGGCCACGGAAACGCAGCGTGATCTTCACCTTGTCGCCGTTATCCAAGAATTTGAAAACATTGCGCATTTTTACATCGTAGTCGTTGTTATCCGTGTTGGGGCGGAATTTCACTTCTTTAATTTCGATGATCTTTTGCTTTTTACGGGCCTCAGCTTCTTTTTTCTGAGTCTCGTATTTGAACTTGCCATAGTCCATGATTTTGCAAACCGGTGGCGTCGCATTGGGAGAAATCTCAACCAAATCGAGCCCAACATCGTCAGCCATCGCCATGGCGCGCTGTGGGGTAACAACGCCCACGTTTTCGCCCTCCGCGCCGATAAGGCGGATTTCGCTTGCGCGAATGCGGTCGTTGATCCGTGGCCCGGTGTCACGTTGTGGAGGGGCGTTATGCGGTCTGCGTGCTATGGTCTTTATCCTTTAATTGTTCCGTCTAGGTGATGCGCAAAGTAAACTGTGCTGCGGCGGTCTTCAACCCGCAAAACTGTGCCGATCCCATAGTTTATAGCCTGATTTCGCTTCAACTTATGTGTATCATCTGACATATCCGCGTTAAGAGCCCCCGAGGTTCGTAAGTTTGATCTGAAAGGATATTGAAATGAGAGCAATTGCAATTTTGGTCATCGTGGCTGTGCTAGGGTTTTTTGGCTACCAATATGGGGCCAAGGGCCGTGGACCGGCCGAAGCCGTTGGCGTTTTGACCGGCGCGACAGCGCAAGCCGAAGCACAAGCTGCTGCCGCTGCTGCTGAAGCAGAAGCTGCTGCCGCCGCTGCCGCTGAGTTGGAAGCTGCTGCTGCAGCAGAAGCAGAAGCCGCTGCTGCTGCTGCCGCCGCTGAATTGGAAGCTGCTGCAGCAGCCGAAGCAGAAGCCGCTGCTGCTGCTGCCGCCGCTGAATTGGAAGCTGCTGCTGCAGCCGAAGCAGAAGCCGCTGCTGCTGCTGCTGAATTGGAAGCTGCCGCTGCGGCCGAAGCAGAAGCCGCTGCTGCTGCCGCCGCTGAATTGGAAGCTGCCGCTGCAGCCGAAGCAGAAGCTGCTGAAGCCGCTGCCGCTGAGTTGGAAGCCGCTGCTGCTGCCGAAACAGAAGCCGCAGCAACAGAGGCCGCCGAAGCTGCCGAGGGTGAAGCTACAGAGGCCGCAGAAGATGCTGTAGAGGAAGTCGTCGAAGAGGCAATGGCAGAGACATCTGTCGCTGACCTGCTGACAACAGACGGTTTTGACGCCGATAAAGTGATGGAACTGGTTGATGGGTCAGACCTATCTGCGATCCAAAAGACAACCATCACCACTGCACTGGACGCCGCTAAGGACAACCCAGAACTTCTGGAAGCAGCGCTTGACCAGCTTAAGGGCATGTTGGGCATGTAAGCCTGACAGCACCACCAACTAAAAAGGGCCGCGTCATTGCTGACGCGGCCCTTTTTTATTATGCTTCGTGAAGACTTTAGCCGACAAAGGCTTTCTCGATGACGAACTCGCCTGGTTCCGAATTCGCGCCTTCCTTCAGGCCGGCCTTTTCCATCAGTTCCTTGATATCAAGGTTAAACGCAAGCGACCCGCAGACCATCGCGCGGTCGGTTGCGGGATCAAGCGCAGGCACACCGAGATCGGCAAAGAGTTCACCATTCTCGATCAATGTGGTGATGCGGCCCATCTTGGGGCTCTCTTCGCGGGTTGTGGTTGGGTAGTATTTGATTTTCTTCCAGAACCCTTCGCCGATCACTTCGTTCAGCAATTCGTCTGATTTCAACCCTTCAATTAAATCGCGGCCATAGGTCAGTTCGGCAACTTCGCGGCAAGTATGAGTCATGATGATTTCATCATAGTCCTCGTAGGTTTGCGGTTCACGCAACAGGCTTGCGAAAGGGGCGAAACCGGTGCCTGTGGCAAAGAAATACATCCGCTTGCCCGGCAAGACCGCGTCATGCACCAATGTGCCCACGGGTTTAGGTTTCAAAATGATCTGATCACCAACCTTGAGGTGCTGTAACTTTGAGGTCAACGGGCCGTCTTGGACTTTGATGGAATAGAATTCCATTTCTTCGTCCCACGACGGGGATGCGATGGAATAGGCACGCAAGAGCGGACGTTGTTTACCCGTTTCTGGGTGGGGATCACCCATGAGGCCAATCATCACAAATTCACCCGACCGAAACCGCAATGATGCAGGCCGGGTCGTGCGGAATGAAAATAGGCTGTCAGTGTAGTGTTTAACTTCTGTCACGGTTTGCGCATCTGGCAAAACTGGAGCGGATTTAGCTGTTGTATCGGTCACGGGTGTTTGCTCGGTCATAATGAATATTGGCGACCCTGATAGGGCCGCCCTCCGGTGTAGTCGTTGATTTGGATCAGGGGAAGGGGCTTAGCCGCGCATCCGAGCCTGATAGTTGTGATTTTGCCAATCCGCACGGAAAAGCCATTGGTCTTCTGGCTGGCGGTTGGCTAGCGCGTCGTCTATTTCTACCTCGTCAAACCCCGACCGGCGCGCCATGGCGTATTGGTCGGCAATCACGTGGCCTTTGGCGCGCAGGCGTCCTTGATACCCTGCACGGCGTAGTATTGCAGCTAGGGTAAAGCCGCGACCATCCGCGAAGGATGGAAAATCAATACGTATCATCGGTGCGTTGGTCAACTGTGCCAACGTTTCGGGAGCGGTATCTGATGCAATATCAATGCAGTAGTCTCCATTGGCCGGCGCTTCGTCGCGCGCTACAAACCCTGCGGTCCAGTCGTCAACACCAAACCCGTTATCTGTTACAATCACACTCATGCTGCTTTTCCTCCGCGCACCATTTTGCCGTTTTCAAAATGAATGCCGCATTCTTCTTTTTCAGTGTCACGCCAGCGTCCGGCGCGGGGATCTTCACCTGCGCTAACCCGGCTTGTACAAGGCATGCAACCAATCGATGGGTAGCCTTGGGCAACCAGCGGGTGCCGGGGTAGGTTGTGGTCTTCCATATAGGTCCTAAGGTCTTCGGGCCCCCAATTCGCTAATGGATTGATCTTTATCTTCGCATCGTCTTTTTCAAACAACGGCAGGGCCGCACGTTGGCCGTTCTGATAGCGCTTGCGCCAGGTGATCCAGCCGTCAAATTCTTTCAACGCTTCCGCCAATGGGCGTGTCTTGCGCAGATCGCAGCAAGCGTCTGTATCTGCCTGATGTAGCAACCCATCGACGTCTTCAATCAGAACCGCATCACGGGCAGGGGTGATGATACGCACATCCGTTAGCCCCAGTTTCTCTGCAACATCTTTTTGATATTGTAGCGTTTCTGGGAACAACATTTCGGTGTCTAGAAAAATCACCGGGGTCGCCGGATTGATCTGCGCGATCATATGCAAGAGCACAACGCTTTCGGCGCCAAAGGATGAAACCATCGCGACCTTGCCCAATTGCACATCGTCCAACGCATGACGCAGCACTGTTTGTGCGTCACTATCGCGGTGCAGTAGGTTCCGGCGTTCAGCGAATTCCTTAAGCGGCATTTGCTTTGTCCTCGGCTGGATAAAGGATCGCTTTAAACGGTTCCATCCCAAGGCGACGGTAGGCTTGCAAGAAAGTCTCATCCGCGTTTTCGCGCAGATCAAGATATCCGGTCACAAGCCGCTCAATCGCCGGCACGATGTCATCCGCGCTAAAGCCGGGGCCTGCGCGCGTGCCGATGGTTGTGGTTTCGGTGCCATCACCGCCCAGCGTAATCTGGTAGTTTTCTACGCCAGCGCGGTCCAAGCCCAAAATCCCAATGTGCCCAACATGGTGGTGCCCACAAGCATTGATGCAGCCTGAGATCTTGATCTTCAGTTCACCGATTTCGTGCTCGATCTTGAGTTCATCAAAGCGGGTTGCGATCTCTTGTGCGATTGGGATCGACCGGGCGGTGGCAAGCGCGCAGTAATCCATACCGGGGCAGGCGATGATGTCGCTGACCAGACCGATGTTTGCAGTTGCCAAATCCGCTTCGCGTAATGCGGTATAAACTGCCAGCAGGTCACCTTGATGAACATGAGGTAGGATCACGTTTTGTTCGTGGCTGATCCGCAGTTCGCTGTGCCCGTATTTTTCGGCCAAATCCGCCATAACCCGCATTTGGTGTGACGTTGCATCGCCGGGTGTTTGCCCATGTTTTTTGATGCTGATGGACACAATCGCATAGCCCGGTGCCTTATGTGCAGAGATATTGGTATCTGCCCAAGACCGGAATGCCGGGTTGGCAAGGCGCGCGGCCTCAAAATTTGCAGATGATTTCGACACATAAGCAGGCGGCGCAAAGGCGCCTTCGATCTGTTTAAGCAATTCTTGGTCATACCCTGTGAAACCCTTGCGGATATCTTCAAAGCGCGCTTCGACCAGCTCTTGCATCGTCTCAAGTCCGTTTTCGTGGACCGTGATTTTAATGCGGGCTTTGTATTTGTTGTCGCGGCGGCCGAGCAGATTGTAAACGCTGACAATGGCCTCGCAATAAGCCAACAGTTCTTCCCGGGGCAAGAAAGCGCGCAGCACTTTACCGACCATTGGCGTACGGCCAAGCCCACCACCCACAATGATTTCATAGCCCGCTTCGCCCGCGTCGTTATGTACCATGCGCACGCCGATATCATGCGCCTTGGTCACGGCGCGGTCGTGTTTGGCACCGCTGACGGCAATTTTGAATTTACGCGGCAGGAATTGGAATTCGGGGTGATCAGTGGACCACTGGCGCAGCAATTCCGCAACCGGGCGCGGATCTTCGATTTCATCAGCGGATGCGCCTGCAAAATGGTCAGCGGTCACATTGCGGATCGTATTGCCCGATGTTTGCAGCGCGTGCATTTCGACATCCGCCAATGCTTCGAGCATATCAGGCACATCGTCCAGCTTTGGCCAGTTGTATTGGATGTTTTGGCGCGTGGTAAAATGGCCGTAACCTTTGTCCCAGCGATCCGCGATGTAGGCAAGCTGGCGCATCTGTGTCGGATTCAGCGTGCCATATGGCACCGCCACACGCAGCATATAGGCGTGCAATTGCAGGTACAGACCATTCATCAAACGCAGCGGTTTGAATTCGTCTTCGGTCAGTGATCCGTCAATGCGGCGTTCGACTTGGCCACGAAATTGCGCAACGCGTTCGCGGACAAAGGCTTCGTCAAAGTCGTTATACTTGTACATGATTAAAGCTCTACCTGTTTGCCGTGGGCATAGTTTGAAGGGCCGCGTGTGCGGAATTCTTCGCGAAAGTGGGTGGCTTCGGGGCCGTGTGGCCCTTGTTTGGCGTCAGCCAAATAGGCGCCTGCGATTTCATCTTGGCGGGCTTGCGCTTCGAGCAAGCGCAGATCAGCGTGGGCTTCGTCTGTGATAAACTCGGCCTCGCTTATTTTTGGGCTCCAGCGATTGTCGGCGGTGAACCAGACGGCGTCACCTGCAATCAGTGCGTTGGCGGTGATGACTTTGGGGGTAAAAGCACGGGGCATTATGCGAACTCCTTAAGGCTCAGCGATTGGGCTGCGGCATCGCGTGGGGCGAGACCGTAAAACGTGATGGCGGGGCCAGTAAGACCAGCGTTTGACATGGTTGGTTCAAGCGCGCCCAATGTGGTTGCAATAATACGTTGGTCGGCGCGGCTGACGTTTTCGATAATCGTCACGGGCGTCGCAGGATCAGCACCATGCATCAAAAGGCGGCCTTGGATGAAACGGGCAGATTTTTTGCCCATATAGATGGCGGCAACTTCACCGGGGGCGGCCAAGGCGGCCCAATCATGATCAGCATAGCCTTTGGTGTCATGCCCTGTGATCATGCGGATCGCTGAATTGCGGCCGCGCTTGGTCAGGCTTTGCCCAATGGTGGCGACGGCGGCAAAGGCAGCGGTAATGCCCGGAATGATGCGGTAGCTGATATCGGCGGCTTCAAGCGCTGCAATTTCTTCGTCCAAACGGCCAAACACGGTGGGATCACCGGCCTTAAGGCGCACAACTTGGTGGCCGTTTTTTGCATGCTCTACGATCAGCGCGTCGATTTCAGACTGCGCCATAGAGGGGCCGAAACCTTCTTTGCCTGCATCAATGATTATCGCCTCGCGACGGGCAAGTTCCAGAATTTCAGATGTTACCAAACGGTCGTGTATGACAACATCGGCTTTATCAAGTGCATTGCGCGCCTTAAGCGTCAACAGTTCGGGGTCGCCGGGGCCCGCGCCAACCAAATCAACATGGCCAGCCGTGTCTGTCGCCATGATCTGCTGATCAAGTAGCGTTTCCAGCGTTGGAATGATGGCGGCTTCGCCGTTTTCTTCAAGCGCCTTTGGCCCGCTACCAAAATAGAACGACGCCCAAAAATCGTGACGCTTGCGCCCCAATGGCAGCACATCTACTGCGTGCCGGAAGCTCTTGCCGATGCGGGCGAGTGTGCCAAGTGACTGCGGTAGGCGTGTTTCAAGATCCGCTTTTATCGCACGGGCCAGTACCGGTGCGGCCCCTTCGGTGCCAATTGCCACGGTCACCGGATCACGGTCTACGATGGCGGGGGTGATGAATTGGCTGTCGGCAAGGTTATCGACGATGTTCGCCAATGCGCCTTCGTTCTTGGCGATAGCGGCAACGCGGGCGTCCTCAACATCATCTTCATTGGCTGCGTAAAACAGCGCGGCATCCAGCGTGTCGCCGGACGTCATGGCGCGATTGACCAGTGTCAGCTTGCCTTGGGCGGCCCAGCGGATAATTTCAGGGGAAGCGTTTTTTGTGATCACGACCAGCTTGGCTTCGGTTTTGAACAAAAGGCGCAGCTTTGCCATAGCCGCATCGCCACCGCCCGAAAGGACAATAGTTTGGCCGGCGACGGCAAGGAAGATTGGAAAGTGCTGCATAGCGAACCTCTGATTTCTTGGGTTTAATATAGAATATCGTTCTGCTATTTACGCCCCCTACAGGGCAGTTAAGGAAAGTTGTTCCGGTTGCCCGCGAATTTGGACCACCCGTCCTATGAATGCGGAGAAATAAGAATGTCGGTACGGATTGATGCGACAGATCGGAAAATTTTGGCGGCATTGCAGGCCGATGCTGCGCAGTCATTGGACGAAATTGCCAAAAATGTAGGCTCATCCAAGACCCCCGTTTGGAATCGTATTCGCAAGATGCGTGAGGCGGGGATCATAGGGCATCAGACAGTAATGCTGGACGCCGAAGCCTTGGGGTTTGAAGCCTGCTTTTTTGTATTGATCCGAACGTCAGAACATGACGCCGACTGGCAAGGGAAATTCCTCAAGGCGTTGAAATCACGTCCCGAAGTGCAAGAAGCGCACCGGTTGGCGGGCGATATTGATTACATCCTCAAGGTCCGGGTAAAAAACGCGCGTGCCTATGACACTTTCTATCAAGCGCTGATCTCAGAGGTAAAAGTGCACAACGTCACGGCATTGCTATCGATGGAAGAAATCAAATCGACGGTGGCATTGCCGCTTTAGAAAATGCGTCCTACGGATGACCGAAGAGCGCAACAGAAGTGTCACTATGTGGCAAGCAATCGCAAGCGCGATGCAAATTCACCGCGGTCGATGTAGCATCCGTGCAAGTGCCGAAAGCCAGTCGACGGGTCAAACGCATCGCGCCCGTGCAGGACACGCCGATTGTCAAACACCACCATTTCTCCGCCCTGTAGGCGCAGCGTTAGCCGATATTTAGGATCGCGCGTCCTGGCCATAAAGGCGCGGTAGGCGCGATAGTAATCGGCCATGATCTCTGACGGCATATCAAAAACCCCGGCCAAATGCGCATTATAGCGGATTTCAATTACAGCGCCTGCATTGTCCAATGTGATCACGGGTTCATACACGCGAATATCGGCGGTTTTGTCGCTAAAGCGAAAGGGAATAGGAACTTCGCAGAGTAGTTTAAAGGCTTCGGGTTCTTCTGACCGCAAATCTTCGGCCATCGCAAACCCATCCGCAAAGATGGATCCGCCGCCAGTGGCCTCATTCGCGAGGCAATGCAGGAATTGGTAACCTGGCGGGACCTCTTGGTTCGGCAAATCTGTATGCAAAGGCAGTGCCACAGAGGTATAAGCGAGGTTATTGGGATCGGGTTTATTGACCACCTCAAAGGTGGTGCCAAAGTTCGTTTTGCGCAGAAAACCAATCCGTTTGGCTACATCCGTGCCTGCACTGGTGCTATTTTCAAGCTGGTCAATAATTGCGATGCCGTAGCGGGCAGTCTCTTGCAGCCACGATTGAAGTGATTGATCTTGCAAAAGAATTTCTGCCGCCGGATAGCGTGGGACAGTGGATGCATCCATTTCCGCGCGCCAAGTCTGCGCCGGAATGGCCGCGGGGTCATGTGCGGGCTGCCCGGGGCGGTGGTCGTGCAGTAGTTTGGCGGGGATATTGCTGATGTGTCCGTCGGCATAGCGTAAGATCACCTCGCCATCGTCAAGCTGCGCATCGGTGAGGATCGGTGATGGGGCCAGTGCCAGTAAATCAAGGACCCGCTCATGCGTTTGCGGGTGGAACCCGGACGGGCAGTTATCCCGTAGCCAAATTGTCGGATATGTTGTCGCATTGCCGTCGCCCCACGTAACGCGAAGCCCGTCGGCAGCAGCCGAAAGTGATTGTATGGTCATTTAAGTACCTATCTATTTTGAAAAGTTGATTGAACATGTGCAATCAATCGCAGGGCGGGGGCCACCATTCCTGTGTCTTGCCATAAGGCGCGCCACGCGCACGCCATCCCAGCTCAAAATATGTAAGGTTGGATACCATGATTTGACGGTAAGTTGGCGACACTCATTTCGCAATCCCGAAAAATGGAGCCTGTATCCGGAGATCAGGGACTATCATGAACAACTCTGCGTAGCGCGGAGGCATCTATGTTTGCGTGATAAGAACCGCGGCTTCGTAGCTTTTCAACGTTGGCGCAGCAAGTGGCACAAAATAGCTTGTGTCCTCAAGTTCAGGGAACAGCATATAAATTTCATCACGGACATCACTTGCAACACCACGCAGTGCAATGTCACCGCGGTACAGGCTTTCGCTTGGGGAGCCGTTTGAGATAACGATTTCGTGCTGGTCAAACAGCATATGCAAATAGGATACGGTTTCGGTATCTGTTTCTTTGGTTATTCCGGGCAACCCAACCAGAAATTTCGCGGCAACCAAAACTGATTGTTCACCAAAAAGAACTTGTGTTGCCCCCCAAGAAATGAGCATGCGGTGGTTTGGAGATACCAGCAAGTCTTGTTCAGGAAGCATG
>CALLAF010000044.1 GCA_938002605.1 uncultured Paracoccaceae bacterium | reverse complement strand
GTTTGCGCGTCAGCCCACTTGTCAGCGCAATCCGCACCGCGTCAACCCGGAATTCGTCCGTCCGTTTCAATCCCATAGTTCATCTCCTTTGCTGCAATAAATGCTATCAAAGGAGCGGCATCAAACCGCGACACGTCCACTCGAATTGGCGCGTATGACGAAGGCGCATAGCTTGTTGATGCTAATTTACTCACTTGTTTGGTTGCCAGCTCTTGATTCGAATATCGGCGTTTGTTGCGCTACATGACGCGCACCGCAACCGGTCTCTAATTTCGATAGGGGTTAGCCCCGGGTGATCCGCGCAGCACACTACCACATACCTCCCGCATTAGCAGTAGACATCGATCTCGGCGTTTTCCATTTGTACCCATTTTGGAGAGTGTGCTGTGAAATTGGAATGTATTTAAGTACACGTAGTGCGAATTGGTGGGGTAATTCGGCGTCTAACTAATTGATATTGTTCTTTGTAGGTATTACCCCGTTTACCCCACAGATATAATTTAAAAACAATATGTTAGGGGTTTTTTGGTAGGCCCGGAGGGACTTGAACCCCCAACCAAAGCGTTATGAGCGCTCTGCTCTAACCAATTGAGCTACAGGCCCCCTGCGGTCATGAAGTATCAGACAGGGCAGAGGCGTCAAGCAACAGTTTGATAGGCTTGTCAAAATGAACAGCAGGCGCGTTCGCAAAATCCCGAACCGCCTGCTGTCGCGTACACCTAGAGATACCATTGAAGTCGAGGAGGGCTCCGATCTCGGTCCCATGTTGACCTACAAATCGTTAACAAGTGGTAAGTAAATCGCGATTTTATCGTTGTTTGTGCCTGCGCATGCGTTGCGTCACGGCGGGGCTTGGGCTATCGCAATTGCAACTTATGAATGGGGTGTCACGATGACCAAGAACGGCCTGACCTACGCAGATGCAGGGGTGGATATCGATGCGGGCAATTCGCTTGTCGAACGTATTAAACCGGCGGCAAAGCGCACGGCGCGCCCCGGTGTCATGGCTGGACTTGGTGGTTTTGGGGCCTTGTTTGATCTGAAATCCGCTGGGTATAGCGACCCGATTTTGGTGGGCGCAACTGACGGTGTTGGCACCAAGCTGCGGATTGCCATTGATACCGGCAACGTCGATACGATCGGCATTGATCTGGTGGCGATGTGCGTCAATGATCTGGTCTGCCAAGGTGCGGAACCATTGTTTTTTCTCGACTATTTTGCAACCGGTAAGCTTGAACTAGACCAAGCGACCCGCATTATCGATGGGATCGCGGCTGGCTGCGAGGCTTCGGGTTGCGCGCTGATCGGTGGCGAAACGGCCGAAATGCCGGGCATGTATCACGACGGTGATTTTGATCTTGCGGGGTTCGCTGTTGGCGCAATGGAGCGCGGCGAAGATCTGCCCGCTGGTGTGGTTGAGGGTGACGTATTGCTTGGGCTGGCCTCTGATGGGGTGCATTCTAACGGGTATTCATTGGTGCGCCGCGTTGTGGAACTTTCTGGGCTGGATTGGTCGGATGCTGCGCCATTTGCAGACGCGACATTGGGCGAGGCACTGCTTGCGCCGACACGTCTTTATGTAAAACAAACACTTAGCGCCGTTCGGGCAGGGGGCGTGCATGCGCTTGCCCATATCACTGGCGGTGGTTTGACTGAAAACTTGCCCCGCGTTCTGCCCGAGGGTTTGGGCGCGCAGGTTGACCTTGGGTCTTGGGAATTGCCTGCCGTGTTCCGTTGGCTGGCAGAAACAGGCGGTATGGCCGAGGCTGAGCTGCTCAAAACATTTAACGCAGGCATCGGTATGGTGCTGGCCGTTGATGCCGCCGAGGCCGAGGCGCTGACTGTGCTACTCGCTGAATCAGGCGAAACGGTGCATCACCTTGGCACCGTGACCAAAGGCGAAGGCGTCAGCTATACAGGCGCGCTTTTGTGAGTAAACGCGTTGCGATTCTGATTTCTGGCGGCGGTTCCAATATGGTGTCGCTGGTCAAGGATATGCAGGGCGATCATCCGGCGCGCCCTGTGTTGGTTTTGTCGAATGACCCAAATGCAGGCGGGCTGGAAAAGGCGCGCGCATTGGGTGTTGCGACCGCTGCGGTTGATCACAAACCTTACGGCAAGGATCGCGCGGCGTTTGAAACCGCGTTGCAAGAGGCCTTGATCGCCGCCGAACCTGACATCATCTGTCTGGCTGGTTTTATGCGCATTTTGACCCCTGAATTCACGCGCAAATGGGAAGGCCGGATGCTGAATATCCATCCGTCGCTTTTGCCGAAATACAAAGGGCTGCATACCCACGCGCGGGCATTAGAGGCCGGGGATGCCGAGCACGGCTGTAGCGTGCACGAGGTGATTGCCGAATTAGATGGCGGACCAATCTTGGGGCAGGCGAAAATTTCGATCAACACGGGTGATACGCCCGATAACCTAGCCGCACGTCTATTGCCGTTTGAGCACCAGCTTTATCCGCAAGTGTTGCGCCGATACGCCGTTGGTGATCGGACACCGCTGCTGATCAACGGCTAAGCTTTTCATTGTTAGGTCAATCGCCTATCAATCGGCACCACTGTAGCAAAGTATTGAACGATTGACGGGCAACGCATGAAAAAGATTACCACGACCGAAGCTTTGGCGAGTTTTTGCAAGGAAGCTGCGAAACGGGCCTATGTAACCGTGGATACTGAATTCCTGCGTGAACGCACCTATTATTCCAAACTTTGCCTTGTTCAGCTGGCCTATCAGGATGAAAATGGCGAAGACGCTGTGCTGGTCGATCCGCTGGTTGATGGGATTTCGCTAGAACCGCTTTATGATCTGTTTCGCGATCATGGCGTCGTTAAAGTGTTCCATGCGGCGCGCCAAGATCTAGAAATTTTCTATGTAGACGAAGGCGTTATCCCAGAACCTTTGTTCGATACACAAGTTGCGGCGATGGTCTGTGGCTTTGGCGAACAGGTTGGGTATGAAACGCTTGTGCGCAAGATTGCCAAGGCCGATTTGGACAAATCTTCGCGTTTTACCGATTGGTCCCGCCGCCCGCTGACGGATGCGCAGGCGACCTATGCTTTGGGTGACGTGACGCATTTGCGCGATATTTATGAATATCTGTCAGATCAGCTAGCAAAGACGAGCCGCAAGAAATGGGTCGCCGAAGAAATGGACGTTTTGCAAAACCCTGCGACGTATCAGGCGGACCCGGAAAATGCATGGAAACGGGTGAAAACCCGCACGCAATCAGGGCGCTTTTTGGCAATCGTTCGCGAACTTGCGCGGTTTCGTGAAATCTATGCCCAAGAACGCAATATCCCGCGTAACCGTGTGTTCAAAGACGATGCGTTGGTTGAACTCGCCTCGACCAAACCGAAGACTGAACAGGATTTGGGTCGCTCGCGGTTGTTGCTGCGCGAAGCCCGCAAAGGCGATATCGCACAGGGCATTTTGAAGGCCGTGCAAGACGGGCTGAACGTGGCCCCCGAAGATATGCCTACCGTCGTGAACCCACGTGCGAAATTACAGGTTAACCCGGCTTTGGCGGATATGTTGCGTGTGTTGCTGAAGGCAAAGACCGATCAAGAAGGTGTTGCGCCAAAGCTGATCGCGACCTCTGCGGATTTGGATGCGCTTGCGGGTGGGGAACGTGATGTACCTGCGTTAAAAGGATGGCGGCGCGAGGTCTTTGGCCATGATGCGCTGCGCATGTGCGACGGGCTGGTGGGGCTGGCTGTTAAGGGCCAAAAGGTTGTGACTGTCGCTCTTTGAACGACAAAAATTGAGAATACAGATGGCAAATGCTGACTTTGAAGACCTCGTTGAAACCTTTGAATTCCTTGACGATTGGGAAGATCGCTATCGCCATGTGATCGATATGGGCAAGGCGATGGCCCCGCTTGAAGAGGCGCTGCGCGTGCCTGCGACCAAGGTTGATGGTTGCGCCAGTCAGGTCTGGCTCGTGCCGCAGATCAACGATGGTGTTTTCACCTTTCGCGGGGCATCGGATGCGATGATCGTACAAGGGCTGATTGCGGTGCTATCGGCACTGTATAATGGCCAACCTGTTGCGGATGTGCTGAAAACGGATGCGCCTGCCGAATTGGCGCGTTTGGGGTTGAATGATCATCTTTCGGCGCAGCGGTCAAATGGGTTGCGCGCAATGGTCGAACGTATTCGCGAAACGGCTGCGGCTGCTTAGGCGTCTTCGATTGCGGCGGCCAGATCGCCGTAGCCGGTAAACCGATATTCAAATTCCAACCCCAGACGGTCGGCACATTCGCGCGCCTTTTCAATAAGTTCAGAGTTTTCTGTCTGCGCTTGGTAGACTAATTTTTCGTAATTCCCGAAATACATGTCGCGTAGTTGTGGATGCTTTGCGAGGCCCAGAGGCTCCCAGACAAAGGCATCAAATTGGCGCACTAAAAAATCTGTTAGGTAAAACGACGTGACCTCATCAAGGGCGGTAAAGGCGTCATTGCCTTCGTAGAATGAATAGCAATGCGGTCCGGCGATCATTTTAACGCCCATCTCGTCGCAGGCAGCCTGCAATTGCCCACCTGTACCGCAATCTGCATAGACAACAAAGATACGTTCATAATGGTCACGATTTTGCGCAACGATGTCGCGGACCGCCGGCGTGATTTTTTCGGGGCGATTGTGATAGATGGCGGGCAGGCATTGCAGGTCAAGATGGTCCCATCCGTTCCCTTTGCGCAGTGCAATGATTTCGCGCGCAAGTGCCCCGCAAGCGATCAGCAAGACCCGCCCATGCCCGTTGAGCGCTAAACCATCATGCGTGAGGTTGGCGTCTGTAGTCATCGTTTTGTTGCTAGAAAACGGAGGCCAATGGTCAAAGCCAAAAGGATCACCACGCCAAGCGGGGTCAATCCGCCTGCACGGGTAAATACCCATACAGTCACCGCAGCAAGCGCGATGACTGATATTAGAAGAAGGGCAAGTGTTCTGCGCGGCATCTGGTGATCTCTCATGGGGTATACATAAGATGCCGCGTCATAAATGCTAGATAGCCGCACCTTGGTTATGTTTGCGTGCGACCAATTCTTTGGCTGTTTCCACGGCGACAGCCGCATCACGGCAATAGGCATCAGCGCCAATGGCTTTGCCGAACTCTTCGTTCAGCGGTGCACCACCAACCAGCACGATATAATCTTCACGCATACCTTTTTCGATCATCGTATCGATCACGACTTTCATATAAGGCATTGTGGTGGTCAAAAGCGCGGACATGCCCAAAATATCTGGCTGTTCTGCTTCGATGGCTTCGAGATAAGCCTCTACCGCGTTATTGATACCCAGATCCAAGACTTCAAATCCGGCGCCTTCCATCATCATCGCAACAAGGTTTTTACCAATGTCGTGAATGTCGCCTTTGACAGTGCCGATTACCATTTTGCCCATGCGCGGTGCGCCTGTGGCGATCAGCAATGGCTTGAGAATGGCCATGCCGCCCTTCATCGCGTTTGCGGCCAGAAGAACCTCTGGGACAAAAAGAATCCCATCGCGGAAATCATGGCCGACGATAGTCATGCCGCCGACAAGCGCCTCGGTCAGGACCTTGTAAGGTGTCCAGCCGCGCGCGATCAGGATATTCACGCCTTCTTCGATTTCGTCCTTCATACCATCATAAAGGTCGTCGAACATTTGCGCGACAAGATCCTCGTCGTTGAGTTCGGACAGGATGATGTCATCTTCTTCGTCGGACATTTGGCACCTCGTTTGCGTTTCTCCTTACGTAATGCGCCCAAATTGATTTGGCCAGCCAGTGATTTGCGACATTCGTAAATTCAAACCCGACTTGCTGTTGTCGGTGTTCTTTTTTTGTTCTATTTTGTGGGCGGGCGGGATGCCCATTGTGAAAAGATTTACCGTTATGACTGATTTCTGGTCCCATTTCCCCCCTAAAAACACCCGCACCCACGAGGCATGCGGGCCTTCGGCGCCTGCGTTTGCTGCAGCTTTGGCGGGGCATCTTTGCGGGGCTAACGGCAAAACGGTGTTTTGGCTGCGCGAATCGTGGCAAGGGGCGCAGCTTAACCCGGTTGGGTTTGCGTCCTATTTGGACCCCAAGCAGTTGCTGATTGCCCAAACTGCCCGCCAGATTGATGCGCTTGCCGCGGCAGAGGAGGCCTTGCGATCCGGCCATATCGCCCTTGTGGTGATTGAACTGAGCCAACGCATCGGGTTGAGCGAAGGGCGGCGATTGCAGCTAGCCGCACAAGAGGGCGATGCGATGGGCCTGTGCTTGTTGCCCGAGGATATGGGCAGTAATGCGGCGCAAACGCGCTGGCGCTGCACCCCGGTTTTTGATGTGAGCGGGGCAGCAGCGGACTCGACTTTGCAGAATTGGAAAATTATAAAGAACAAATCAGGAACATTAACAAGTTGGAACGTAAAGTGGCATGCGCAAACGCGTCGTATCAATGTGGTTTCCAAACCTGCCCAGCGATAGGGTCCTGCGTGCTGGTGCGCTGAATGGCGATGACACGCGCCCCTTTGTCGTGACACATCACGCAAAAAACACTGATCGCATCTATTGCCTGAACAATGCGGCTGCGGCCCAAGGGCTGCACCGGGATATGGGGTTTTCGGATGCACGTGCCTATTGCCCTGATCTGCAAAGTTGCCCCGCTGATCCGATTGCCGACGCGCGGTTTTTACAAATGCTTGCACGCTGGGGAAAACGGTACTGCCCTTGGGTGGGGATCGACGGGGTTGATGGGCTTTTGCTGAACATCGCAGGGTCGGCGCATCTGTTTGGCGGCGAAGACGCGATGTTGGATGATATGCGTGGTCGTCTGTCACGCGCGGGGCTGCAGGGGCGTGTGGCTGTGGCTGATACACGCGGTGCGGCTTGGGCTTTGACGCATTTCGGACAAAGGGCGCAGGGTGCAGATATCGCGCACTTGCCTGTTGCGGCGCTGCGGCTGGATGCCAAAACGGATGCGACGTTGCAGCGGCTTGGTTTGCGCAAAATCGCGGATCTGACTGCGCTGCCAAGGGCCACAATCGCGCGCCGCTTTGGTCCGGATGTGGTGCTGCGCTTGGATCAGGCAACAGGCGCGCGCGACGAAGATATTTCTCCGCTCAAAGACGCACCCAATTACGGGGTGCGGATGACCTTGCCTGATCCTATCGGGCTCAGCGGTGATGTAATGGCGGGCGCGGAACGGTTGCTAGAACGGCTGTGCGCTAAGCTCAAAGATCAAGACATGGGCGCACGTAAATTGCAGCTGCATTTGCGCCGCGTTGACCAAGCTGCGCAAGTTGTCGAATTGCGACTGGCTGCGCCCATGCGCGATGCGGCGCGGATTTTGCCACTGTTTGAACGCGGCGTTGGCGAGGTCGACGCAGGTTATGGTATTGATCAGATAAGATTAACCGCGATTCAGGTCGAATCCCTGCCTAAGGCACAAATCACCCATGGGGTAGCCACGCGCACCCAAGGCATCGACGATTTGATTACCCGTATTGGCAACCGGATTGGATTAGACAACATTCATCGGTTTTTGCCCGCCGATAGCCATATCCCCGAACGCAGCTTTCAAATCGCCGCGGCCGCCTATAGCCGGGCCGAAGGCGCATGGGCGGCATTGCGTCCACGCCCATTACAATTGTTTGCGCCCGAACCGATTGCAGGGGCAGGGGCGCGCCCGCCGCAGCACTTTCGTTGGCGGCGCATGGCATTGACGGTGGGGCATGCAACAGGCCCCGAACGGATCGCGCCAGAATGGTGGCTGACGGATGATAATTGGCGGTCTGGCCTGCGTGATTATTGGAAGGTGGATACGGTGCAAGGGCGCAGGCTTTGGCTGTATTACACGCCGCAAAATCCGGGCTGGTTTGTGCAGGGGGAATTCGCATGATCGCGCGCCCACCATCTATCGCACCGGGCTATGCCGAATTGGGGGTGACCACAAATTTTACCTTTTTGCGCGGCGCGTCGCACCCCGAAGAAATGATCGCGCGGGCTGCTGAGTTAGGGCTGCAGGCGCTCGCTATTACCGATCATAATTCACTGGCGGGGGTGGTGCGCGGGTTTTCTGCACTGCGCGAATTGCATCGCGCGGACCCTGACCGCCATTTGCCAAAATTGATCATCGGCACGCGGTTAATCTTGCGCGATTGCGACACGCATTGGCTTGCGCTGCCGCATGATCGGGCGGGGTATGCCAATCTGACGCGGTTGCTGACTTTGGGCAAACGGCGGGCACCTAAGGGCGAATGCCATCTGGACCTGCGTGATCTGGAACAAGGCGGGGCAGGGATGACGTTGATTGCATTGCCGCAAAAAAGGTTACGTGCCAGCCAATCCGATATCACACGTTTGCGCAAATGCTATCCAAGTGATGTCTATCTGGGGTCTGCCCCCCGCTATGACGGCAGCGATCAGCGCTATTTTGATGCCTGCGCGCGGCTTGCACTGCGCTGCGCGGCACCGATGGTGGCGGTGGGCGATGTATTGATGCATCACGGATCACGACGTCAGCTTGCTGATGTGCTGACCTGCATGCGTCACCATATCACGATTGATCAAATCGGCACGCGCGCGTTGCCTAATGCAGAACGGCGGCTGAAAGCGGCAGGGGATATGCAACGTCTGTTTGCCCGTCACCCCGCCGCCTTGCGCCGCACGGTGCAAATCGCCGCCAAAGCCAGCTTTTGCTTATCAGAGTTAAGCTATGAATACCCCGATGAGATTTCAGGCGATGAACCCCCGCAAGATCGGCTCGTGCGGTTGGCGCATGCAGGGTTAAAGACGCGCTACCCACAAGGGGCGCCAGACCGGGCGATTGCCCAGATGTATAAAGAACTGGATCTTGTCAAAGCGCTTGATTTCCCTGCGTATTTCTTAACGGTTCATGATATCGTGCAATTTGCACGCGGGCAGGGGATATTGTGCCAAGGGCGCGGATCAGCTGCCAATTCTATCCTGTGTTATCTGCTTGGGATCACGGATGTCAGCCCCGAAACTATCACCATGGTCGTGGAACGGTTTGTGTCGGAACACCGGGGCGAGCCACCTGATATTGACGTTGATTTTGAACATGAGCGCCGCGAAGAGGTGATCCAGCATATCTATGCCAAATACGGGCGGCACCGCGCCGGGCTTTGCGCGACAGTGATCCATTTTCGGTCGCGTGCTGCCATCCGCGAGGTCGGCAAGGTCATGGGGCTGTCCCAAGATGTGACCGCCAATCTGTCGGGGCAAATCTGGGGCATGTCGAACGGCGGGGCGGACCCCGAACGGATCAGGGAACTGGGGCTTGATATGTCGGACCCGCGACTTGCGCAGACCATCAAATTGATCGGCGATATCATCGGGTTTCCGCGCCATCTGTCACAACATGTTGGCGGGTTTGTTATCACCAAGGGGCGGTTGGATGAACTTTGTCCGATTGAAAACGCCGCAATGGATGACCGGACGATTATTGAATGGGACAAGGATGATATCGATGCGTTGGGTATTCTAAAGGTCGATATTTTATCGCTGGGAATGCTGACCTGTATCCGTAAAAGCTTTGATCTGATCGCGCAGCATGGCGGGCCAGACTATAGCATTGCCAGCGTGCCGCAGGGGGACGAACGGACCTTTGACATGCTCTGCGTGGCCGATGCAATTGGGGTGTTTCAGGTCGAAAGCCGGGCGCAGATGAACTTCTTGCCACGGATGCAACCGCGCATATTTTACGATCTGGTGATCGAGGTTGCCATCGTGCGTCCAGGTCCGATCCAAGGGGGGATGGTGCACCCCTATATCAACCGCCGCCAAGGCAAAGAACCGGTGTCATTCCCGTCGAAAGAACTGGAAAACGTGCTTGGTAAGACGCTTGGTGTGCCCTTGTTCCAAGAGCAAGCCATGCAAATTGCCGTGGTGGCCGCCGGGTTTTCACCGTCAGAGGCGGATAAGCTGCGCCGATCTATGGCAACCTTCCGGCGTATGGGCACCATTGGGCAGTTGCGCGACAAATTCATCGTAGGGATGCTTGAGCGCGGGTATGAACCCGAGTTTGCGCAAAGCTGTTTTTCACAAATCGAAGGCTTTGGTGAATACGGGTTTCCCGAAAGCCATGCCGCTGCCTTTGCGATGCTGGCCTATGTCTCGGCTTGGCTCAAATGTCACCACCCGGCCGCGTTTGCCTGCGGGCTGCTGAATTCACAACCGATGGGGTTTTATGCGCCCGCGCAAATTGTGCGCGATGCGCGTGAACACCAGATTGAGGTCCGCCCGATCTGCGTGAATACCAGCAATTGGGATAATACGTTGGAAAAACGCAGCGATGGAACGCTGGCGCTGCGGCTTGGGTTTCGCCAGATTAAGGGCTTTCGCGAAGAAGATGCCGGCTGGATCGTGGCCGCGCGCGGCAATGGCTACCGCGATCCACAATCACTGTGGCTGCGCGCAGGTGTCGGCCCGCCTGTGTTGGAACGTCTGGCCGAGGCAGATGCCTATGCCGATATGGGGCTGGGGCGGCGTGATGCGCTTTGGGCGGTGAAGGCGATCAAAGGCGATAAGCCGCTGCCGCTGTTCAGCGATCCATTGGACGGTGAAGGGATCACAGAGCCGCCCGTGACCCTGCCCACCATGCATCTGGGCGAAGAGGTTGTCGAAGACTACGTTGCGATGCGCCTGTCACTTAAGGCGCACCCGATGGAGCTTTTACGCCCGCATCTGAGCGGGCTAACCCCACATGCGGCCTTGCCAGATGTGCCTTTGGGGCAGGTGCAGGTGTGCGGATTGGTGATCACACGTCAACGCCCTGGCACCGCATCCGGTGTGGTGTTCCTGACCATTGAGGATGAAACAGGGGTGGCAAATGTAGTCGTTTGGAAAGCGGTCTATAAGCAATTCCGCCGCGCGGTGATGGGAGGGCGGTTGTTGCGGATCACCGGGCATGTGCAGCGCGAAGGCATTGTTGTGCATGTGATTGCGCAGCATGTTGCAGATATATCAGACCAGCTACGCACACTTGGACATCCGATGGATGATGCGGTGGGGGTTACCCAACCGCAAGCCGATGATGCACCGCGCCCAAGAGCCCAGCCGCGCGCAATGCATCCGCGCGATCAGGCAAAGCGGCTTTTTCCAAGCCGCGATTTTCACTAGGCCTTGCGGCGGCGACCGCGGCGTGGTGCGGCTTCTGGTCCGGCGCCATCTGTGCCATCCGACGCGGATGAAAACCCGCCCAAAACTTCAGAGATTTTCTCTAATGTCGGGCGATCGCCGCGTGGGCGTGTTTCCAAGGCTTCGCGCATCGCCCGCAAGTGATCAGGCGTTGTACCGCAGCAGCCGCCAATGATTGTTGCACCGCAATCGCGCGCCAGCACCGCATAATCGCCCATCAATTCCGGTGTGCCATCATAGTGAATGT
>CALLAF010000043.1 GCA_938002605.1 uncultured Paracoccaceae bacterium | reverse complement strand
TGTGGCGGGCTTTATTGGTTCTCCGCCGATGAACCAAATCGACGCAAAGCTGGCCTATGATGCCAACGGACCTTTGGCTGAAATCGATGGCGTCTCTGTCCGGCTACCAGCCATTCCAGGGCTAGAGCACAGCGAAGGACGCAAAATTGTTGTCGGTATGCGCCCCGAACACATGTCGATTGCCCCGATTGATGGCGGCTCTGAGTTACCTGTGACACTTGATCTGATCGAAACCTTAGGGTCCGAGGCGTTGTTGCACACGATGGTGTCTGACAAACCCTTTGTCGCAAAGGCGGAAACCAACGGCAAAGCGATGGAGATTGAAGATGTCACCGCGCTCAGCATTGCGACCAGCGACATCAAAGTCTTTGACGGCGAAACCGGCATGGCCTTTGGCCACCCGGGCACAGCATAAGGCGGTCTGGATATGGCAGATCACACCAATAGAATGACCCGGATCGTGGACCATCTACGCGCCAACTGGCAAATTTACGTGCTGTTGGCGCCGACAATTATCTGGTTCTTAGTCTTCTTGTATCGCCCGATGTACGGGCTGCAAATTGCGTTCAAGGACTACAGCGTTTTTCGCGGGATCGAGGGTAGCCCTTGGATTGGGTTTGAACATTTTCACACATTGTTTGGCAGCGACCAGTTTATTCGCGCGTTAAAAAACACAGTCATTATCAGTATGCTGACGTTGGTGTTTGGATTCCCGATGCCAATCATCTTAGCCCTGATGTTTAACGAGGTTCTGAACCAAACCTATAAGAAGACAGTGCAGACGGTTGTTTACCTGCCGCACTTTATCTCGACCGTGATTATTTCAGGCATCGTGATTACTGCATTTTCGCCATCTTCGGGCGTGGTCAACACGGTGCTTGATTGGCTGGGTTTTGATAAGATCTATTTCTTGACCAAACCTGAATGGTTCCGCCCGATCTTTATCGGGTCTGGCATTTGGCAAGAGGCTGGGTTTAGCTCCATCGTGTTTTTAGCCGCAATCGCCGGGGTGAACCCGTCACTGTATGAAAGTGCCGTGGTAGACGGTGCTTCGCGCTGGCAGATGATGTGGAAAATCACCATTCCATCAATCATGCCGACGATCATCATTATGCTGATCATCCGTATCGGCAACCTGCTTGAGGTCGGGTTTGAGCTGATCATCCTGCTGTACCAGCCCGCCACCTATCAAACCGCGGATGTCGTGAACACCTACATCTACCGGCAAGGTTTGCAGGTCGGTCAATACGATCTGGCCGCTGCGGCAGGTCTGTTTAACGCCGTTGTTGCCTTTGTTCTGGTGATGACCGCGAACACAATTTCCAAGCGCTACTCGCGCACATCACTGTGGTAGGGGAATAGAAAATGGCGAACATGAATCTCTATTCGCGCGGTGACAAAGGCTTTGTCATAGCCAACATGATCCTGGTCGGGTTGTTCGCGCTGTCGACGCTGTACCCGTTCATCTACATCGCGTCGCTATCGCTTAGCTCTGGGTTTGCGGCGCAGGCGGGAACCGTAGTTTTGACACCGGTTGATATGACCTTTGCCGCCTATGGCAAGGTTCTGTCTGAACCGCAGTTTTGGATATCGTATCGCAATACGTTCATCTACACGATTGGCGGCACGGTGATGAGCCTGATCATCATCATTCCGGGTGCTTATGCACTATCGCGCCCCCAACTTTACGGTCGCCGTTTTTGGAACCTGATGGTGGCATTCACCATGTGGTTTAACGCGGGACTGATCCCGTTTTTCTTGAACATGCGTGACCTGCACCTACTGGATAGTTATTTCGGGATCATCATCGCCTTTACCTGTAACGCGTTTAACATCATCTTGCTGCGCAACTTTTTCGAAAGCATCCCTGCATCCTTTGAAGAAGCAGCACGCATGGATGGCGCGAATGATTTTCAAGTGCTGCGCAAGGTCTACATCCCGCTTTCCAAACCCGCGATCGCGACTGTCACGCTGTTTTGTATCGTGGCACGCTGGAACGGCTTCTTTTGGGCGATGGTTCTTTTGCAAGACGAACAGAAGATCCCACTACAGGTCTATCTACGCCACGTCATTACTGAACTTTCAGATGACGAACAATTTGCGGCAACACTGATCGACGCACCTTATTCGGTTGATACCGTCACAGCTGCGATTGTTGTCTGCTCCATCATTCCGGTTCTGCTGATCTATCCCTTTGTTCAGAAGTATTTCAACAAAGGCATCCTATTGGGAGGGGTGAAAGAGTGATCCGGTTAACGACGTCCAACAAAACTGCATAAATGGAGGTAAATATGCGTAAAATGAAACTGGCTTCGGCCATCTTGATGACCACAGCGATTGCGCCTGTCGCGCACGCCGACGGGCATCTGCAAATTGTGGATGAGCCGCTTGAGCTGACGATCCACATGCACTGGCCGCGCGCCCAAGGGTATAACGAAGAATATCCGGTCGAGTTGGCTGCCCGCGAGATGACAGGTATTCACCTGCTTGACGCGACATCTGGTAAGAACACAACTGACCACAACGAAGCGATCAACCTGCTATTGGCGACTGGCGATCTGCCTGACATCGTTGGCGGCCACCGGATCAAAGATGCGGTCAACCAATACGGCCCCGAAGGCGCATTTGTACCGCTGAACGATCTCATCGAAGAACATGCCCCACACATCAAAGCATTCTTTGACGAACGCCCTGACATTGCCCAAGCGATTTCATCGTGGGATGGCAATATGTATTACATCCCCTATCTGCCCGATGGTAAATTTGGCCGCGCTTACTTCATTCGCCAAGACTGGTTGGACACGCTTGGTCTAGAACAGCCGCAAGACGTGAACGAATTGTATGACGTTTTGGTTGCGTTCCGCGACAATGATCCAAATGGCAACGGCCTGAAAGATGAAATCCCGATTTTCCAACGCCAGTGGGAAGAACTGATCCGCTATGTAACCCTATGGGATGGCCGTTCTAGTGGCTCTGACACCTATCATGACTTTATGGATGTCGATGGTCAGTTGCAGCACCCTTATGCGACCGAAGGCTACCGTGACGGCATGGCGCATTTGGCCAAATGGTACGCCGAAGGATTGATCGATCCAGAAATCTTTACCCGCGGCTCTAGTTCACGTGACTATCTATTGTCTGAAAACCTTGGTGGGATGACCCACGATTGGTTTGCGTCGACATCAGGTTACAATGCGTCGCTCGAAGGAACGGTCGAAGGCTTTAACTTTGTGCCTTACTTGCCGCCAGCATCTATCAGCGGTGTCCGCATGGAAGAGCACCGCCGCATTCCGTTCAAACCCGACGGTTGGGCGATCAGCCACACCAATGAAAACGTCGTTGAGACAATCAAGTACTTTGATTTCTTCTTTACCGAAGAAGGCCGTTTGTTGTCGAACTTTGGTGTTGAAGGCGACACATGGAACATGGTCGACGGCGAACCAGTCTTTACCGACGAGGTCCTGAATGGCGGCATCGCGGTGAACACGCAGATGTACGAAGTCGGCGCACAAATCCAGCGCGGCTACTGGCAGGACTACCGCTATGAATGGCAGTGGACAGCAGAAGCCGCCCGCGAAGGGATTGAGCTTTACGACGCGAATGATCTGCTGATCGACCAATTCTTGGGCGTGGCGTTCAACGAAGATGAACAACGCGTCTACGACCGTAATTGGACCCAAATCCAAACCTATATGCTGGAGCGTCAGCAGGCGTGGATTTTGGGCACTGGCGACATCGAAGCTGACTGGGATGACTATGTCGCTCAGCTAGATCGCATGGGCTACAACGACGTGATCGCAGTGATGCAGGCCGCGTACACACGTCAATACGGTAACTAATACGTTTCCTCCCGGACTGTCCGCCACTGTTGGCGGGCAGTCTAAACCTTTAGAATACTAGGACGAATTTCGATGGCTACGCGCACCACTCAGGCAGCATATTTGGACGAACCACGTGCTGGACGGCTTAACATTCAATACGCGCCCGATGGGCAAAGCGTGACTGAAAACCCGCCCCGGTTTACTTGGCTGCCCGTCGTCGCTGACGAGGCGCATTATGTTGTGCGCGTATCCACAGATCCAACATACCCGACCGCAAAGACGCGAATATTCGAAGATATTGCGCTGAATTTCTTGACCCCTGACGTCGCCTTTGAACCGGGCAGCTATCATTGGTCATACGCGGTTTGGGACGCCGAAGCCGGCAAAGCCGCCACACAATGGAGCACATCACGTAGTTTCGACGTTGCCCCTGATCTGCCCCAAACCTCACTGCCAAACCGGGCCAATCGCTATGCAAATGCCGATATGGCGCACCCGCGCCTGTGGCAAAGCCCATCAGCACTAAAAGATTTTAAAAAAGCGGTCGCCAAAGATGCTGACCATTGCACATGGTCAACTTTCTATGAAAAATCTGTCCTGCCGTGGATGGACCGCCCCGTGATGAAAGAGCCCGCGGGCTATCCGAACCATCAACGTGTCGCGCCCATCTGGCGCCAAACCTATATCGACTGCCAAGAATTGATCTATGCAATCCGCCATTTGGCGATTGGTGGTCATGTGACGGATAACCCCGAAATGGTTGCCCGCGCCAAAGAATGGCTGCTTGAGGCCGCCAGTTGGGACCCGGCAGGCGTCACATCACGTGGCTATACCGATGAATGGGCATTCCGTGTGACCGATGCTTTGGCTTGGGGGTATGATTGGCTGTATAATTATTTGTCTGCGGATGAACGCGATACGGTGCGCGCTGCGCTACTGATCCGCACCCGTGAAATTGCCGATCACATCATCAAACACGCGAATATCCATCTGTTTCCATACGATAGCCACGCTGTGCGGGCGGTGTCTGCGGTGTTGATCCCCGCCGCGATCGCATTGCTGGACGAAGAACCAGAGGCCCGCGACTGGTTGGATTACTCGATTGAATTCCTGTTCACCGTCTATTCGCCTTGGGGTGACGCGGATGGCGGCTGGGCCGAAGGTCCGCATTATTGGATGACTGGTATGGCCTATCTGACTGAGGCGGCAAACCTGCTGAAACTATTCACAGGAATTAACCTCTATAACCGTCCGTTCTTTCAACACACCGGGGACATGCCGCTTTACACCAAAGCACCTGACACGCGCCGCGCAACGTTCGGCGACGACAGCACGATGGGCGATCTGCCTTGTCTGAAAATTGGCTATAACCTGCGCCAGTTTGCTGGGGTCACGGGCAATGGCGCCTATCAATGGTATTATGACGAAATCAAACGCAATGATCAGGGCACCGAAATGGCGTTCTATAATTACGGTTGGTGGGATTTCAATTTTGACGAAATGCTTTACCGGACCGATTGGCCTGTCGTCGAAGCCACATCCCCAAGTGAGATGGAAAAGCTTAAGTTCTTTGAAGGCATTGGTTGGACGGCCATCCAACACCGGATGGATGACCCGGCGCAGCATATCCAGTTTGTGATGAAATCATCGCCATTCGGATCGATCAGCCACAGCCACGGCGACCAAAACGCATTCTGCCTGGCTGCCTACGGTGAAGATTTGGCGGTACAATCCGGCTATTACGTCGCCTTTAATAGCTCCATGCACCAAGAATGGCGCAAGCAAACCGTGTCCAAGAATGCGATCTTGATCAACGGTAAAGGGCAATATGCGGGCCGCGATAAAGCCTTACAAATGCAATCCACCGGGAAAATCCTTGCCGCAGAAGAGCGCGAAGATCACATCTATATCAAAGGCGATGCGACACAAGCCTACAAGCTGATCACGCCAGAGGTCACAAAGGTCGAACGCGAAGTGTATTTTGTACGCGACAGTTATTTTGTGATTGTCGATAGCGTCGATGCCTCTGAAGAGGTCGAAATCGAGTGGCGCTTGCATGCCAACAATACCTTTGAATTGGGCGCAAACTCTTTCCGAAACACGGGAGAACGGGCAGGATTCTACGGTCAGGTCATCTGGTCCGAAGGCACCACGCCAACCCTGACGCAAACCACTGGATATCCGGGTGTGGATATGTCCGAAATCAAGGATCAACACGTTGGGTCATTCCTTAGCGTGAACTATTCTAAATCGCGGCGGCACCGGGTCGCAACATTGCTGGTTCCTTATGCCAATGATGACCCAAAACGGATCTTCCATTTCTTGGATGACCAGGGCTACGACTGCGATCTGTATTTCACCGATGCGGACGAAAATTCGTTCAAAGTCGTCATGAAAAAACTTGCTAGCACGGGCATATAACCCCAAAGGCAGCGGCATAGCGCGGCGTTTCTGGGTTTCAGGAATGCCGCTAATATTTTGAAACTGGAGAGAAAAATGAAACTTCAAGGTAAAACAGCAATCGTCACTGGTGGCGGTCGTGATATCGGGCGCGCATGCGCGCTGGAACTTGCGGCGCAAGGCGCGAATGTTGCGATCAACTACCATTCCAGCTCTGAGGGTGCGGATTCCGCCGTTGCTGAAATTAAGGCTGCGGGCGGCAATGCATTTGCCCTGCAAGGCGACATGACAAGCGAAGCAGACGTCAAAGCACTCGTCGCGAAAACCGTGGCTGAATTTGGCAAGATCGACACCCTGATGCACGTCACCGGCGGCATCGTTGCCCGCGTCCAAATGAACGACATGACGCTTGAGCACTGGAACAAGGTCATGACGTTGAACACCACGTCGTTCATGTTGGCTATTCGCGAATGCCTACCACACATGGGTGAGGGTTCTTCGATCGTGGCAATGGCATCTCAGGCAGGTCGTGACGGCGGCGGGCCAGGCTCTAGCGCTTATGCCGCATCAAAAGGTGCGGTCATGACTTTGACGCGCAGCATGGCCAAAGAATTGGGTCCAAACATCCGCGTCAACTCGCTTTGCCCTGGCATGATCGACACTGATTTCCACAATGTGTTCACCAAGCCAGAAGTCCGCACACATGTTGCGAACGTTACCCCGCTCAAGCGTGAAGGTCTTTCCGAAGACGTCGCCAAAGCCGCTGTGTTCCTCGCGTCTGACGAGGCGGCGTTCATCACCGGCACAAACGTCGATATCAACGGCGGTATGCTGTTCTCTTAAGAGCGCCACAAAATGATTAAACAGCCCCATTCCATGGGGCTGTTTTCAGCAAAACGGGCCATAGGGCCTTTGGATTAAACTGCAATGCAGTCGCTCACACCCAGCACAGGCACGATTTTGCAGATGGCTTGGCCATTGACGCTTAAGGCAATGATGCTGCACGGCATTATCGTGATTGACGCTTATTTAGTGTCTGGTTTAGGTGAACAGGCACTCGCAGCGATGGGATTAGCCGCATCGTTGGGCGGGGTGTTGCTTGGTGTGCTTTTTGCCTTTTCAAGCGCGACGCAAATCCGATTGGCGCAAGCCTTTGGGTCAGGCAGGCTGGTGGCGCTTAAAACCGGGTTTTACGCGGGTATCATCATTAATCTTGTAATGGCGTCGATTGGATTGGTCTTGGTACTGATCTTTGGTGATCGGATCATCACCGCGTTTGCGCACACCCCAGACATTGCAGCCCAAGCCCAAGCCTATTTGCAAGTCTTTCTATTGGTGGTTTTGATAGAGGCCGTTGGTCAGTGTCTAGGCAGCTTTTTCAACGGTTGCGGCAATACAAAGACCCCGTTCTATAGCTATTTGATCGCGCTGCCTGTGAACGTGGTCGTCAGTGTGGTTCTGATCAATGGACTGTATGGGTTGCCCGAACTTGGCGTGGTCGGCGCGGCGGTAGGGACCGTCGTTGCCGCTGTCGCTCGCACCGTTTTTATGGGGGTGCATTTTTACAATGACACCCGCGGATACCGCACAGTAGGTGGCTGGCTACACGCAACCCTATTTATCTCGCTCAAACGACATCTGAAATTCGCCGCCCCAATTGCGGGCACATTTGTCAGCATGACGCTGGCAACGAATGTCTGCGCATTGATCTATGCAAAGATGAGCATCAATGCCTTTGCTGCGATGACGTTGATCTCGCCTTGGGTTCAAGTTGCGGGCACCTTTGGTATCGCATGGGCGCAAGCGACAGGTATTACGGTCGCTCAATTGCTTGCCAAAGACACACCAAGCGACGCGCTCGACGAGTTTTTAAGCCGTGCATGGCGCATGGCCTTTGTTGCAGCAGGCGTCGTCTCTGTAACTTACCTCGTGTTATGCCTCGCATCTGATCGCATCTATGCGGATCTTCAAGACGAAACCCGTGCGGCATTATTCAGCTTTCTGCCTGTTTTACTGGTTTTACCATTTCCCAAAGGATCCAACGCAATCTGCGGGCAATCGCTGCGGGCGGGCGGCGACACCCTCTATGTAATGCATATTTTCATTGTCGGATCATGGTTGTGCAAAGTACCACTAACGGTGCTTTTTGTTGTTTACCTTGAATTACCTGTATTTTGGGTCTTTTCACTGTTCCTCGCTGAAGAGCTCGTCAAATTCCCTTTGTTTCATCTGCGGTTTTACAGCGGCAAATGGAAATTAGGCGGGAAAGACGACTAATAGCGAGAAGCGATCCTCGTACAAAGATGGCGTTTACGCAAATTTCATTCTGCCGCGGTAGGTTCACCTCATAGCATGTGCACGCGGTCTGCGCGTGTTCAGTGAACTGGATGCAAGGGACGAATTCTTGAATGCTTACTCTTTCGTCGACGGACAATTGTGCCGGATCAGCGGTTTGAAGACGCAATGTTTCATTACGTAGATCGTTCAACGCGCACGCAAGAACCCTATGTTCTTTTGCTACAAGGGCCGGTCGGTCCCTTTTTCCGCGATCTCCAAAAAGAACTTAACGCACTTGGCTTTCGTACGAAGCGTGTCACGTTTAATGCAGGTGATGAACGGTTCTCAGCGGGCCAAATGACCCAGCCTTTTCCAGGCGCGCTTGATAACTGGGCGCAATTCCTTGACGCAGAGATACGTCACAATTTGCCAGACTTCGTTGTGATGTTTGGGGCGATGCGGCCAGCCCATCAAATCGCACGACAGATTGCCGCGACCTATGGTGTCCGGGTAATTTGCCTAGAAGAAGGGTATTTAAGATCGGGATACGTGACATGTGAAATTGGTGGCAACAATGACAGTTCACCTTTGTGCCAATGGGCCCCCGGTCAAGACTGCGCTGGCGATCATCCCGCGGCAGAAACTCCCCAAAACGCCTATCTCAAAATGTGTTTTTGGGCGGCGCTCTATTACCTGCGCCGTGATTTTTGGGCAACCCGACCCCAGCAATCTCTTTTTCACCGCAAACGCGAAGGGGTGTTTCGCCTCGCATACACATGGGCCCGCGACGCCGTGATGCGCGGCGTCGCGCGGTACACCAGCGGCCCTTCGTTGCGCCGCCTTCGGGGACAGTTGCGCAAGAATTTCATACTGGTCATTTTACAAGTCCCAAGCGATAGCCAGCTTTTGTATGCCGCGCGCGGTTGGTCGAACGAAAAATTAATTCAAGAGACGCTCAGCGCATTTCGGCACACGCACACCTCAGAAACCCTCGTATTTAAACTTCACCCATTGGACCGGCAGGCGCGGCAAACCCAACGGCTCATTCAGCGAACTGCACGGGATCTGGGGATAGAAGGTCAGGTACGCATCCTCAAATCTGGCGCAATTGGCGATATTGCGGCCCATGCGTCGGGCATGATCGTAATCAATTCCACCTCCGCATTTTCGGCATTGCGCCACAATATCCCAATTCTCGCGATGGGCGATGCCATCTACCGACATGACGCCGTCGTGACGGTGGGAAACAGTCCATATGACATTTGGGAATTCCTGAACGACCGCAGTGTAAAACCCGCAGATAATGTTGCGATGTTTTTGCAGGCGGTGAAAGCCTCGGCCCTTTTGCCCGGCGATTTTTATTGCACTACCGGTCGCCACGTCGCGGCCGCCGCGATTGCAGACAAACTCAAACAAGAATTACAGCAAACATCGCGACCGATACCAGCAGCCATTCGATCGGGTGCGGCCTAACGGGTATCGGTACAAGATACCGCAGCGGCTGCAACGGCAAAGGTGCCTCGACCAAGCCACACAACCTTTTTGATGCAGTTCATAAAGCGTCAGAAATCGACACATTGGTGTTGCTGGATGACGCCGATCCCTTCCCGCGCAGCATTGTAACGTGGCGTAGTTGACGGCGATGGTGTTGTCTTAGAGACGTCAAATTTTGGCGAGACCTCGGAATTGGACGACTTGCTTGCCTTATACTACAAATGCCGCATACTAGTGATTGTATGTGAAGACGACAGTCTCACCGGATATCCCTACCTCTGCGGCGCTCGCGCTGATGAGCAAGCATGCGATTACAGCGATCTTGGTGGTGGATGGTGCGTCCAAATTATTGGGATTGCTTCATATTCACGATTGCATCCGCGCGGGCTTCAGCGGGTGACCTGTCATTATCTTCAGGTCCAACGTAACCCGGTTGCAAGGTCGAATCCAAAAAGATCGCAAGCGTGCTTAGGATTGTCTGCGGGTCATTTTGGGGCATCATAAGTTTGAGCCCGCGCGCCATCGCGATCATTCCCATCGCAAGTTGACGTGCAGGCGCGCGCAGTTTCAGTTGACGCGCGTCAGCGGATTTTTGAACGATATGTGCCATCTTGTCCGCTTGTTCATCAAGCAACGCATAATAGCTTTCTGCGAAGGTCGGATCGCGCAATGCATGCAGGCTAATCTCGGCTTCGAGCTGCGCCCTTTCGCTTGATCCGCAAATTTCGCGCAGCCATTGCGACGCCTCGGTGACCATTTCAGTGGTCGATTTTGAGGTATCACTGCTCAGCACTTCCATTGACGCATAAGCGTATTGGAACTGGCTACGCATGATTTCAAGAACAAGGTCATCTTTGCTTTGAAAGTTTGAATAAAATGCGCCTTGCGTAAACCCCGCCCGCGCAGCGATATCGCGCACGGAGGCACCGGAGAACCCATTTTTTGCAATCAGTTCTGCCCCCGCCCTGATGATTGCGTCGCGTGTTTGTTGCTGGGATATTGCGCGTTTGGAATGCTCTGTCATGGGCAGTCAGATAGCAGTTGTGATCTGAATGATCCAGCGCTATGTCGACCAGATAGCAATTGCTATCTGATGCGTGCCTTCGCGCGGATTGCAAAGACCATGATGATGAAATGGACATTCCTATGCGTCGTATTCCTGTATTTGCTTTGTTGGCTGGGCTGCTTTTCACTGCCCCACTTGCCGCAGAAGAGCCGCTGATCGTGTCAGTCGTCACCACGCAATCCACTGATGCGACTCGCAGCATTGCCCTCACTGGTGAAATTGTGGCGCGCGATACGCTTGCATTGTCGTTCCCTAGCGGTGGGCGCATCGACAGTATTGATGTGCACGAAGGCGATGTTGTCGAAGCTGGTGCCGTCTTGGTGCGCATTACGTCCATTCAGCAAGAACAAGCCCTGCGCGCCGCACGTGCTGGCGTTTCAACTGCAACAGCAGATCGGGAGCAGGCAGACGAAGATTTGCGACGCCAAGAAGCACTGCTCGAACGAGGGGCCACCACCCGCGTGGCCCGTGATGCCGCAGCCGATCAATCCCGCGTCAAAGAAGGCGTACTTGCCCAAGCCCAAGCAGATCTTGAGCTAGCAGAAAAAGCGTTGGAAGATGCCACAATTGTCGCCCCGCAGGCGGCCACAGTGACGGCCAGGCTTGCGGAACCCGGACAGGTCGTTGGCGCCGTTCAGCCCGTGGTGGAATTGGCTCTGGGCGGTGCTGTTGATGCCGTATTTGATGTGCCCGAAAGCCTATTTACAGGCAAGAACGCGATCGGGGGCGTATCCCTTGCCCCGTTGGATCACCCTGATCAGGTTTTTTCTGGCACTGTTCGCGAAGTGTCGCCATTGGTGGACCCTGCGACCGGCACCGTCGCGGTAAAGGTACAGATCGACGAAAAGCCATCAGGTGTTGAATATGGTGACCCAGTCCGAGGCACCACAACCGAAGCTATTTCTGACCGGATCGTGCTGCCATATCGCGCGATGTCCGCGTCCCGGCTTGGCCCTGCAGTTTGGGTGGTTGATCCTGAAACCATGCGCGTTTCCTTGCAGCAAATCACTGTGGATCGGTTTGAAACAGGTAATATCCTTGTTTCAGACGGTTTGGATGACGGTGTTTTGGTCGTCACGGCGGGCGCACAGCTTATGTACCCTGGCCGGTTGGTGCAGGCCTATGCGGAGACAAGCCAATGAAACGATTAGCCCTGTTGATCACATTTGCCGCCCATCCAATGCTTGCTGAAACTGCCCCCGCGGCATCAGATATCGTATCCGATGTACCGCGTCCGGTGGTGTCGATGCATGTGGGGAACGGCAGCGTCCAAGAAGTAACCTATATCGGCACGGTCGCAGCCGGAAATGAGGTTGCGCTGGGGTTCCCGATTAGCGGCACATTGGTCGAACGCCGCGTTGATTTAGGCGCGTTGGTGGCCAAAGACGACATCCTTGCATCGCTTGACCCCAAAGACCTACAAGCCGAGGTCCGCAGTGCCGAGGCTGGCGTGGTTGTCGCGCAGACAAACTTGGGTTCCGCAGAACAGGCTTGGAACCGTGCGGTTGAACTCGCCGAGCGCGGCGTCGATTCCGAAACCCGCCAAGAAGACGCGCAGCGTACACTTGTTGCTGCGCAAGCTGCGCTTGAACAAGCGCAGGCCAATCTTGCGGGTGTGCAGGACAAACTTGATCTTGCAGTCCTGCACGCCCCACAAGATGGGGTTATCACGGGCGCTTACCAAGAGGTTGGCACATCGGTGTCACCCGGGCTAGAGGTCTTGCGCCTTGCAAATACGGACGAGCGCGAAATCGTCGTGGATATTAGCGAACAAGGCCTTGCAACGCTTGAAATCGGCACAATTTTTGACGTGGCGCTTGTGGCTAATCCGGAACTGACCACAACCGCGCGTCTGGCCCGTGTTGATCCTGTCGCGGAAAGCCTCACCCGGAATCGCCGCGCGCATTTGGTGTTGTCAGATGCACCCGCCGGGTTTCGGTTTGGCGCGCTTGTCCAAATCCAAGCAATCGGTGATGGTACGACGCTTATTTCAGTGCCGCTAAGCGCGGTTCTGCATCCTGATGCGGATGCCGCCGTATGGATTGTCGACCGCGACCAGAATGTCGTGAACTTGCGCCCGATCAGCTTAGGCGCACAGTTTGGCGATCACGTCAGGGTCGTATCAGGTATCGAACCCGGCGATGAGGTCGTTTTACGCGGCATTCACTCTCTACATGAAAATCAAACCATCGGGCGGAGTGTCGCGCAATGAACCGTTTTAACCTATCCGATTGGGCACTTTCGCACCGGTCTTTTGTTTGGTTTTTGATGATCGTTTCGGTTGTTGCCGGGGCGATGTCATATGTGAATATCGGTCGTGAAGAAGACCCCAATTTCGCCATTAAAACGATGATTGTCTCTGCCGCCTTACCTGGCGCAGACGTCGAACAGACTTTGTCACAAGTCACTGACCGTATTGAAAAAAAGCTCGAGGAATTGCCAGAGCTTGACTTCACGCGCTCTGTGACTGCTGCGGGGCAGACGATTGTTTACGTTGAGCTTCTTGCGTCGACTGATGCTGAAGAATTGCCACGTATCTGGCAACGAGTCCGAAGTATGATGAGCGACATCAGAGGCGACTTCCCCGAAGAATTCCTTGGTTTTGAATTCAACGACGACTTTGGTGATGTGTTCGGGAACCTTTATGCCTTCACCTATGATGGCTTCACCCCGCGCGAAGTCCGTGACTATGTCGAACTGGTACGCCGCGAAATTCAGGGGCTTGATGATGCGGGCAAGGTCGAAATCTACGGCGTGCGCGACGAGGTTATCTATCTGGAGTTTTCAACCGAACGGATGGCCGCACTTGGCATTAACCAAGAAGCGGTACAAGCAACGCTTGCAGCGCAAAACGCGATTTTGCCTTCGGGTGTGATTAAGGCCGGGCCAGAACAGGTGCTCGTGCGGATCGACGGACAGTTTGATGACGCACAAAGCATCGCCGATATTAACCTGCGCGTCGGGGACCAATTTTTCCCGCTTACTGATATTGCCGACATCCATCGTGGCTATGAAGATCCGCCATCTGAACTATTCCGCTACGAAGGCCAAGAAGCGATCGGTCTGGCCGTCGGTATGCGCGTCGGTGCGAATATTGTCGAATTTGGTGGTGAACTTGATGCCGTGATGGCCCATGCGATCACGCAGTTGCCCATCGGGATTGATATCCACCAAGTTGCCAACCAACCGCATGTTGTGAATGGGGCGGTGAACCACTTCCTACAAGCGCTGCTGGAAGCAGTTTTGATCGTTCTTGCTGTTAGTTTTGTCAGCCTTGGCATGCGCGCCGGGTTCGTGGTCGCGCTGACCATTCCACTGGTGCTGGCGATTACATTTGTGATCATGGAATACACTGGCTTTACGTTGCAACGGATTTCACTCGGGGCGTTGATCATCGCGTTGGGCTTACTGGTGGATGACGCCATGATCGCCATTGAAACGATGATGTCGCGGCTGGAAAAGGGCGAAAGCCTCGTTAAATCTGCGTCTTATGCATGGACATCGATTGCCTTTCCGATGTTGACCGGCACCTTGATCACGATGGCGGGTTTCATTCCGATTGGCTTGAACTCCTCGGCGGCGGGTGAATTTACGTTTTCGCTCTTTGTTGTGATTTCGGTTTCTTTGTCGATTTCATGGGTGGTGGCTGTGCTGTTCGCGCCGCTGATTGGTGTGACATTGCTCAAAGAAAACATCGGGCATCACGAGATCAAACCCGGCCGTTTCCGCCGCGCCTTCCACGTTCTTTTGCGTAATGCGATGCGGTTCCGCTGGATCACGATTATCGTGACAATTATCGTGTTCGGCGGATCGATCTATGGGATGCGCTTTGTTGAGCAACAGTTTTTCCCGAATTCCGACAGACCTGAGCTGTTGATTGATGTGGCCCTGCCGCAAAACACCGCCATCAGCGAAACCCAAGCCCAGCTTGATCGGCTTGAATCCTATCTGGAAGATGATGAAAACGTATTGTTCTGGACTTCTTATGTTGGTCGCGGCGCGCCACGGTTTATTCTCGCCTTTGACGTGCCGACACCCGGCCCACAAACCGGCCAGATCGTGATTCAAACCCCATCTGTCGAAGCCCGCGACGCGCTACGCGCTAAGATGCAAACCATCGCCGAGACCGAATTTCCCGGCGCAGATATCTTTGTGAAACTTCTTGAAATTGGCCCGCCCGTTGGTCGCCCCGTACAATATCGGCTGAGCGGGCCTGACCCGGACACATTGCGTGACCACGCGCGCGATTTGGCCGCCGTATTGGCAACGGATGACCGTTTGACCGGGATTGTGCTTGACTGGAACGAACCTGCGCGGGTCGTGCGGATCAATATTTTGCAAGACAAAGCCCGTCAGCTTGGATTGTCGTCAAGCGACATCGCCCAATCGCTCTACACCATCTATGATGGGAACACCGTTACAGCGTTGCGCGATGATGACTATTTGGTTGATGTTCGCGTGCGCGGGAACGCTGCTGATCGGCAATCAGTCGAGGCATTGTCAAACCTACAGCTGTCTACGCCAAGCGGCGCCGCGATCCCCCTGCGATCAATTGCGACGTTTAGTTACGACACCGAGCAACCCGTGATCCACCAACGCAACCGCATGCCCACGATCACAGTCAAAGCAGCGATTGCCACCGACGATCAACCTGCAACGATTGTCACGCAGCTTACGGATCAAATCGCGGCCTATAACGATGCGCTTCCGCTTGGCTATAACGCTGTGGTTGGCGGTACCGTCGAAAGCAGCGCAGATAGCCAAGCCCCAATCGCGGCGGTTGTTCCTGTGATGCTCTTGATCATGCTGTCGTTGATCATGGTTCAAATGCAGGGGTTCCGGCTGGCATTCATCGTGTTCTGTGTCGCGCCTTTGGGATTGATCGGCGTGGTTGCGGCGCTTGTACCATCTGGCGCGCCGCTTGGCTTTGTTGCGATCTTGGGTGTGCTGGCACTCATGGGAATTTTGATCCGTAACTCGATCATCCTCGTATCCGAAATCGAAGTTCTCCGCGAAAAGGGCCGCAGCGCATGGGACGCCGTATTCGAAGCGAGCGATTCACGCGCGCGTCCGATTTTGCTGACCGCTGCGGCGGCCAGCCTCGCGTTGATCCCAATTTCGCGACAGATTTTCTGGGGGCCAATGGCCTATGCGATGATGGGCGGTATCATTGCTGGTACAGTGATTACATTGGTATTTGTGCCTGCGCTTTATCTGGCGGTATTCCGGGTGAAACGGTAATTTCGCCTGCGAAATCACAAGCCTTTCATGCGTTTCTAAGCCATGATCTAAAAATGCGCGGGGCGGCGATTTCGCGCCGCGCATTTAGCCAAGGATGATCCAAGATGAACGCGACATTTGCGCAACCCGACACCATTCGCGCCGATTTTTCAGCGGCAATGTCCGCGATGTATCGTACAGAGGTCCCGGCCTACGGCGACCTGCTTGCGATCGTGCAAGACACCAATGCGGCATGTCTGGATGGGCCTGCGGCCGAAGCGCTGAACCTGACACCAGACGAAGACACCACGCGTATTTCCCAAGAACGCCATGGCGCAATCCGTTTGGGCACCGCGCAAGAACTGGCGCAGATGGCACGGGTATTTGCGGTGATGGGCATGTTCCCAGTTGGCTATTACGACTTGTCACCAGCTGCGGTTCCTGTCCATTCGACGGCCTTTCGCCCCAAGACACGCGCGGCATTGGCCGCCAATCCGTTTCGCGTATTCACATCGTTGTTGCGTCTGGAATTGATCACGGATGAAACCCTACGCGCGCAGGCCAAAGAGATTCTGGCAAAGCGACAAATTTTCACCAAAGGCGCAATTGAGCTGACTGAAAAGGCCGAAGCCGATGGCGGCTTAACCCCTGCAGATGCCACGCAATTTGTCGCCGAGGTGCTGGAAACATTCCGTTGGCATGCGGATGCTTGCGTCGATATCGCGACCTTTGATCAACTGAACGCGGCACACCGTCTGATTGCCGATGTTGTGTCGTTCAAAGGGCCCCATATTAACCACCTGACCCCGCGCACGTTGGACATCGACGCGGCCCAGGCTGCCATGATCGCGCGCGACCTGCCCGCAAAAGCCATCGTCGAAGGTCCGCCGCGCCGCAAATGCCCGATTTTGCTGCGTCAGACTTCATTCAAGGCTCTCGAAGAGGTGGTGAATTTCCCTGCCAATGACTGCGGTGCGGACGTTGGAAGCCATACCGCCCGTTTTGGTGAAATCGAGCAGCGCGGCGTTGCCCTCACCCCAAAGGGGCGCGCGCTTTATGATGAAACGCTGGCGGCTGTACGTGCTCAGATTTTGCCAGCGGGGGATGGATCAAATGCGCAAGATTATATGGATGCGCTGGCAAAAGGTTTTGATGTGTTCCCGGATGATTGGCGCAAGTTGTATGATCAAGGGCTGGCGTATTTTAAGTTCGTTGTCGCGCAACCAGATGCAAAGGTAACCGATCATAGCGCTGCCGCGCTTTTGGATGCGGGTGTTTTGACGCTAAGCCCAATCATTTACGAAGATTTCCTACCGGTCAGTGCTGCGGGGATATTCCAGTCTAACCTTGGTGACGACGCAGACCAAGACAGCCACAGCGCGTCAAGCCAAGCCGCGTTTGAAACCGCGCTTGGGACAAGCGTCGCGGATGAATTTGCGCTCTATCAGCAGATCGCCGATGCATCGCTTGCGGATTGTCTGAACCGTTTAACCTAGGTCACACGTCTGCGCACCTGTGCGGGGCGGCCTGATAGATTTAAGGTCGCATCCCCACGGGGACTACGCGCAATAACTTTGCCCTTGGCAACCACCGCAAGCCGGGCAGCGCGCAAACGCAACGCTTCGGTCGGGTTCGCGGCATCCAAAACCACAAGCGACGCGACCGCGCCCTTGTGTAACCCGTAATCCTGCAAACCAATAATCGCGGCGTTAGTTTCCGTCACCATCGTAAAACAGCGGGCCATTTCGTCTGGGTGGCTCATCTGTGCGACATGAAGTCCCATAAATGCCACGTCAAGCATATCAGCCGTGCCAAGACTGTACCAAGGATCAAGCACGCAATCTTGCCCCCAGCCGACGCGGATGCCCATCGCCTGCATTTCTTTCACCCGCGTCAGGCCACGCCGTTTGGGGAATGTATCGTGCCGCCCTTGCAGCATGATGTTGATCAGCGGGTTCGGGATAGCGGATATTTCAGCCTCGGCAATCAGCGGCAATAGTTTGGAAACATAGTAGTTATCCATCGAATGCATGGATGTCAGATGTGAACCTGCAACGCGGCCTTCTAGCCCCAATCGGGTGGTTTCAAACGCAAGCGTTTCGATATGGCGCGAATTGGGATCATCAGTTTCATCGCAATGAATATCGACCATCAAACCGCGGTCAGCCGCGATTTCACACAGGTCTTGCAGGCTATCCGCACCGTCTTGCATGGTGCGTTCGAAATGAGGGATGCCGCCGACGACGTCGACCCCCATATCCAACGCACGGATCAGATTTTCGCGGCCATTTGGTGCGCGGTATAGCCCGACTTGCGGGAACGCGACCAGCTGAAGGTCAATATAGTCCTTCACCGCTTCTTTCACAGCCAGCATGGCAGTGACGGTGTTCAGGTGATCGGGGGTGGTGTCGACATGGCTGCGAATGGCCAGCAACCCCATCGAGGCCGCCCAATCACAATAGCGCAAGGCACGCGCGATCATTTCATCCACGGTTGCGATTTCGCGCAGTTCCCCCCAAAGGTTGATACCCTCTAGCAATGTCCCCGATGCATTTACCCGTGGTGTGCCGTAAGACAGCGTTGCATCCATATGGAAATGCGGATCCACAAATGGCGGCGATACAAGATCACCTGTGGCATCAATCGTTTCGGCGGCGTCAGCGGTGATATTTGGCGCAATTTCAGCGATCCGGTCGCCACGCACAGCAATGTCAGACACAGTGCCATCGGGCAGCGTGCCGCCCTTAATCAATAGATCAAACACTAGCGCTCTCCTTTATTAAACGGCACCATCAGCGCGGCGGGCACTGCAGCGCGGCGCGACATCACGATCAGCGCAATGATGGACAGAATATAAGGCATCATCAGGAAGACTTGATAGGGCACAACAGCGCCGATACCCGTTTGTTGCAATCGAATTTGCAACGCGTCAAAGGCCGCGAATAGGATCGCGCCAAACAGGGCCTTGCCCGGACGCCATGCGCCAAAGACTACCAGCGCGATGCAGATCCAACCGCGCCCGTTCACCATATCGAAGAAAAAGCTATCAAAGGCGGACATGGTAAGAAATGCCCCGCCAACGGCCATACAGCCGCTGCCCACCATGACCGCGCCCATACGGATTGCTGTGACCGATAGACCTTGCGCTGCCACCGCTGCCGGGCTTTCCCCTGCGGCGCGGACAGCTAAGCCGAGCGGCGTGCGGTACAATGTGAAAGAAACGACCCCAACTAAAATGAATGCCAAATAGGTTAGCGCGGTTTGCTGAAATAATGCAGGGCCAAAAAACGGGATCTCAGAAAGAACCGGGATATGAAGCGGTTGAAATGCGTCAATTTTCGGGGGCGTCGACACCTCGGGCAGCATCACGCGGTAGGTGTAGAACGTCGCGGACGTGGCAAGCAGGGTCAAACCAATGCCGACCACGTGTTGCGATAAACCGAACGGCACCGACAGGATAGAATGGATGCCGCCAAGTCCGACGCCAACCATAAAAGCGACACTAACACCGCCCCAGAGCGGTAATCCGGCCCAAACCGCGATCCAGCCCGCGAACGCGCCCGCGACCATGATCCCTTCGATGCCAAGGTTCAAAACACCCGCGCGTTCGCAAATCAATTCACCCATGGTTGCGAAAATAAGCGGTGATGCGATGCGGATGGCCGCTGCCCAAAACGCGGCTGAGGTCAGGATTTCAAACAGCTCCATCAGTCTCTCCGCACACGAAATTTAGTCAGTAGGATCGCAAGCACCATGCATAAGAGCGCAGTAGCAAGCATAATATCGGCAAGGTAGCTTGGCACGCCAATTGCGCGGCTCATACTGTCAGCGCCAACAAAAATCGCGGCGACAAATAGTGCCGCAACGATCACTCCCAGCGGGTGCAATAGTGCCAGCATCGCAACGACGATTCCCGTATAACCAAACCCCGGCGATAGATCGAGCGTGAGCGAACCCTTCAATCCAGCGACTTCAGAAAACCCCGCGAGCGCGGCCAAACCACCCGATAGCAACGCTGTTTTTAAGATAACTTTGGTGACTGGAATACCCGCAAACCGTGCGGCTTCAACATTCTGGCCGACGGCGCGCATTTCAAAACCAAGCGTGGTTTTCGCGTCGATAACCCAAACGATGACCGCCGCGATCAACGCCAATGCAAATCCCCAATGCAAACGCAGCCCATCTACGATGCGGGGTAGTCTGGCCTCTGGGATTAACCGCGCTGATTTGGGCCAGCCCATACCCATCGGATCTTTGAGAGGCCCTTCCAAAAGATAGGACACAAACAGCAAAAAGATGAAGTTGAACAAAAGCGTGGTGACGACCTCATCGACGCCTAGCCGGGTTTTGAGCAAGGCTGGAACGAGAAGTAAGAAAGCGCCAGCCATCATTGCCGCCAACGCCATCACAGTTAACAGGATTGGCGCGGGCATTTGTAGTGCGCCTGTGCCGAGCACTGCAACCACGACAGCACCCGCATATAATTGTGCCTCTGCGCCGATGTTCCATAGCTTTGCGCGAAATGCGACAGCAATCGCAAGCCCCGTGAAAATCAGTGGCGTGGCGCGATTTAGCGTCTCTAATAAGGCGAATTTTGACCCAAACGCCCCTATCAAAATTTGTCCCAAAACGGCCATTGGGTTGCCGCCCGCGATCATCGCAAGCAGTGATGCAATAACTATCGTCGCGACAATTGCGAGCGCGGGGAAGGTTAATCGCCGCGCAAGACTTGGGTTCGCGATCGGTTCAAGCCGCATAGTCGTGCCCTTCAAACCCGTCGCCCGCCATCCAAACGCCAAGCTGCTCTGGTTGCATTGTACCGCGTGCGAATTCCGAGCTAAGCCGCCCGTCACTGATCACATGGATTACATCAGACAGGCGCATAATTTCATCAAGATCTTCAGAGATAAGTAAAACAGCAGCCCCAGCATCGCGTGCCGCCGCCAATCGCCCGTGGACATAGTTGACGGCGCCAATATCAAGCCCGCGCACCGGCTGATTGGCCAAAATGATGCGCGGCGCGTTTTCTAACACCCGCCCCAAAATCAGTTTTTGCATATTCCCGCCAGACAACAGCCGAATGCGCGCATCTGGGCCGGAACACCGCACATCATAGGTCTCAATCAAGCTTTCCGCATGGGCTTTGGCCTTGCGCCAATTCATCCAGCCGCGTTTTGAAAATTGGGTCGCATACGTTTCTAGGATGGTGTTTTCGGTCAGATCGAAATCCGCAATCGTCCCGGTTTTATGTCGATCTTCGGGAATACGCGCGATCCCTTGGCCGATGGCATCGCGGGGCGACCATGCGGTAACTATATCGCCTGCGACTTTGAGCTGGCCAGTTTGTGGTGTTACCAAACCCGAAATCAAATCCGAAAGCGCGGCTTGCCCATTGCCGGACACCCCAGCCAATCCGGTGATTTGTCCGGCCCGCAGCGTAAGGTTCGCATGACGCAATCCCGGCGCTGTGCCGATGGCTGATGTCGAGAGATCACAAAGCGTTAATAAGGCAGCGCCTGGCGTTGCGGGGGCCAGATCAGGTGCGCTGGTTTCTGCGCCAACCGTCAATGCCGACAATTCTGCGCGATCAGTGTCTAACGTTGGTCTTTCGGCGACTAATTTGCCATGGCGCAAGACCAGTACCCGATTTGAAATGGCCATGACTTCGTGTAGTTTATGCGAAATAAAGACGATCGAGAGCCCAAGATCGATTGCGGTGCGTAGGGTAGCAAACAGCGCGTCAGTCTCTTGCGGCGTCAAAACGGCGGTGGGTTCGTCCAAAATCAGAATGCGGGCATCACGGTAGAGCGCCTTGAGGATCTCAACCCGTTGGCGTTCACCAACCGTCAATGCCCCTATTTTGGCGTCAGGATCGACCTTGAGTTGAAATTCTTCGGATAGGCCGCGAATTTTGGCCTTGGCCGCCCCTGAACGCAATCGGGGCGCGTGAAGCGGCTGTGCCCCCAACACGATATTTTCCCAAACCGTCAAATTCTCAGCAAGCGTGAAATGCTGGTGGACCATGCCAACGCCTGCATCCAATGCCGCGCGCGGGTTGCCGGGGGGTAACGGCTTGCCAAAAACCGTAACGGTGCCTTCGTCGGCGGTATATTGGCCAAAAAGGATATTCATGAGCGTGGTTTTACCCGCGCCGTTTTCACCCAAAAGCGCAATGACCTCGCCCTTGGCGAGATCAAAAGTCACCGCCTCATTGGCGGTGACTGATCCAAATCGTTTGGTGATGTTTTGCAGGCGCAGAACGGGTTGCGCCGATTCTACGCCTGACATTTATGACGACTTCGGTTCTTCGTCGTTGATCACAACAGTAAATGATCCGTCTTTGATCGCCGCCTCGCGCGCCGCGACTAGATCGAGCGCCTCTTGCGGGACCTTACCTTCGAACGTGCCCAATGGCGCAAGATAGCACCCACCCATATTCATGAACGAATAGGTGCCATAATCGGCTGCAGTGAATGTCCCGGCCTTCACAGCGGCAATCGCCGCATCCATAGTCGGGCCAAAGTCCCAAATCGCAGAGGCTACGACAGTTTCAGGGTAATCTGCTTGGGTGTCGATCACGTTCCCAATCGCAAGCACGCCTTTTTCCTGTGCCGCGTCAGATACGCCAAAGCGTTCGGCGTAAAGCATATCAGCGCCATTTTCGATCATCGCAAAGGCCGTTTCTTTCGCTTTAGGTGGATCGAACCAAGAACCGATGAACGAGACTTGGAAGGCGATCTCAGGGTTCATCTCAGATGCGCCGGCCATGAATGCGTGCATCAAGCGGTTTACCTCAGGGATCGGAAAGCCGCCAACCATGCCGATATTGCCAGATTCTGACATGGCACCAGCGATGATACCTGACAGATATGCGGCGTCTTGGATGTAGTTATCAAAGACCGACAGGTTCGGCAGTGCCGGGTCTTCTTTAAAAGATGATCCCATTAGGAATGCGACATTAGGATATTCTGCGGCGACTTCGCGCGCTTCGGCTTCGGCGCCAAAGATTTCACCGACAATCATATCATAACCTGCTTCGGCATATTCACGCATAACGCGCGGATAGTCCGTGTTGGCGGTATTTTCGGAATAGGTGTATTCAATATCACCGCGATCTTGGGCGGCGAGGGCAGCAATATGAATGCGGCTGACCCATTGCTGTTCGACGGGTACGGTGTAGATGCCAGCGACCTTAATCGGATCTTGGGCAAACAAGGCTGTTGGCGCAGAAAGTGCGGAAACCGACAAAGCGCCCAGCGCTGTTGTTGTTAGAAACCGGCGGCGCGTTGGCTGCGGCACTTTGACGTGGCTCGTCATGATGAATGTCCCTTTTGATACAAAAATTTCTAGACCAATTGGTCAAATTGAAGGTGCATTGGTCAAACGCTATCATGGCACACGCATTCACTGCACGTGTCAATGATTAATCATTAAGCATAAATGCGAACTCTGCCACAAATTCTTGCAGCATTATTGATCGGCGTTAAGCCCCACGCGCGTGCGTATTTGCTTCTATCAGTTCAGGATGGGTGTCATGAACCTGTTCAAGCACCTTCAAAATCCGTGCGAGATGCTTGCGCAACTCTTTTTCTGCGCGGTCGGCGTCACAATTGCGGATACAATCCATTATCGCGACATGGTCGTCCAACGCGGATTGCGCGCCAATCGTTAGCGAAAGATACCGCAACCGATCCAAATGGACCTTTTGGTCATGGATGATCACCCAAGCCTTGGGGTGCCCGGCAATGTTGCAAATTAGCTCATGAAAACTGTCATCAAGTCGGTGAAATTCGATTTTGTCGTCCGCTTGAAGGGCTTCATCTTGCGCAGCGACAAGCGCGTTAAGCTCAGCAATATCGTCATCGGTTACGCGATCAATGGCGGCACGCAAACATTCGACCTCTAATGCACACCGAATGAAACGCGCATCCAAGAGCGCTTGGGGTGAGATATAGGTGACCGTTGTGGCGCGTTGTGGCCGGATCAGCATAAAGCCGAGCTCTGAAAGGCGATAGAACGCATCACGGACTGGTTGGCGCGACACCCCTAGGCTGCGCGCAATTTCGGCCTCGGACACTTTGGCACCCGGCGCCAATTCCAGCGTAACAATTTTGGAATACAGCGCTTGAAAAACCTGATCGGTCGCAGTGGCCGCAGGCGTGAGGGTTAGTGAATTGTGCGCGCTCATCTCATATTCCAGTTTGACCTATCTGCCAGACTAGCATATTAGAAGATCAGAGGTATCTCAAGACCTTTCGGGAGGACACCGCATGCCATTGACCGACCCAGACCGCCTATTTCCGGTGGAACCTTCGGCGCGCAAACACGCGCGCGACCTATACGAAGGCATTGCGGCTTTGCCAATTATCAGCCCGCACGGCCATTGTGATCCCAGCTGGTTTGCTAAAAACGACCCCTTCCCAGATCCAGCGCAATTGCTTGTCGTACCGGACCACTATGTTTTTCGGATGCTCGTTTCTCAAGGTGTCCCCATGGGTGATTTGGGCGTGCCACGCGTGGATGATGGTGTAATAGAGTCTGATCCGCGTCTAATCTGGCGCCGTTTCGCGAAGAACTATCACTTGTTGCGCGGCACCCCATCGGCGATGTGGTTGGACCATTCATTTGAACATGTCTTTGGTATTGATGAACGGCTGAACGCAGCTACAGCGGATAGCTACTACGATCATATCGATGCGCAACTGGCGCAAGACAGCTTTCGGCCACGCGCCCTGTTTGATCATTTCGGGATCGAGGTTTTGGCAACCACCGAAAGCGCGCTAGATGACTTGAATTGGCACAAAATGACAGCAGACAGCGATTGGAATGGGCGGGTGGTGACAACTTACCGCCCTGACAATGTGGTTGACCCGGAATTCGAAGGTTTTGCGGAAAATGTCGCGCAGTTCGGCGCCTTGACTGGTGAAGACACGACCACATGGAACGGATATTTGCGCGCCCACCGCGCGCGGCGCGCCTTCTTCAAGGCCCACGGCGCGACCGCAAGCGACCACGGCCATGCAACAGCCCGGACCGAAGATTTGCCGCAAGCGCAGGCCGCCGCGCTGTTTACAAAAGCCCTTGCTGGAAAATGTACCACCGATGAGGCCGACGCATTCCGCGGTCAGATGCTCACTGAAATGGCCCGGATGAGCCTTGATGACGGGCTGGTGTTACAGATCCATCCAGGGTCCTTCCGCAACCATTCCGCTGACGTCTTCGCGAATTTTGGCCGCGACAAGGGCTTTGATATCCCGACCCAGACCAATTTCGTGCAGGCGCTCAAACCTCTTTTGGACGCAGTCGGGATGGAACCCAACCTGACCATCATCATCTTTACGCTTGATGAAACCAGCTATAGCCGCGAGCTCGCGCCGCTTGCCGGGGCTTATCCGGCGTTGCGCCTTGGCCCGCCGTGGTGGTTCCATGATAGCTATGAAGGCATCAAACGGTTTCGCGAAGCCACAACAGAAACCGCAGGGTTCTATAACACCGTTGGCTTCAACGACGATACCCGTGCTTTCTGTTCTATCCCCGCCCGCCACGATGTCGCCCGCAGGTCGGATTGTGCCTATTTAGCCAATTTAGTGTCTATTGGGCGGCTCAGTTTATCAGATGCACATGAGGTCGCGCACGACCTTGCCTACGGGCTTGCCAAACACGCTTACAAACTTTGAAGGAGATCAAAATGATCAAAAATTTCCCAATCATCCAAGCCGACACCGGTGTTACCCGCCAAGTACTTTCTGACAGTCCCGAATTGATGATTGTTGCTTTTACGTTTGATGAAGGTGGCGAAGGCAAGCTGCATAACCACCCGCATGTGCAGTCGACCTATGTCGAAAGCGGCGAGTTCATGTTTTCCGTAGACGGGGTCGAGACCAAGGTTGGCCCCGGCGATAGCTTTGTAATCCCAACACAGGCTGTTCACGGTTGTCGCTGTCTTTCTGCAGGCCGCCTGATCGATGCGTTCACCCCGCGTCGCGACGACTTTCTCTGATTTAGGACGGTTCCCATGCTCAAAACTGAAACGCGCTATGCAATTGATCCGGTTACGGCCAAAAGCTTTGATACCGAAGCGCTCCGCAGCCATTTTCGCGTTGGCGATTTGTTCGCCGATGATGAAATTCGGCTGACCTATACCCATTATGACCGCTTGATCGTCGGCTCTGCTGTGCCCACCAATGGTCCGCTCACGCTAACCGCGATGGCGGAAACAGGCACCAAAGCATTTCTTGAACGGCGTGAAATGGGGGTTTTGAACGTCGGTGCTGCGGGTGATGTCACAGTAGATGGGAAAACCTATACCCTTGAAAAAGGCGAAATTCTATACATCGGCATGGGCAGCGGGGCTGTGACATTTTCAGGCGCTGGGCGTTTCTATATCTTGTCCGCACCCGCGCATCACAGCTACCCGACGACTCATATCAAAGAATCAGACGCCAAACGGGTCGAATTGGGATCGCCCGAACAGGCAAATGAACGCGTGATCATCCAAATGTTGCACCCTGACGTTTGCAAAAGCTGCCAACTGCTGATGGGCTACACAAAATTCAAACAAGGCTCTGTCTGGAACACGATGCCGACCCACGTGCACGACCGCCGGATGGAAGCCTATCTTTATTTTGACGTCGACGCTAATCAGCGCATCTTTCACATTATGGGCGAACCGACAGAGACCCGCCACATGGTAATCGCCAATGAAGAGGCAATTATTTCGCCGCCTTGGTCTGTCCATTGTGGTGTTGGCACTGGGTCGTATTCTTTCTGCTGGGCGATGGCGGGGGACAACGTTGATTTCACCGACATGGATATGGTCGCAATGGAGGATTTGCGGTGAACCCGTTTGATCTGACAGGCAAGCGCGCGCTCGTTACGGGTGCCAATACTGGCATTGGACAAGCGATTACTATTGCCTTGGGCAACGCTGGCGCCGAAGTGATCTGCGCGGGCAGATCTGACATGGATGAAACTTTGGCGCAGGTTCCAAATGGAACGGCGCTGCAGCTTGATTTTGCAGATCCTATGGCCGCGCGCGATGTGTTCGCTGATCAACATATCGATATCTTAGTGAACAACGCTGGCATCATCCGTCGCAATGATAGTGTCGATTTTTCCGAAGCCGATTGGGATGACGTCATGGATGTGAACCTGAAGGCTGTGTTTTTCACCTGTCAGGCATTTGCTAAGGCCGCGTTTGCGCGCGGAACCGGCGGTAAGATTGTCAACATTGCATCGTTACTGTCGTTTCAAGGGGGCATTCGTGTGCCGTCATATACGGCGTCCAAACATGGCGTTGCGGGTCTAACAAAGCTGATGGCGAACGAATGGGCCGCAAAAGGGATCAACGTGAACGCACTCGCACCCGGCTATATCGCGACCAATAACACCGCCGCGCTGCGCGCCGACAAAGACCGCAACAAAGCGATCCTTGACCGCATTCCCGCTGGTCATTGGGGTGATCCATCCGAAATGGGGGGTGCTGCTGTGTTTTTGGCCTCATCCGCCGCGAATTATGTGCACGGTGCTGTTCTCAACGTGGATGGAGGCTGGCTTGCCCGCTAATCCGCGGCTTACCCGATCAAACGCCCCGCGGCCCAAGGTTGGCATAGTCCATCTTGGGCCGGGCGCGTTTTTTCGTGCCTTCAACGCACCCTTCACATCCGAGGCGGTTGCGAAATCAGGTGGAGATTGGGGTATCCTAACGGTCAGCCTGCGCAGCCCCGACATCCGCGACAAACTTAAACCGCAGGGCTGCGCCTATACGTCTGTCACGCTTGCACCGGATGGGGCGCAATATACCGTGATCGAAGTGATAAACGGCATTCTTGTAGCCCCGGAAGACCCGCGCGCCGTGTTGGATACAATGGCGGACCCTGACGTGAAAATCGTTTCCCTGACTGTCACAGAAAAGGGTTACTGCTATAATTCCGCCACAGGTGGGTTGCTGTTGGGTCACCCGGATATTGCGCATGATTTGGCCCACCCGGATGCCCCGAAATCTGCAATTGGGTATATCACACATGCGCTGAACCTACGCCGTATGGCGGGCGTCGCGCCGTTCTCAGTGTTGTCTTGCGACAATCTTCCCAATAACGGCCCGTTGACCCGCGCAGTTGTGCTTGATTTTGCGCGCGCGTTTGACGCTGATCTTGCCGATTGGATCGCTACACATTGCCGTTTCCCGGCCACGATGGTTGACCGTATTACACCCGCAACGACCCAAAGTGACATTGATGCGCTGGCTGCGGCCCAAGGGTACGTGGACAACGCCTGCGTGATGCATGAACCATTTCGCCAATGGGTAATTACGGACGATTTTGTGAATGATGATCGCCCTGATTGGGGGGCAGTAGGTGCGCAATTGGTCAGCGACGTTGAGCCGTTTGAATTGATGAAGCTACGTTGCCTGAATGGCACGCATTCCACGCTGGCCTATCTGGGATATCTCGCGGGATATGAGACGATTTCAGAAACCGTGGCCGACCCCGCCTTTGCACGTTTTATCACGACTCTCTGGGCGGATGAAATCATTCCAACCCTACCCCAACCCGAGGGCGAAGACCTAACTGCATATACGCAAAGCCTTCTGAGGCGCTATCAAAACCCGGCCATTCGACACAAGACATGGCAGATCGCAATGGATGGCTCGCAAAAGCTGCCGCAACGGTTGCTTGGCACTCTTTCGGATAATCTGAAAGCAGGGCGTGATATTGCAGGGCTATCTTTGGCAGTTGCCGGATGGATGCGCTATGTCGGGGGCGTCGACGAAAAGGGCGCGCCGATTGACGTCAAAGACCCGTTGGCTGCGCAATTGCGTGCCGCTTATGACAGTCATGACACCCCTGAATCTAAAGTCGCGGCACTTTTGGCGATCCGTGATGTTTTCCCGGCCGGTCTGGCCGAAAATGCGACCTTCCGCGCGGCAGTGACAGGGGCATTCACGCAGCTTTGCGCAAATGGCGCACGCGCAACCATCCAAGGAATGACCTGATGCAAGAAACGTGGCGCTGGTACGGGGCACTTGATAAAATCACACTGTCTGATGTCGCGCAAACGGGCGCGACAGGCATTGTGAATGCTTTGCATGAAATCCCATATGGTGAGGTTTGGGAAGCCGAGCAAATCAGTGCGCGCGCGGGCGAAATTCGCGCTGCCGGATTTGATTGGTCTGTTGTTGAAAGCCTGCCCATTCACGAACGGATCAAACGTGGCGATGGTGATTTATCGCAGCTTTTCGCAAATTACCGACAATCCATGGCCAATCTGGCCGCCGCTGGCGTGCAGGTGGTTTGCTATAACTTCATGCCGCTTTTGGACTGGACGCGCACCGATCTGGCAGCGCCGGTCGCACGCGGCGGCACTTGCCTGCGGTTCGAAGCCTACCGCATGGCCGCGTTCGAAATTCATATGCTCGGCCGCACCGCTGCCGAAGACGATTATCCAGAAGACGTGCGCAACCGTGCCGCTGCTTGGTTCCAGCAATCGACCCAAGCTGACCGCGACGCACTGCTGCATGCGATCATGTCGGGGCTTCCCGGTGCCTATGACCGCTATGATGTCGATGGGTTGAAACAGGCGCTGACACTGTATGATGGGCTTGATCGGGCTACATTGCGCGCGAATTACAAACGGTTCTTGGATGAAATCATCCCAACAGCCGAAGAATTGGGTATGCGGTTTTGCGTACACCCCGATGATCCGCCCCGCGATATTTTGGGGCTGCCGCGTATCGTATCCAATGCGGATGATATTGATTGGATCATGTCCGCGGTGGACAGCAATGCAAATGGTTTGACACTTTGTTCGGGATCGCTAGGGGCGAACCCGGTCAACGATGTGCCTGCGATTGCGGCGGCCCATGCGGACCGCATTCATTTCGCCCATCTGCGAAATGTGCGCAAAGACCCCGACGGCGCATTTGAAGAGGCCGCGCATCTGACAGGTGACACCGATATGGTCGCTCTGATCAAAGTGCTGCTAGCCGAAGAAAGTCAGCGTCAGAACGCAGGTCTGCCCAACTATAGCATCCCATTTCGTCCAGATCATGGGCACGAGCTGTTGTCGGATATCGGGCAGGGCACCTTTCCCGGCTACCCGATGATCGGACGTTTGCGTGGGCTGGCGGAATTGCGCGGTGTGATCGCGGCGCTCTCGCATGGTGTTTAGCGGCACGTCTGATTAAAAGGACCCAACCGTGGGCGAAAACGCCCGCGCCACCATGACGTATGAGGGGTCTAACGTGACAGCTACGAGCTCATCCGGCGCAGAATTGCGCGGCACAAAAATCGCAATTGTTGGCGTAGGAAAAATTGCCCTTGATCAACATATTCCGGCCATCGCTGGTCTTGAGGCCTTTGAACTTGCCGCGACGGCGAGCCGTGCTGGCAGCGTTGAGGGTATTGAAAACTATTCCGATATCGCAGGGCTTTTGGCGGCCCATCCCGACATTCCCGCTTTGTCACTATGTATTCCCCCGGTTCCACGTTACGACATCGCAGTAAAATCGTTGATGGCGGGCAAGCATACGATGCTTGAAAAACCGCCGGGTGCCACCGTGAGCGAAGTGCGAAAGCTTGAAAAGCTTGCGCAGGCCAAAGGGGTCACATTGTTTGCCACATGGCATTCGCGCTATGCGGACGGCGTTGCCGCAGCCCGTGCATGGTTGTCTGATCGCAAGATCACATCGGTGCAGATCGACTGGAAAGAAGACGTGCGCCGCTGGCATCCAGGTCAAGAATGGATCTGGCAGCCCGGCGGTTTAGGTGTGTTTGATCCAGGCATTAATGCGCTTTCGATCATGACAGAAATTCTACCGAATCCGGTACATCTAAATGCCGCTGAGCTATTTTTTCCAAAAAATCGCGCCACGCCAATTGCCGCAAACCTGAATTTCTCTGGCCCCGCCGGAATGGCAGTCAATGCCGATTTTGATTGGCGCCAAGAGGGGCCGCAATCGTGGAACATCACGGTCAAAACTACTGAAGGTTTGCTGCAACTCACCCAAGGAGGGGCTAAGCTAACAATCAATGGTGTGGATCAAACTTTGCCTGATGTGGGTGAATACCCCGGCCTATATCACCGCTTTGCGGAACTGATCGAAACCGGAAAGTCTGATGTCGATATCAGCCCGCTGTTGCATGTCGCAGACGCGTTCATGCTAGGAGATCGCAAAACAGTTGATGCTTTTCACGACTAACCAAAGCCATTTGGCTTTGATCTGACAGGTACAAAATCCGAATAAATCTGTTGCCTAAATGTGCAAAGTTTTGGTGTGGATATCAGCGACATGCCTTAGCAGCGCGATTAGCTCAAGTGCACTGTTGGCTAGGCCGTGGCAAGTATTTGCTTCAATTGTGTTGCTGCCTGCATTTCCAACGGACAGTCGCCCGGTAGCACCAGGTCAAATACGGGCGCGATCACCTGGCTAGCTTCACCATTTCGCCCAGCGCTATGGTAGAGTTTCGCCAAATCGATTGCTGCACGTATTTCCCATAGCGTACCGCCGCCGACCTGCGCCAAGCTGATGGCCGTTTTAAGGTGATCTTCTGCGCGGCTCATATCGTGCTCTGCAATCGCAAAACCTGCACGCAAGCGATGTATGTCAGGCAACCAGCTTTTCTCTCCGGTTTCATTCATCAAGATTTCTGCATCATCAGCGAGCCCCTTTGCATCGTCCACAAGTCCTAAGGCCAGTGCCCGCCGTGCGCCAACCACACGATTGCCCGGGACAAGCAGGCGAATACCAACTTCAAGCATTTTTGCTTCGGCTGCGCGGAAAGCATCAAGCCCCAAAGCGTCCCCGTCGGCCATCCGTAGCAATGCATATGTCGCTTCGGCCCACAGATGTGAGGAGGCGACGTTATGTTCGTTGATCAGCGGCCGTAAGATGCTCAGATGGCGCCTTTCAGCGGTGACGTCATTCGCAGCATGTGCGCAAATTACAAAAAGACCAAGCATCGCACAGGTCGTGTTCGTGTGACCAATAATACGGGCGCGATCTTCTGCAATCGTCCGATAGTTATTGGCACGTTGGGTTTGGCCGCGAAACGTCGCTGCGAGTGATTGATAGATTTGCAGCCCAACAATCGGGTCATGACCAAAGCGGGCCGCAAGGTTTTCGCTCGCGACTTGTTCGCTCAGTGCTTCGGCTTCATCCAGATAAGGTTGGGACTCAACAAAGCGCCCCATCTTAAGGCGCCCAATTGCAGCTAACCTTTTCGCGACTAGAAGTTGCGCGGTGTCCCCGGATACTTCGGCCAATCCCTTAAGCTCATCCGCACGGGCAACGCTGATTTCAAGCCGGCCTCGGAAATAGCTGCTCATCAGGAGGCCATAGATAATATCCCCGCGCAGGGGTGTTTCGCCAACTTTGTCGGCCATATCCAATGCTTCTTCGAGTGTTGCGACGGCCTCGTCTGACCAGAGTCCTTTGCCAGGAGAAAGCGCCACAAACAACTGCACCTTAAGCGCAATCGCGGTTGCCAAAGCTGCCTTATCGTCGGTCGCGGCCTTAGGTGCATTCAACGCGATCGCGCGGCGTAGATGTGTCTCGCCTTCTTTATAGGCTGGGCGCGAAATGGCGGCCTTTCCCGCCGCCAGCCAGAGCGTGATGGCGCGATCAGTAAGCCGCGCGGCTTCTGCGTGGGTCGCCAAAAGCTCGGGGGCGGTGTCTGGCTCTGCCTCAAGAGCCGTAAGAATACGTTTATGAAACACTGTTCGACGTTCTTTGACCAGACTTTCATAGGCTGCGTCGCGCACCAACGCGTGTTTGAATATATATTGCACCTGCGGGGCGACCCCATGTCGGTGGATCAGCTCTGCGGCAACCAACTGGTCGAACGCATCATCTAATTCGGCCTCGGGAATGTCGCAGATTTGAGTCATCAGTTGATGACTAAACGCACGTCCGACACAAGCAGCGATTTGCGCAATTTCTTTGATTGGAGTCAAGCGATCAAGCCGCGCCATCAAACTGTCTTGGAGCGTCGCAGGTATCGCAAAATCATCAAGTGCATCGTTAACCTGATAGCCGCTTTCGTCTTCCGTGAGCGCCCCGGATTCAAGAATTGTCTTTGTAAGTTCTTCAATAAACAAAGGCACACCATCGGTGCGGCGCACGATAATATTCATGATCTTTTCTGGCAGGGGTTTCCCGCCAGTCAACTTTGCCACAATCGCGTAGGTCATTCCCCTTGTCAGGCGGTTAAGTTGTAGGCGCGTGATACTGGGAACGTGTCCAAAATCATGGTCGAACGGCGGGCGGGTGGTCGCCAAGATCATAATGCGTTGGCCGGGCAGCGCCGCAAGAATAAAATCCAACAACTCTAGCGATGTTGGATCAATCCAATGCAAGTCTTCAAAAACAAGTAGCACCGGCTTTTTTCGGGCCATGCGCAGCAATATTTCGACCAAAGCCTGCATCATGTGGGCGCGTTGCTGGGTCGGAGTTGCGTCGGTTTCACCATAGCGCGCGCTGCCGTCGAGCCCAAGAAGAAGCGCGATCACCCCATGGGTAGCCGGGGAAGCCTTAAAGAGCGCTTCGATCTTATCAAGGCGATCTTCAGTCGTGTCATCTGCAGTGAACCGCGCAGCATCGCTAAGTTGTTGGACAAATGGGTAAAATGCACTTTCTGTGTGATACGGAGAGCATTGATAAATTAGCCGCGTGTGATCATCTGCTAGGCTTGCGTCCACTACGGCTTGGACGGTGCGCGATTTACCGATACCTGCCTCACCGCTTAACAAGACCATTTGACCCTGCCCAGTCTGCGCATGTGCCCAGCGGCTCAAAACTGTTTCAATCTCGTTTTCGCGCCCCACAATTGGGATCAACGATCCAGTTCTGCGCGCCTCAAACCTACTTTTCGCGCTGGTTTCGCCTTCGACCACAAACGCCTCAATCGGGCGCCCGATCCCCTTTAGGTCATGTGCGCCAAGCGGCGTAAATTTGAACGTCGCACCCAAGAGCGGCAGCATTTCACCTGGTATGACCAGCTGATTGGGTTCCGCCACTGACTGCAATCGCGCCGCCAAATTAGGGGTTTTCCCGATCGCCGCAGCCTCTTGCCGGGCACCGCCCCCGGTAAGGTCACCGACAACAACGACCCCGGACGCGATACCCACCCGCGACGCAAGTTCTGCACCATCAGGGGTCGTGATTTGTTTCGTGGCCTCAATAACCGCTAAACCCGCGCGCACCGCCCTGTCTGTGTCGTCTTCGTTTGCATGGGGCCAGCCGAAATAACACAGCATGCCATCGCCCAAGAGAGTGGCGACAAACCCCGCATATGCATCGACGACGCTCGCAACGGCTTGCTGATACTGCGTGATGATCTCGCGCATATCTTCGGCGTCCAACCGCATGACCATTTCAGTCGACCCAACAAGGTCAACAAACATAACGGTCAAGTGTCGGCGTTCAGCGGAAGTGGCGACCGGTACCTTAACATCGTCGCGCAAAAGAGCAGGTTGGCTTGCTGCGGCGGCCCGTGTGATCGCGCCCCAAATTTTGCGACGCGGGCCTAAGGGCAGACCAAGCTCTTTGAGATCATCTTCAAACAGTTCGGGCAACGTCTCAACGTCGATCTCTGCCTCCTCAAAGGCCTTCGCATATTTCTGAAGGCCGATATCAGCCAACCAATTTTCAATGCTTGGCATCGTAGTCAAATCCCCGACGCGTTATCGGTCTTACCCACATAGGCCATTTTCTAAGTTCCTCTCAGTTTCCTATCACATGGAAAACACGCAAACTAGTTTTCTGATAGCGCTAGCGGTCAAGAATTGACGGCAACTTCAAAACGCGAACGATCGCGATAGATTGTTGCGACATAGGCCATCTGCAGAGTTTGACCAAAACGTTAATTTGTGCAAGGCTTTGCCCAATAAAGTAATTTTCTGGGAACCATTATGACTGATAATAACGAAACCAAAAGCCTCGAGATGCGTGTCTCCGATTTGGAAGACAAATTGGGCTGTGGAAACTTCACCGAAGCAGAGCTTGCGGCATACCACAAGGTTGCCGCTGCGTTGGGCGCATGTATGACATCTGCGAACGCTTGCATGGGGGCGTGTATGCCCGCGGCTGGCGCTTGTATGGGGTCGGGCGCGTGCATGACTTCTTCTGTTGGTGCTTGTATGAACACGGCTTGCATGCCTGCCGCTGGCGCATGTATGGGCTCAGGTGCATGTATGACATCAGCCAACGCTTGTATGTTGGCATGTATGCCCGCCGCTACTGCATGTATGGGCGCTTGCATGACATCAGGGGCATGTATGCCACCTGCAAACGCTTGCATGGGTGCCTGCATGCCCGCCGCTGGTGCATGTATGGGTGCTTGCATGCCCGGCACAGTTCCCGCTGACGATAAAAAATCAGACGACGATTAATCTGGATCGTCGTTTTTCAACGAATTTGGCCTGCTGATTTTCAGCAGGCCAACATGTCTGAGGCTCTGTTCGCTCCAGGCCTAAAAGACGTGATCCGGGGACAAGAAATAGATGCAGCTTAACAAACCTATGCTGCCAGCATGTTTTTTGCATTGGACTGACAAGGCACACACGAATGATGATGACGTCTTTCGGATTGTGTCGTGGCGGCGTAACCTGACGCTGAAGGGGAAGTCGTTTCAGGCCTTTGAAGACAGTGTTTTACCGCTGCTAACCGGCGCATTCACTGTTGATCAGATATGCGAAAAAGTTGCACATGTGTTTCAAAAGGATGATGTTGTGGCTTCACTCAATATGCTTGCAGCGCAAGGGATTGTAGTAGAAGGCGACAACCACCGACCACAGCACGTGCCACAACTTGGTTGGCTTGGCGAAGCGGCCCCAGAAGGCCGCGCAGCCCAGCATAAACTGACCGATGCGCATGTGGTGATCGTGGGGGCCGGATCGCATGGGGCAATCACCGCACGGGCAATGGTCGCCGCAGGTGTTGGTAGACTGACAATTGTCGATCCAGCGCCTGTTGCCACAACCGATCTATATTTTTCTGGCATCTACAAGCCCGACGATATTGGTGAAAACCGCGCAGAAATGCTGGCATCGACGCTGACACAAAACGATAGTGCAACCGCGTTGACCGCCGTTGGGTCTCGCCCTGCCGATGTCACCGCGATGAAGCAGCATGTGGACGGCGCGTCGCTTGTGCTATGCTGCGTTGAATCGGGGGAACTGAACCTCGCACTATTGCTCAACCTTGCATGCCGGGAATCGCGGGTGCCGTGGATGGCGGCATCTCTTGAAGGCACCGAACTTGTCATTGGACCCGGTTTTTTCCACAGCGCAAACGCGCCTTGCTATATGTGTTGGCGGCTGCGCGAAATTGCAGGGGCGACGAACCCGCAATCGCGATTTGCTGTTGAACAACACCTTGACCACTTGCGCACGGACCTGTCTGGAAAGCGCGAAAATCTTGCGCCCTCTGCGGATATTGTTGGCGGTATGCTATCCGCCGAAGCTTTGACTTGGCTTACCGGGGCCAGTGCCCCGAACCTTGACGGGCGCTTTATCGTGGTTGGCTTGCCTGGCCTGCGGATGGAAAAACACATGGTGTTGCGCAAACCCGGCTGCCCCGTTTGCAGTGGTGATCAGGTTGGTACGCAATGAATGACCGCATTGATGCCGCAAGGTTGACCGAAGCATTGGTGAGCAGCCGTTGCGGGATCGTGACAGACCTATCCCCACAAGCCCGTGGCCCCGAAGAACCCAGCCCGCCGCATCTGTGGAACGCGACGCTCACAAATTACAATTTTCAGACTGTACCGCTCGCGATGCGTCTGACCGGAGGCAAAGGGCTGACCGAAGAGGCGGCCAAACTTGCCGCGCTGGGCGAAGCAATGGAACGCTATTGCGCATTTCACTGGGACCCAGCCCGCCTGCATGTTGGGCCGGCGTCTGACACCGCGATTACCCCTGCGGAATCTGTGCTGTATTCTAGCGATCAATACGCCAATAGCGGGGCTTACCGACCGTGGTCGCGGACAAACCAAACGAGCTGGATTAAGGGAACAGAGCTTCCCGCGGGCGTGGCGGTTGATATGCCCGCAGCGCTTGTCTATTTGGTGGGCCCGCCACCAAATTCCGCGGATTATTTCACCGCTGTCACGTCAAATGGGCTGGCTGCAGGTCGGGATTTAACCCACGCGATCTTGGGTGGGTTAAACGAGGTGATCGAGCGTGACGCCTTTATGATCACGTGGTTGAATCGGCTCCCAGCCACCACAATCGAAACCCCGCAAAGCGGTTGCAACGCCGCGCAAATCATCCGCCACTATGATCGGTTCGGGGTCAAAGTCAGGCTCTTGTCGCTTTATACCGACCAAGCTCCCTATGTGATCATGGCCATCGCTGAAGAACCAAGCGGCTACCGTCTGGTGGGCTTAGGCTGTGATATCGACCCGGCAGCGGCCATTGATAAATCGATATTTGAACTGTGCCAATTGCGCCCCGGAATGGCCGCGCGGATGCATAACAACGATTATCAGACCCGGTTAAAATCCTACGCGGATGTGAAAAACATTGATGACCACCCGCTTTATCACGCAATCCCTGCACATGCGGGGGAATTCGATTTTCTGACCCAATCGGGCGCAACCGTGACGTTGGACGACCTGCCACGCCCAACTTGCACAACAAACCAAGAGGCCCTTGCATTAACAATAGACACCGCCGTGAAAACAGGCGCACGCGTGGCCTATGCCGATATTACAGCACCCGATATTGCGCCACTTGGACCACGGGTTGTACGGGTGATCGCGACAGGAATGCAGCCGATCCACTTTGGACACGACCAAGGCCGGTTTGGCGGTGCGCGTCTGTACGATGCGCCGGTGACTTGGGGTTTTCGCGACACCCCGCTGACCGAAGCCGAGCTTAACCCCTGCCCGCATCCATTGGCATAGCATATGAGCAGTGACGTCAACGATACCACCGGTCTTTCGCGCCTGTTTCACCTGAATTCAGAACCGTGGGTTAATGAAAATCTGCGTCCCCACGCACCGTTTTCGCAAGAGACCAAAAGCGACCCACAGGCTGCGCGCATTGCCTTGCCGGATACAGCTGCTGGAACCATTGATCAGCTTGCCGCCGCACGTAGATCAACGCGCGCCTTTGCTGATACGCCGCTAGCCTTGCACGATTTCGCGGCATTGCTGCGTGCCGGGTATAAAACGCTTGGGCCCGATAAAATTGAGGGCGGCGTGCAGGTCTTGCGACGTCCGGTACCATCGGCGGGTGGGTTATATCCGCTTGAGATTTACGCGCTGGTTCGAAACGTCGACGGGCTTGCCAAGGGAATTTACCACTACGACAGCAAGGCCGACGATCTTGAGGTCATGCAAGAGGGCCCATGGGAAAATCAGGCGCGCGAGGCGTTCTTGACGTGGTCATTTGTTGCTCAAGCACCGGTTGTTTTGTGTATTGGGGCCGCGTTCGCGCGGACGCAGCGCAAATATGGGCCGCGCGGTTACCGATATATCTTTCTCGAAGCAGGGCACGTCACCCAAAACCTGTGTTTAGCCGCGACAGATATGGCACTATCAAGCCTCTGCTTAGGCGGATATTCCGATAGCGTGCTGAATGATCTCATTGGTTTGGATGGCCAAACCGAGGCGATCATCTACGCGGTCGGGCTCGGGGCCACTGCAACTACCGACTAGCCCTTAGGATAAGCTGTCACTGGTTTGCAACGATCGCCAATTTACTCTTTCCCATCTCTTGCAGATGCAATGATCTTGATAAATTGGGTGCCGTATCGAGGTAGCCACGCATTCGCTCAGCCCCCTAATTTGCAACCTAGGGGAATGAGTTATGAAAAACCTACGATTAACGACCTGCATTTTGCTTGGTATGGGGCCTGCCAGCCTTTCTGCCCAAGATATAGCAGCAACTGACAATGCGTCAGACGCGCCATTTATGCTGGGCCGCATTTTGCTATCGACAGCATTAAATCCAGAAGCAGAAGACGGCGTATCCGTCACCAGCGAGGGTCTTGCGCTCTCAAATCCTGCCGATCTATCTGAACTTTTTGTGGCAGAACCAACGCTGGCTGTAGGTAGCTCGATTCCGATGTCACAAAAGCTGTATGTCAACGGCATCGAAGAAAACAACCTCGCGATTTCGATTGATGGCGCGCGCCAAAACAACCGCGTATTCCACCACAACACGACGACCCTGATTGATCCGTCTCTGCTACAAGCAGTCAGCATTGATCCCGGCGTAGCCCCCGCAGATGCAGGCCCCGGCGCGCTTGCTGGTGCGCTCGACTATGAAACACGTGATGTTGCGGATCTATTGGATGCAGGCGACAATTTTGGCGGTGCATACAAACTTGAATATGCATCTAACGGTGACATCCTTACCAACAGCCTGACGCTACTTGGCCGCGAAGGCGGTCTCGAAGTGCTTGCTTTTGCGCGCTACGCGACGGGTGAAAATCGTTTCGATGGTAACGGCGACGAGATCGTTGGGTCCAGCACTGAACTCCTGAGCCTGTTAGGTAAGGTCGCATACGAGAGCGAAGAGGGTCACCGTTTTGAATTCTCGATGGAAGATATCGGCGATGACGCAGCGCGGCCCTACCGTGCAAATATCGGCACAATCTTCGGTGGAAGACCTGTGCCAGAAACGCGGACCTATGATCTGACGCGCACAAACTATAGCCTTGAATACACGAACACCCGCGCGACAGGGCTTTGGGATCCTTACATTCGCTTGTCATACAGTGGCACGGAACTGATCAATGACGAATATGACCTGTCCACTGAGCAATACGCGTATGGTGAAACCACGAGCCTGAACGGTGAGATTTCAAATAAATTTGCCCTATCAAATGGCGACGTGAATGTCGGTGTCGACTTCTTTAGTGATGAGGCGTCATACGAATTCCTCTACGCGGCCACCCCAGCTTGGAATGACGTTGGTCAAGAAGAACTGGTGAATGTTGGCCTGTTTACCCAACTTCGTCTTGAGCCGACAGAACGGACGCGCCTGTCAGCTGGGTTTCGTGCCGATTTCCAAGACTTCACTGGTATTGATGGGTCCACCCAATCAACCGAAGGCCTTTCTTTCAATGCCTCGGGTGAGGTTGATTTGAACGACCGTCTGACCATTGGCGCGGGGTATTCACAGGTTTGGGGCGGCATCGCGCTCGCTGAAAACTACATCATGAACTCGGCATGGGACTATTCAACCGACGACATCGAAGATGTCACTTCTGAAAACCTATATGTTGCTGCGACTTACGCAACTGGCACATGGGCGATCGACGGTAAAGTATTCTCAACCGATATTGATAATTCACGCGCAGCGTCATGGCGCTTTGGTCCAGCGCTTACAGCGGATGTATCGTCGACAGGTTATGAAGTTGGGTTTTCAACGAATTGGGATAGCGGTTTCTTCCGGATCGGATACGCAAATATCGAGACAGAAGTGAATGATGAGGCACCGGATTCCTACACCGGGAACTACCTGACAATTCCGATGGGCGAAATTATCTCGTTGCAGACAGCACATGAATTCGCAAATGGCGTTGTATTTGGTGGCGATGCAGAAATCGCGCTTGACTACAGCGGTGCTGCTTCGGGTGTAACGATTGCTGGATATACGGTTGTAAACACATTCGTTGAATACGAACCGGAAAGTATCGAAGGGCTGAGCTTACATGCTGAAATCAACAACCTGTTTGATGAACAATATGTTGCACGCGCAACATACGGGCAGGATTTTCCTGACGATGTAGAGCCTCTTTACGAAACAGGCCAATCCCTAAGGTTGTCTGCAGAACTGACGTTCTAAACCAAACGAACGCCCTTCTCGCATCAAAATGCTGCGAGAAGGGCACACTGCGTGCCGGAAACACATCGACAACCCAGCATTATCCAGTGTGTCCTTAGCCTGGATTGACAATTCCGACAATTTCACTAAGAATATAACCGAGTCTGCTGCATTGACAGTCAGCACCAAAGACAGACACACCCATCGCAGGGGCGACAGGATGCAAAAAAGTAGACCTGATACAGATATCACAACGGGCCCCTATCCCCAGGTATTGCGGCAGCGGGTCAATACATTTGAAATTCTAGACGCGGCATATGTCGCCGATGGAATGCCCATTGAATGGATCTTGGATCACGCAAAACGATGCAAAGAACCCAGCAAATGAACGCGCCGGTTACACCCACGGATTTGAAATCGCTACCAACCTACGCCGCCCGCGAACTGACCGCAGGTGGCGAGCTGGCGCAGATTGTGCTGGACACGCAGGTTTATACCTTGCGGATTACCCGCGCTGGCAAATTGATCTTAACGAAATAGCCGCCGATTTTGGAAACCTATTTCTGCGATGCCATTTGCGGCAACACAAACGGTATTTTGTCAGTTGCCTGCGGCGCAATATTGACCCTGACGTTGCAGTTATAGGCATACGACAGGTGATCCGCGTTTAAGACTGTTGCGGGGTCGCCTTGGACAAGCGCCTTGCCGTCTTTCATCAGCAGCACGCTATCTGCGAACATGGCGGTCAGGTTCAGATCATGCATGACGACAACCACACTGCCGCCGGCATCCGCGAATTTACGGGCAATGGTCATCACGTCTAACTGATGCCCAATATCAAGCGCCGATACCGGTTCATCTAGAAACAACCAAGATGCCGTCCCGTCGCGAACGGGTTCCCAGACTTGCACCAATACCCGCGCCAACTGGCAACGTTGTTGTTCGCCCCCTGACAAGGCGTGATAAAACCGCCCTTCAAAACCCGACAATCCCACATAGTCTAACGCGCGGTTGGGCAATGTTTCATCGGCTGCATCCAGCCCTGCCAGCAGTCCAAGGCGCACGACCTCAAGCACGGTAAACGGAAACGCAAGACCCGCCGATTGCGATAGTACAGCGCGGCGGGCGGCAAGCACCTGCGCAGGTATGCTGGCAACGTCTTGGCCGTCAATGCTGACTTGGCCCTCATAGCTTAACTCTCTGGTCATCGCCTTAAGTAAGGTCGTTTTGCCCGACCCGTTTGGCCCAACAATCGCCGTCACCTGCCCTACGGCTGCGTTAAAGTTAACGCCGTTAAGAATGGGCGTTTTGCCCATTTCGACATGAATATTCGTCGCGTTTAACATTGTTACATATCCAAAATGCTGCGGTTGCGAAGCAGGATGAACAAAAAGAACGGCCCACCGATCGTTGCTGTTACAATCCCGATTGGCAGCTCGCTTGGCGCGACAATGGTGCGCGAGATAATGTCTGCCCCAAGAAGCAACGCACCCCCAAGAAAGGCTGAAGCTGGCAGCAGGTATCTATGGCTTGGCCCGATCAACAGCCGCAAAAGATGCGGCACAACAATCCCGACAAAGCCGATCCCTCCTGATACGGCGACCGCTGCGCCAGTCGCACCCGCGACGGTCAGGATCGCGGTGTTTTTCATCCGCTGCACCGGAATGCCCAGATGCCCGGCAGTGGCTTCGCCCAAGGTCAACGCATCAAGCCCACGTGTCAAAAATGGCAATGCCGTCATTGATAACACAATCAGCGGCCCAGCGATCAAAAGCTTGTTCCACGTTGCCCCTGCCAGTGATCCCAGCCCCCAAAACGTAAGATCGCGCAGCTGTTGATCGTCTGCGAGATAGATCATCATACCAGAAATGGCACCGGTTAACGCTCCCGTAGCAATACCAGCCAAGAGCATCACCGCAACCGACGTGCGACCGCCCGAAGTTGCGACCCGGTACAATAGAATTGTGGTCAGCCAAGCACCGATAAAGGCAGAAATTGACACCGTGTAATTGCCTGTCATCGCAGCGAGCGCCGGAGGCAAAAGGCCGCCCAGTACAATTGCAAGAATGGCGCCCAAGCTCGCCCCCGCGCTAACACCGACCAGCCTTGGATCTGCAAGCGGATTGCGAAGCAGCCCTTGCATCACGGCGCCGGACACCGCCAAAGACGCCCCTACTAACGCACCTAAGACAGTGCGCGGTGCACGGATATCAAACAAAATAATCTGATCGCGCGCACTGATGCTTTCGCCAGATGCCCATGACACTAAGGCCTTGAATAACGATGTGCCCGAAGCACCGAACGTCAGGCTTGCGATCATCATGAAACACAGCGCAGCCGCAGATAACCATATGACAGTAATTGCGCGCGACCGGCGATCACCGGCTTGGCGTCGCGCGTGTGACCGCGCGGATTCTGAATTCACGTCGATGGCAACCATGACTTAGTTGGCACCGTAAATTTCATCATGAAGCAAGATCGCTGCTTCGGGGGTGCGCGGCCCAAACCCCAACAACAGTAGCCCATCAATCCGCACAATTGATTGGGTTTGCGCGGCGGGCGTGGTGGAAATCGCGGGATGCGCCCAAAGTTCGGCAACGTGATCCGTGCGCAGGTGCAAATTAAAACCAGGATCCAAGATGTTTTGCCACGGGCCCATCGGCTTCACCGTGTTGATCGGCCCTGTGTGGATCTGAATGCAACCTTGGTTGCCGACAAACAGCATGATCTCTGTGTCGCTATCGCCCAATGCGACAATCGCATCATTCAATGCCCAAGGCGCAAGCGGGGTTACAAAAGGTGCACCAGCAACGCGGTAAGCGCCAAGCCGGTTCATTCCCATCTTTGAAACAAGCCGCAAAAACTGGTGCGTATCCGTTAGTTTTGCCCACTCAGTTCTCAGCGCTTCCGCCTTGGACTGGTTGATTTTAGCGGCTTCGACAGGTGCGCGTGCCTGTAGGTCAAGTGTTTCGACTGGGTCGCCCTTGGTCAGGTTCTTAACCAACGTGTCCCACGCTGCCAGATCTGTGCCTTCACGTGCATAAACCTTGTGAACTGCATCGCCTGCCGCATCAAAGAACTGCAAGGACCGGCGTACACCAGATTCGGTTTCTGTCGTTTCGGCAAACCCGTGGAACCAATGACGCCCAAACATGCGCATATCAATATCGTCATTGATCACCATCGACGCATGCGGCCCGCCGCGATAATTTTCATAGATACCTGTCTTTTCATGCACTGCGCTGGCATTCCGCGTTAACGCCATGACTGCCCCAACAGTGTTAAGCGCTGGCATGACCTCGTCCAAATTCGCAGAGATTGGTATTGCGCCTTTGGCAGCCAGCAATGCAGCTTCACCTATCCCAAGCATATTTGAAATATCGCGCGCGCGTTTTTGGGGGTGTTCAGCAAGATGAGATCGAATCGCATCGGGCGACATTTGCATAGCCATGTTCATAGGACACGTCCTTTGTAGAGCGGAATTATAAAGGGGTTTGCTGGCGATCACGGCTGGCAGGTGTGCGAAAATAATTGCGCGCACTGTTACTTGACTGTTTTTATCAGATTAAATAGAAGCGGCAAGTGAATACAACACTTTCTAGCAAGCCTTCGAAATTTCCTCGGCCAGCAACTGAAAAATTGCAACTTTGTTGATCGGGAAACAAACATGACGCTCTCTACGCGCGCCCTTTTGGGTGCTACAATTTTATCCTCTTTTGCACATCCGACAATGGCCCAAACAACGTCAGACGAAAACGTAACCGCGCTAAGCACGATTGTTTTGGGTGCGGGTTTGGTCGATGGTGTCGCCATCGATACGCCGCAAGCTGTTACGGTCGTCACGCAAGAAGAAATTGACCGCGAACAAGCAACCACAGTTGGTGAACTTTTTGATCTTGTGCCAGGTGTGCAGGCGATTGGGTCGGGCCGGGTCGCGGGCCAATCTTTCAACATCCGCGGAATCGGCGAATTGGCATCCTCTGATGAATCGCGCATCATCACAACAGTCGACGGCGCAACAAAATTCTACGAGCAATACCGCCTAGGGTCATTCTTTTCTGATCCCGCACTTTACCGTCAGGTCGAAGTTCTTCGCGGGCCAGCGTCTTCAACCCTGTACGGTTCGGGCGTCTTGGGTGGCGTCATCAATTTTGAGACAAAAGACGCGTCAGATTTCTTGGAGAACACCGACCAAGCGCTGCGAACACAACTTTCATACAGCAGTAACGCTGAAGAAATGATGGCCTCTGCCATTTTCGCAAAACGGTTCACCGAAAACTTTGAAACGCTATTTGCTCTGAACTACCGCACCGCAGGGAACTATTCGGATGGCGATGGGAACGAGTATTTGGGATCAGAGTTCGATTCAGTATCAGGTCTGGTAAAATCACGTCTGACATTTGGTGACGATGGCGCGCAGGCGTTGACGATGTCATACACCCGTTGGGATAGCGATCTTGATGATACGGAATACGCGCAAACCAACACCTCAGGGTTTGGGACTGTCGATCGCGAAATCATCGATGATACGCTTGCCATTCGGTATGAAAACCCTGTCTTGGGGAATGACCTTATCGATCTAGACGTCGTATTAAGCTATGCGAGCACGCAAGTTGAGCAATCGGATTCATCCGAACCTTACGGACCTTGCGTCACTGCATCATTGTTCTGTGATTCAGAATACGGCTACGAAACAACAAGTTTAAAAGTCGAAAATACAGCAACACTTGGTGGCGCAAATTACGACGCATATATCACGACAGGCGTGCAGTTATCGCATCTTGAACGTGTTGCAACAACTGTTGCAGGCGATCTGGGCTATCATCCAGAAGGCACGGACGATAAGATTGGAGTCTACGCCCAAGGTGAATTCATCTTCAATGATCGCCTGACAATCATCCCCGGAATTCGCGCAGATTTCATTGCGCTCGAAGCCTCTAGCGATTTGGGGTCTATCGACGCGGACGAGGTTGCTGTCTCTCCTAAACTGGCAGCGCACTATGAAATCAACGACACTTATGCGGTCTTTGGGTCCCTTGCGCACACCGAGCGCGCGCCCACCATCGACGAGATTTTCTCATACAGTGACGATCTAACCTATAGCCTCGACCTGACCTCTGAAACTGCAAACAGCGCGGAATTCGGCGTCAGCGCTTCGTATCGTGATCTGTTCGGCGGTGCGAATGCAATGGATGTAAAAGCCACGTTCTTCTATTCAGAAATTGAAGATATGATCGACAGCGACGACGATAGCACGACCTATTACGTAAACATTGATGAAGCAAAGATTTACGGTCTCGAACTCGAGGCCGCCTTCGAATCTGATAAGATGTTCATGCGCGCAGCATATTCAGACGTGCGCGGCGAAGACCTCTCAACTGGGTACACACTTACTTCTATTCCAGCGCGCAATCTCAACCTAACAATCGGTGGTCGAGACCAAAATCGCGGTCTCGAATACGGCTGGCAGGGTGGGTTCTACGACGAGATCAGCTATACCGTCTATGACAGCCGGGCAGGAATGTACGTGCAGGAAGACTATGCCAGCTACGTCGTCCACGATCTTTTCGTTGATTGGACACCCCAACAAGGTGCCCTGCAAGGCATCAAAGCTGGCCTGCGCGTCAACAATGTTCTCGACACCCAATACGAAAATTCACTGGCCGGAGATCCGGGCGAAGGCCGGTCATATGAAATTAGCTTGGCCCGTACATTTGAGTTTTAGATGAATACAAAACTTTCCAATCTTGGACCTGCTTTGGCTGCTGCTTTCCTCGTGGTGACGCCAGATATGGTCCTTGGACAAGAGGGGGCTGCCCAAGCAGCCCCCTCAATTTCTGTTGAAATGAACCAAATCCAGCAACACGAAGGCGCGTGTCAGCTAACCTTTATGCTGCGCAATACGCTGGAGACGGACATCGCAACGCTGGTGTTCGAAACGGTGTTACTGACCAAAGACGGGGCGGTGAACCGGCTGACCCTTTTTGATATGCGGGATGTTCCTTCTGGCACGCCACGCGTGCGTCAATTCAATGTGCCAGCTTTGGCCTGTGACGATCTTGGGCAGGTCCTGATCAACGGGGTTGCGGAATGCTCTGGCAACGCACTCGATGCACAAACCTGCACACAGGCACTGCAGTTTTCGTCCCGTATTGATGTGGAGATTCTAGGTTGAATATTGTGGAACTTGTGAAGGCCCAAATCACTGCAATCTACGAATTGGGTGGGCCCGTTGTCGTCTTGATGATGGTTCTATCCGTGCTGTCGTTGGCAGTCATTTTGTGGAAATTTTGGCAATTTTCACGCTTAGGTGTTGGGTGGAATACACAGATTTCCCAGGCCATTATTGCATGGGATGCGGGCGACGAAGACAACGCCGCGCAGGCCCTATCGAAAAGCAAAAACGCATTGGCGGATGTTCTGAAAACGCGGCAGGTCAACGGGCCAAAAACCCGCATCGAAGCTAAGGCAAGCGCTCATTTGGCGCGGCTTGAATCTGGTTTTCGTATTCTGGATAGTATCGCACAAATCGCCCCGCTTTTGGGCTTGTTCGGAACAGTTTTGGGTATGATCAGCGCATTTCAGGCCCTGCAAGAAGCTGGCAATTCGGTCGACCCCTCTTTGCTTGCCGGTGGTATCTGGGTCGCGCTTCTTACCACAGCAGCGGGTCTTGCTGTCGCCATGCCAACGTCGCTTGTACTGACATTTTTTGACAGCCGCGTTGCACGTGAGCGGGTGCTTGCAGAAAGCGCGATTGAATCAAAATTTGCAGCACGTTCCGCGTAAATTATCATGGCAATCAGCGGTACAAAAGCACGTCGAAAACACATCTCGATGACGTCACTGATCGACGTGATCTTTTTGTTGCTGTTGTTTTTCATGCTCAGCTCAACCTTTACACGGTTTGCTGAAATTCCCCTGACAGGCGCATCTGCGGGTCAGGGTGCAGCGTCGGCAGAAACCCCGCCACTGTTTATGCGCCTTTTCGAAGAGCAGGTTGAATTGAATGGTCAATCCTATGCGATTAACGCACTAAGCGCAGAGATTTCTCAAATGGAAATCAAGGAAGGACAACAGCTTTTGGTCGCACCAGATGATACCGTCACGTCCCAACGGCTTGTTGATCTGCTTGTCGTTTTGGCGGCGTATCCCGACCTGACCGTTGTTGTATTGGAGTAACTGATGCCCCTATCAGCCAAGCCCCGTCGCGCGCAATCAGAGCCAACAATCGCCCTGATCAACATCGTCTTTTTGATGCTCATATTCTTTATGATTGCGGGTGCGCTTGCGCCGACGCTGGATGATGAAATTAAGCTAATTGCAACAGATGAACTGGACGGGCGGGCACCGCCCAATACGACAGTTCTACGCGAAGATGGGGCGCTGTACTTACGCGGTGAAGCCGTGACGGTTGAGCAGGCAATTGCGGCATCTGAAGCGGGCGAAAACGGGCGCGATATCCGGCTGGTTGCGGATCGCGCTGTGCCGGCGAACCTCTTGATGGAACGGGTCGGGGAATTGCGCGCAGCGGGCGCAACCTCGGTCTGGCTTGTCACCGAACGGGGGCTTGAATGATGTCGTCGCGATTCTCTGCCTTGGTCTTTTTATTGGTCTCTGTGGGTGTTCACCTTGGGTCAATGCAGGCCATTGCTGTACCCGATACAACGCTATCTGCGGCCAGCCCGCCTGCAGCACTTGTTTCATACGGAAATAGTTTCGCGGATATGGTGACAGGCAGCCCTGAAACCACTCCAGAGGTCATCGATGCAGTAGAGGCCGAGCAGACCGAAAGCCCTGCTCCCGCCCAGCCGACCGAAGCCCTACAGCCAGAGGTAAACGAAGCAACAGACGATGTACAAACGCCAGACGCCCCCATCCTTGACCCTGTCGAGCTCGCGACTGGCCCCGTTGATATACTTGCCGCTGTCTCCCCATCGACAGCCACCGTCGCCCCGGCCGCTGCTCCGACCACACTGAGTACGATTGAACCGGTCGAAGTCACTGCATCGCAGCCAGATCGGTTAGAGGCCCTGCCTGATGTGCAAGTCAATGACGCGAGCATTGCAACTGTTCGACCAACCCCGCGTCCAAGCGATCTGGGCCAAACGGTTGCGTCAGGAAACGCTAACCAAGATGCCCGACGCGGGTCTGCGACCGGAACCCAACAGGTTAGCCAGCAATCCCAACAAAGTGGTCAAGGGCACCAAGTTGACGAAGTAGCCATCCAAGCCGCTCGTGAAGCAGCGGCAAACTATGGCAACGCCGTCATGCGCAAAATCAGCCGCACGCGACAAGAAAGAATACGCGCACGCGGGACAGCGATTGTTCAGTTTCGTGTTGCCGCATCTGGGCAACTTGGATCTATTGGAATCGCGCAAAGCTCTGGGGACGCAAACCTGGACAGCGCCGCTTTGAACCACATTCGTCGCTCTGCCCCGTTTCCTGCACCGCCCGCAGGGGCGGCAACATCATTTACGATCCCGATCGAATGGCGTTAGCGCTAAATGGCTTTTTAACCTTGACGCACCTCAACAAACCTTTCAGAAAAACCGCGATGGTTTCCAGCCGTCGAGCATGCGGTTGGAATGAAAAGGGAATACGGTGAGGAAGAGCGAAAACGCGCTGAATCCGTGACTGCCCCCGCAACTGTGAGCGGTGAGTGACCCCGGTGAACACCACTGAGCCTTTGGCTCGGGAAGGTTCGGGAAAACGCTGACCCGCAAGTCAGGAGACCTGCCATCAGGCGGCATTTATGCCGTTACTGCAACTCAACCCGGACGGGGTGTCTGGATCGGAGACTATGATGGCAACACGGAAATCCCCGTGCTTAAACACATGTCTGTCCTGCACCCTGCTTCATCGCGGAGGGCGATATGGACAGGCAAAGACACCACCAAATTACGGTTTGCACGTCGTGCAAGCACAAGAGCACCCAGTGCAAACCCGGCTTTGATTTGATTGAAAAATTGCGCGCAGCGATTGCAGCCGCAGGGGATACTCTTCCAGAGAATTTTGAAGTTTCGGGCGTGGCCTGCATGGCGGGCTGTGATCGGCCCTGCACCGTTGCCTATCACGGTAGCCGCAAAGCGACCTATCTGTTTGGCGATATTGACCCTGCCACCGATGTGGATGATCTGGTCGCCTTTGCCCGGCAATATGCATATTTGCACGATGGCTGGTGTTCCTCTGTGGATCGCCCGGGCAAGCTGCGTAAATCTACGTTGGCACGCGTGCCTTCGGCGATAATCGCGATGGAAGCCAGCGATGTGCGCGCGTCATGATCGCCGCTGATCTTGATGTGCAAGGCGTCAGCTGGGCCCCCGCCAAAGCGACTCAACCTGTCTTGCACCCCACCAGTTTTCACGTGGCAGCAGGGCGCGTATTGGGGGTGGTCGGGCCGAATGGCGCAGGTAAATCGACCCTACTACGGCTTTTATATCGATTCCAAAAACCGCAAACGGGCCAAGTGTGCGTTGGCGGTCAAGACATCTGGGCAATGAACCCGCGTGATTGCGCAAAACGGATTGCTGCGGTGCTGCAAGAACAGGCCTCTGCGTTTGGGCTGACCGTCCGCGAAATTGTGCGCCTCGGCCGCACACCCCATTGGTCTGGTTTCTCGGCCTCCGGGGCGGGGGACGAACAAATCGTGCAGGCTGTCTTAGAAAAGCTCGGCTTAGATCAACTTGCAGATCGCAATTTCGGGACATTGTCAGGCGGGGAACGGCAACGGGTGATGGTCGCGCGGGCCTTGGCCCAAGAACCGCAGGTATTAATCCTTGATGAGCCGACAAACCATTTGGACGTGCGTCACCAGCTAGAGGTCGTGTCACTGATCCAAAATCTTGGCCTGACCATCGTGGTGTCTTTGCACGATCTTAATATGGCCGCTGGGCTTTGCGACGATGTTCTGGTGCTCAAAGACGGGCAACCACAAGGGTTTGGCCCGCCGCAATCGCTTTTGACCGATAGCCTTGTCGCCCGGACATTTCGGGTTGCTGCGCAACGCGAACAGCTTGCCCCCAGCGGGGCATCCCATTTTTCATTTTCACTTCCAAACGAAACAGGATCTCAATGATGAAACTCACTCTGACCACTTTGGCAGCACTTGCCATTGCTGGCGCCGCAGCGGCACAAACGACGGTGCAAAGCTGCAACCGCGAGGTCACATTTGATACGCCGCCACAGGCCGCGATTTCTAATGACGTTAACCTGACTGAAATGATGCTGGTGCTTGGGCTTGCGGATCGCATGGTCGGCTACACAGGCATTTCGGGCTGGAAAACGCTGGATGAAGACATGACCGCCGGCATTGAAGAACTGCCTGAACTGTCATCACAGTACCCATCCAAAGAAGTGCTGATTGGCGCTGACGCTGATTTCTACTTTGCGGGTTGGAACTATGGCATGAGGGTGGGCGGCGAAGTAACGCCCGAAACATTGGAACCTTTTGGCATCCAAGTTTATGAACTGACCGAAAGCTGCATTCACATCGGTGAAAAGGACGCAGCCTCAATGGCGGACATGTACAACGACCTGCGTAATCTCGGGGCAATTTTTGATGTCTCCGAGCATGCCGAAACCTTGATTGCAGGCTATGAAGCTGAACTGGCGGCGTTCCTTGAAACGCAACCCGCGCTTGATGTTGCCCCGCGCGTATTTGTCTATGACAGCGGCGAAGATGTGCCGTTTACTGCGGGTCAATACGCCATGCCAAACGCGCTGATCGAAGCGGCTGGCGGCACCAACATCATGAACGACCTTGGTAAAAGCTGGGCAACCGTGGGCTGGGAAGCCGTGGTCGAACGTAACCCCGAAGTCATCGTGATCGTGAACTATGGCGAAGTCACAGCGGACCAGAAACGCGCATTCATGATGTCGAATCCTGCCTTTGCGGATATCGACGCTGTGCGCAACGACCGCTTTGTTGTGCTTGAATATGTCGAAGCGACACCCGGTCCACGCAATATCGCCGCCATCAAAACGCTTGCCGCTGCATTCCGCGCAGAGTGATTTGAAATGATGACGCCACAGCAATCGTCCGCCAAAAAATCCAAACCTTATGGGCTTTGGATTTTCGGTACTATTGGGGTTTTTACCCTATTGGTGTCATTCGCGATGGCTGTGAGCGTCGGGGCGATCGCTGTCCCCCTTGAAACAGTTTGGGGCGTTTTGATCAATAAAATCGCGCCAAACACAATACCTCAAGACTGGTCGCGTGGCCGCGAAGCTATCGTGTGGGATATTCGGTTCCCACGGGCGATCCTTGCGAGCCTTGTGGGTGCGGGTTTGGCGATGGTTGGCGCAAGCTTGCAAGCCGTAACCCGCAATCCTTTGGCCGATCCGCATCTATTGGGGATCTCGGCTGGCGGTGCCTTCGGGGCTATTTTGGCACTGCTGCATACTGGCTTGTTTCTCGGATTGCTCACTGTGCCTTTACTCGCTTTCGTTGGCGCGCTTGGGGCGACGTTGATCGTTCTTGCCGTCTCGCAATTTGCTTCTGCGACCAGCGCTGACAGATTGGTGCTCGCAGGTGTCGCGGTTTCATTCATCGTGATGTCTGCGGCCAATGTGTTGATTTTCTTAGGCGACCCAAGGGCTACACATACCGTGGTGTTTTGGATGTTGGGGGGACTTGGTCTCGCTCAATGGGATCAACTGATCTACCCAACCGTGATTCTATTTGGTTGCGGCGCATATCTTTGGCGTAAATCCGATACGCTCAACGCGATGACCATTGGCGATGAAACTGCGACGACCTTGGGCATTCCGGTTGCACGTTTTCGGCTAACGATCTTTGTGATCGGGGCATTGATCACGGGGGTCATGGTCGCGTTTTCAGGCATTATTGGGTTTGTTGGGCTTATGGTCCCGCATATCGTGCGCCTTTTGGTGGGCGGTGATTACCGGCGGCTTTTGCCAATCTCTGCGCTTTGCGGAGCGGTGTTCCTTGTCTGGGCGGACATCATTGCACGCACGATCATGGCCCCTGACGATATGCCGATTGGGATTGTCACGGGGCTGATTGGCGGGATATTCTTTGTTTGGCTCCTAAAACGCCGGACCTAAAATGCGCTGAGTGGATTTCTTCCCTATAGTGTGTAGCCTATACACAGGATGCAGTCAGCTAGGGGCAAAGATCACCATGCAAGCAAGCTTTATCGTGAACGGAACAGAGCGGTCCGTGGACGTCCCAGAGGATATGCCCTTGTTGTGGATACTTCGCGACGAAATCGGGCTGACGGGCACCAAATACGGCTGTGGCATCGCGCAATGTGGCGTCTGCACCGTGCATATGGATGGGATGGCCGTGCGGTCGTGTCAGGTGCGCGCCTACGAATTAGACGGGGCTGAAATCACCACGATTGAGGGTTTGGGCACGCCTGAAGCACAACACCCGGTACAAGAAGCGTGGATCGAAACGCAAGTTGCGCAATGTGGTTACTGCCAGTCAGGGCAGATTATGCAGGCGGCATCGATGTTGGCGAATAATCCCAACCCAAGCGACGATGAAATCGATGCTGTGATGTCAGGAAATTTGTGTCGCTGCGGGACCTATCCGCGCATACGCGAAGCGATCCGGCTGGCCATTCAAAAGCAGGGGGCTTGATTGATGGGCAAACTACGCACGCTCACCCGTCGCACGTTTTTGATTGGATCAGCCACGGTTGCTGGCGGCGTTGCCTTTGGGGTTTACCGTGCCAAAGTGCCGTTTGAAAATCCAAACCTTGCTGCGCTACCTGAGGGCGCCGCGAGCTTTAATCCTTGGGTCATTGTTGACGCTGAAAAAGTAACGTTCATCGCGCCACTCGCCGACAAGGGTCAGGGTGTCTTTTCCGCGCAGGCGGCCTTGATCGCGGAAGAGTTGGATATTGAACTAGATCAGGTTGAAATCAGTTTCGGCATGCCCGACAAAGCCTATATGAATGGCGCGCTTACCGACGCAATGGTGCCATTTCCGCAATATGATTATGGGAAAGTCGCCGAAGGGGCGCGGCGTTTTGCAGGCGGTGTCGTGCGTGCTGCCTTGCCGATCATGGGAACTGGCGGGTCCTCTGCCATGCCTGACAGTTATGATAAATTACGCGAAGCGGGGGCCGTCGCACGCGAAACGCTTAAAGCCGCAGCATCGCAACAGACGGGCGTGCCAATTGGGGATTTACGCACAGAGAATGGTGCGGTTTTACTGCCTGACGGCACGGCACTGAGCTACACATCACTGGCAGCAGCGGCTGCCCAAATAGAGCCCGTGACAGATGTACCGCTACGCGATCCATCGCAATGGCGTATTCTGGGCAAACCGATGGAGCGCGTCGATATTATCGCCAAGTCAACGGGCACCTTGCCTTACGGTATCGACTATAAAACGGAGGGGCTGCTGTTTGCGACGGTCAAGGTGAACCCCCGTCAAGGCGGTTCATTGATCAGCTATGATGCCACGGCGGCGCTTGCAATGGACGGCATTTCAGACGTCTTTGAAATCACGGGCGGCATCGCCGTTGTCGCCAATAACACATGGACCGCCATTCAAGCTGCAAATGCGGTTACCTGTGAATGGGGCACAGCTGGCTACCCGCCAGAACAAGACGCGCATTGGGCCACACTTTCCGCGGCCTTCACGGATGACAAGGTGAACGCCGAAGCCCGTAATATTGGCGATGTGGACGCAGCGCCCGGTGCAGAAGTGATCGCGGAATACAGGTCCCCTTACGTCGCCCATGCGCCACTAGAGCCTTTGAACGCAACGATTTTAGTGTCCGATGACCGCGTTGACATCTGGACAGGACACCAATTGCAAATGTTCGCCGTAGATATGGTCGCCAAAATCACTGGCGTGAACGAGGACAACGTGCACCTACACAATCAGTTCATTGGTGGCAGCTTTGGGCATCGGTTAGAATTCGACTTCCTAAAACAAGCTGCTGAAATTGCCGTAAAGATGCCCGGCACGCCGGTCAAAATGACCTATTCGCGCGAAGAAGATTTCGCCCATGACTTTCCGCGCCATATCACCATGGGACGCGGCATTGGCAAGCACGAGAACGGTAAAGTCACCTCGCTTGATGTGCAAATTGCGGGGCAATCGGTGATGACCTCGCAGATATCGCGCCTGGGGTTCAGCCTACCCGGCCCGGATACGCAATTGCATGAAGGGGCATGGGATTATCCTAACCTTAACCTGCCCAATATTCGGGTACGGTCCTATAAGGAAACTGGGCTTGCCCCCGTATCGTCGTGGCGGTCAGTTGGCGCAGCACCAAACGGATTTATTTATGACACGCTGCTTGATGAAACGATCCATGCGGCGGGGGCTGACCCGCTGATGGAACGCATTCGGCTGATGGGGCATGATGTCTCGGTCAAAGTGCTGGAAACCGTGGGTGAAATGTGTGGCTGGAATGGACATGATCTGGGGGCTGGGCGTGGGCGCGGTGTCGCCTATGTGTTTTCCTTTGGGGTCCCTGTCGCAACGATTGTTGAAGTTACACAAACTGAACGGGGTATCCGATTAGATGAAGTTTGGGTTGCCGCTGATGTGGGTCAGGTGATTGACCCGGTGAACCTTGAAAACCTTGCGCAGGGCGGCACGCTGTTTGGGCTGGGGCATGCTATGAATTGCGAAATCACATATTCAGATGGGATGGCGCAGCAAAGCAACTATCATGACCACGAGGCGATGCGGCTTTATCAAGCCCCCAAAGTCCATTTCACCGCGCTTGAGAACAACCCGAAGATCAAAGGTTTTGGAGAGCCACCCGTCCCCCCTGCGGCCCCGGCCTTGGGCAATGCGATTTTTGCAGCGACCGGGCAGCGAATACGGGAATTGCCGTTCAATAAGCATATTGATTTCGTTTAAGGAACCGGTAGATGCAGTCTCTATTCCGCACTTTTGTGCCTGTTTTTATGTGTATTCTAGCCACGATGTCTTGGGCTGAAGGTGATGCACCTGCGACAATTTCGGCGCCCGCGGCTGGCTCTGTCACACTGGCCGAAGGGCTTGCTGCGTTTGATCGCGTCTATGAGGTCGTCAGCCATCCGCGTTGTGCAAATTGCCATACAGGACCAAATAACGTTCCTATGTGGTATGGGGGCAGTGATGGTCCTGCACGGCCACATGGGATGAATATCAACGCAGGCCAAAGCCGCATTGGCGTAGAAACTTTGATCTGTTCGACCTGTCACCGCACGTCCACAGATCTACGCAGCGCCCCGCATGCCCCGCCGCGTGCTGGGCTGGATTGGCAGCTTGCGCCAGTTGAATTTGAATGGTTCGGCAAAACCCCTGCCGAGATCTGCGCCCAATTGTCAGACCCTGACCGGAACGGCGGCCGTGATTGGATGGGGCTTGCGGAACATTTGGTTGATGACGCTGGGCATTACGGTTTTGTGCTGTGGGGCTGGAACCCCGGCGGCGGGCGCGAACCAGCCCCCTATTCATTACAAGCACATGTTGACGACGTTCTGATCTGGGGCGTCGCCGGTCAACCTTGCCCTATAGATACAAACTAAGTTGATAACTTTTGCGCTATTCACCGCACCGATCAGCCTTTGACGTACGGTCAGTCACACTTTGGCCAAGTTCTTCGATAATAGACGCTTTTTAGATAACGTGGATTTGTGAATCATCAGCGGGCCACGTCCTTGCGCGTTCTACGAACGGTAGTAAATTGGGAGTTATAGAATGAAATTGGTACTAGTGGCGGGCGTTGTCGCACTAACGGGGCTCACCGTTTTTTCGGCTACGCAGACTTTACCATTGTCTGGCAACCCTGACCTATCAGAGACGCTGCAAGCCGAAAGCGATGCGCTTGAAGCCGCACGTGCAGCGCTGGATGAGCAGTCGGCCGAAAACCTTGCTTTGGTTGCTGCAAACGGTGAACTGACTGACCGCATGGCGGCTTTAGAGGCGCAAACGCAAGACGCGGCCGCATCACAAGCGACAATCGAATCGCTTACGAACGAAAACGCAGAAGCGATCCAACGGATCACCGATCTAGAAACGCGCTTGTCCGAGTCTGATTCAGAGCTTGTTGACGCGCAACAACAGGTCGCGCAACTGCTTGAGGCTGAAAGCACAACCGACGTAGCAACTGCGATCGCGGAACTTGAAAGTCAGGTATCGGCTTTGACAAGCGAAAACACCGACCTCAGCGATGCGCTTGAAAAGCGCGACGATGTGATTTCTGACCTGATGGCGAGCGCAAGCCCATCAAGTATGAGCGTCGTGGCAACCTGCCAAGAACAGACAGATGCGCTGCTTGCAGGAACGCAGGTCAGTTTTGAAACTGACAGCGCATTTACCGAAGATTCTGTCTTGTTGCTTGAACAAATCGCGATGGTCGCAATTGACTGCGCGGGCGATGGTCTGATGCTAGGGGTTGAAGGACACACTGATGGCGCGGATGATTTCGCGAGCAACCTGTTGCTTAGTGATGCGCAGGCCAAAGCCGTAGTTGATTTTCTTGCTGAGCGCGGCGTACCGATGCAGGCCATGCGCCCGGTTGGTTTTGGCGACCGAGAGCCCAGCACGGACGAAGAGCAAACCCAAAATCAACGGATTATCTTTGATTGGAAGCAGGGCTAACGCCTGATCAACAACGCTATTTTAAGTTTGGAAAACCCATGTTCACACCTATGATCCAAATACTTCTTTACCTTTCAGCCACGTTTGTTTTGGGCCTTGCTTTGGGCTGGCTTCTTTGGAAGTTCGGCAACACAGATCAGGCTGATGCACAGTCGACGGAAACGGAATACTGGATGGAGCGTCTTGACCAGGCGCGCAATGAGCGCGACCTGCTCGAGACCAAAATCGAAGCTCTTGCACGCGAAAAAGAAAATCTAACAAAACGCCTGAAATCTGCGGAGTAGAAGTCATTTTCAATTTGTTTGTGGCAGGCTGGGGA
>CALLAF010000042.1 GCA_938002605.1 uncultured Paracoccaceae bacterium | reverse complement strand
TTCGGCGGATACGTCGCCCAACTCCTCGGGCGCCGAATGGCGTGCCTTGTACTGGCGCAGATAGGCCGCTGCTATCTGCTCGGCAGAGTATTGCGCGACCAATTGGTCAACCGTGGCACGTTCGCTTTCCGCGATATCGGTTTGCCAATCGTCAGCGGCCAGCATCCGCGCCTGATCGCGGGCAAGCACATCATCGGCAGAGGGGGCCGCGCCCCACTCCGCGGTCAGCTTGGCGAACTTCAGAATACGCTCAGCCTTCTTGCGCGAAGACGGGACAACCACCAATGCGCTGACACCTTTGCGTCCCGCGCGCCCCGTGCGGCCTGAGCGATGCAAAAGCGTTTCATGGCTGCTGGGCAATTCGGCATGCACCACAAGGTCCAAGTTAGGCAGGTCGATACCACGCGCGGCCACATCGGTGGCCACACAGACCCGCGCGCGGCCGTCGCGCATGGCTTGCAAGGCATTGGACCGCTCCGACTGGGTCAACTCTCCCGAAAGGGCGACGACAGAAAACCCCCGGTTTGACAAGCGGGCGGTCAAACGGGCGACCATTGCGCGGGTGTTGCAGAAGACAATGGCGTTCGGGGCTTCGTAATAGCGCAGCACATTGATGATCGCGTTTTCACCGTCCCGGGCAGACACCAGCATCGCGCGGTAGTCGATATCGGCGTGCTGGGTGCGTTCACTGACTGTCGACACGCGTTCCGCATCGCGCTGATAACTTTTGGCAAGCTTCGCGATGGCTGCAGGCACCGTGGCAGAGAAGAGCAGCGTTTGCCGCTCTGCAGGGGTTTCATCGAGGATGAATTCGAGGTCTTCGCGGAACCCAAGGTCGAGCATTTCATCCGCTTCGTCCAAGACAATCGCGCGCATATCCGACATATCAAGGCTGCCACGCATGATGTGGTCTTTTAAGCGGCCCGGTGTAGCAACAACGATATGCGCCCCGCGATCCAGCGCGCGGCGTTCATCGCGCATATCCATCCCACCAACGGTCGATGCCATGGTCACACCAGCGCCCGCATAAAGCCACTGCAATTCACGTTTCACTTGCAACGCCAATTCGCGTGTTGGCGCGATCACCAGCGCAAGCGGGCGGCCAGCGGGGCCAAAGTGCCCGTCTTCGCCCAAGATTGTCGGCCCAATCGCGAGCCCAAAGCCCACTGTCTTCCCGGACCCGGTCTGGGCCGAGACAAGCAGGTCTTGGCCTTCCAATTCGGGCGCGGTGACGGCCTCTTGGACGGGGGTCAAATCGGTGTAGCCTTGTTTGGTCAAGGCATCGGCAAGGGTCTGGATCATCGTTGTCATCAGGGGGCTTTCTGGCGGGTAAGCGTGCGCACTACGCCGATGGGGCGCATTTGTATAGGGGTAAGACGTGATGTTATTGGCTTATATAGCGATAAGTTAGGTGTTTTGTAAAAACCAACTGTCGATCCGGGCTTTCAGCGCGGCCCAAATCGCCGGTGCGCCGCGCGCGACCTTCACGCCGACGCGAGTTTCTAGCTGTGCGGGCGTTACATTATATGTGGGCCAAGTGCCACCGCCGGTTTCAAGGTTCGCGATCACAGGCTGTACGCGGTCGATGGATTTGGCGAATATCGCATCATCCGTTTGCGCGGCTTCGAATTCATCCCAGAGCGCACGAAACTCAGCAGCTTGATCATGGGGGAGTAGGCCAAAAATGCGGTCTGCTGCGATTTGTTCGATGGCATCTTGTGCGTCCGGATCGTGATCCCCGTGGATTGGCGTGTCGCCCGCATCAATTTCTACAATGTCGTGGATTAACAGCATTTTAATCACCCGGTCTACGTGGACCGGGCGGGCTGCGTGTTCGGCCATTACCATCGCGTAAAGCGCAATATGCCAGCTATGTTCACCCGAGTTTTCGCGCCGTGATCCGTCACACAATGTGGTTGCACGCAAGGTGGATTTGAGCTTGTCCGCCTCGGTCAAAAACGCAAGCTGTGCATTGATCCGATCGGTCATTTAGCGTTTCACCCGGCGTGGCATATTCACGGTGGGTTCTGGATCGGGTTCAGGTTCAGGCTTTTCGGACTCTGTTTTCTTGACTGTCCCGCCCCAAAGATCGGCGATCTCTTCGTCAAGCTGCGCTTCTTTTTCTTCGTCTGATAGACCTTGTAAAGGTGCTGCTTCGGGGGCAGGACCATCTTGGTAATTGTTGGCTTTGCGCTCTGCAAGCAGCGCGCGCGCACGCGCTTCGGCACGACGGACACGCACAGCTGTCAAAAATGCCTCTTGCAAGGTTTGCGACGAAGCCCCCAAAAGGTTACCGATGGTTTCAGTAATCGCGATATCGCCTGACGCCGCCTGATCCGCGAGGGCCAGATCCGCGAGTTCGTCTGCAACTTGATCCAGATACGATTCAGCCATGGTATTACCGTGTATTTTCAGTCAGACGCCGCCGCACATAGGTTTTGACCGTGTCAATCATTGGGTCCATATGCGGTTCTTCGAAAAAGTGACCAGCGCCTTGCATTTCATCATGTGTGACAGTGATACCTTTTTGTTCGTGCAATTTGCTCACAAGGTTCACGGTGTCCGCAGGTGGTGCGACCCGGTCGTTTGACCCGTTGATGATCAGACCCGACGACGGGCAGGGTGCAAGAAAGCTGAAGTCATACATATTTGCGGGCGGGCTGACCGAGATAAATCCGGTGATTTCAGGGCGGCGCATCAAAAGCTGCATACCGATCCAAGCCCCAAAAGAGAAACCCGCAACCCAGCAGTGTTTTGAATTGCTGTTCATTGACTGCAAGTAGTCAAGTGCTGATGCTGCATCAGACAATTCGCCGACGCCTTGATCATATTCACCCTGAGACCGGCCCACGCCACGGAAGTTGAACCGTAAAACCGTAAAGCCCATGTTATAAAATGCGTAGTGCAGATTATAGACAACCCGGTTATTCATCGTGCCGCCAAACTGCGGATGTGGATGCAAAACGATCGCAATCGGTGCATCGCGGTCTTTTTGAGGGTGATAACGCCCTTCGAGGCGTCCTTCTGGTCCGGGGAAAATAACTTCGGGCATAGTATTCCGTCGCTGCTGCGGCACGAAGAGCATTGTTGACGAAAATGCTCAGGCACCTTAGAAAGATTCTAATCTGTGGGAGATCCCACATTATCTGGTCACGGTGAAGTAATCACGCAGCGCCGCGCCGTCAATGAAATTGCGTCTGTATTAGGGAAAACTGCGATGAAATTAAGCACAAAAGGTCGCTACGCGATGGTGGCGCTCGCAGATTTAGCGCTGCAACCTGCCGATACATTGGTCAATTTGACAGAAATTTCGAAGCGTCAGGATATTTCACTTCCCTATCTTGAACAGCTGTTTGTAAAGCTGCGCCGCGCGGGACTTGTCGAATCCGTGCGTGGACCTGGTGGTGGGTACCGTCTCTCGCGTGCGCCGTCTGAGATGCGCGTGTCAGATATTCTTGGTGCCGTCGATGAAACGGTTTCGGCAATGCACAAAGGGGCAGGGGCATCAGGTGGTGCATCTGGATCACGTGCGCAATCGCTAACGAACCGCTTGTGGGAAGGTCTGAGCGCGCATGTTTACGTGTTTTTGCACCAAGCCCGCCTGTCCGATGTTGTGGGCAATGGGTTGGTGCCGTGTCCGGCTGTGCCTGCGCTATTCGAGATCGTGGATGAAGAATAAGGCGAGGCGCTGCCCCCGGCCTGCGGCCTCCCCCGGAGTATTTTGAGCAAGATGATATGATAAGAACTTATCTCGATCATAATGCGACCACCCCTTTACGTGCTGACGCGCGTGCCGCGATGATTGCGGCGATGGATGTCGTCGGGAACCCGTCATCTGTGCACGCTGAAGGCCGTGCGGCCAAAGCGATAGTTGAAAAGGCGCGCTTGCAAGTCGCTGAGGCGGTTGGCGCGACCGGGGCCGATGTTGTATTTACATCTGGCGCGACAGAGGCGGCAGCGCTGGCGCTGGCTGGGCGCGGGTTGAAGGGCACGCAGGTTGAACATGACGCCGTCCATGCCTGGATTGATCCGGTATTGGCGCTGCGCGATGGGTTGGCGGTTGTTGATGATCCGGCAGAATCGGTTTTGCAATTGGCGAATTCGGAAACCGGCATTGTGCAGCAATTGCCGCCCGGATTGGCTGTGAGCGACATTACCCAAGGGTTTGGTAAGGTTCCTTTTGCATTTTCATGGTCGGGTGTGCAGATGGTGTTTTTGTCCGCGCATAAGTTTGGTGGCCCCGCTGGGGTTGGTGCGTTGATTTTCCCGGCAGGCACTGATGTTGCCGCGCAAATAAAGGGTGGTGGTCAGGAAATGGGCCGCCGGTCGGGCACTGAAAATGTGATTGCGATTGCTGGAATGGGTGCCGCAGTGGTGGCTGCGCAGGCAGATTTAGCGGCCGGAAAATGGGAACGGGTTGCACAACTTAGAAATATTCTAGAAAAGGCCATTGAGACCGCCGAAAAGAATACTATTTTCGTCGGGAAAGACGCGAACAGATTACCCAACACCAGTTGTTTTGCGACACCTGGTTGGAAGGGTGAAACCCAAGTGATGGCGATGGATTTGGCCGGCTTTGCCGTGTCAGCTGGCTCTGCTTGTTCGTCCGGTAAGGTGAAGGTGAGTCGGGTTTTGGGCGCGTTAGGATTGGATGATGATGCCGCAGCAAGCGCGTTACGCGTGTCGCTGGGTATTGAGACAACAGAAGAAGAAGTCATGCGCTTTGTGCAGGCTTGGACGCAAAAACGGGCGCGGCTTAGGGCCGCCTGAGAGGATTAAAATGTCGGATATCAAAGACGTAGAAGTCAAAGATGGCGTTGACCAAGAGACTGTTGATGCGGTTTCCAAGCTGTCGGGCACCTATAAGTACGGCTGGAATACCAAGATTGAGATGGATTACGCCCCCAAAGGCGTGAACACGGATATTGTGAAGCTGATTTCAGGCAAAAATAATGAGCCTGAATGGATGACCGATTGGCGTCTGTCCGCCTTTGCGCGTTGGGAAAAAATCGAAGAACCAACTTGGGCGATGGTCGATTACCCTGATATCGATTTCCAAGACATCTACTATTATGCCCGCCCCAAAAGCATGGAAGAAAAGCCAAAGTCATTGGATGAGGTGGATCCGAAGCTTTTGGAAACCTACAAGAAACTAGGTATTCCTCTGAAAGAGCAGATGATCCTTGCGGGTGTCGAAGGTGCCGAAGATATCCCCGCTGAGGGGCGCAAAGTTGCGGTTGATGCGGTGTTTGATTCTGTTTCTGTGGGCACCACGTTCCAAAAGGAACTGGAAAAGGCGGGGGTGATTTTCTGTTCCATCTCAGAAGCGATCGAAAAACATCCTGATTTGGTCAAAAAATATCTCGGCACCGTCGTGCCGCCGTCGGATAATTTCTATGCCACGCTGAATTCAGCGGTGTTTTCAGATGGGTCATTCGTTTACGTGCCCCCCGGTGTCCGCTGCCCGATGGAGCTGTCGACCTATTTCCGTATCAACGCCGAAAACACTGGCCAGTTTGAACGCACGCTGATCATTGCCGATAAGGGCAGCTATGTGTCTTACCTCGAAGGGTGCACCGCGCCGAAACGTGATACGGCACAACTACACGCCGCAGTGGTTGAGATCATCATCGAAGAAGATGCCGAAGTGAAGTATTCGACCGTTCAAAACTGGTACCCCGGTGATGAAAACGGCGTTGGTGGCATCTATAACTTTGTGACCAAACGTGCGGATTGCCGTGGTGATCGGTCAAAAATCATGTGGACCCAGGTCGAAACCGGATCAGCAGTGACGTGGAAATACCCAAGCTGCATTCTGCGCGGCAATGAAAGCCAAGGCGAATTTTATTCAATTGCCATCGCCAATAACATGCAGCAGGCCGATACCGGCACGAAAATGGTGCATTTGGGCAAGGACACCAAGTCGCGGATCGTATCCAAAGGGATTTCAGCGGGTAGGGCACAAAACACATATCGTGGCCTTGTTTCTATGCACCCCAAAGCCAAAGATTCACGCAACTACACGCAATGTGATAGTCTATTGATTGGCGACAAATGCGGCGCACATACCGTGCCCTACATTGAAGTCAAAAATAACAGCAGCCGCGTAGAACACGAAGCCACGACCTCCAAGGTTGATGATGAGCAGCTTTTCTACTGCCGCGCACGCGGCATGGACGAAGAAGAGGCGGTTGCACTGGTTGTGAACGGGTTCTGCAAAGAAGTACTGCAAGCGCTACCAATGGAATTCGCGATGGAGGCGCAGGCACTGGTTGCGATTTCCCTAGAAGGGTCCGTTGGCTAATGGTCGTCGAGAGTTTGGATAGAGAGGACGATCCCCAGTTCGTCCTGTTCTCTGCGATGAAAAATGAAGCGCCATTCATTTTGGAGTGGTTGGCCTATCATCGGGCAATAGGTTTCACGCGGATTATCATATTTTCAAACGATTCAGATGATGGGACGACCGAAATCCTTGATGCTTTGCATGACGCTGGCCACATTGAACATCACTTTCAAAATGTCCCCAAAGGCGTCTCGGCACAGATAAACGCTGCGCGTCTTGCGAATGAAATGCAGATCATTGATCACGGTGACTGGATCACCTGGATAGATGCCGATGAATTCTTGAACATAAAGATCGGTAACCGGCGTGTTGAGGATCTTGCAGCACATATTGGTGACCGGCATGGAATGTTGGTGAATTGGCGTCTGTTTGGCGATAGTGGTAATCAACGATTTGGTGGACGGTTTATTTCTGAACGCTTTACGCGATCTTCGCGCATACATGCCCCCGCGAATAGGGAAGCGAAAGCGTTTTATCGCCACAGTCCAGTTTTCGAAGGCTTCGCACAGGTTGCAATTAATCGACCGCTGGTCGCCGCCGAATCAAATTTGACACGGGAGAGTATACTAAGCGGTAAAGGGGTGCCGGTTACTGATAGTCCCCGTATGAGGCGATGGCTCGCTGGTGAAGATTTTGCGATGCTTGCACGTGTAGATGGGGCAGATGTAGGTAATCAAGTCGCACAACTAAACCATTATTGTGTGCGAACGCCGGACTTGTTTAGGCTTAAGCGTAGTCGTGGGCGCGGCTGGGCTGCGAATGAAGCAGGCGAATCTAACACGCGCCACACTGATAATTTCTATCGCCGTATGAATAAGAACCAGCAAGTCGATATGAGCATTTTGATTAACAGCAGTGTGGTTGCCGCCGGAATGAGCGCATTACTTGCAAATGACGCGATCCGCTGTGCCCATGAACATGGGCTTCGCAGGACTGCATCAGCAATCGCGCGCGCAGAGAATGAAAATGCGCCTCCGTTTCCTAAGCTTGATAAAATCAAGCGGTTTAAGATTACACTTCCGCAAGCCGAAGAACATGCTGTGCGCGCCCATTACGCATCAGGTAAGAACATATTGGAATATGGCAGTGGTGGTTCGTCATTCATTGCTCTTGAAAATAAGTCTGCGTCGCTTACCTCGGTTGAAAGCGACCCCAATTGGGCTGAGTCCATCCACCAAACGTTGGGTCACTTTTTCCCCGATGCGCATTACCGCATTCACTTTGCCAATACGGGGCCAGTCGGAGCTTGGAGTCGCCCAGTGGATGATTCTGGCATGCAGCTATATCCGTCTTATGCCGCTTCAGTTTGGGATAGGCTAGATTTCGTCCACCCCGACGTTATTCTCGTTGATGGAAGGTTTAGGGTTGCCTGTTTTTGGAATGCTGTATTGCGAATAACCAAACCTGTTACGTTGTTATTCGATGACTACAAAGACCGCCCCGAGTATCATTGGATCGAAGCATTCGCTGCGCCGATTGCCATGCACGGTCGATTGGCGCAATTCGAACTAAAACCAAATATGGCTTATCATCAATACTTAACCAAGATTGTGGAGAGCTACATTGACCCACGTTAGTTCTTATTCGATTTCCTTGAAGAATAGCCCATTAACTGTCACCGCTTCGCCCCGAAGTTGCCGCAGTTTGCTGTCACGCTTTGGTGAACAACTGGTAGCAAGGGTGTCGTGCTATGGCGAATATGGGGCAGAAGGATTTCGATGCGCGCATCAAGCGTATCAAAAACCCGCGCAACAATTCCTATTACGATCCGGATTTGCAGATGCACATCCCCAAACGGGTGACGCGTGCGAAAGTCGTAAAGCCTCCGTCAAAATCCAACGAAGCGATGTCGGCGTTCCTTGTTTCTATGGTGTTCGGTGGCACCGCGATGTTCGGCGCGCAAGTGCTACGCGTGCGGTATTTCGGGCTGTCGGGGGGCAATTCCGCGGTTACCTTTACCGATCTTCTGGTCGGGCTTTGGTTGGTTCTGATTATTTCGGCTTTGATGAAGCGGCGGCAACTGATTGGCCGTCTGGGGCAGGTTGCAGGCCTGTGCCTGATGATGGTTACCGGGCACAATCTGATCTGGAAATGGCCCGATCTGATGAGCAAAATCTACACGCCGGAATATGTCGCCGAAATTCAAGCGACTACCAAAGTCCAGTCTATCGTCGTGCATGGCAACGTTTACGTGTTGGGCGCCAACTAGACGCAAGACCGTTCCAGAACAATAGCCGCACAGGTCACGCCCCGGTAGGGGCTTTTTGTGCTGGCGCATCTCACCATAATTCACGAATTGCGACGCGTGTTTCGCGCGGTCGCGTCACCTCTTGCGCACGGGGACGTGTCGCTATGCCGAAGGAATAAAAATGCTAGAAATCAAAGGCCTGAAGGTCAAACTTGAAGATGAAGATAAGCAAATCCTCAAAGGGTTGGACCTGACGGTTGAAACCGGCAAGGTGCATGCGATCATGGGGCCAAACGGGTCTGGGAAATCAACGCTGTCTTATGTGTTATCAGGGAAAGATGGCTATGAAGTCACTGGCGGCAGCGCGCAGCTGGAAGGCGATGACCTGCTGGATATGGAGCCAGAAGAGCGTGCGGCATTGGGTCTGTTCCTTGCATTCCAATACCCGGTTGAAATTCCTGGCGTCGGCAATATGACATTCTTGCGAACCGCCGTGAACGCGCAACGCAAGGCGCGCGGCGAAGAGGAACTGAGCGCAGGTGAATTCCTGAAAGAAGTACGCGCCAAAGCCAAAGATCTGAAAATTGACGCGGATATGCTCAAACGCCCCGTCAATGTTGGCTTTTCTGGCGGTGAGAAAAAGCGCAACGAAATCCTGCAGATGGCGATGCTCACCCCGAAAATGTGCATCTTGGATGAAACCGATTCAGGTCTTGATGTCGACGCGATGAAACTCGTGGCTGAAGGTGTAAATGCGCTGCGCTCGGAAGGCCGGTCATTCCTTGTGATCACGCATTATCAGCGTTTGCTGGATCACATCAAACCTGATGTTGTTCACATCATGGCGGATGGTAAAATCGTTAAAACCGGGGGTCCAGAACTGGCGCTTGAAGTTGAAAACAACGGGTACGCTGACATTCTGGCAGAGGTGTCCTAATGGCGATCGCGAAACTCAAATCCGACGCGACAGAGGCGCGCTTGGCCGGGGTCACCCTGCCTGATGGTGCGGCTTGGGCGCAAGCCGCGCGCAAGGATGCGTTGGCGCGGTTGCGTGCTATGGGCCTGCCGTCAAAGCGCGATGAATACTGGAAATATACCGATCCATCCGATCTAACAGCAGTCGCTGCGCCCAAAGCGGCGTTGTTTGACGCGCAAGAGGCACCGCTGTTTGGTGATACTGACCGTTTGAACATCGTCTTTGTTGACGGTGTGTTCGATGCAGATGCGTCCGACGTGCTTGCCGGTGAGGGGCTTGAAATCATGCGCCTGTCCGATGCTTTGGCAGCGGATATTCACTGGGCTAAGGATCTATATGGTGTGCTGGAAACACGCGGCCAAACGCCGGTTGAACGACCATTGGCCGCGCTCAATACTGCGCTGGCAACCGATGGTGTTGTGATCCATGCCACCGGCAAAGTCAGCAAGCCTGTTCACATTTCCTATCTACATGCCGATGAGACATCTGATGCGATCCTGCACAATCTGGTTAAGGTTGATGCCGGCGCAGAGGTGACTTTGCTTGAAACTGGTTCTGGTGCTGCGCGTTTTTCAAGCTGCCTTGAAGCTGACATTGCAGACACTGGCGCATTCCACCATGTCCGCGCACAGGGGCGCGATCATGAACGCCGGACTGTAACCCATTGTTTTGCAAGGGTAGGCGCTAAGTCGACGTTCAAGTCATTTACCATGACCGTGAATGGCGTGATGACGCGGAATGAATGTGTACTTGAAATCATCGGTGACGATGCAATCGCCCATGTGGCAGGTGTCTGCGTTGGGGATGGCAAGGATTTTCACCATGATGATACCGTATTCATCACCCATGACGCGCTGAATGGCGAAAGCCGCCAAGTGTTCAAAAAGGTGCTGCGCAACGGGGCGACAGGTGTTTTCCAAGGCAAGATTCTTGTTAAAGCAGATGCGCAAAAAACCGATGGCTATCAGATCAGCCAGTCGCTTTTGCTCGATGATGACGCGCAGTTTTTGGCTAAGCCAGAGCTCGAAATCTACGCAGATGATGTGGCCTGTTCGCATGGGTCCACATCAGGTGCGATTGATGAAACCGCGTTGTTTTATCTGCGCTCGCGCGGGGTGCCAATAAATGTTGCGCGCAATCTGCTTACACTTTCTTTCATGGCCGAAGCGCTGGATGAAATCGATGATCCTGCATTGGCCGAGGAACTGCGCGACCGGCTTGAAGGCTGGTTGGCGCGGCACGGCTGATGGCGCTGACCGCTGATATCGTTCGCACATGGCGCGCGCCGCGCGCTGTGATCCGCGGATTACTTGACCAAGGGCGGCGCGAAGATCGCGCCGTCGCTTTCGTGATGATCGCTTGTTTCTTGATATTTGTCGCGCAATGGCCGCGGCTTTCGCGCATTGCGAATGATTTCGAACCCTCGCCATGGCCGCCCGAGATTAATTTCGAAGGCATGATGACCTATACGTTCTATGCTGTCGTGATCATGTTACCCTTGGCCTTGTATGGGCTGGCAGCGGTAGCGCGTTTGTTTGCGCGCTTGATGGGCGGGCAGGGCAGTTGGTACTCGGCGCGTCTTGCGCTGTTTTGGGCACTTTTGGCGACGACCCCATTACTTCTTTTGCACGGTTTGGTGCGCGGGTTTATCGGACCGGGCACACAATCTTTGGTCGTTGGCGCAATTTGGGCAGCGATATTCGTGTTTATCTGGATCCAATGTATGATTGAGTCCGAAAAGTCATGAATGTGACGTTGCAAGGTTGGTTGCGCGCGGTGGGCGCCACTTTGAATGCCCCTGCGGATATCGCCGAACGGGTGTTGTCTGAACGCTTTGCGCGGCCAATTTTGGTACAGGCGGTCATTGTCGTTGCGATCTTCAATTTGATGTTGCTTGCCATCGTGAGCCTGCTGTCGCCGCCACCAATCGAGGGTGCTGTTTATGTGACGCCCTTTACCCTGACGATTTTGATCGCGGGCAGCATGTTGGCAATGGCGTTTGCGATTGCGCGTGCGGGGCGAATGCTTGGCGGTACAGGCGATTTCGACGGGGCTCTAACTGCTGTGATTTGGCTGCAGGCGGTGCGTTTGACTATTCTCGTCGCGCAACTTGGTTTGATGATCATCAGCCCAACCCTCGCGTTTATGCTTGGAATCGGTGTGTTGATTGCAATGTTTTGGTGCACCATTCATTTTGTAAATATTGTGCATGGGTTTGATTCTTTGGGCAAATCGGCGATCACATCTATCATCGCGATGATAGGCACCATATTTGCAGTTGTCGTGATGATGGCACTGTTGGGCATAACCCCATCCGGAGATATGACATGAGCTTTGATGTTCAAAAGATACGCGCAGAGTTTCCAATTCTATCGCGTGAGGTCAATGGTAAGCCTTTGGTTTATCTCGATAACGGGGCGTCAGCGCAAAAACCGCAGGTCGTGATTGATGCGATCACGCGCGGCTACGCCGAAGAATATGCGAATGTGCACCGTGGGCTGCACTACCTGAGCAACCTTTCAACGGACCGCTATGAGGCAGTGCGCGGCAAGGTCACGAAATTTCTGAATGCGCCATCCGAGGATAGTATTATCTTCAACTCTGGCACCACCGAGGGCATCAATATGGTGGCCTATGCCTGGGCGATGCCCCGGATGCAGCCCGGCGATGAGATCGTGCTATCGATCATGGAGCATCACGCAAATATCGTTCCGTGGCACTTTTTGCGCGAACGTCTGGGCGTGACCATCAAATGGGTTGATGTCGATGCAAACGGCGACCTTGACCCGCAGAAATTCATCGATGCCATCGGTCCAAAAACAAAATTGGCCGCTGTCACCCATATGTCAAACGTCTTGGGCACCGTGGTTGACGTCAAATCCATCACTGCAGGTGCCCATGCAAAAGGGGTGCCGGTTTTGGTCGATGGATCACAAGCGGCTGTGCATATGCCCGTGGATGTAGCCGATATTGGCTGTGATTTTTATGCGATTACGGGCCACAAGCTGTATGGTCCGTCAGGCTCTGGCGCGATCTATGTCACGCCACAGCGGATGGTTGAAATGCAGCCCTTTATGGGCGGCGGCGACATGATCCGCGAAGTATCACGCGATGCGGTGGTTTATAATGATCCGCCAATGATGTTTGAGGCAGGCACGCCCGGAATCGTGCAAACCATCGGCTTTGGGGCCGCGCTTGATTATATGACGGGTGTCGGGATGGCGCAGATTGCGGCGCATGAAGCGGAGCTTTGTGCCTACGCACGCACACGGCTAGACGGTCTGAACTGGCTCAATATTCAGGGGCAATCCGCGACAAAAGGGGCGATTTTTTCGTTCACAATTGATGGCGCAGCCCATGCACATGACATCTCAACCGTGTTGGACAAAAAAGGCGTGGCTGTGCGGGCAGGGACCCATTGCGCCATGCCGTTGATGGAGCATATGGGCGTTGGGGCCACATGCCGGGCCTCATTTGGGATGTATAACACGCAGCAAGAGGTCGACGCGCTGATTGACGCGCTTGAGCTGTGTCACGATCTTTTTGCCTGACTGGGCTGATGGTCTTCTCGGGACGCAAGCCCAGAAATTGCTGATGTATTTGCCCGTGCCATATAAAGCATTGCGCAATCTAACATTGCACGCGGTTCGATTTAGGTGCCACCCGTGATGATTGCCCGTTGCAGGGCCGTGATAGCCGGGCTATAGGGGCTGCAGGCACCCGTAGCTCAGCTGGATAGAGCGCTGCCCTCCGAAGGCAGAGGCCACAGGTTCGAATCCTGTCGGGTGCGCCAATATTTTCAATGACTTAAGTGATATGTTGGTGCGCGTATTTGGCGCTGATGTGTCACTTGATGTGTTATTCGATTGCAACAGTGCAAAAACAATTTAGGTGATTCAGAACCATCGCTATGGTAGTCGGTCGAGCCCTGCCAGCCACCTCACAAATGATAGGCCTTGGGAAATCATGAGGATTGCAAGCTGCTCACTCGGCTGGCTAGGTTCCTCGGCCCCTTCTTCATGTCGATAGAAATGTGCACCGTTGATCCAGTCTTTGTAAGATTCAAGCAGCTTTGCGCTGGCGGATTGCTGTGTTGCGTGACCATCGTAAATGGATTGTAGGGTCTTGCCAATTTTGTCGCCAGCAGTGCGTGCATCTAACCGTGGTACAGAATACATCAATTTGAACAGGTTTTCGTTTGCCGCAAAAATTGCACGGATCGCCCCCCGAAAATCTGGAATGTCTTGTAGCAAAGCGCTATCGATGTTGGAGACAGCTTCAAGCGTAGCAGCGTATCTTTCGCCTGATAGTCCAGAAACTGCTGACGAATAATCCGCAGAAAAAGAAGCATCTACTAAAGGGTGCACACCACCTACATCATCAATTGTGTATGCAAGGTTTTCTTCTTGGAATATGCGCCTTACTTTCTCAAGGAAGGCGGCTCTTCGATCAGATTTCTCATAATCCGAATGAAGTGTATTTCCGACGACAGTTATAGTATCCAACATCTCGACCACAGTTATCCGGTTGAAATACCAATCCCAGCGGTCGTGGCGAGTGCCACTTGTAGACTTGCTGGCAAAAGGAATTCCAAGTTCTTGTTCAATCGCATTTTTAGCAGGACGAAATCGTTCGGGCGTCTTGTATTGAGAATTAGTTTTGTAGGCCGCTTTTGGGCACGATGCCTCAAGGTGCTTCGCCAGCCGAAATCTCGCTTTCTTACTATCCTTTAGTGGTGCGTCTTGGTTTATGTAGATATGGGAAAAGCGCTTCCTGAACCGCCCCGGTTTTGCCGGAGACTGTTGAGTTCGTATTTCAAGCTGCAATTTTGTCTGACTTCAATGCTTGTTCGTATTTCTCCTCCGCTTCGATTGGTGTGATGTAGCCGAGAGGTTCGAGCAAGCGTTCCCTA
>CALLAF010000041.1 GCA_938002605.1 uncultured Paracoccaceae bacterium | reverse complement strand
TCCCCAGCCTGCCACAAACAAATTGAAAATGACTTCTACTCCGCAGATTTCAGGCGTTTTGTTAGATTTTCTTTTTCGCGTGCAAGAGCTTCGATTTTGGTCTCGAGCAGGTCGCGCTCATTGCGCGCCTGGTCAAGACGCAGGCAAATGTTAAAGTTGCCTAGCATGACCCCGGGCGTATATAGGGGCACTTATTCAGCTGGCAAGGATACAAAAGGTGCAGAAAGAACGCCGCGTTTTTCAAAGGGAAACTGCAGATACACGTAAACAATCGCTGATAGAAGCGACGTTAGACGTGATTGGTGACCTTGGCTTTAATGGCGCGACGGTCCGTGAAATTACCAAACGTGCGAATGTCACCCAAGGTCTTGTGAGGCATCATTTCTCGACAAAGGACCAGTTGCTGAATGCGGCGTATGCCTATCATATGTCGCAGATGACAGAGCGGTCTTTGCACCCGAAATTGCCCGAGAATGCGACTGCGGTTTGCCATTTGGCAACAACAGTACGAACGACTTTGACCGCACCGGTGATGAGCGAACGCAATCTGACGCTTTGGGCGTCATTCCTGGGGAGGCTCCGAAAAGAACCATATATTCGCGAAACCCATGAACGGACCTATCTTCAGTTCTACGAAGGGCTCGCAGAGCTGATCGAACGAGCTTGGAAAGAAGTAGGCCGCGCACCTGACCCTAAGTTGTGCCGCGAATTGGCGATCAGTTGTAACGCGTTGATTGACGGTTTGTGGATTGAAGGCGCTGCGCTGGGATCAAGGTTCGCGCCGAATGAAATCGCTGATATTGGCTTGCGCAAAATTGGGGTGCTGCTTGATCTCGATTTACAGTCTGCCATTTCAGATTAGTCCGATTGTGGGGCGTTTCCCTTTGCGCGGATAAAAGCAAAGTTCATTTTTTCATTGCCACCTTTGCCTTATGCACGTGACAGACCGTGAACCCGTTGCTATACGTAGGTATAGCAAGATCAACCTTCTCATAGAAATACCCGTATAAAATGCCTCCCCAAAAAACAGTTGGCGAAGTTCTTGTGGACCTGCTTGAACGGCGCGGTGTGGACACGATATTTGGCATCCCCGGCGTACACACCGTGGAAATGTACCGCGGGCTTGAACGATCCAGCATCAGACACATCACACCGCGACATGAGCTAAGCGCCGGGTTTATGGCTGATGGCTATGCGCGCGCATCTGGGAAGCCGGGGGTGTGTTTGCTGATTACGGGGCCGGGTTTGACCAATGCGATTTCTGCGATGGCGCAGGCGCGCGCAGATTCGATCCCGATGTTGATCATTTCGGGCGTGAACCCTGTAAAAACGCACGGGCATGAAATCGGGCATTTGCACGAATTGCCCGACCAAGTTGGCATGATGCGCAGCGTCGCACTGTTTACCCAGACGGTTCATTCCGGCAATGATCTAGAGCCCGTATTGGATCGCGCATTTGCCGCAATGACAGCCGGACGTCCTGGTCCCGTCCATATCGAAATCCCGTTGGATGTGATGTCTGAAATGATCGCGGTCCCGAAACCAAGGGTCATACAGGTGCCCCGGCGTCTTCCGCGGCCAGAGGATATCGCGCGCGCCGCGGACATCTTAAAAAAGGCAAAACGGCCTGTTCTATTGGCGGGCGGTGGCGCTGTTGCTGCAGCAACCCCGATCCGTGCGCTTGCAGAACAATTGGACACGCCAGTTGTAACAACAATCAACGCACGTGGTATTTTGGGTGGTCATCCGCTTGAGGTGCCTGCGAGTCCCAGTTTGGCACCTGTGCGGGATATGTTGGCAGATGCTGATGTCGTTTTGGCCATTGGTACGCAGTTTGGGCCAACAGATTATGACATGAATTGCGACGGGGCGTTTCCCGTGCTTCAACAGGTTATTCGCGTTGACGTTGACCCGTTGCAAGCCACACGCGGTGCCCTGCCAGATCTGACTATTATTAGCGATGCAAGCGCCGCAATAACCGCAATCACCGCGGAAATTGAAACACCTAAAGACTGCGACGGCGTGGCCCGCGCAAAATCGGCACGTACCGCAGCGCTGGCCAGTCTTGGGCCTGCATACCAAACCGGCGTCGCCTTGATCAAAGCGATCGGCGACGCGTTGCCGGGTTGCTTGCTTGTCGGGGATTCAACGCAACTGGTGTACGCTGGGAACTGCTATGCAGATATTGCCAAACCGCGCGGGTGGTTTAATTCATCTGTCGGCTATGGATCGCTTGGCTATGGCCCACCCGCGGCCATTGGTGCCAGCCTTGCTCAGCCTGACGCCCCTGTCGTTTGTATAACTGGCGATGGCGGGTTTCAGTTCTGCCTGTCTGAACTTGGCACCGCAATGGATGAAAACACACCCGTCATTTTCCTTGTCTGGAACAATAGCGGTTATCAAGAAATTGAAAGCTATATGGTTGGTGCGGATGTCGCGCCCATAGGTGTTACCCCAACGCCGCCAGATTTTGCGACATTAGCGGCTGCATATGGCATGGGTGCAGAAACCATCACGGACATTGCCGACTTAGTCCCTGCCATTAAACGCGCACATGCCTTAGGCCAGCCCTATCTGATCGATTTTAAAACCCCGTAACGCCACCGAAAGAAGTCACAATGAAATACGCTAGCATCACCAAACGGCTCGAAGGGCTCGGCGGGGCGAAATGGCAGGTCCACTTTGACGCAAAAAAGCTGGCAGATGCCGGGAAGGACATTATCTTCATGACCATCGGCGAACCCGATGTCGATGTTCCCGCAGAACTGCGCAACGCCGCGATTGATGGCATCCACGCTGGGCGCACCAAATATTCAGACGGCCAAGGCGAAGAAACCCTGCGCGAAGCGCTTAGCGAATACTATACAAAACGCAGCAATTCGCCGATTGGACCAGAAAGCATTCTTTGCGTTCCGGGCACACAAACAGCACTATACACGACATTTGCTGGCCTTGTTGAAGCCGGGGATGAGGTTTTAGTCGGCGATCCAATGTATGCAACTTACGAAGCCGTTGTAAGGGCGAGCGGTGCCGACATGCTGCCCGTTCCATTGCGGCCCGAACATGGATTTCGGATGCAAGCCGCAGATATAGCCGCATGTATTACCCCACGCACCCGCGCGGTTTTATTGACGACTCCGCATAACCCAACGGGCGCGATTCTAACCCATGATGACATTGTCGCCATCGGTGCATTGGCCAAGCAACATGATTTCTGGATCATTTCGGATGAGGTTTACTCTGAAATGATTTTCGAAGGTGAAACCTTTGCATCTCCTTTAGATTTTGCAGACCTACGCGACAGGGTCGTTGCGGTTTCTTCTATATCAAAATCGCACGCCGCCCCCGGGTTTCGCAGCGGGTGGTGCGTGGCCAGCGCCGAAACGATCGCAGCCATTTTGCCCGTGGCAGAGGCCATGCTTTTTGGTAACCAGCCGTTCATCGCAGACATGACCGTACACGCCGTGCGCGAAGGATCGTCGGTCGCGGCGGGCATGCGGACACGTTTTGCCGCAAGGGCGGCGCGGATGGATGAGGTTCTCGGGAATAACCAAACCTGCCTCAAGGTCCACCGCCCGCAGGCCGGGATGTTTGGCATGATCGATGTGTCGGGAACGGGCCTTGACGGAGAAACCTTCGCACGCGCGCTTTTGGATGCCCAAGGTGTGGCCGTCATGCCCGGAAGCTCTTTTGGGGATAGCTTGCAAGATTGGGTCCGGGTTGCCCTGACCATTGACGATGAAACGTTTGAAACCGCCTTGCAGCGCATCAAGGCTTTTGTCTCCGGTTAGGGGTTTCCCCGAATTCGTAAACACAGCAGCAAGAACTTTGACATTAGCATCGGTAGATATTAGAAGTTTTTAAGAAATTTCATGAAACTGATGTTATCGGTGGGTCACCGAGGCTTGAACGGAGTCGTTTTTTGGTATACCGCCGCATACAAATAGCGTGTGCGGCCAAAATTTGTCCATTTTTGCCGTCCGGACTCAACAAAATGATAGGATAGCCAATGAGCTTGTATAGCGATTACCTAGCTGAAATCGAAGCCCGCAAAGAACAAGGGCTGCACCCAAAACCAATTGATGACGCAGCTTTGACGCTAGAAATTATCGCGCAGATCAAAGATGTCGATCATGCGCATCGCGCAGATTCTTTGCACTATTTCATCTACAACACGCTACCCGGCACCACGAACGCCGCGGGCGCAAAAGCGCAATTCCTTAAAGAGATCATTTTGGGTCAGGCCACGGTTGCGGAAATCACCCCAACCTTTGCATTTGAGCTTCTGTCGCACATGAAAGGCGGCCCATCTGTTGAGGTCTTGATCGATCTGGCCCTTGGCGATGATCAGGATTTGGCCGGGCAAGCCGCCGAAGTATTGAAGACACAAGTGTTCCTGTACGAAGCTGACACCGACCGTCTAAAAGCTGCGCATGAGGCGCAAAACCCTATCGCGACAGACACCATCAAAAGCTACCTGCAAGCTGAATTCTTTACAAAGCTGCCCGACATTGATGAAGAAGTGAAAGTTGTCACCTATGTTGCCGCAGAGGGTGATATTTCGACCGACCTTTTGTCACCGGGTAACCAAGCGCACTCGCGTGCGGACCGTGAATTGCATGGCAAATGCCTGATCGACGAAGCGGCGCAAAAGAACATCGAAGAACTGAAAGTACAGCACCCTGACGCACGCGTTATGCTAATCGCTGAAAAAGGCACCATGGGTGTTGGGTCATCGCGGATGTCTGGCGTGAACAACGTGGCACTTTGGACAGGCAAACAGGCATCTCCTTATGTGCCATTCGTCAACTATGCACCCGTGGTCGCAGGGACCAACGGTATTTCGCCGATCTTCCTAACAACTGTTGGTGTGACCGGTGGTATCGGTGTGGACCTGAAAAACTGGGTCAAGAAAGTTGATGAAGACGGTAACCCGATTCTGAACGACGATGGCGACGCGGTCCTTGAAGAAAAGTATTCTGTCGCGACAGGCACCGTTCTGAAAATCAACACCAAAGAAAAAGCGCTTTATAGCGAAGATGGTGAAAAGCTGGTCGATATGGCCGCGTCATTTACCCCGCAAAAAATGGAGTTCATGAAGGCTGGCAGTTCATATGCCATCGTCTTTGGTAAGAAACTGCAGACATTTGCTGCTGAAACCCTTGGTGTCGAAGCACCGCTGGTCTTTGCGCCGTCCAAAGAAATCAGCAATGATGACCAAGGTCTTACCGCAGTCGAAAAAATCTTTAACGCGAACGCACGCGGTGTGACGCCGGGTGCTGTTTTGCACGCTGGTTCGGATGTGCGCGTTGGCGTCAACATCGTAGGGTCGCAAGACACCACCGGCCTGATGACGATGCAAGAGCTCGAAGCGATGGCCGCGATGACCGTGTCACCATCTGTTGACGGGGCTTATCAGTCGGGCTGCCACACGGCGTCTGTCTGGGATATCAAGGCGCAGGAAAACACCCCGCGTCTGATGAAATTCATGAACGATTTCGGTCTGGTAACAGGGCGTGACCCCAAAGGGGTTTACCACGCGATGACCGACGTGATCCACAAGGTGCTGAACGATCTCACCGTTAGCGATTGGGATGTAATCATCGGTGGCGACAGCCACACACGTATGTCCAAGGGCGTCGCTTTTGGTGCTGACTCTGGCACTGTGGCGCTGGCACTGGCGACGGGTGAATCCTCTATGCCGATCCCGGAATCGGTGAAGGTGACGTTCAAAGGCAAAATGGCCGATCACATGGATTTTCGTGATGTTGTGCACGCAACGCAAGCGCAGATGCTCGAACAGCACGGCGACAACGTCTTCCAAGGCCGCGTGATCGAAGTCCACATCGGCACATTGCTGGCAGACCAAGCGTTCACCTTTACGGATTGGACCGCTGAAATGAAGGCGAAAGCCTCTGTCTGTATCTCAGATGATGATACGTTGATCGGTTCATTGGAGCTGGCGAAATCACGTATCCAAATCATGATCGACAAAGGCATGGAACATGAAAACGGCATGCTGGCTGGGCTGATCGCGAAGGCGGATCAGCGGATCGCAGAAATCCGCTCTGGTGAAAAACCAGCGCTGCGCCCTGACGATAATGCAAAATACTTTGCCGAAGTTGTGGTTGATCTGGATGCAATCGTTGAGCCAATGATCGCAGATCCGGATGTAAACAACGCCGACGTCTCAAAGCGCTATACGCACGATACGATCCGCCCGATTTCGTACTATAAAGCTGAAAAAGAAGTCGATCTTGGCTTTGTTGGGTCTTGCATGGTTCACAAAGGCGACATCAAAATCGTCGCGCAAATGCTGCGCAACCTCGAAGCTGAACAAGGCCAAGTTGCCTTTCAAGCGCCACTGGTTGTGGCCGCGCCGACCTACAACATCATTGACGAATTGAAGGAAGAGGGCGACTGGGAAATCTTGCAGAAATACAGTGGGTTCGAATTCGACGATGCCGCGCCAAAGGTTACGGCCCGCACGGATTACGAAAACATTCTGTATCTTGAACGCCCCGGCTGTAACCTGTGCATGGGGAACCAAGAAAAAGCAGCCAAAGGGGACACCGTTCTCGCGACTTCAACCCGCCTTTTCCAAGGCCGTGTTGTTGCTGATTCAGCCGAGAAAAAAGGTGAATCACTGCTCGCATCTACGCCGGTCGTCGTTCTTTCCGCGATCTTGGGCCGCACGCCGACATTGGCAGAGTATAAAACCGCAGTGGCCGGTATCGACCTGACAAAGTTCGCGCCACCTAAGAAAGCGCCAATCGACGCGCTGTCAGCGCACTTCTAAAAGCGCGGCACCTTATCTACCAAAGAAAAGGCTCCACTGAATTCAGTGGAGCCTTTTTTATGATCTCATAGACAATGCTGATTTTAACGAACTGGAAATGAGAAATGTAATCGCGGCAATACAAACGATTGATGGGCCAGCTGGCGTATCAAACACATAGGCCGCACGTAACCCAACGACAGTCGACAGCATCCCGATTGCGCCCGCGGCAACGGCCATACCCTCGGGCGTACGCGACAACGGTCTTGCCGCAGCGGCAGGGATAATCAGTAGCGCCGCGATCAGTAAAACGCCGACGACTTTGATCGCGACAGCAACCGTAATAGCCAGAGAGACAGTCAATACAAGCTGTTCGCGTTTTGGATTAATTTCGCTGGCATAGGCCAAATCTTCGTTCAGCGTCGATGTGAGCAAGGCAGACCAACGCCACCCGATTAGCAGCACAACAAGCAAAGCACCGCACCAAATCACGCTCAGGTCGCCACGCGAAACTGCAAGGATATCACCAAACAGATAGGACATAAGATCAATGCGTATGCCCGATAAAAACGACACCGCAACCAAGCCGAACGCAAGGGCCGAATGCGCCAAGACACCCAAAAGCGTATCCATCGCATAACCGCGCCCAGACAAAAGGTTGACAGTTAACGCCATTATCAACGCAACCACCATTGCGCCGATAAAAACCGACATCGAAAACGCCAATGATAGCGCGACGCCAAGAATGGCCGCATGCGCCGTTGCATCGCCAAAATAGGCCATCCGTCGCCAGACCACAAAACACCCCAAAGGCGCAGCCGCAATCGCGACGCCGATACCCGCCAAGGCGGCACGCACCATAAAATCATCTAACATTATTCAGCGGCCTCTGCGTGGTCATGGTTATGATCGTGGTCATGTTGGTAAAGCGCGAGCGCGCCCCCCGTTCCCGTACCGAACAGCGCCCGATATTCAGGGGCAGAGGCAACCACCGCAGGGGTGCCTTCGCAGCAGACGTGCCCATTCAGACAAATCACGCGGTCAGAGGCGCTCATCACCACATGCAATTCATGGCTAATCATCAAAACGGCGCAGCCGGTTTCCTGCCGCACGGCTTCGATCTGTTGATAAAAAGACGCTGAACCGCGTTGGTCCAAGCCCTGTGTCGCCTCGTCCAACAGCAACAAATCAGGATTTCCAATCAAGGCGCGCGCCAGCAAGACCCGCTGAAACTGCCCGCCTGAAAGCTGTGAAAGTTGCGATTTGGACAGATTGGGCACACCCGCTTGTGTTAGGGCCGCCTCGATATCTTGGGGCGCGACGCTGTGTGGCAGATTAAGAAACCGCGTCACCGTCATCGGCAGTGTTTCGTCAATATGCAGTTTTTGGGGCACGTAGCCGATTTTGACATCAGCCCCACGGGACACTTTGCCCTGCGCAGGTTTTACCGCACCAATGATTGCGCGTAAAAGGCTCGTTTTGCCTGATCCGTTGGGCCCAACAATCGTGACGATTTCACCCTTCGCAACACCAAGCGAAACATGTGACAATACCGTTCGGGCGCCATAGCGGACGCTCAGACCTTCAACGTCTACAAGATTCATGGCTAGTCAGCTTTCTCGACGCAAGCGGGGCAAATCCCCTCGGCTTCGACCGTGGTATGTTCGATTTGAAACCCGGTTGTGCGGGCGGCATCTTCAAGCGCACCCTTCGCAGGCGAAGACTGTGTTTCAGCCACGGCATCGCAAAGCCGGCAAATCATAAACGCAGGTGTATGCGCGTTTTCAGGGTCGGTGCAGGCAGTAAAGGCGTTCATACGCTCAATTTTATGAGCGAACCCATGCAACACAAGAAAGTCCAGCGCGCGGTAAGCGACAGGGGGTTGTGACCCGAACCCATCTTCTTTCAATCGATCAAGAATCGCATATGCGCCAAGTGCGCGGTGTTCTTGCAGCAATATTTCAAGAACTTTACGTCGCACAGGGGTAAGGCGCAGCCCTTCCTCCTTACAGCGTGCTTCGGCGACAGCCAGCGCGTCGCTCACACATATAGTGTGATCGTGGTCTGAAAAACCGGAAGGGTCACCATATGTACCGCTATTCGCGGGCTCTCTTGTCATGCTATAACATTTCATTTACGTGGATAATTAATGTAATAAAATCACACGGAGACCCCGATGTCCAGAAAGCTTCTCTCTCTCTCACTCACAGCCGCGTTGATGGGCGGAACGGCCTATGCTGATGTGCCTAAGGTGGCCGTTGATATCGCGCCGGTGCATTCACTGGTTGCACGGGTTATGGATGGTATCGGCTCTCCTGATCTTGTTGTCCAACTCGGCGCAAGCCCACATGAATACAGCCTGCGCCCATCCGAAGCGCGCGCACTGCAAGACGCTGATGTCGTGTTTTGGGTTAGCGCGGGGCTGACACCTTGGCTCGCGGACACAATCGAAACGCTCTCGTCGGACGCCTCTGTTACCGAACTGCTGGAAACCGACGGTACGATTGAGCTGGAATTCCGTGAAAACGCGCTGTTTGAAAAGCACGATCACGGCGATCATGATGAGCATGAAGAAGAACATGACGATCACGATGACCATGATGATCACGGCCATGGCGCACATGATCCGCATGCATGGTTATCGCCAAACAACGCTATGAACTGGCTAAATGTTATTGCTGGTCAGCTTTCTGCAGCGGATCCGGAAAACGCTGGTGTTTACTTTGCAAATGCGGCTGCGGGACGTGCGGAAATCGAAGCGATCATCGGCGAAGTAAACGCAACGCTTGCCCCTGTACGTGGCGAAAAATTCATCGTTTTCCATGACGCCTACCAATACTTCGAAAATGACTTCGACTTTTCTGCGGCCGGCGCCATTTCGATCGGCGATGCCTCTGATCCGAGCCCCGCACGCATTGCCGAAATCCAAGCACGGGTCGCGGACGAAGGGATCGATTGTATTCTCGCTGAGCCGCAATTCAATCCAGGCCTTGTCGCAACTGTTCTCGAAGGCAGCCAAGCGCACACAGGTATCATTGATCCACTTGGGTCTGACCTAGAGCTGGGTGCAGATTTTTATCCCCAGCTGATCAAAAACATCGCGGCGTCTTTGGCCGCTTGTAAATAACTCTTAAAGCTCTCAAACCAGTCGTACCCCGATGTATGGCTGGTTTTTGCCTTCGCTATGTCAGCTTACATCTTCCCAAAAGTTGCTTGGCATGTCGTGAAGCAGCTCTGCTGCTTTATCATCAACCCAGTCTTGCTTGTCGTCGTTTGTCCAACATGACGCGGATTCAATATCGTTTAGCAGTTGGGTGGCTTTCAGTTTGGCTTGCCGATACTTCATGTCATCGATGCGATTGTTCGGAATGATGGCATATACAAACTTGCCACCCATCGCCGCGGCCAACTGATCCATTTGCTTGAGCGAAACAGCCCCATCTTTTTCACTACGTTCTGCTTGATAGACTGCATTACGAGTGACGCCTTTGCGTTGTGCAACATATTCGGCCGACATTCCCAGGGCCGCGCGCATTGCAGCGATCCACCCTTTTTGCGGCACCTCAACATCAGCAAACTGCTGTGCAACACGGTCAAGTAACCGCGTTAGGCGTCTTTGTTCCATAAAGTCAGGCATCAGGCGTGCTCGATAATTTATATAGGTATGACAAATGAACATAGTATGTATTTAAAAATATGCAAGTATATATTTTTGCATATATATACTTCACACATACTCCTAGTTGTGTTAAATGTGTTCTGAAGGGAAAACTATGTACACACTTTTTACGTCTGCGGGTACGGTCCCGTTTTCTATTGCACTGGCCGTTGTAGCTGGGTTGTTTTTACTTGAAATCATCACGGCCCTTCTTGGTGGGTCGATCCTTGGCGTTGGGATCGATGCGCCAGACGTTGATGTTGATCTCGACTTTGACTTTTCGGCAGATATCGATGCGGGGGTAGACATAGCTACCGGGATCGACGGCGTGGACGTTCCGGATGTGGATGCATCTACCGGGGGCATTTTCACATGGATCGGCGCACGCGATGTACCCATTCTTATCTGGCTGGTTTCGTTTCTTACAATGTTTGGCCTAGCCGGATTGATCCTGCAATCGATCAGCAATGCTTTGATTGGCACGCAACTCCCTCCAGCTGTGGCTGCTATCGTCGTCGTTATGCCCGCCCTTGCTGTGACCCGTATTATCGCCAATTGGGTTGCTCTCATCATGCCTAAAACCGAAACGACGGCATTGCGGGCCCGCCATTTGGGTGGCTATCACGGCACCATCACACAAGGCACCGCGTCGCGCGGAAAGCCAGCCGAGGTCAAGATCAAAGACCGTCACGGCAACATTCACTATCTGCGGGTCGAACCGCTGCAGGATGACGATACCTTTGAACAAGGTGCAGACGTCACACTTATCCGAAAGCGCGGCGACAGGTTCTTTGTCATTTAACCGCCGTTCTTAATATTTTTCACATCTAAGGAGTAATTCAATGGATCTTATTTCCATCGCAGTCATTGCTGGCGTTATTGTCGGCCTACTTATCTTCATCGGTCTTATTATGGCCCGGCTGTATAAACGTGCAACGCGCGAGACCAGCCTTGTTAAAACTGGGTCTGGCGGTCGAAAAGTCATCATGGATGGCGGCACAATCGTCGTGCCTTTCTTGCACGAAATTTCCAAAGTAAATATGAAAACCCTGCGGCTCGAAGTGGCTCGGGTGAACGAACAATCGCTGATCACCAAGGACCGTATGCGTGTTGACGTAGGTGTCGAGTTTTATGTTTCGGTCAACGCAACCGAAGACGGGATTTCACGTGCGGCCCAAACACTTGGCGATCGGACGTTCCACGTTGATCAGCTGCGTGAAATGATTGAAGGCAAACTGGTCGACGGCTTGCGCGCCGTGGCGGCACAGATGACAATGGACGAATTGCACGAAAACCGTGCGAGCTTTGTCCAAGAAGTGCAGAACGCGATCTCTGAAGATCTGTTGAAAAACGGATTGGAACTGGAAGCCGTGTCATTGACCGCATTGGACCAAACTCCGTTTGAGTCGTTGGACGAAAACAACGCCTTTAACGCGGTCGGTATGCAAAAGCTGGCAGCCGTTATTGCAACCTCGCGCAAACAACGCGCCGAAATCACTGCCGAGGCTGACGTGTCCGTAGCGCAATCAGAGATGGAAGCCGAAAAGCGGAAATACCAGATTGAGCGCGATCAAAAACAAGCTGAGATCAAGCAGATTGAAGAAATTCAAACGCTGCAAGCAGAGCAAGAGGCTCAGATTGCGAAGAATCAGGAAGCTTCTGACCGGTCCAAAGAAGAGGCCCGTATTGGCCGCGAAAAAGCCGTCCGCGAAGCCGAGATTGCGCGCGAGCGTGCAATTCGTGAAGCTGAGATCAACAAAGAGCGTGAACTTGAGGTTGCAGATCAGGAACGTCAGATTATCGTTGCCCGAAAGTCCGAAGAAGAAAGTCAAGCGCGTGCCTCTGCTGACAATGCCCGCGCCGAGGCAAAGAAGGCATCTGAAGCAATTGAAACCGCAAGGGCTGTTGCCGAGGCCGAGCGTGTCAAACAAATTGCGTTGATCGAAGCCGAGAAAGAAGCCGAGCGTCAGGCAACTGCAATTCGTCTTTCAGCACAGGCTGAAAAGGAAGCCGCAAGCGATCGCGCTGCCGCAAAGCTGGAAGAGGCACAAGCAGATGCCAACGCCATAACCGTGCGCGCCGAAGCGAAAAAGGCAGACTTGCTTGCAACGGCGGAAGGTCAGACAGCGATTGCGAATTCCGAAAACGAATTGAGCGCGGAAATTGTCGCGATGAAAATTCGGTTGGCCCAGTTGGAAGCAATGCCGGCGATAATAGCCGAAATGGTCAAGCCCGCTGAAAAGATCGATTCGATTAAGATCCATCAGGTGACGGGTATGGGCGGTGTTGGCGGGGCTGATACTGTTGGCGCCGGCGGCACACCGGTCAACCAAGCGCTCGACTCTGTGCTCGGAATGGCGTTGCAAATGCCCGCCATGCAAGCGCTTGGTAAAGAACTGGGCGTAAGCTTGGAGAATGGATTGGGTGGCGTCGTGAATGACGTGATGGATGTTCCACCAACAACCGAAGCTGCTGGCGATGATTCCGCCAAGGCTTGAGTAACCTTGCCCTCGCCCCTGCAGGGGCGAGGTGCACTTAAACGGATTACACCGAAGGCGCGGAAACGCGTCAAAATTTCGTAGTTTTTCTATCAAGAGCTAAGCGAACTTCGCTGTCAGATATGGCGACGAATCGCGCTCGAAGTCCGTTCTGATCGGTAAGCGCATCGCAACGTTGCGTAAGCGTTGCATCCACCCCCTTGGAATACTGTCGCTGGCGAATTCAGATTTTGTTACAACGTGCCATCACCAGATGGATGAACGAACAATGCCGACTGATAAAGAAATTTGGGGGGTTCCTGTTGCGGTGTCTCTTGCTGGTAGAACTAATTGGCCCAATGAGATTAAGGTCATCGCTGTCCGGAAAGTTCTTGATGACGGGGAACGCCTGGCAGACATCGGACAAGAAATCGGGGCGCATGAAAATCTGATCCGAAAATGGTGTAATCAAGAGCGGCGTGCCCGCGGCGAAAATGTCGGAGCACAAGAACCCTTTGCATCAGTTACAATATCCAGTGAGCCGAACGAAACACCCATTTCAGAACGCATGTGCAAGCTTCATGTTGGAGACGCGACACTTGAGTTCCCGGTCGATGTTCCCCCTGAGAGCCTTCAGGCCTTGGTGTATGCGTTGAGGTGCTCCTTATGATTTTGCCCGCCGCAGGCTACAAAATCTTTATGGCGACCGCACCGGTAGATTTCCGGAAGGGCATGAATGGCCTATCGGCCTATGTCGTCAACAATTTTGAACTCGACCCTTACGAAGGAGCGTTCTTCGTTTTCAGGTCGAAGTCTGGTGACAAGATCAAAGTGTTGTTTTGGGATGGGACAGGGATGGTTTTGATCCATAAGCGTCTCAACGGCGGCAAATTTGTGTGGCCCGCGATTTCTGGGGGCACATTGTCGCTCAGTAAGACACAGTTTGAGGCTTTATTTGAAGGCGTTGATTGGCGCAGAGTTGTATCCCCTAAATTGTCCAAACCTGTGGCCGCTTAGAAGCGACTATGAGACTGGCATCAGCGGATGAACTTTGAAAGGTAGCTATCCGAATTGCGCTCAGGTTGGTACGAGCATTGTATACGGTAGAAGTACTAAACTGATGCACAAAGAAAAATGAAGGTCGGCAAGATGAAAACACTGAAGACTGCCTCAGGAATTATCCAATGTGAGATCATTCAGGATGGCATCCCAGTAAATCCAACGACTTACCCATTCCCCATGGATGGACACCGACGTTCCGACGAAGAAATCAACCTCTGGCGCCGGCAGCCATATATCTTGGGCGACGCCAATGAATGGCAACTATTTTGTCTACTGCAAAGCGGATATCGACCTCAACTATTGGGAACTTTCGAAACGCTCGATGATGCAATCAATGAGACGCTCAATGATAATAAAAAAATCGTTTCCGCAAAGGGTTTTGGTGATCTCGATTTTTAATCCTATAGGCGTGAGAATTGACACATCGACGCTCAGAATAGATGTTGGGTTCCAAAGAGCGTGTGGAGAAGATCACGGTGGAAATTTTTGGTTCTGGACCTGTCCCGTTTTTGTGCCGCTCCAAGTGCTCGTTTAGGCCACTTTCCGTTCGAAGGCGACTGGGCTTTTCCAGCCCAATGCTGAGTGCCGCCTTCGCGGATTGTAGAAGCCATTGACGTATTGGAAGACTGCCAATTCGGCTTCTCGGCGTGTTGGCCATGACCTTCGCCAAATCAGCTCTGCCTTGATCGTTTTGAAGAAGGTCTCGACGGCGGAGTTGTCATAACAATTGCCCTTGCCGCTCATGGATACCTTGAACCCATGCTGGCGCAGCAGTTTCTGGTAGTCATGTGAGCAGTATTGCGACCCGCGATCGGTGTGATGAATGCAGCCTTTGGGTGGCTGGCGCAGCGCCACGGCCATCTTCAACGCCCGGATCGCCAAATCGCGTTTCATGCGATTGCTGACGGCCCAGCCGATCACCCGCCGAGAATGTAGATCAAGTATGACAGCCAGGTAGAGCCATCCTTCTCGCGTCCAGACATAGCTGATATCACCTGCCCACTTCTGGTTCGGTTGATTGGCATGGAAGTCTCGGTTCAGCAGGTTCGGCGCGATATTGAAAGCGTGATTGCTATCCGTTGTGACCTTGTATTTCTTTGATCTTTCAACCCGGATGCCGTTCTCGCGCATGAGCCTGCCGACGCGGCGGTGGCCAATGTTCAAATCCAGCTCTTTTAGTTCTTCCGTCATTCTCGGACGGCCGTAGCCGCCCAAGCTGAGACGCGATTGTTCCTTGATGTGTGCCAGAACGACCATGTCGGTTCGATGTCTTTGGCTGGCAGGTCGGCTGCGATAGGCACGCAGGCCACGTTCGCTGACATCCAGTACATTGCACATCCGCTTGGCGCTGAATGTATTAGTGTTTTCTTCGATGAACCTGAACCTCATTGCTTTTGGCCCGCGAAGACCTGCGTTGCCTTTTTTAGGATTTCCCTCTCCTCCTTGAGAATAAGGTTCTCTCGTCGAAGTCGTTCGTTCTCACGGGCAAGATCGAGGTCTTTGTCAGACACCACTTCGGTGTCGCGATGCGCAGTCACCCACTTGTTCAGTGTCGACAATCCGACACCTAAATCTGACGCAACTTGCTTCCTTGTCAGTCCACTCGTCAGCGCGATCCGCACCGCGTCAGCACGAAATTCGTCCGTCCGTCTCAGTCCCATAGTTCATCTCCTTTGCTGCAATAAATGCTATCAAAGGAGCGGCATCAAACCGCGACACGTCCAATGCCCCTCGATTTGATTGCGCACGAGCTTCTTGTTCAACTCAGACCGCAGCTTAGGGCGTGCAAGGTACGTCTCTAGGGCGTCAGACAATGTGGGTACACGAGCCTCGCGCAGGCGCTTTGCGACGGCCCCTGATGCGTGCTCCGCAACATGTAGCGATGCCTCATACCGTGCGTCCGCCGTCCGCGTGTCAGGCCACGTGCCAAGCTTCGTTCGCGTTGTCTTCCCGCCGATGTCTTTTTGAAAATAGAACGTCTTCCTTGTCTTGCCGACGAACAGCGCGAAACCTTTGATCTCGCTGTCCCATAATTTCGTATCAGGCTGCGCATTCTTACATGCGGTTTCGGTGAGCTTCGTTTGTACACGGGCCATTGAAAAGTCCATTTTGTAGGTTTTTTGTAGGTGACTATTTCAAACGCGTTAGTACACGCTACCACGGCAACGCAAGCGAAAGTCTTTGTTTTTAAGGTGTTTTACGATAGCTTGCAACGTCTTGGGACATGCTGATACTACTATCAAATAGTTCCCAAGCTTCAGTTACGAGTTCGATTCTCGTTACCCGCTCCAGTCTCACATATTTAGAATTTTTCCTGTACATTTTAACCAGTCTCAATCAGCTTGACCGAATAGTCTAAGTAACAGGCTAAAACCGCTTACTGATTTGGAGATTTACATGAAAACTATCATTCTATCGTTCTGCGCGACCCTTGTCGCAACAACGGCTTTTGCGGGCATGGCCGTCGTTGATCCTGTCGCAGAGACGCAAAGCGGCGGATCTGGCGATGGCGCATTGATTTTGCTCGCGCTTCTGGGGGTCGTAATCGCGTCTAGCGCAGTTGGAGGCATGGCCACACGCAATAACAATACCATGGATATCGATCCGACGGATATCGACGAAAACTAATCGCGTCCCACTGCCGCACGCGCCATGCGGCGCAGCGGGTCAATGAGAATAGGAACAAGCCGATGCGTCATTAAGGGTGCATCGGCTTTTCCATCCAAGCCAAGGGCAATCTGCTCGTCTTGTTGGGTCACATACAATGTCCCAAACATCCAATCCCACAACGCAATCGTTTGGCCAAAATTCTTGTCAAAATGTGCGGGATTTGTGCTGTGGTGGATTTGATGCTGCGCGGGCGAAATCACCAACCGCTCGAAGATCGGCCCAAAGCTGATCCAGAGGTGCGTGTGGTGGAAGTTTGCAACCGTCATGTTCACCAACACAACAAAGGCATTTGCCCCCGCAATTTTTGCAATGCTCGCATCCGGGTCAAGCGCCCCGACCAAAAGCCCTAAAATCGCACCAATAATCACCGTCTGAATGCTGGCCGACACAAGAATTCCCAACGGGTGTTGGCGATAAGCGGTAAGCGGCGTCAGAACTGCAGCACTGTGATGCACCGCATGTAGCGGCCATATAATCGAAATTGAGTGATGCGCGCGGTGGCTCCAATAGGTCGCAAAATCGCTCAAAATCCATAAAATCAGTGCAAACGCAAGCGGTGACAACGGCGTATCGCGCAGCGGCGCATACCCGACCGCCCCCGCAACCGCCGCAGCGACAAGAGGCGTCGCCACAAACCGTGCCAATATTCCAAACAATGAGATAAGCTTGCCAAGCACAAACAGCATGAGGTCGATCCGAATTGATCGATGGGTCCAGATCGCTGCGGGAAAAAGCCAGCCCCAAAACCCTGTTTGCACATTACGCCAGCGGTATACGCCCCATGCAATCAGGACGAACGATACAAGGTATTTCGGCGCAATCAATGTATTGCCGTCAAAGACCGTTGCGAATAATTCCCAAAAATTTTCGATCATCTATTTTTTCTTCACTAGCGACTTAAGACAGGCCGACACAAGATGGGCTTGGTACGGGGTGCGAAACCCGTTTTGACAGTTCATGAACCTATCCAATCGGAAAGTCGACACGCGCCTGAAATTACGTGTAAACGCACAAACACCCGCGGGACCGAACTGGTGATCCACAGTGACGCCGCCCCCCATACAAAGCAAGCTGGCATTTCCGGCACATCCGGGAACACGCGCATGACAACACGATATTCCTCTAGTAAAATTCAACCAAGGGATGTCAGGAAAACCTGACTTGAGCGAAAGACTCGCCCCTCTAACATGATGATATTCATTTGAGGATATTTATCATGTTTCAGCTTAACCCAACGATCTTTGCTATTCTGCTGCCCGCTTCACTTGCCGCCGAGGATATAACCATTCTTGTCGCGCCGCGCGACACGCCCGCCTATGAAGCCGCCGTAAATATGGCCGATGATACAACCATCTTTGCCGAACGCCGCATCCACCGCGCATTTACACGCGCTGCAGAAAATATGGCCACCTGCGGTGAATGCACAACCACGATCAAACTGGCGGCTGGCGCATATACCGGTCGCGGTGATACCGGCATGTGGACATTTCCCGAAGTAACCAGCCCTGACGCAACCCTACATATTCTTGGCGGATGGGACGATGATTTTGCGGCCCGCGCACCATTTGACACCCCGACACTTTTGGTCTCAAACGCTGATCGGTCTGCCCCGGTTTTGCGGTTTGATGGACGCAGGCCCGCAATGGCCGCGCTGGTGATTTCTGGCCTCGTTTTCGATACATCGCCATCAAACAGCTATGACGCCCAAAGCAATTCATTGATGAAAAACGGTTCCTCGACATGGGGGCACTTGACCGTCGGCTATTTGGAAACCGCGCATCTGGTCATCGCAGACAATGTATTTAGGCTTTGTTGCACAAATCGGCTTCTAGGATTCACTGTATGAATCGAGTGTGCTAGCTGGCGTGGATGAGCAGTTGGACACCGACGACATATAAGACCACGAACTGGTCAGATTATAACACGGCCCTGAAGCATCGTGGG
>CALLAF010000040.1 GCA_938002605.1 uncultured Paracoccaceae bacterium | reverse complement strand
CCGCAGGTCGCAGAGATCCAGATCCGCGCTGCCATTCTCAATGGCTTCACCGCACTGGGCATCCCGAAAACCGTCGCCGCAGCATAAATCCGTCTGAGGTAAGGGGTACTCAACCCAAGGCTCCATTTGTGCAACAAAGCCCAAGGTGTTGGCAGAATGATCGGTGAAACCATCTCGAAGAAGGTCACCATTTGCCACGTACCAACGAACACGAAAAACACAAAGCTCATCGCGATCCAGCGGGGAACGGAATCAATAAATGATACTTCCTGAACCCAGACTGTATCTTCTGTGTCTTGGGTTGGCGCAGGGGCGCCGCTCTGAACATCGCTCACATGCCTTCTCCTTTATCCAGCAGCCCACGGATATAATCGACGATCTCACCGAATTTCGGAGTCGTCATCATGTCGAGCGTCCGCGGGCGGGGTAGATCAACTTTCACAATTTCAGCAACCCGACCGGGACGCGGCTTCATCACAACGATCTCATCGGAAAGGATCACTGCTTCCTGAATCGAATGTGTCACCAGAAATGCGGTCGCATCTTGTTCGCGGCAGATCCGTTGCAATTCCATATTCATCATGTCGCGCGACAATTCGTCGAGCGCGCTGAACGGTTCATCCAACAAAAGAACGGCGGGTTCTGTGGTCAACATCCGGCAAATTGATGCGCGCTGCGCCATACCGCCCGAAAGCTCATTGGGGTAGACGTTTTCAAAACCCTTAAGCCCAACGATTTCCAACAACTCATGCGCTTTGTCGAGCGCCTTGGTCGCGGCGGCTTTCCCATCGCGAATCTCAATCGGAAGAACGATATTTTCCACCGCTGTCTTCCATGGAAAAAGCGTCGCTTGCTGGAACATCATCCCGATATCGCGACGTGTACCTTTGACCGGCTCACCTTGCAGTGTGACCCGCCCGCTTGTCGGCGGGATCAGCCCAGCCATGATTTTAAGAAGTGTAGATTTCCCGCATCCGCTTGAGCCGATAACCGACGTAAAGCTGCCCTTGTTTAAGCTGAGGTCGACGCTTTCAAGTGCAACCACTAGATTTCTTGCGTAGGTCTTACTGACGTTTGAAAGCTCATAGACCGGCTCACCCAAGGGTGAGCCGGAATTTTCGAGGGCGATTGTGCTCATCCGTCGATCGCCGCATTGCCGATTGCCGCGAACTCATTGGTCCAAATGGCACTTAGGTCGTCAAGTGGGCCCGGGATTTCACCACCAGCAAGAAGTGCGTCCTGCCATTCGTCCCAAACCTCTGCCGGGTACCAACCGTAACCATTGCTGGTATCTGTTGGAATGGTCTTAGACCGCACAGCATCGAACAGCGCTGATTGGAACTCTTTGTCTTCGCCTTCTTGTGGGTTCCCCGCAGCCAAATGTCCAAGGACAGCTTCGCGGTTGGCGTCATCAAGCGCGAACGCGTGACCACGTGCAAATGCGCGGCTCCAACCTTCGACCAATTCACGGTCGTTGGCGATTGTATCCGCCATCGTTGCAATACCATTGCCAAAGAAGCGGCCAAACTCGACTGGAGTAATATCACGAACAGCCATGCCGCGCGCGTTCAGTACCGCAGTATCCGCAGTAGACGATGAATATGCGTCAATCGCACCATTCAAGAAGGCCGCAGTTGCAGGGCCGCCATCGCCGACAGTGAGGAATTCGAAGTCCTCGCCTTCAACCATGCCAACGCTGGTCATGACATTGCGGGCAAAGCCCACTTCGGCACCATCTGCGGTCCCCGTGCCGATAATTTTGCCGCGCAGTTCTTCGACGTTTTGGATATCGGATCCTTCTTGGACTGCGATGCCAAAGTTGCTGCGCGCAGCGACGTTGTAAATGTGCACGGCTTCAACACCGCGCGAACGCGCCGCGATGAGAGGACCGGGGCCGGGGCGGCCAAAGTGCGCTTGACCAGCGGAAAGCGCCTGAAGCACCGCGCCTGAACCGTTGATGGCTTCGACGGTCACGTTCAGACCTTCTTCGGCAAAATAGCCTTCTCCAATCGCGACAAAGACCGGAAATGAGTTAATCGCAGACGGGCTTGGCTGAACGAAAGTGATATCGCGGAGCGACTGCGCAAACGCAGGGCTTCCCAAAGCACCTGCGACAGGTACGGCCGACAATAGCGAAGCTGTGAATGTTCTTCTGTTGATCATTTTGGTTTCTCCTCCCATTTTCGGGCAAATAATTTGCCCACTCCGCAGTTCCCTGCGAAATTCCTAGATTTCCCGCATTGTATTCGTGAGCGTTCCAATTCGGGAAACATGACAGACCACCGTATCCCCATCCCTTAGGAAATTGGGGGGATCCATGGCATAGCCGACACCAGATGGCGTTCCGGTTGCGATGATATCGCCCGGCTCAAGCGTCATACCCTCTGAAAGCGAGGCGATGAGTGTGGGGATATCGAAAATCATATCTGCGGTATTGCCGTCCTGGCGTACCTCGCCATTGACAGTCAGACTTAGCGGAAGCGCCTGTGGGTCAGCGATTTCATCGGCTGTGACAATGCTTGGCCCAAAAGGGCAGGACCCATCGAACGCCTTTCCTTTGAAATTCTGACCGCCGTGACGCCGCTGCACATCACGGACTGAAATGTCATTCATGATGCTATAGCCAAAAACATACTCATAGGCGTCGTTCTTGGCGATGTTGCGTCCGGGCTTGCCGATGATGACGGCCAGTTCAACCTCATAGTCAACCTGCGTTGAAACGGTCGGAAAGATCGGCACTACGCCATCGGGCGGGGTGATCGTTGTTGGCGGCTTCGTAAAAAACACCGGGTATTCGGTCACGCCGACATCTTGCTTTTGGGCGCGGTCCCCTTCGGCGATATGTTCGGCATAGTTGCGTCCCACGCACAGCACATTTTTGCGTATGACTGGGATGGGTGCAAGCAAGGGCGCATCTTCTGGTGCCATTGCATCCTTAAATTCCCCAGCTTCAGCTTGGGCGATCAATTGGCCTAACGTTTCTAGGCCCTCGGCACCTGACTCGATGACCGACAACATGGTCGTTCCATCCAATGAGCCGCTGCCACCATTGATCAGCTTTTGCGCTGCCTTTGCGATGTCCAGCTTTTGACCATTCTTCAAGATTGCAACACAAACGGCCATGTTATTTACAGATACTGTTGCCAGTCGCACCGCGGTTCTCCCATTTCATTTGTTTGTGCGGCACCAGCAGAGGTTGATCATCTGCTGATCCGCTACGCCATATTTGAGTAGAAGTGTTCGCCGCGCTGGGTTATTAATCAAGCAACCAATCATGCAATTGGTCGGATGTATGGCAGAGATCGATAGTTTAGTCGCACAGATACGCGACCTTTTAGACAACGCGGGCTATCGGTATAATGATCGCTTTCCGCCCGAAAGAGAGCTGTGCGAAAGGTTTGGAACTACACGCAACCAATTGCGTCGCGCGCTCGCAGAGCTTGAAGCGCAAGGACGGATTTGGCGGCATGTTGGGCGCGGTACATTTGTGGGGGCACGCCCGGTGCTCAACCTACAGGATGTAACCTATTTGCGAGACCAGATTAAGCCCGAACAGGTGATGTCAGTACGTCTCGCTATTGAGCCAGAGCTGTGCCGTCTGGCTGCGCAGACCGCAACAAAGTCAGACCAAGAGAAAATGCGACTGTGTCATGATAAATGCTGTACCTCTGAGGATTGGCGCAACTACGAGGCATGGGACAACAACCTGCATCACGCGATTGCGCGGGCCACACGGAACCATCTTTTTCTCTATTTTTTTGAAACGCTGAACTCACTGCGCCGATCGGTTGTATGGGCGCAGCCGCGCAGCAGTGACCGCCCGCCAGCCGATTACGTGAGCTTCTATGAACACGCTGCGATTGTCGAAGGGATCATTAACGGGGACGGAGATCGCGCCGCCTCTGTGATGACCACCCATTTGAATACAGTGCATGCACGCCTGATGAATGGCCCCGGAAAAGCAGAGATATAGGTGCAACCTTGGCGCCGCAAATGTTGTAGATTTCGTTAGTTTGCAGGTTGGGTAAACGTGGAAAAATCCAACCAATCGTAAAAATGGTTGGCCTGATGTTGGCGTGAACCCCTTGCCAATGCGGCTGAAGGTCCGAATAAATTTAGCAACTGGCCATCAACCAAACGAGAGCAGATCAATGTCCAATTATGTTATCCCAACGCCGCAAACGCACTCTATCCCAACAAGCACGGGGGGTGCTTTCCCAGTCCGCCGCGTCTATTGCATCGGCCGCAACTTTGCAGCCCATGCTGTCGAGATGGGGCACGACCCGGACCGTGAGCCGCCGTTTTTCTTTCAAAAGAACCCCAATAACCTCGATGCTTCGGGTGAATTTCCTTATCCGCCGCATACCTCTGATGTGCATCACGAGGTGGAATTGCTGGTCTGTCTGAAATCAGGTGGCACCAATATCGCGTTGGAAGACGCGCTGGATCATGTCTGGGGATACGGTGTTTCGCTTGATATGACCCGCCGCGACCTTCAAGGCGAAATGAAGAAAATGGGCCGCCCTTGGGAAATCGGCAAGGCGTTTGAACGCTCTGGCCCGGTTGGCCCCGTCCTCCCAGTTTCAGAAGTTGGGCATCCCGATCAGGGCCGCATTGCGGTCAGCGTCAACGGTGAGCTGCGTCAAGAAGGTGACCTGAACCAGATGATCTGGAAAGTTCCGGAAATGATTTCATACCTGTCGGAGTATTTTGAACTTCAGGCAGGCGATGTCATCATGGCAGGCACCCCGTCTGGGGTGAACTCCGTCGTCAAAGGCGATGTGATGGAGGCCGAGATCGCAGGCGTCGGCACGCTTACCGTGAACGTCACCTAATTGCGTAGTGGCGGCTGACGATCTTTTGGTCTTAGCCGCCTTTTTCTGCGTCGATCCCATTTATGAAGGCCGCGAATTTGTTTTCGATATGCGTCTTCATGGTCTGCCCAAGCTGCGCGGAATCGCGTGCGCGCAGATGACCCATCATTGTTTCATGTTCAGCAATTGCCTCTGCCCAGCGGTCATCTGACAGGTTGACCATGAAACGCGCGCGCTGAATGCGCGCTGCCAATAGTTTATGATGATCTTGCAAGATTTTGTTTTGCGATCCTTGGATCAAAGCCTGATGAATATCTTGATTGGCTTGGAAATAGGCAGGGCGATCTTGGGCCTTATAGGCCGCGAGCATCGCGGCGTGGCGGGCTTCGATCGCGGCAATATCCACGTCAGACAGTTGAACACAGGCCAGTTCCCCCGCCAATTGTTCGAGCCGCGCGATCACCGGAAACGTATCCGCTAATTCTTGCCGTGTGACATGAGTGACGCGCGCGCCACGATTGGCCTGCAAGACCACGAACCCTTCTGAGGCAAGCACCTTAAGCGCTTCGCGCAGCGGCGTGCGCGAGACGCCAAATGCTTCGCATAGGTCCTTTTCGGGCACCTTTTCACCGGGCTTCAGTTTGTCTTCAATCACAAGGTTGCGGATGCGATCCACAAGCTCTTGGTGAAGCGTCGGGCGGTTGATTGTTTCTGCTAAGCTCATTCCCGTAATCTAGCCCTCTAAGGCTTGATCTAGCAAGCGGACAACGTGGATTGCGTGCCGCGGAGTCGTGTCAGCGATTTGGTGGCGGCACGACGTCCCGTCGGCCACAATAATCGCATCGGATGGCGCAGCGTTGAGCGCGGGCACCAGATCAAGCTTGGCGATCTTCAGAGATACATCGATAGTTTCCGGCGCATAGCCGAACGCCCCGGCCATCCCACAGCATCCGCTTTCGATCATGTTGATTTGGGCATCTGGAATGCGCCCCAGCAGTTCCAGCACAGGTGACATGGCATCTTGGGCCTTTTGGTGACAATGCCCGTGGACATAGATCGGTTGATTAAGTGGCTTGAGTGGAAGTGCGGGGCAAGTGACCAAATACTCTTCGAAGCTATAGGTCAGTTTGGCTAGGGCATCGGCCTCTGGCCCCGGGCATAGCCCCAGAAACTCGTCACGCAGGGTAAAGATCGACGAAGGCTCAAGCCCGATCACAGGCACGCCTGCCCGGACTGCGTCTTTGGTGGCGGCAATCACGCGCTCTGCTTGCGTGCGGGCCGCCTCCACATCGCCGATTGCCAGCATAGTGCGTCCACAATCAAGCGAAATGCCGCTATCGTCACTTGCCACAGCAACGCGTAACCCCGCAGCCCGCAGTACCCGCACTGCCGCACGCAAGTTTTCAGGCTCAAAGTACCGATTGAACACATCGGCAAACAGCAAGGCATCGGGGTTTGGGTCTTGGGCTTCATCATCGCGGAATGGATTGGACGACCAAATAGGCAGGTCGCGGCGATGCGAGACACCCGTGATCTTTTCGGTGAATTTGCGGATCGGGCCGATCTTATTGCGGCTATTCATCAGCCAAGAAACCTTCGCGGCCTTTGGCGTATACCGCGGTAAATAGCCCGCCAGTCTATCTGCGAGTGAGGGCCCATGTGTCTTGAACCGCGCGGCCAACGCTTCGGTTTTCATGCGCGCCATGTCGATACCAGTGGGGCATTCGCGGCTGCATGCTTTGCATGAAAGACAAAGCTTCATCGTATCTGCCACCGCGTTAGAGCCTATCCCTCCGGGGATTTGTCCGCTGATCGCAAAACGTAGCGTGTTGGCGCGCCCGCGCGTGACGTCGCGCTCATTGCGGGTGGCGCGGAACGATGGGCACATAACCCCGCCTTTCAATTTGCGACAGGCCCCGTTGTTGTTGCACATCTCGACCGCGCCTTGAAATCCACCCGCAGCGCCTGGCCATGCTGACCAATCCAGTGCTGTTTCAAAGTCGGGCACCGCGTAATCCGGACCATAGCGAAACAGCTGACGATCATCCATTTTGGGGGCATGCACGATTTTCCCGGGGTTCATCAGCCCAGTTGGATCAAACCGCGTTTTCACCTCTTCAAAGGCCGATACAATCTGCGCGCCAAACATCTTTTCATGGAATTCGGACCGCACGATCCCATCCCCATGTTCACCGGAATGCGACCCCTTATAATGTTTGACTAGATCAAAGGCCTCCTCGGCTATGGCGCGCATCGTTTTGACGTCTTGGTCTTGCCGCACATTGAGCACCGGGCGCACATGCAAACACCCGACAGAAGCATGGGCGTACCATGTGCCCTTAGTGTCGTGACGTGTGAAAATATCGGTCAGCCCTTGGGTGTAATCCGCCAAATCGGGCAGGGCGACGGCGCAATCTTCGACAAAGGAAATCGGTTTGCCGGCCTCTTTCATCGACATCATGATATTCAGCCCAGCCTTGCGGTATTCGGCGATCGCGGCTTGCAATCGCACATCCGTGACAGGAATTACCCCGCCCCATGCGGCACCTTGCGCGTCAAAGGAAAATCCCAAATCGCCCATCAGTGCGGCGAGGTCCACCAGCTTGGCAGCGTTGGCTTCTGCGCTGCCTTCAGCAAATTCCACCAGCAACACCGCGGAGGGTGTTCCTTGCACAAAGGCGTCGATGGTGTCTCGAAAAAGTGGCAGATCACGCCCAAGCGCGATCATTGTATCGTCGATCAGTTCGACTGCTTGTGGGTTTAGGGTGACTAAATGCTGCGCCGCATCCATCGCGCCGTGGAACGTGGAAAAGTGGCAGACGCCGATGACTTTCTCGCCGGGCAGGGGGGCAAGGTGCAGATCAAGTTCGGTGAAATAGGCAAGTGTGCCTTCGGACCCGACCAGAAGATGGGCCATATTCACGTCATCGCCCATGAGCGCATCAATATTATAGCCGCCGACGCGGCGCTGGACCTTTGGAAAACGGGCTGCGATCTCGGGCGCTTCGCGCTGACCCAACCCGCGCATATCGGTCACGAGATCGGCATAGGGGCCTGTGCCGGGGCTGGTATCAAACCGTGCTTTGGACCCGTCGGGCAAAATGGCTGAAATAGCACTGACATTGTCAAGCATAATACCATAGCGCAGCGATTTGCCTCCCGATGAGTTGTTGGCTGCCATGCCGCCCAATGTGCAGCGCGACGCGGTTGACGGATCAACCGGAAACCACAGCCCATGTGGTTTGAGCGCGCGATTCAAATCATCTAAAACCAACCCGGGTTCGACCCGCGCGGTCTTCGCCGTAGTATCGATATCAAGAATACGGTTCAGGTGGCGGGAATTATCAAGCACGATGCCCGTATTCACCGTCTGGCCGCATTGGGATGTACCGCCGCCACGGGCAAGAATCGGTAGATCTTCGTCACGCGCAACGGCCATTGTGGCTTCAATATCCTGCACAGATTGCGGCACGACCACGGCTTGGGGCACCATCTGATAGATTGATGCATCGGTCGCATAGCGCGCGCGTGTGGCGGCATCGACGCTCGCGTCACCGGCAATTGCTGCGCCTAAGCGGCTGGCAAGACGGGTGTTTTCACGCATTTGCACGGCCCTTTCATATCGGAGGCTCGCACATTTGGGGCGGTGAGGCGAGGTGTGGAATTGTGATTGACTTAATTATGAATTCATAATTACATTCTGACAAGAATTTTTAGTGCAGCCCTTAGGCTGTTAACAAAAGGACAAAATCTATGCGCCAACCGGGTCAACATTTCCTGCAAATTCCAGGCCCCAGCGCGGTGCCTGACCGTATTCTCAAGGCAATCGGCCAGCAGACGATTGACCATCGGGGGCCAGATTTTGCGGCCGTCGGAAAACCGCGTTGGACGGGATGAAGTCCATTTTTAAGACAGAACAGAACGTGTTTATCTTTCCATCATCCGGCACCGGCGCGTGGGAGGCGGCCTTGGTCAATGCTCTATCACCGGGTGATCATCTGTTAATGTTTGAAACCGGGCATTTCGCGGCGATGTGGCAGGCGATGGCACGTAAAATTGGGCTCGTTCCCGAAGTTGTCACGGGTGATTGGCGCGGCGGTGCTGACCCTGACCGGATCGAAGCCCGGCTTCGGCAAGACACCAACCACGAGATCAAAGCCGTCTGCGTGGTGCATAATGAAACCTCAACCGGATCGGTATCGCCCATCCATGAGGTCCGCAAAGCGATCGATGCCGTGGGGCATCCGGCCTTGTTGATGGTGGACACGATTTCTGGCTTGGCCTCGCTTGAATTTCAGTTTGACGCTTGGGGCGTGGATGTCTGTATTTCGGGGTCGCAAAAAGGGCTGATGTTGCCGCCGGGGCTTAGCTTTAACGCGGTCAGTGACAAGGCGATGGAGAACGCCAAATCGGTAACGATGCCGCGTAGCTATTGGGATTGGCATGATATGGTTGGTCCGAATGCGACCGGGTATTTCCCCTATACGCCCAGCACCAACTTGCTTTACGGGTTGAACGAAGCGATCGCGATGCTGCATGAAGAGGGGCTTGACCACGTCTTTGCCCGGCACGCGCGCCACGGTGCTGCAACCCGTGCGGCGGTGCGGGCTTGGGGGCTGGAAGTGCTCTGTGCCAAGCAAGGCGACGAATCCGGTGTCTTGACCGCCGTGCTACTGCCAGAGGGACATTCGGCAGACAATTTCCGCGCCACAACGCTAAAGCATTACAACATATCGTTGGGCAACGGGCTGTCTAAAGTCGCCGATAAGGTCTTTCGTATTGGGCATCTGGGCGACTTCAACGATCTGATGCTTATGGCAACCTTGTCGGGTGTCGAAATGGGGTTGGCCAAAGCGGGGATGCCGCATCAATCCGGCGGGGCGCAGGCGGCGATGGAGCATCTTAAACAAACAATAGCCTAGCCCTAAGAAAGCGACAGCAAGGGTCGGCATCTGCGTTCTGAGTTAATCTTACCAGGGGCGATTGAACCGAATTCCAGCTTGGTGGCATCCCGGGCAAACCCGGAATGCCGATCATCTAAACGATTGGGTCGGGAAAGCGTTTAGAGGATCTGCAAGAGAAGCGCGCGGGTGTTTTCGGCTGTCATCTCTATTGGGTTGCCGCCTGTGCTTGGGTCAATCAGTGCGCCCGCAACAATGCGGTCCACATCTGGGTTTTTGATCCCTAGCTCTGCCAGTGATTTTGGAATGCTCATAGATGCGTTCAATTCGTCGACAAACGCGCAAAAACCATCAAAACCGCCGTCAATACCCAAATAGGCGGCAGCCTGCGCCAAACGATCCGCAATCGCGGGTTTGTTGAATTGCAAAACGGCGGGCATGCACACTGCATTCGTGGTGCCGTGGTGCGTGTGGTAGATCGCGCCAATCGGGTGAGATAGCGCATGGATCGCGCCAAGCCCTTTTTGGAACGCGGTTGCCCCCATTGCTGCGGCGGACATCATATTTGCGCGCGCTTCGATATCGGTGCCATCGGCATAGGCACGGGGCAGGTAGTCTTTGACCAACCGCATCCCTTCAAGCGCGATGCCTTGGGACATGGGGTGGTAATGGGGTGAACAAAATGCCTCGACGCAGTGTGCAAACGCGTCCAACCCGGTGCCTGCGGTGATGAACTTGGGCATTCCCACAGTCAATTCCGGGTCGCAGATCACAACAGCGGGCAACATTTTGGGGTGGAAGATGATCTTTTTCTCGGCGCTGACTGAATTGGTGATCACAGATGCCCGGCCGACTTCGGACCCGGTGCCAGCGGTTGTCGGCACAGCCACGATGGGCGCAATGGCATCCGCATCAGCGCGGCTCCACCAATCGCCAATATCTTCGAAATCCCAAAGCGGGCGCGTTTGGCCAGCGTGGAACGCCACGACCTTGCCCAGATCAAGACCCGAACCACCACCAAAAGCGATCACACCGTCATGGCCGCCAGCGCGGTAAGCGGCGACACCAGCGGCGGCGTTTTTCTCGTTTGGGTTTGGGTCAACATCCGCGAAAATTGCCCGGCCAAGCCCGGCAGCTTCAAGCAGGTCAAGCGTCGCCGTGGTGATCGGCAGATCGGCAAGGCCTTTGTCCGTGACCAAAAGCGGTTTGGTAATCCCGGCAGCGGCGCAGGCGTCAGCGATTTCAGAAATACGTCCAGCACCGAACCGTATTGCGGTAGGGTAGGACCAGTTGGCAGTGATCGACATTATTGTGTGACCTTTTTCATGTGGTAAGATTTGGGGCGGGTCAGGTTGTGGTACCCGATAACAGAAAGACCACCACCGCGCCCGGTGTCTTTGCAGCCTGTCCAGCATAGGCCGGGATCAAGATAATCAGCGCGATTCATAAAGACCGTCCCAGTTTCTAGCTGGTCTGCGATTGCTTCGGCGCGTGCGGTATCTGGTGTCCAAAGCGATGCGGTCAGCCCGTAATCGCTATCGTTCATCAGCGCGATCGCTTCTTCATCGGATTTCACGGGCATGATGCCCACAACCGGGCCAAAGCTTTCTTCGCGCATGACACGCATGTCGTGGGTCACATTGGTCAGGATTTGCGGCATCAGATAGGCACCGCCATCTTGTGGGAACAGCGCTGGATCAATGTGGGCTTTCGCACCAGCAGCCACGGCTTCGGCGATTTGCGCGCGCACACCGTCAGCAAATCGGGCCTGCGCCATTGGCCCAATTGTTGTTTCCGCGTCTAGCGGATTGCCCAGTTTATAGGTGTTCACAATCGCCACGGCCTTTTCAACAAAGGCATCAAATAGGCTTTCGTGGACGTAAATGCGTTCAATCCCGCAGCAACATTGTCCGGCGTTAAACATCGCACCGTCAATCAACGTATCGACGGCCGCATCAAGATCCGCATCTTCCATGACATAGCCGGGGTCTTTGCCGCCCAGCTCGAGCCCCATACCGGTGAATGTGCCAGCAGCTGCTTGCTCCATTGCGGCCCCGCCTGCGACAGAGCCGGTAAAGTTCACAAAATCAAAGGCGCGCGCAGCGATCAGATCAGACGTTGTTGCGTGATCAAGGAACACGTTTTGGAAGACATCTGTAGGGATACCAACAGCGTGGAATGCCTCGGCCAGACGTTCCCCAACAAGCGGCGTTTGCGATGCGTGTTTTAGCACGACCGTATTGCCTGCGATCAGCGCTGGTGCGACAGAGTTGATCGCAGTCATGAAAGGATAGTTCCAGGGTGCCACGACCAGCACAACGCCATGTGGCACATGTTTGATCATGCGGCGGAACGTGTCGCTTTCTTCAATGACCATCGGGGCCAGCGCATCTTGGGCGATGTCAGCCATGTATTGGGCGCGCTCATTAAAACCACCAAATTCACCACCGTAACGGACAGGGCGGCCCATTTGCCATGCCAGTTCTGGCACGATCTGGTCGTTCATTTCGCCGATTTTGGCGACGCCCGCCATGACAAGCGCGATGCGTTCGTCCAAGGGGCGCGCGGCCCATGCGGCCTGCGCGGATTTGGCCGCAGCCACGGCGCTATCGGCTTCGGCACGGGGCAAGGTTGGACGTTCGGCATAGACCGATCCGTCGATAGGAGAGATACATTTAATCGTCATGGTTTAGGCCCTTTCAAAACCGCGCGCGATTTCCCAATCGGTGACTGCACGGTCAAATTCTTCTTGTTCCCATTCCGCAGCGCGGGTGTAGTGGTCGATCACATCGTCGCCCATGACTTCGCGCAGGAATGCCGAATTGCGGAGTGTTTCAGTCGCTTTGCGCAGCGTTTGGGGGATGTCGCCTGCTTTGGCATCTTCATAGACATCTCCGGTGGTTGCGGGGGCGAGCGTCATTTTGTCTTGGATACCTTTGATGCCCGCAGCCAACATGGCGGCTTGCGCCAGATAGGGGTTCAAATCCGACCCGCCGATCCGGCATTCAACGCGCACGCCTTTGGTGCCATCGCCACACAGGCGGAATCCGGCGGTGCGATTGTCAACGGACCAGACTGTTTTGGTCGGGGCAAAGGTGCCTTTGGCAAACCGTTTGTAGCTGTTTACATAGGGTGCAAGGAAATAGGTGTAATCCGGCGCATAGGCGATGATCCCTGCCATGTAATGCGACATTAATTCAGACATGCCAAGTTCAGCATCTGGATCAAAGAAAGCAGGCTTGCCATCTACCCAAAGCGATTGATGCACATGTGATGATGAGCCCACGCGATCCGGTGCCCATTTGGGCAAGAAGCTGGCTGCGTGGCCATGCTGCCATGCGATTTCTTTGATCGCATGTTTGGCAATACTGTGATGATCCGCGCAATCAAGGGCGGCGGCATAGCGGATGTTCAGCTCTTCCTGGCCGGCTTCGGCTTCACCTTTTGAATTCTCAATCGGGATACCTGCCGCATAAAGATGATTGCGGATCGGGCGCATGACGCCTTCTTCTTTGGTGGTCTGCAGGATGTGGTAGTCTTCGTTATAACCGCTGATCGGTTCCAAATCGCGGAAGCCCGATTTGCGGATATCATCATAGCTTTTCGCGAATAAGAAAAATTCCAATTCCGTTGCCATCATCGCGTCAAAACCAAGTGCCTTGAGCCGTGAAATCTGCTTTTTCAGCACGGCTCGGGGCGAATGCGGCACAGGTTCATGCGTGTGGTGGTCCAATACGTCACACAGCACCATTGCGGTGCCTTCCAGCCATGGCACCATGCGGATGGTGGCAAGGTCGGGTTTCATCACATAATCGCCATAGCCCGACTGCCAGCTGGTGGATGCGTAGCCGTCTGGCGTTGCCATCTCAAGATCAGTGGCCAGCAAGTAGTTGCAGCAATGTGTTTCGTTATAGGACGTTTCGACGAAATTCGCGGCATGGAACCGTTTGCCCATCAGGCGGCCTTGCATATCGACAAGGCAGGTCAGAACCGTATCAACCGAACCGTCAACGACGCGGGATTTCAGATCATCAAAACTTAATGTGCTGGGCATTATGAATTTTCTTTCATTTGGTTTTGCGCGTCAATTTCAAGCTGCTCTAAGAGTGCAGGGAAGTCGCTAGCTACGGTTGTGGGTGCTGGCGCCGGGGGTTCAAATCGCGCTTCTAGTACGCGCTCGGTGAGTTCTATGTCGACACTTCGCAACGTTTCGACTTCCCCTAAGGGATGGAGGGATAGGAAAACATCGTGCCCTAAGAAATTGACCAAACAGCGTTCATCAACATCAGATCGCTTATAGCAGCCGAGCCCAAGGTGAGGACCAAGTGTGTATTTTAGGTTTCCATCAGGGTCATGCATGGCAGCCCTGTTTGTGTGTGTCAGCGACGCCACGTGATCAGGTAATAGTGGTTCGGATTCGACTTGAGAAAACCATTCTTTTATGTGCGCCGCGGCAGCCGGACTTACATTTATGATGGATGGATCAATCACGGGGGCTACTTTTTCCATTCGTCGTGGTCCTTCCTTCATTGTTGGTGTTCCCGCAATTCAGAGGGAACACCAGATATTCATCCTAGCCGTAGCGGTACGGACGGCCAGCTTTTTCCATGTCAGCGTTATACTGCTTGAAGATATCGACAACACGGCGTTTGACGTCGCTTTCCGCGGCGATTTCTTCCCAGAAGTCGCGTGCTTTGGCTTCGACTGTCGCCCATTCTTCGTCTGGGATGGATGTGAGCTCCATCTTTGGACCGTTGACGCGCAGGTCGGCTTCGCCGCCCCAATACCACCACTGACGGTAGTAATGTGACTGGTCACAGCAGACGCGGAACAGCGTTTGCAGGTCTTCTGGCAGTTCGTTCCAGCGGTCCATGTTCGCAAAGAATGACCCAGCCCAAGCACCAGAAATGTTGTTGGTCAGGAAATAGTTGGTCACGTCAGCCCAGCCGACGGTGTAATCTTCGGTGATGCCAGACCATGCGATGCCATCTAGTTCACCCGTTTGTACGGCGACTTCGATGTCTTCCCACGGCAGGTTCACAGGGATCACGCCAAACTGCGACATAAACCGCCCCGCAGTTGGGAAGGTAAAGATGCGTTTGCCTTCAAGATCAGCAAGGCTGCGGATTGGGTCTTTGGTCGCAAAGTGGCATGGATCCCATGCGCCAGCGCTGATGTGTTTCACACCAACGGCGGAATATTCTTCGTCCCAGATTTCGTTCAGCCCGTATTTGTTGAACAGCACAGGCACGTCCAATGAATAGCGCGACCCGAATGGGAAGTAGCCGCCAAACACGGTGACTTCGGTAGGGGATGCCATTGAATCGTCATCTGATTGAACCGCGTCAATTGTGCCGCGCTGCATGGCTTGGAACAATTCGCCTGTTGGCACCAGTTGATCCGCGTAGAACAGTTCGATCTGCATGCGGTCGCCTGCGATCTGGTTGAACATCTTGATCGCGGGATCAATCACGTGTTCCGCCAATGCAGCACCTGCATAGGTCTGCATCCGCCATTTGATTGTGGATTGCGCCAGTGCTGGGGTCGCCAGCGCGGCTGGGGCAGCAATTGCGGCCCCTTGGATAAACTTACGTCTTGTTGTCATCGTGTTGTCTCCTTGGTTGGGGTGGGATGGCCCGCTTGGGCGGGCTCTTTTTTAGGGGGTTGGGTAAACTTGGTCTGGCAGCCATGTCGCAAGACCCGGAAATATCATCACAAGCGCCAGCGCGCCGACCATGATCATCACAAACGGGGTGATCGATGCATAGATATCGCGCAGCGTGATTTCTGGTGGGGCCATCGCGCGCATCAAAAACAGATTATAGCCAAACGGCGGCGTCATATAGGCGATCTGCGTGGTGATCGTGTAAAGAATCCCATACCAAATCAGATCAAAGCCAAGTTCGCCGACCAGCGGCACGTATAGCGGGGCGACGATCACCAGCATCGCCGTGTCATCCAAAAACGTCCCCATCACAATAAAGCTAAGCTGCATCAAGATCAGGATCGTCCAAGGCGACAGGCTCAGCGTTTCGGTGAATAGGCTTTCAATCGCTTTGACCGCGCCCAGCCCGTCGAACACGGCCCCAAATGCAAGTGCCGCGAGAATAATCCACATGAACATGCAAGTGATGCCCAATGTGTTACGCACAGAGTTTTCAAACACCTCACGGGTCATCCGGCCCTTAAGAACGGCGGCAACAAAGGCAGCAATCGCGCCAATGGCTGAACTTTCAACCAAGGATGTCCAGCCCTTCACAAAGGGGAACATCATCACAAAGAAAATTCCCAAGGGTAGCAGCCCCGCCGTCAATAGGCGCATTTTTTCGGCACGCGGGATGTCGCGGTCTTCAGCGGGTAGAACCGGCCCCAAATCGGGGTTCATCCGACATCGGATCACAATATAGCCGATGAATAACCCGGCCATCATCAACCCCGGCACGATCCCGGCCAGCCACAGCTGACTTACGGGTTGGCGCGCGATCATCGCATAAAGCACCAATACGACAGAGGGCGGCACGAGAATGCCAAGGCTTGATCCCGCTTGGATCACACCCGTCACCATGCGCTTGTCATAACCGCGTTTTAACAATTCTGGCAGCGCGATCGTCGATCCGATCGCCATGCCCGCAACCGACAAGCCGTTCATAGCCGAAATCAGCACCATCAGCCCGATCGTCCCGATCGCCAGCCCGCCGCGCAAGCCCCCCATCCAGACATGGAACATCTTATATAGATCATCGGCGATCTTGGATTCTGACAGCACGTAGCCCATGAAAATAAACATCGGCAGGGTCAACAGCGGATACCATTTCATTAGTTTCATCGCAGCGGCAAACCCTAGGTCAAACCCGCCCCGATCACCCCAGAGCAATAGCGAAGCAACAACAGCCACAAATCCAATTGCGCCAAACACGCGCTGACCTGTCAGCAGCATCAGCATCATTGACGAAAACATGAGGGTTGCGATCAATTCATATGACATCAGATGGTCTCGCCTTTGATCCGCAAAATGTCTTTGCACAGCTCAGATGTGCATTGCAGCAGCATCAGGAAAAATCCGATAACCATCACGCCTTTGATCGGCCAAAGGTAGGGGCGCCACGCGGTTGATGCGCGTTCCATGCGGCCAACATCTTCGACACCGATGATAACGCTGCCCAGATAGGTGAAAGGCTCTGATCCCCAATAACCCAGCGAATAGGCGGTCGAGGCCACAGCACCATAAAGCAGCACGCAAAGGTAGAAGATCAACAGCAGAACGGTAAAGACATCAAACCATGCCTTCTTCTTTACAGACCATTCGCCGTACAAAAGATCCATCCGCACGTTGGACCCCAGTTGCAGGGAATAGGGTCCGCCGAGGATATAATAGCCGACCATCACAAATTGCGCCATTTCCAGCGTCCAGAGGGACGGCAAGAAAAAGGTCTTGGAGATCGACGACCAAAGCAAAATTCCCATCAGCACAAAGATGCCGTACATCGCGATCCGCCCGATCCTGTAGTTTACGGCGTCAATCGCGCGGATATAGCCATGCATTACGCGACGCATTGCACTGCCACCTGATCGGTAATTTGTGAAACAGCATCCGCAACCCATGCGGCGATCATATCGCCCATTGCCGCTTGGGCCTCGGGTGTTGTGATCAGGTCGTTGCGCACTTCGAGCATCACGTTCAGATGCCCGCCCGGCAGCGCATGTTCGCGCAGCGTATGTGTGACGCCGTTATCAGGGCCATAGGGCTCATTCCGCAAGACCAACGCGGATGTATGGGCCGCGGCAGTGTTCAGCATCGCATCGGCAAGCCGCGTGTCGTGATCATGCAGAATGCCAATTTCTACCGCGCGTTCTTGACGATGGTAAACGGGCGTAAAGCTATGAACTGTCACGATGATAGGGGCAGCGGTTTTGGCAATTTGCGCGGCCAGTGCCGCTTGAAACGGGACGTAATAGGTCTCGGCGCGCGTATCACGGTCGGTTTGGGTCAATTCGGCATTGCCGGGCACGTCAAAAACCTCGCTTTTGGCAGGCATCGCATCAAGCGCGCTGGGCGGGCGGTTGCAATCATAGACAAGCCGCGACACCGTGCTGGACACAAGCACAGCATCCAGTTTTTGTGACATGCGCTGCGCGACGGCCATTGCGCCGGGGTCCCACGCCGCGTGACTTTGGCTGGCTTCCTTGGACAGCCCCAGCCCATTCAGTGCGGGTGGAATCGCGTAAGATGCGTGTTCGCATACTAAAATAGCCGCAGATTTTCCTTCTGCGTTGTCAATTTGTACTGGGGCGGCGGCACTGTCGTATGTCATATATTCTCCGTTGCAGATAAACTGCTTGCATGAGGGGCGACATGTCAACAGAATTTTGTTATATTTGTAACAGGGCGAATGGCTTTGTTATTTTTTGTTCAGGTGGGGGCGTGCATGGCTGATGGAATTCTCACGATCGCGGATCGTATCCATAGTAAACTAGATGATATGACACGCGCTGAACGTCAGTTAGCGCATTCAATTCTGGAAAATTACCCAGCTTCGGGGCTGGGGCCGCTTGCAGCGCTTGCAAAAGTGGCCAATGTATCGGTCCCTACCGTTGCGCGGATGGTGCAAAAGCTTGGGTTTAAGGGCTATCCTGAATTTCAGGCCGAATTGCGCGAAGAGCTAAAAGCAACAGTTCAAAACCCGATTGCCAAACATGACACATGGGCCGAGGGCGCACCGTCAGGGCATGTGTTAAACCAATTCACGGATGCGGTGATCGACAATATTCGGCATACATTGGCGCAGATCGATCCCGATAAATTTGACGAAGCCTGCGCCATGGTCGCTGACCAGACCAAGCCGCTTTATATCGTGGGTGGTCGTGTTTCGCATACATTGGCTGAATATCTGTTCCTGCATACGCAAATTTTGCGACCCAATGTAACGCATATTCAATCCACGTCGAACGCTTGGCCGCACTACCTACTTGATGTCGGGCCGAACGATGTTTTCGTGATTTTCGATGTACGGCGCTATGAAAATAACACGCTCAAGCTGGCAGAAATGGCACATGCGTGCGGCGCAAAGATTATTTTGTTTACGGATCAATGGCGGTCGCCGGTGCACCAGCTCGCCGAAATCAGTTTTAGCGGACGGATCGTTGTGCCCTCTGCGTGGGATTCGGTGGCGACGTTGATGCTGCTCGTGGAAACCATGATTGCTGCCGTGCAAAACGTCGATTGGGATGACACCAAGGATCGGATGGAACAGCTAGAAGATATGTTCGACCAGACAAAATTGTTCCGTAAATTTACTTGAATTCATTCCCTGATTGAACAAACTGTTTGCGGTAGGTGCCGAGCTTGTGAGGGAATATGGTTGAATTATTTTATGAGTATTGGGTCGCCTTCGGCGTCGTAATAGGCGCCATTGTTGTGATTTACGGCAATGTTCGTAGCCTTAGAACGATGTTGTCTGAAATCCGCGATTGGCTCATCGTGAGATATTTCCCTGAGGATTTTGATACAGGTTGGCCGCAGGCGTTGTCTGCGCGCTACTGTAATGAGCGCTGGGAAATTGATGAGGTGTTGCGGCTCAGACGGCAGTATTTTTCAGAGGTTCTCAATAGCGATGTAATTAGCAGTGACGATTCATATTGGGATACGTTCGAAAAGAACCAGCATGCGTTTCGTATCATATCTGAATCAGAGCAGCCGTTTGGCTACTGGGGGATTATTCCAGTTTCCAAGCATGATTTTGAGCGCTTCATTGCGGGCGAATTATCTCATGCAGAAATGTTGTCAGATGCTTCCATTAGTTGGGCCGAGGCTGATCCGCATGATCTTTATCTCTATCACATTGGGGTCGTCACGATCCCCAAATTCACAGACGGGGCGCATAGGAATTCTTTGCCAATTCGCGAAGCGAAGGTTGAGCTTGATAATGTCGCGACGATCTATGAGCTATCTAAATGGGCAACGATAAAGGGCGTTGCAGTCTACGCATCGACCGCAAAAGGCGAAAAGGCGATTATCAAAAATTTGCTTGCGCTCGGGTTCGAACGGACGGGGAAATTTGCTGCAAACGATCGGTTGTCAGAAATTGCCGTGTTGCGTGGCAAAAATATAGTGAGATTTTTTGACGAGATTTACAAACGCCGGATTGAAAGATTACTGGCGCGTCAGACGGGCGGCATATTCGCGCGCGTGCGTACATTCATTTCGCGGATAATTTGGGGTCCCGACTATATCAAACGTGTCCCACATTCTGATCGCTTGGAACTTGTCAAAGTCAGATCTGAGTTGCGCAAAAAGCCGCCGTCCAAGAACAAAGGTTCTTAGACGCAGCGCGAAATTTGACAGGTTTCTTGATTGAACCTCACCGCGTTCTGCCCAGTTCGCCTGCAATAGCATGCTGCGATGCAGCGTCGAAAGTTGTGTGTAAGTCGATAATACCCTTGCCGAAACCGGTTTCGGAAACGATCTATGATTCGTGGAGGTATCGGGGCGAGTATGAGTTTTGAAGGCAAAGATATGCCGCGCAAGGGCGCACGTGTGAAGATATCTGACGTCTCGGACGCGCTGGGGCTGACGAAATCAACAGTATCACGCGCGCTTAATCATTATCCTGATATTTCGGAAACGACGCGCACCCGCGTGCAGGCCATGGCCGATAAGATGGGGTATCGCCCGCTTAGCCACGCGCAGGCGATCCGCACTGGGTTGGTGAAATCGCTTGGGTTGGTCATTCAGATGGCGGACCATGACGCGCAGCGCCCATTTCTTTCGACGTTTCTGGCGGGTCTTTCGGAAGGCGCGAGCACGGAAGGGTTTACGCTTACCATTGCGACCTCCAATAGCGAGCAGGTCACGCTTGATACGTTTAAGTCGATGATCCGCGATCATAAGGCCGATGGGTTTATCTTGCCGCGCACGATGGTGGATGATCCACGCATCGCGCTTTTGCGGGCGGCGGATGTGCCGTTTGTTTTATTTGGCCGCGTCGCGGGCGCGTCTGATTTACCGTTCTACGACGTTAAGGGCGGTGCCGCGATGCACGAGGCGGTGCAGCATCTTGCTGTTTTGGGGCACCGACAGATCGGGTTCATCAACGGTGGCACGCAATACAGTTACGCACCAACGCGCGCAGATGGGTTCCTGCGCGGCATGTTTGATGCGGGGCTTGTCGTTGATCCTGCTTTGATGGCGCAGGATGCGGTAACCATCGACCAAGCGCGCATTGCCGCTGATGGAATGCTGGCCGCGTCTACCCCACCCACCGCGATCATTTGCGCCGTCGATATGGCCGCTCTGGGCGTCTATGAAACTGCTGCCGCGCGTGGCTTGAAAATCGGTTACGATCTTTCAGTCATCGGCTATGACGGCATCCCTGAAGGCGCGCATGTGTCGCCACCGCTTTCGACATTTGCGGTGGATTTCAAACATGCTGGCCTTCGGCTGAGCGACCTTTTGATCCGCAATATTCGCGGTGAAAATCCAACCGGGCTGCAGGAAACCGCCACTGCGCAATTTTTGCACCGTGGATCTACGGGTCCTGCGCCCCATTCACACACAAATTCCAAGGGAGGAAACTATGAAAGTGAATTGTAAAACGACATTGTTGATGGGGGCGGCAACGGCGCTGGCCCTTTCAGCAGTTTCAGCCAGCGCAGATACGCTGCGGTTCTGGACAACCGAAGAGCAACCAGAGCGTCTTGAGCGCCAAGAGCAAATGGCCGCTGATTTTGCAGCCGCCTCTGGCCACACAGTCGAAGTGATCCCCGTGACCGAAAGCGATCTGGGCACGCGCGCGACAGCCGCCTATGCGGCGGGCGATTTGCCTGACGTGATCTACCATCCACTGCAATATGCGCTGCCATGGGCCGAGGCAGGTATCTTGGACACAGACGCAGCAACGGACGTTGTTGAAAACCTTGGCGCGGATACATTTGCCCCCGGCGCGCTTGCGATGGCGGCAAGCAATGATGGTTTCGCGTCCGTCCCAGTTGACGGTTGGACACAGATGATTGTCTACCGTGCTGACAAATTCGCGGAAGCCGGGCTTGAAGCGCCGACATCCTATGCCAACGTGCTGGCCGCTGTTGAAGCCCTACACAATCCGCCGGAAATGTACGGGTTTGTTGCTGCGACCAAGATTGACGAAAACTTCATGAGCCAAGTGCTCGAGCATGTTTTCTTGGCCAATGGCGTGTCACCTGTTGGGCCTGATGGGATCCAAGAACTGGATGAGACCGCGACAATCGAAGTGCTTGAATTCTATAAAGCCATCGCAGAAGCATCTCCACCCGGTGATCTTTATTGGGATCAATCACGGTCGCTCTATTTCTCTGGTAATGCGGCGATGATCATCTGGTCACCGTTCATTCTGGACGAACTGGCCGGCCTGCGCGACAGTGCTCCGCCCACAATCAACGACGACCCGACCAGTTCTGACCTTGCGGCGGCGACCGGGATCGTGACCAACTTCTCTGGCCCGTCAAACCCCGATGGTGCGGCTTGGGGTGACATCCGTTACTTTGGCATCACCTCTGATGCGTCCACAGATGCGGCGATGGAGTTTGTCGAATACTCTATGAATGAAGGCTACGGTCAAACGCTTGCCATCGCGCCCGAAGGCAAGTTCCCCGTGCGTCGCGGTACCGCTGACAACCCAACACAGTTCGCTGATCTTTGGGCGACGCTGGATGTTGGTGTCGACCGCAAGGCACCTCTTGGTGACCTGTACGAGGCTGACATGATTGCGGAAATCGTCGGTGGCTTGGATGTGGCCCAGCGTTGGGGCGTGGCTGATGGCCTGCTTGCGACCGCGTCCAAGATCATCAACAGCCAAGTGATCAACCGCTTCGTGCGCGAATTCATTGACGGCGAACGTGACGCTGCGGCGACTGTTGCTGCGATGAACGAAGCCATCGCTGGCGTCGAGTAAACTAATCTGCAAGGCGGCGCGTCCGCCTTGCACCTTCTTTCGGAGCACGCCCCAATGTCAGACCTTTCACCCCCCAAAGGTACCGGCCCGCTTGCGCGGCTCGAGGCGCATTTGGCGTGGGGCTTGCTTGCCCCGACGATTAGTGCCGTTGCACTGGTTGTTATCCTGCCGCTTTTGGCGATATTTTGGATCAGCGTAAAACCTGTGTCCCTATCCGACCTGCGCGCGCCCGAAGTCGTCATTCGCGAAGACATTCGCGGCGATGACGAGGCCGTGGGCGACGCGGCCTCTATTCGCTACCGTTTGCGCAATTCTTCGCAAGATCAGCCTATTCGGGGTGTGACGATTACAGACACTATTCCAGAAGGTTTGACCGTCTCTGAGATTGACCCGCGCTGCACCCTTAATGGCCGTGACCTGTTTTGCGATCTGGGCGATTGGGACGGCGGTTTTCGCGAAAGCCTGATGATCCCTGTCACCGTTGAACAGGCCTATTTGGACAACGCGCTTCGCCCGCAAGACAGCACTGCGCAAACGACGGGCCGCGCGTCTAGCATGCTGACCAACGGGACCTTTACGTTCGATAATTTTAAACGCGTCTTTGATGGTGATGAATTCTGGTCCGTGCTTTGGGTGACCCTGTTCTACACGGTTTTTGGCACGATCGGCGCGCTACTGTTTGGGCTGTTTGCGGCGTTGTTGCTTAACAAGTCCTTCAAGGGCCAAGGCATTCTGCGCGGGCTATACCTATTTCCCTATGTCTCACCAGTGATCGCTGTCGCTTTCGCGTGGATTTTACTGTTTGACCCGTTTTCGGGTTCGGCGAATGCGCTACTGATCCAGATGGGCGTCACGCAAGAGGCGATCAACTTCTTTGGGCAACGGCCGCTCGCGTTGATCATGGTGACCTTGTTTGAAATCTGGCGCTATTTCCCGCTGTCATTCCTGTTCATCCTTGCGCGAATGCAATCAATTGATACCGACATGTACGAAGCCGCCGATATGGATGGCGCATCCCCATTCCAGCAGTTTTGGTATCTGAGCGTGCCACAGCTACTGGGCATCCTATCGGTGCTATTCTTGCTGCGCTTCATTTGGACGTTCAATAAATTTGACGATATTTTCTTGCTGACCGGTGGGAACGCCGGCACGCGAACCCTGACCGTGAATGTATATGAACAAGCCTTTGCAGTCTCTAATATCGGGGCAGGGGCGGCTGTCGCTGTTGTGATATTTGGCTGTCTGCTGGCGTTCTCATTTTTCTTTTTCCGGTTCATCTCGCAGGAGGAAGGGCTATGAAATACCTGCGGTTTGGATATGTCACTGCGCCCCTATTGGGATTCTTATGGACCTTTGTGATTGCGCTTACTGTGGCCATCACCATGAGCTTTGCGACCGGGTCCGCATTTCGCCCTTCTGGGCTTGGTGCGTTGATCTGGGGTGCGGGGCTTGGGTTTGCTTGCCTGCCGGGACCAATGTGGAAGCCAATCGTTGCAGCAATCATTGTCGCCGCCGCTGGATTGTTCGGCTTTGGGCCCATCGTGATTGGGCAAGGCGTATCGGGGCTATCATCGGTGCTCGGCGCTGGGGCGACGGCTGGATTTGCGGCGCTGGGGCTGTGGATTATTCTTGATGACGTGGATTTTGGCGCGATCAATCGGCATGTCTCTGAGGCTGCGTTGATCAAGTTCTTCACCGGGTTTGGCTATATCTTTTTTACGGCAATCGTACTGATCCCATTCTACGTGATGGTTTTGACAAGCCTGAAGAACCAAGCGGAGCTGATCCAAAATCCGCTCGATTTCTCGATCGATCTGTCCAAGGGGTGGGACCTGTTCCGGTCTTACGATGAGTTGTTCCGCCAGTTTGATTTTGGCATCTACCTGTTCAACTCATTTATCATTTCTGTGCTGACGGTGTTCATTACGCTGCTGTTTGCCGTGCCGGGTGCCTATGCAGTGGCGCGATTGCGTTTCAGGGGGCGGGCGGCATTTTCGCGCTCGATCCTGCTGATCTACATGGTGCCGATGATTGTTTTGGCACTGCCAATCTACATTGCCTTTTCGATGCTGGGGCTGCGCAATTCTTTGGGCGGGATCATCATGATCTACCCGGTCACGACGATCCCTGTGGCGCTTTATATGCTACAAGGTTACTTCCGCGGGTTACCCGCAGAGATCGAAGAAGCCGGGTTGATGGACGGGCTTAGCCGCTTGAAAGTCATCTGGAAGATCACGCTGCCGCTGTCATTGCCTGCGATGGCCTCTGTGTCGCTTTATGTCTTTATGATCGCGTGGAATGAATTCCTTCTCGCGTTTATGCTGCTCGATGACCCATCGAAATTTACACTGACTCGTGGGATCGCGAGCCTCAACTCTTCTGAAATTCCGCGCCAACACCTGATGGCTGGCTCTGTGATCGCGACTGTGCCGATCATGGCGCTGTTCTTGGGGTTGGAACGCTTCATGACAAAAGGACTGACTGCCGGGTCGGTCAAAGGATAGATGATGAATTACGATAAACTTGATAAACGTGCGCGCAAGATTTTGCAGGTCAACGATCGGGGGCTTTATACGGTGCCGACCAAGGGGCTGTATCCCTACCAGTGGAACTGGGACAGCGCGTTTTGCGCATGGGGGATCGCAACCTATGACGTGCGCCGGGCTTGGGCAGAAATAGAGACGCTGTTTACTGGTCAATGGGACAACGGCATGGTGCCGCATATTGTGTTTCACAAGCAGGCAATTGGGTATTTCCCGGGGCCCGACGTTTGGGACGTTCCGCGCGTGCCGCACACATCTGGCATCACGCAACCGCCAATCGCGGCGACAATGGCGCGCAGCGTGTATGAGCAAGACAAACACTATGGCCGTGTCCATATGGAGCTGCTTTATGGGCGGTTAGTGTCATGGCACCGCTGGTTTGTGAAATACCGTCTGCACGATGGGATGGTCGCAATCAGCCACCCATGGGAATCTGGGCGCGATAATGCGGTGGACTGGGATGGCGCAATGGCCAATGTGGATGGATCAAATGTTGGCGAATATACCCGCCGCGATACCGTCCATATCGACCCCGAAATGCGCCCAAAGAAAGAAGATTATGATCGCTATCTAACGATGCTCTATTTTTCGCGTGATTGCGGTTGGGATGAGGAAGAAATCGCCCAGAACGCACCGTTCCGCGTCGCCGATGTTGGGATGACCTTCCTGTTCTTGCGCGCCTGTCGCGACCTGCTGCACCTCGCGCTGGAATTGGACCATGAAACCGACGAAATTCAGGGCTGGATCACCACACTGAAAGGCGGTGTTGAACGTCATTGGAATGCCGAACGCGGTCACTACGACAGCATCGATCTGCGCACCGGAGAATTTGCGAATTCGCTAAGCACAGGGTCGTTCCTATGCTGGTATGCAGGGGTGGATCACCCGCAGATGCTTGCGCATTACGAACGGATTATGGACACGGTGCCGTTTGGCGTGCCGTCGAATGACCCAGCCGCAGCGACATTCAACCCCAAACGCTATTGGCGCGGGCCGACATGGTCGAACGTGAACGCGTTGATCGCGATTGGTCTTGCGGAAATGCACCATATCACCAAGGCAGAAGAGTTGCGTAAAGCCACGCAAAGCCTGATCGCGGAACATGGGTTCTTTGAATATTTTGATCCTTACATCGGCACGCCCGAAGGCGGAGACAACTTTAGTTGGACCGCCGCAATTTGGCTGACATGGGCGTCGCCGCACGCCAAGGGGAGGTTCTAAATGGGCTCTATCGCGCTCAATTCCGTTGAAAAATGGTTCGGCAAGGTTCAGGTGATCAAGGGCATTGATCTAGACATTGCAGAAGGCGAATTCATCATCTTTGTTGGGCCGTCAGGCTGCGGGAAATCGACCCTTTTGCGGATGATTGCGGGGCTCGAGGAAACCAGCCGCGGTCAAATCATGATTGATGGCCGCGACGCCACGGCAGAACCGCCCGCCAAGCGTGGGCTGGCGATGGTGTTCCAGTCCTATGCGCTTTATCCGCATATGTCGGTTCGCGATAACGTGGGCTTTCCGCTGAAATCTGCGGGCATGCCTGCCGATGAAGTTGCGGCAAAAGTGGACGAAGCCGCACGCGTATTAAAACTGGACGCCTATATGGATCGCCGTCCCAAAGATCTGTCTGGCGGGCAGCGGCAGCGCGTCGCAATTGGTCGGTCTATCGTGCGCGATCCGACCGCGTTTTTGTTCGATGAACCCCTATCAAACCTTGATGCGTCTTTGCGCGTCGAAATGCGCTATGAAATCGCCAAGCTTCATCAGACGTTAAAGTCCACGATGATCTATGTCACCCACGATCAGGTCGAAGCCATGACGCTTGCTGACCGCATCGTGGTGCTGGATGGTGGTTATATCGCCCAAGTGGGCACCCCGCGCGAACTGTATGAAAAGCCAGCAAACTTGTTTGTGGCGCAGTTCATAGGGTCGCCTAAAATGAACGTGATGCCTGCGGATGCGATATCTGGTCTCGACGCTCCGGATGGCGCAACCCATGTTGGCTTGCGCCCCGAGCACGCGGTGCTTGTAGCCCCAGGCGCAGGGCAATTGAACGGCACGGTTGATGTGCTCGAATACCTTGGCGCTGATACATTTGTGGTTCTTGATTGCGCAGATGCGGGTCAGGTGACGGTCAGGGTCTTGGGTGATTCAGACCTGACGCCGGGGGATAAAGTATCGGTGCAGTTCGATCCAAAGCGGACCCATTATTTTGATAGAGGCGGCACCGCGTTACGCTGATCGGTCACTTGGGGCGATGTAATCGCATGCCATCTTTAAGTGCCATGCGAAACGCGCGTGGGCGTCCTGCTATGGCGAAATGCGTCGCGGGTTTGATCAGGCCCGATGACTTGAGCCGCCGTCCAACGCCGTGCCCCGCGCCGCCCACCAGATAATGATGGATGTTCCCGCCTTTGGGAAAACGGGACCAATGCGGGCGTTCGACATCGCCACCGCCGTGGAGGATGAAGTATCGGCAATCAGGCGAGATTGTCGTTTCAAGCGGCAGACAGGTGAAAGCAGCAATCATATCGCGGTATTCGCGCCAATTGCGCCGGCAAAAACCATGGCTCCGCTGTACCAATTGCGCAAATACATGGTTACGTCCGTCTTGTGATCCATACCCGACGAATTCTTCGTCTTGGACGCGGGTATCGGGTTTCCCTACCCCCGTAAATGAAACAACCAATCGGGGTTCGCGCCCGGTGAGATAAGTCGCTTTGGCCCGATCAGACGCGTAAAACGGCTGGGGGGTGATACGCGCCACCTTAGGCCACCACTGACCGATCGCTTTGCGGAATGACCGGGGCCGCGTGCGGATCAATCCTGTGGTGTTTGAGCCGCTCATCAAGGAAACTATTCTCTGGTGGAACACCACCAAAACGCTTGGCGCAGAAATTCTTGATTGGGGCCCATATGTGCAAACAGCGGGTTTCATCTGTAAAATGCCGCCGCGTGAGCATCGGGCGTTTTGTAAAGATCCTGCGATCCGCAAAGTGGACTGGATAGTAGACATCCGTTGTGCGCGCGTGTTCGATTTCGCCGCTTTGGATCAGGTAAGCAGTGACGCCCAGCGGTCCCCAAATTCCCCATGGCATCTCAGACACATGCATTGGGTCACCCGCGGCTGCGCGTGCTTTGATCGGGTCAAGATGACGGCGGGGTAGCCATTCTGGGATTGGATATTCGTCGGATGTGAATTCAAGCAGAGCCTTCAGCGCGGGGCTATCTTGCGGCATCCGCAAAATGGCGCCGTTGACCTGCCCCTTTTGGCGTTCTTGGTTGTAGAATTCATAGCCAAAGATATGGCTTTCACCACCGGGGAAGGGGCGCACCGAATAGACATCGGTGTCGATATAGATGATTTCGGGCTCTTTCGCGATCAGATGAAACCGGAACAAATCCGAAAAAAGCGCGACTGATCCGGTCCGGTCATGGGTGATAAACCGATCCGTTGCCAAAATATCGTTACCGTCACGAATTTCGACGCCTTCAGGCACGCCCTTCACCTTGCCATAGGTATACAGGATCATCGGATGCCCCTGATCCACAAAGGATTTTAGGCAAAGCTGTTCTAGCCATGTCAAAGATCCCCCAATCCAAAGGGCACCAATTGGGGGAAGCGCAGCCATCGTAAATACCTTTAAATTGGGGTCATCGTCGGATTGATTTCTATCTGATGGCTGACGGCCCCGCAACATCCATCCTTGGCATGAAAGGGGCTTGGCGTTACGCAGGATCACAGATGCAAAAAGGATGTCGCAATGGCTGATCGCCAATCATGCACGCTTGTCGGAACGGTCAAAGACGAAGGCCCCTATCTGCTTGAGTGGATTTATTACTACAAGCTGATTGGCTTTGATCAGATTGCGATTGCATCAAATGACTGCAGCGATGGCACCCGGCAGATGTTGGACTACCTCGACACGGTTGGCGAGATCACCCATCTCGAAAACAGCGGCCAGCCAAAAGGTACCAGCGAAGACCCGCAAAACCGCGCATATGAACGTTTTTGGGCGGACCCAGCGATTACCTCTTCGGATTGGGTATTGGTGGCGGATGCGGATGAATTTTTGAACATCCAGGTGGGGGATGGCACTGTTGACGCCCTGTTTGCAGCGCTTGCCGAAATATCGCCACAGCGCCCTGATATGATTTCCGCCACATGGCGGGTGTTTGGCAATGGCGGTATTGTCGGGTTCAAAGATGCGCCCGTCATCGCGCAATTTGACCAATCGGCACATGCCGGCATTCATAAAATCCAACGCTACACAGCGTTCAAGACAATGTTCCGCCCGCGGTTCGTGCGCAAACCGGCCATACACCGCCCGCGCCTCAAGCCGCGATTTCAAGACGGTAGCCATCCGGTTAATTGGGTTAACGGTTCTGGTCAGCCGATGCCAGAGCGCTATTTGAAACAGGGCTGGCGGTCATTTGAGGCCAGCTTGGGGCGTGATTTGGTCAGCATGAACCACTATATGATCAAATCATCCGAGGCGTTTTTGATGAAACGCTACCGCGGTACTGCCAATAGCGCCGACCAAGAGCGGATCGATTTTTCTTATTTCGAAACCTTCAACGCCAATGATACTACCGAAACAAGCATTCAACGTCATGCACCCGCCTTGCAAACGCGCATTGATGATATCAAAGCCGCGCATCCGCATTTGGCGCGCTTACACGCCCAAAGCCTTGAATGGCACCGCGAAAGGCTTGATACTGCCCGTCAGGCAGTCATCGCAGAAATGCCGGATATCGCGGCAAAACTTGGGTTGGTCTAAGCGCCAGCCCCAACAATGGTAAACGTGTAGGTGTAAGTTGGACAAAGAACGCTTTCTCATTGTAACGACAATGAAAAACGAAGCCCCGTTTATGCTCGAATGGATTGCGTTTAACCGTGCGATTGGGTTCGATGATTTCTTGATTTACACGAATGATTGTGCCGATGGCACCGATGCGATCGCGCAACGCCTGCAAGAATTGGGCTTCGCGGGGCATGTCGATAATAATGACCGCAAAATCGGCCGGAAGGGGCGCGAACTTTCACCACAACGCGCAGCATTGCGACTGGCACCAAAGACCGATCACTACAAAGCTGCCGATTGGGTGATTTGCGCCGACGCTGATGAATTTTTGAACCTGCGTTGCGGTATGGGCTTGCCAGATTTGATCGACAAAAGCGGCCCGGCGGATGCGATCTCTCTCAGTTGGAAACTGTTTGGAAATGGGATGCGGCGCCACTATGAAGACTTACCGCTGACCGAACAGTTCTTTCATTGCGCGCCCGAAGATATCTTTACAAATTATCGCGGGGCTGGGATCAAAACGCTGTATCGCAACAATGGCACATTTCACCGGATGGGCGTGCACAGACCATTTATGAAGGTGGATGCCAATGCCACAGAGGATGCCCCATCCCCCTATGATGATATCACCTGGCGTGACGCAGGCGGAAATGCGGTGGATGCGAAAACCGTGTCTTGGCGGACCTGGAAAGGCTTTTCTCACGACTTTGCGCGGCTCCACCACTATGCGATCCGTAGCGCGGATAGCTTTCTGGTCAAGCGCGACCGTGGCCGAACCAACCATGTGAATATGGACCAAGGCCAAGATTATTTCGACGCGATGAACACAAATTACACGCGCGATTATTCGATGCTGAAACATGTACCTGGCATGTTGCAAGAACTGACAAAACTGCGCTCTGACAAAGTGCTGCGGGGCCTGCATGCAGATGCCGTCGCATGGCATAGGGCGAAGATCATCGACATCAAAGCGCGCAAAGATTGGGCCGATTTCATCGCAATGACCTATCAACACACAGGGCAACCAAGGCGAGCAATCAGGCGTATAGTTTTAGGTGAGGTGGCCAAATGACTAGCGCGTCTTTGTTTGAGAAAATGTTGCCCAACTATCAAAGTCGGCGACATTTATTGCAAAATGTACATCTCCCTGCTCGAGCATTTCGGGGACCGAATTTTTTATATATGAAGAACCACAAGGCCGCGTGTACAAATATTTTGACGTTGCTCATGACACATATTCATGCCGAAACCCGTGCTGAAGGCGATGTTGATATCAGCATGGAGAGTGTCCATAATCTTGATGATAGGTATTTGCGGGCAGGGGCGCGAAGCCTCAACCCGATATTGGTAGAGGAAGCATTGAACGATCCCAATTGCTTTCGGTTTACTGTGATACGCGACCCATATAGCCGCACCGTATCGGCATGGTCTGACCGTGTCAAAGGGATGGCGGCCTATAGGAGGAAAATTAATGCGCACATTGGGCGCCCTCCCACGCAGGAGATAACATTGTCTCAGTTTCTCGATATTGTGGCAAATGACGAGAGCGCAAAATATCTAGATCGCCATTGGCGGCCGCAATGCAAAGAAATCAGTTACGGGCTTGTGGCCTATGATATGATCGGTCAGGTCGAACATATGGAGGTCGCTCGGAAAGACATCGTCAATCGCTTGTTCTCGCACACAAGTGTTGAGTTGAGTGTTGTTGATACGCGACAGCATTTGGGCCATCAGAGCAACAGCGCGCATTATAAAGACGGTTTAACAGAACAAGACCGCAAAAATGCCGAACGAGCGTATGAAGAGGATTTAGAAATGTATGCGGCCGTTTCTAAATGTTTTTATCGTGGGCAAAGCGCGTAGGTTATGCGTACACTTTGGATACATATTGGCACGCCCAAAACGGGGTAGACGGCCATTCAGCGTTTCACGCGCGACAATAAGGATTATCTTAATCCCCTTGGCTTTGATTTCCTCACGCGGCACCGCAGCGGGTCTTACAATGATCTGAGCGTTGCGTTGCGCAGCGGCAACCACGACCGCGCCATTGAGATCGGGGGTGTTGTGCGCAATTTGATAGGCGAAAGCTCATCGCAAAATTTTGTGCTGAGCTCTGAAATGTTTTCGGGTGCAAACCCGGCGGCGCTACGTGATGTTCTTGCACTGCCAGAGCCAATGGACGTTAAGATCGTTGGGTATTTTCGGCGGCAAGATAAATACCTTGCGAACGCCTACAAACAAAAACTGAAAACCGCGAAGACGCGGCTTGGCTTCGAGAATTTCATCACGAAATTTGGCACAGGCGGCGGAGAATATCGCCGAATTGTCGATGCTTGGCAGGCCGCCTGGCCGGAAGCAGATTTTTTGTTTCGCAGGTTTGATCCCAAAACATTTCCGCAAGGCGACGTCGTCCGTGATTTCTTGCAGGTGCTTGGGATTGATACGCGAACTGATGGGTTCCCGACGCCGCAGTCCGCTGCGAACGCGACGCCTTCAATAGACGTCTTAGACCTGATGCAACTGGTGAAAAATGTCCCCGAAGTGCATATTCGGCGTGTTTTTCGGTCGTTGCCGCAGCAAGATCTTCCTCGGTTTTCAGGGGGCGTCATGGACAACGCAACAGCGAAGGCGCTGCTTGTGAAATTTGCAGCGGACAACGAAGCGCTGCGCGCGCGGTTCTTTCCGGATGAGGATGCATTGTTTGATGTGCGCGATCTAGACGGGCCCGAGCCTGACATCGCGATGTCGTCGTTTACCGATGAACAGCGCGCGATCGTGCAGGTGCTTTTGCAGGCGGTCGCAAAGCGGGCCGTTAATCCGTAGTCGGTGCAGTTCTTTCTAGCGATTTCCTGCGACGTCCAGCCCTGCGTTCTATCATTCGTGAAAGAGGTATTATAACGATACCAATATGAACGAATTGCAAAGCAATGTGATTATCGGCGTCGATGGCGGGGGCACGGGCTGCCGGGTTGCGATCGGAACGCTTGAAACGGGTGTGCTGACGCAGGCAGAGGGTGGGCGCGCCAATGTTACAACCGATATCGATCTTGCAATGAGAAACGTCGTTGCTGCGATTGATGTCGCAGCAAAAGATGTTGGTATTGCGCCTAGCGCGCTTGCCAAAAGCACTGCGCATTTGGGGCTGGCCGGTGCGATCACTGCAACCCAAAGATCGCGTATCGCGCAAGCGCTGCCATTTGCGCAAGTCACCGTCACAGATGACCGCGCCACGACATTGGCAGGCGCATTTTCGGGGCAAGAGGGGTACTTGCTAGCCGTTGGGACCGGCACGATTGTCGCGACAAACAAGGGTGGAGCAGTGCGTTCCGTCGGCGGATGGGGGCTGCAAATATCGGACCAGGGTTCGGGCGCTTGGTTGGGGCGCGCGGCGCTCGAACATGTGCTGCTGTGTTACGATGGGCTGGAGGAGTGGTCAGATCTGTCCGTCACGCTTTTTGCGCAATATGGGAATGATCCCAGCGCGGTTGTTGACTTCGCGACCATCGCCACGCCAGGCGATTATGGCACCTTGGCCCCTACGGTCATTGCGGGCGCGATTGATGGCGATACATGGGCGCAATCTACCTTGCAACGCGGCGCGGATTACATGGCACGCGGCCTTGCGCAATTAGGGTTTCAGCCGGGGGATGCGCTGTGTTTACTTGGCGGGCTGGGGCCACATTACGCCCGGTATTTGCCCCCTGCATATCTCGCCGGAAAAATGGATGCGAAGGGCAGCGCATTGGACGGTGCCTTTGCGCTGGCACGGGTGGAACATCAAGGCAGGTCGATATGAGCGGAGTAGCAAAGGCCTATTTGGGCGCGCAAATATTTGATGGGCAAACCTTGCATGATGACCATGCTTTGGGTGTGGGCGGCGATGGATGTCTGTCTGTCGTGCCGCGTCAGGCTTTGGCTAAGGGATGCCCGATTACGCATTTGGCGGGCGGCGTAATTGCCCCGCGCTTTGTTGATCTACAGGTCAACGGCGGCGGTGGCATCATGTTCAACGATGACCAATCCGTCGCAGCATTGCGCGTGATTGCGCAAGCGCATGCAACTACAGGCACAGGGGCGATCCTTCCGACGCTGATCACCGATACGCCCGCGCGCACCGCCGCCGGCATTGACGCCGTCGAAGCGGCTATTGCACAAAAGGTCGCGGGGATTGCTGGTATTCACCTTGAGGGTCCGCATCTTAGCTTGGCACGCAAAGGCGCGCATGATCCAAGCTTAATCCGCCCGATGAATGATACGGATTTGTGTGTGTTGCTGAACGCTGCTGATCGATTGGCCAATGTGATGGTTACACTTGCCCCTGAAAACGTGACACCTTGTCAAATTAGGCAGTTATCTGAAGCCGGGATCACCGTTTCATTGGGGCACACGGACGCCGATGTTGATAGCTGTCACGCTGCATTTGATGCAGGCGCGCGCTGTGTGACGCATCTGTTTAACGCCATGAGCCAATTGGGCAGCCGCGCGCCGGGTCTGGTGGGCGCGACCTTAGCGCGGGGTGATATCTATGCCGGGCTGATCGCAGATGGGGTTCATGTCCACCCGACCACGATGCAGATTGCCCTATCCGCAAAGCCGCAGTCGGACCGCGTGTTCTTGGTAACTGATGCGATGGCCACTGCTGCGTCAGATATCCAAAAATTCAATCTTAATGGGCGCGACGTGTTTCGCCATGACGGGCGGCTGACATTGGCAGACGGAACACTTGCGGGCGCCGATCTTGCCATGCCGCGCGCGATTGACGTGATGGTTGAACGGGTGGGCGATGATACCGGCCAAGCGCTTGCGCGGGCGACATCAACCCCGGCCCAGTTGCTGCGCGAACCCGGTACCGCGGGCATGATTTCGGGGCATAAGGGAACCGCGCTTTATCGAAAGCGCGATGCGACAACGGGTCAGTACGCGGTGCAGGTGATTGGCTAGCCTGTCCTATGCGGCTTCGAGCAGGGCAAAAATCCCGACAAGTACAACATAGCAGATTGCGCCGTAGCGCAGGTTCCAACGCCATGTCAGCGAGGTGGGGGGGATCTTGGACTCCGCCGCGATCAGCAATGTGGCCGTTGCATTTGGGGATGCAAACATCGAAATCGCCCACCCGGCGCTAAGCGCGAAGACAATATGCGTTGGATCTGCGGGCAATGCCGGAAAAGTTTGCACAACCTGCCCGATGAACACGACAAGGATGATCGGGCTTAGCGCAATCTGTCCACCAAGCGTGATCAAGATCGGCAGAACCGCCAAAAATAGCCAGCCGGGTATCGCCGCGAGGTCGATGTGTTGGCTCATCTCGGCAAGTGGCAGCACCTCTGCCACGGCGCGCCCAATGAAGCCAGAAAGCCCGAGCGCAATGGCCGACCGCGTCAAACCCGCCGCGTCGGCCTTGAGCGCCTGCCAGAATGACGTCATCTGATTGGATAGTGGCAACCCCTTGGGTTTTTGCCATGTGAACCAGACAAATGTCACCAAAGGGGCCACAAACATTAGCGCTAGCACGGTGCTGAACCCCATTGTGATCTGGAGAACCGCCGTTGCACCAATCAGCGTAACACAGACACAGCCCAGTCGCACAAGCGCGCTGCTTGGCCACGCGGGCGGCGTATCCCCTGTTTCGGGGGGCGTGTAATTGCGCCACTCAAACCGATCATAGGCTAAGCCGATTCCCATCATCAGCAGGGATGTTGCTATGCCAACGCAGATGATTTTGATTTGATCGATATCTGTGAACAACGTCAAAAGCACGGCCTGTCCTAGCGTCGTGGGTGCCCAGAGCAAAATCCACGCAAACCCCCGCAAAAGTGCTGACATCTGGCGGCGTTCAAGATCGTGGTCAATGCTGCCGTCGCTGCGTCTCGTGGTTGATTGGATCAGTGGCGCCATCAGGCTCACGGCTGCGAAATTGAGAAACACCCCTAATATATGCCCGCCAGCGGCAGTCGCAACAAATCTGCGCCCTGTGGGCTGCCGGGTCAGGTAACGTCCGACGGCCAACACCGATTGCGATTGTTCGGCTGCGAGTTTGAGCGCGGTGAGTAGGGCGATAAACGCTGCGAAATAGGCGGCGAGATCCATCGCGGTGAACAAGGCAGCGTGATCTTCCGGGTTTTGCCACAAGATCACGGCGAGGATCAGTGACGCCAGAAACAAAAGCATTTCGCGTAACGTGCTTGTCTTCATACCAAGCAAGCACAGGACAACAAATAATACGCGTGCGACGGTATGCGCAAAATCCCCGCCAAATGTATTGGCGGCCAAAACAGCCGCAGAATCAGCTATCAGCACAATGGCAAGCAGCGCGCGCATCAGTTAGATTGTCCTGAATGGGGGGACTTTTGATGTTTATGAGCCTGATACGCGACGGTGACGCGCAGGTCGACTTTATGGCTGCAATTTCTTGGGTGCCGCGCGACGACGTCGCTGGGCTGGACCCCGCGGGAACGGCGGCAGTTGTCGATCAACTGTCGCACGTTGGACTGACGTTTGTTTTGTCCGAAACGGCACCCGTCGGGGCAGGTGTTCTGAGCAGCCATGCCTGTGATATTCCCGCCAACGATAAACTGTTGCGCGTGGATGAGGTTTGCTTTCCAGTAGGGGCCGTCGCGCATCGCCACACGCATAATGGCGCGGGACTGCGCCATCTTGTGCGCGGGGCGCTGCGGATCGAGGCAGACGATCATACCGAAACCATGCAGGTCGGGGACAGTTGGTTTGAACCGATCAAATCCCCCGTGCGCGCTGTTGCCTTGCAAGACATAGGCGTTACAAGTTTCGTCCGGGCTATGGTGATCCCCGCATCCTTTGCCGGCAAATCCACCTTTGCCTTGGTGGACCCCGCCGATGCCGCATTGCCGCGCTTGCAAGTAACCCACCGCCATATTGATCTGCCGCTTTAGGTCGATGCCGGATAGTGATCCGACAAGGATGACGTGCGCCAATCTGGGTTTGGATCACTGGGTTCAGACGCATATCCTGCGGCTTTGATCGCCGCAATCGCGCAGTATTCGTCCTTGTCGGACGTATCGCCACTGATGCCGACCGCACCGATGGTCACGCCTGCCTCTTCGATCAAAACGCCGCCCGGCACCGGAATCAGACGCCCGTCCGAAGCGGTGGCGAGGGCAGATTGAAACGTCGGGCGCTCGCTTAACCGATCACGGATGAGACGGCTGGATATCCCCATTCCCAGCGCGCCGTAGGCTTTGCCAAAGGCTACATCGAACCGGATCACGCCGGATCCGTCTTCGCATTGCATCGCGACCATCTTGCCGCCAGCATCAAGCACGACAACGGTGAGTGGCAGCAGGTTAGCAGCGCGCCCAAGGCGCAGTGCTTCGGTGATGATTATGTTGGCTTTTTCAAGCGGCAGGCTGGTGTGTAAGCGCATTTTCTATCCTTAGTTAGCTGCTGAACCCAGCCCTGACCACCACGCGGCAAAGTCAAAGTTCGGCAACCATGTGACGATTTCCGGGAACATCAAAAGTGCTGCAATGGTGATGACGTCGGCGATAAAGAACAATGCAACGCCGCGAAACACCTCGCCCAGTGGTATGTCGGGCCGGACGCCGTTGACCACAAAACAGTTCAGCCCGATGGGCGGCGTGATCAGGCAAATCTCGGCCATTTTAACTGCGATAATGCCAAACCAAATCGGATCAAATCCAAGCGCAATGACGGCGGGGTAAACTACAGGAAGCGTCAGCAAGAGCATCCCAATTGCATCCATGAACATGCCCAAGACGGCATAGGCCAACAAGATGCAGATCATGATCGTCATCGGGCTATAGGGCAGGTTTACAACCCATTCGGTGAACGCGCCGGGAATGCCCGAAAACCCAAGGAACCGCACAAAGATCAAAACGCCCCAAATCAGCGAGAAGATCATCACGGTCAGTTTGGCCGATTCCATCAAAGACGCTTTGATCGAACTGAGCGGGGTGCCCCGAACTAATGCCAAGACAAAGACCACAAACGCACCAAGCGCGCCTGCCTCTGTCGGGGTGGCCCAGCCGCCGTAGATCGATGTCATGATGATCACGACCACGATGATGATCGGGGAAATGCCGGGCAATGTGCGCATCCGGTCGCCCCACGTAAAGCCGGTTACCGATGGCGCGGCTTCGGGTTTGAGCATCGCCCAAACGACAATGATGCCCGCATAAACGATGGCAGAAAATATACCGGGCAGGAAACCAGCCAACAGTAGTTTGCCCACCGATTGTTCAACAATAATTGCGTAGATCACAAGGATCGCAGAAGGCGGGATCAAGGTTGCGAGCGTGCCAGCCGAGGCCACAACCCCCGCCGCCATGCGTCGGTTGTACCCGTATTTGAGCATCTCGGGGATCGCAACTCGGCTAAATACCGCAGAGGTCGCAGTCGAGGCACCTGACACAGCGGCAAACCCTGCGGTGGCAAATACCGTGGCAATCGCCAAACCACCGGGTAGCCAGCCCAGCCATTTGCGCGCAGCGTCAAACAGTTGTTGGGTCATGCCCGCATGGAATGCCAGAAAACCGATAAAGATAAACATCGGTAACACAGATAGGGCGTAGGTCGATGATTTCGCATGCGGAATGGTGCCGACGATCCCCGCTGCAGGGCCCCAGCCGCGCAGTTCAATCAAGCCTAGCAAGCCAACGACGGCGGCGGCAAATACGACGCGCACGCCCATGATAATAAGCCCAAGCAGCAGGCACAGGGTAATTACACCGACCAAAAATGGGTCGGACATGCCGATACCAATAATCATGATTTATCCTCAGGATCAGTGAAGTCGACGTCATCGCCCATTACTTCGTGAATTTCATCTTGGGCCTGTTCGGCGGCGTCTTTGGTGACAACGACACCGATTGGTGTCGCATTCGGATAGATAACAAGCCGCACCGCGCCGATGAATTGCAGCGCAAGCCGTATCCACCAGATAGAGAATGCGATCGGGACCAAAAGTTTCGAGGGCCAGGTCACATATTCGGCGTCGATCGTGGTGTCGCCTAGCGTATAGGCGCGCATAAAGTGACCGTAGCTGTAGTAAATCAGAACGCCGATGATAAACATCGCGATTGCTGCGCCAAAGGCTTCTAGCAACCAAAGCGCGCGCCCGCGCAGGCTGCCAACCACCAATTCCATCCGCACATGGCTGCCGATTCGTTGGGTATATGCGGCCCCGAGAAACGCCATGCTCGCCATCGAAAGTTCGACCAGATCGATATAGCCGCCGATAGGGCTATTAAAGACGGAGCGCAGCACAATTTGCAGCACGCCTAAGATCATCAGCGCCATAATCGCAAAAGCTGCCAGCAGATTGGCTAAGTCCTCAATGGGGATAAACCCGCGGTGAAGCCGGGCAAGCAGACTGCGGTCTGCCGATGTATCATCTGGCATGGTTTGTCTCTATTTTATAAAATGTTGCGGCCGGTCCCCGTAGCAGGGACCGGCCCAAGAAAACCTATTGGTTTTGTGCTTCTTCTGCGTAGGCCCAAACGGCGTCAAACAAGCCTTGGGCATCGAATTTTTCGCTATTGTCTGCGATCCAAGCGTCCCAGACGGGCTGGCCCGCAACTTCGCGGAATTCAGCGATTTGGGCGTCGGAATAGACGATTTCCTGCATCGTATCTTGGAAGATCGGCAGGTTGATTTCGTCTTGGGCCGCATAGGCTGCTTGTTCGATGTCCATGCCCATAGCGCGCAGATCCATCAACAGGGTCTGATACTGTTCTGGCAGCGCGTCATAGGCTGTTTTGTTAAAGACCCATCCGCATTCTGATGTGCCGGGGGCAAGATTGGATGTGAACCATTCCGCTTCTTCTGCAATGCCAAAGCTGACGTGCGCATATGTGTAGGGGAATGCGGCAGCATCAAGCGCGCCGCGTTGGAAAGCGGTTGATGTTTCGCCCGCAGGAAGGGTCTGTTTGGTCGCGCCAAGCGCTTCCATCGCGCTGCCGAGCCCACCGCCCGCGCGTACCCGCAAGCCTTCCCAGCCGCTCAACTCGATTGGTGCATCACCTTTGCCAAGGATCTCGTATTGTGGCAGCAGCCCGGACATATACGGCATAGCATTCCATGCTTCCATGTCTGCGACGATGGCGGGATGTTCAAACAATTTTGCACGCACATATTGATCTACGGCCGGGTCACCAAGTGGCAAGAACGGTAGCGAAAACACCATCCAAGCGGGATTTTTGCCGGGGTGGTAGAAATTGCAGATGGCCGCGCCTTCAAAAGCGTTCAGCTGGAGCCCATCAAGGTTCTCGCGTGCGCCAGACAATTGCCCGCCGTAGAAAATTTCGATGTTAAAGTTGCCGCCCGTTTGCGTGGCCACTTCCTCTGCGATGGCCTCCATCCCAGCGGATAGTGCACGTGGGTTGCCCCACATTGAAAAACTCCAATTGACTTCGGGGCCTTCAACGGTTTGCGCTGATACGGCTGTTGAACCTAGCAAAAGACCCGCTAGGGCTACGCGTAAAGTGTGTTTCATGTCATCCTCCCAGATGGTTACGGCGGTTTGCCTCGCGATATGCGATCACGCGGCGCGGTTGCTTTTATGCGCCGGGTCATAAGTTAGGAGGGTGCGTGTCATCCGGCCGATCGCATGATCGGTAACCAAATTATGATGCTTCAAAGCGGCTCCCCCCGTCTCTGGATTGCGAGGCTGACATAATATCGATATTATTGCAATATATAAGTTTATATCGTTAGAAAATGACGGTCATGCGTTCAAAACCCCAGTTAGATGTCCTTTACCAATCGCAAAGCGTCATAAATTGCGGCATGCGTGTTGCGCGCTGACACCGCGTCACCGATACGGAACAATTGAAACGCCCCATCTGGGTTGGTGTTGAGCGTCTGCGGCTTGCCTGCGATGAGGTCATCATAGTTTACCTCTCCGAGGTTCGACGACGCCGGGCGCAGGTCAAAATAAAGATCATCCAATGGCAAGGTGCCATAGTTGATCACCACCTGATCATAGGTCTTTTCAGCGGTGAAATCGCTGTAATCCGTCCCAATCGTAGCCGTCAACAGATTGCCCGCCGGCGTGATATCCAACAGCCTGCGAGTGACGGTGAACGTGACTTCCTTATCTTGCAATGCGCGCATATATGGAACCAAATTCATTGCCATAATATCCGGTGCAAAGACGCGATCTGGGGTCATCACTTCAACGGTGGCCCCGGCATTGGCGGCGACTTCGGCGGCTTGCAGCCCCGGATGATCACCGCTTTCGTCGTATATTAGCACGTTTTGTCCGGGCTTCACATCGCCTGCGATGATATCCCAGCTGGTTACAGCGCGCCCTTGTTCAACGCCGCTTTCAAACAATTCGGTGTTGGGCAACCCGCCGGTGGCGATGATCACCACATCGGGGTTCAATGCGGTGACGTCATCTGCCTCTGCCCACGTATTAAAGTGAAAAGTGACATCGCGTGCGGCGCATTGCGCCATGCGCCAATCAATGATGCCGATCATGTCGCGCCGCCGGACCGATTGTGTGGTCAGCCGGACTTGGCCGCCGGGATTTGGTTGCGCTTCGAACACGGTCACCCGGTGGCCACGTTCCGCAGCGACCCGTGCGGCCTCAAGCCCTGCCGGGCCAGCCCCGACGATCACGACATTTTTCGGCTTTTGGGCTGGGGCGATTACATGCGGCATTGTCAATTCGCGCCCGGTTGCCGCGTTATGGATGCACAGCGCGTCACCGGCTTGGTAAATGCGATCCAGACAGTAGGTCGCGCCGACACAAGGGCGAATGTCGTCTTCGCGGTTTTCTATGATCTTTTGGACGATATGTGGATCAGCCATATGCGCACGGGTCATGCCCACCATATCTAAAAGCCCGGCAGATATAGCATGGCGTGCAGTGGCGACGTCAGGGATACGGGCGGCATGGAATGTTGGCATACCGGTGGCCGCTTTTACCCGGCCTGCAAAATCAAGATGCGGGGCGCTGGGCATGCCTTGCACGGGGATCACATCTGTCATTGCGGGGTCCGTTTGAATGCGGCCCCGGATCAGGTTTAAGAAATCTAGCTGCCCCGTTGCGGCAAGCGTTTTTGATATCTCGATGCCTTCTTCTTCGGTGATGCCGCCTTTTTGGGCGTCATCGGCGGTGTAGCGAAAGCCAACGATGAAATCGTCGCCAACACGTTTGCGAATGGCACAAAGAACATCAAGCGGGAATTGTAGCCGGGTTTGCAAGCTATCTGCGCCGTAGGGACCGCTCAGGTCATTGGTTAACGGCGACCAGAATTGATCAAGCAAATGCCCGTAGACCTGCAATTCGATCCCATCCATGCCGCCTGATTTCATGCGTTCAGCGGCATCGGCGAAATCGTTGATAATGCGTTCTATATCCCAATCTTCGACCAATTTCGGAAAGGCCCGGTGAGCAGGTTCGCGGTGCTTGGAAGAGCTGACGGAAGGTAACCAATCGCCTTTGTTCCATGCAGTGCGTCGCCCCAGATGGGTAAGTTGGATCATCACCGCTGATCCATGTTCGTGACAGGCATCGGTCAGCTGTTGGATCCACGGCACCACATCATCACGGTAGGCCAGAACATTGTTAAACACTGGCGGGCTGTCTTTGGATACGGCCGCTGATCCTGCGGTCATCGTCAATGCAACGCCCGCCTTCGCGCGTTCAGCGTGATAGGCGGTATAGCGGTCCTTGGGCATCCCGTCTTCGGGATAGGCGGGTTCATGGCTGGTCGTCATGATCCGGTTCTTGAGCGTCAGATGCTTAAGCTGATAGGGCTGCAACAGTGGATCGTTCGACATGGGTTTTCCTTTCGTGCGCCCTCGCGCTAATGCCACATATCGGGCATCGTTTCTTTCCTGTTTACGACAAATGCTTTCAGCGCAGCGTCCTTATCTGGATCAAGCGGGGGCGGTTCATATTGCGCCAGTTGCGCTTTCCAGCGTTGGTTTGCACGTGTGGCCATATCAACTCGCCCGTTTTCGTCCCAAGTTTCCCAAGGTGTATTGTCATCAAGCGCACTATCCCAATAGACGCTTTCATAGTGGCGTAATGTATGTTGGCAGCCGAACATATGTTGGCCCGGCCCGCCTTCGGCCAGCGCGTCAAAGGCAAGCGTGTCTTCGTTTACATCGACCCCGCGCAAGTAGGCATGAAGCGCCGCGCAAACGTCAATGTCCATCATCATCTTTTCGTAGGACATGGATAAAAGCCCATCCAAATACCCGGCCATATGCATGATGAAATTGGCACCCGATTGCACGGCCGACAGGGCAGACATCATACTTTGCTGCATGGCTTGTCCATCGGGCAGCTTGGAGGTCGTGAAACTCCCGGCGCAGCGTAGTGGCAATTTATATCGGCGCGCAAATTGCCCCATGATCAGGCTAGCCGCGGCTGGTTCAGGCGTGCCAAATGTCGGAGAACCCGACCGCATGGCGAGCGTATTCATGAAGCTCGCGATGACCGCCGGGGCGCCGGGGCGTTCTAGCTGCGTGATCGCGGCACTGACTAATGTTTCGGCCAAGTTTTGTGCAACTTGCCCTGCCATAGTGAGTGGCGCAACGGCACCGCCAAGCAAAAACGGCAGGTGGATCGACCCTTGCCCGGCGCGCGCATAGGTGCGGATGCCTTTGCTGGTGATCCCATCAATGACCAATGGGGAAGTGGTATTAAAATTACCCATGATCACGCAGTGCTGATCGACATAATCCGCACCAAATAGAATGCGGCACATCTCGATCGAATCTTCGGCGCGTTCAGGGGCGGTGACGGAACCCAAGAACGGCCGATCCGAATAACGCATATGTGCGTAAACCATATCAAGATGGCGCTTGTTGACGGGGATATCCGTGGGTTCGCAAATGGTGCCCCCTGAATGATGCAACCACGGCGCTGATTGCGCGAGCTTCACAAGGTTTTCAAAATCATGCAGCGTGGCATAGCGCCGGGTGCCGTCCATTTCCATGATGAAGGGGCTGCCGTAGGAAGGAAGAAAAACCGTGGCGTCCGTCCCGATCTCAATTGATTTTGCCGGATTGCGCGCATGTTGCGTGAACCGTTCGGGGGCAGTACGCAAGATGTCACGCGCGAGCCCCGGTTCAAACCGCAACCGCCATGCCGGATCGCCCGCAGAGCCGGTGACATTTTCGACTCTGACGCCGCGCGCGCGAAACAGCTCAACGACCTCTGGATCATCACGAAACTCGATCCCGATCTCGGACATGATCCGCTCCGAGGTCGCCTCGATCTGTTCAAGTTGATCTTCGTCTAGAATTTCATAGGGTTTGATCTTGCGCGTAATGAAAGGCGTAACAAGATGTGGGTTTTGTCCTAGGGCGGATGTGCGTGCACGGTCGCCGCCGCGCCGTGATCGGCGTGTCTTGATCGGTTTTACCTCAATACTCATCTGCAAGTCCTTTCGGGCGGGGCTACAGGTAAGCTCTGCCCAAATGCGGGCGTGGGCAATTGCAAAAAAATTTGATCTGGCTTAGTAAAATTTACCCAAATTGCGATAGACTGTATGTATATCAGTACAAGTTATGGATATCGGGATAGGTAAATTGTCGCAACGCCCCTATAGTCTACCTTCGATGACTGCGCTGGTAAGCTTCGAGGCCGCCGCGCGCCATGTCAGTTTCAAGCACGCAGCAGCAGAGCTGAACGTGACCGCCGCCGCGATCAGCCATCAAGTCAAAGCGCTTGAGGCGGATTTGCAGCGCCCCTTATTTGCCCGCCATCACCGTGGTGTTGAGCTGACTGAAACCGGCGCCTATCTGATGGTTGCGATTCAGCGTGGGTTTGAAGGGATTGATGATGCAATTGGGCAGCTGCGCGCCCGTGCGCCCAAGGCTGCAGTTACGATCAGGGCGACAACGGCGGTCAGTTCGCTTTGGCTGACGCCGCGATTGGCGCAGTTTTGGCGCGTACATGGCAATATTTCAGTGGCACAGATTGTGAGCGACACGGATCTGACCCAATCCGATTGTGATCTGAGCATCCACTACGGCGACATTTCAAAAGAAACAGCTACGTGTTGCGCGCTCTTTCATGATCAGATCATGGCATTTGGCAGCCCCAGTTTTGCCGCCAAACACAAGATCGACACCGTCGCGGATTTGGCGAAAATCCCGCTGATACACCTGGATGCGCCTGACGCGCGATGGACCAACTGGCAAGAATGGTGCGGTGCGCTGGGCTATCATGGGGCGCTTAAGAACACGCACCAAGTGAATAATTACGTCATCGCCTTGCAAGCCGCACAGGACGATATGGGGGCGGTTTTGGGTTGGGATGGGCTGTCGGATGCGTTGGTTGCATCCGGCAAATTGGTAAAGCTGTTGCCCGCCGGGGTCGCATCACCCAAGAGTTTTTATATCAAACTGCATTCGCGCGCCTCTGGCAAGGCGCGCCTTGTCTACGATTGGTTGGCTAAATCACAGTAACCACCACATTCCCGCATTTGTGCCCGGTATCGACATGCGCATGGGCCGCCTTCATTTCGTCAAACGGATAGTTGCGACCGATGACTGGTTGAAAAATTCCCTGCGCGGCTAGATGGGTCACGGCTGCAATGATTTCACGGCGTTCAGAGGCAACACCGCCAATTAATCGCTTGCCCGCGAGCCGGGCCTTAAGCGGCCCAAACAGCATATCCGATGTTTTGCCCGCGATCAAAACCATCTGCCCGCCGGGGCGCAACGCGTGGCGCGCCTGCGCCCAAGGAACTGTGCTAACTGCATCGACAATAGTATCATAGCGCACGCCGTCGGTGATGACGTCTTGGGTCTTGTAATCGATCACGTGATCCGCACCCAGCTGGGTGACCATTTGCGCGTTTTTGGCACTACAAACCGCCGTTACATGCGCGCCCAGATGCTTTGCGATTTGGACACAGGCCGATCCGACTGAACCCGATGCGCCGTTGATCAATAGTTTTGCGCCCGGCTGCAACTTTGCCTTGTTGACCAGAAAATCATAGGCCGTGGTGCCACCAAATGGAATTGCTGCGGCTTGTTCGAAACTGATATTGTCTGGCTTTCGGACCAGCTTACCGTCCGAAGGCATGGTGATAAACTCTGCATGAGCGCCAAAGCTGGCTCCGGGAAATCCGATCACTTTGTCGCCCGGATGGAAATTGGTGACTTCTGGTCCGACGGCGGCAACTTCGCCCGAAAATTCGGTACCCAGGACCGGTTTGCGTGGCTCCGTTATCCCAAACACAAGCCGCCCCATAAAACCAAGCCCCTTTGGCATAGTAAGACTGCGGGCGCGCCAATCACCTGCGCTGACAGTCGTTGCATATATTTTGACGAGCACTTCGTTCGGCTGCGGTATTGGTGTGGGCAGGGTGACTTGTTCCAATACGTCGGGAGAGCCGTAACGTGAGTATGAGTATGCAAGCATTGATGGTCTCCTTTACGCTGTAACGGCTTGGGTTGGGGATATGCGGCTGCCCCAAATCATCAGCCATAGGCCAAAGCTGACCTCTGAAATTGTGACGATTACAAGCAGGCCGATGCTGGCGTAGTTGATCAGGGCAATGTCGATGAACGCCAGCGCGGCGACCCCTTGGATAAGATAGCCAAACGCGCCGGCAAACAATCCGCGCCCCAGCAAATGCGGCACGACGTTGGATTTGAGGATCAGCCAGCCAAGCGCCAATAGATGCACCCCAAAGAAAAGCTGCCAAACAAAGACGCCCATCGCGTGGGCCTCAAAACAGAACTGCACAAGCGGGGTTGGGCCGGCATCGCCGCGTAACAAAATATATGGCATCACCCATAGTAACAGGTTGATCCCCATCACCGTGATCATACCCGCCCGCGAGATCAGCGCGACTATCGACATGGTCGGTCCGACATGGCGGAACATTTGGAACAGTATCGCCGTGATGGCGAGTTCGAACAGGATCACCGCGCTATCTGCCAGGACCCCCAGCTTAAAAAGTCCGAGATTTGCCATCAGATTGGCACTGGATGATGCGGCATCGGTTGCGACGATCTGCATCGGGACATAGCCAATGCTAAACCCGCCGCAGACCGCAATGGAAAGATACAGCGCGCCAGCTAAACGCGCCGCCTGCGGATCCCAGTTATTCTTTGAGATGGATGTCATTTGCGTATCCTTTCTGTGTCGGCGAAGATCTACGATCTGTGACGGTCTATGCGAATTGACCAATTTTCTAACTTTGATATGCATATTCGTATGGATTGGCGTGCAGTAAAATTTGATTGGAACAAAGCACGGGCATTTCTTGTGACCGCAGAGGAAGGGTCTTTGTCGGCTGCTGCGCGCGCCTTGGGCATGGCGCAACCGACCCTTGGGCGTCAGGTGGATGGGCTTGAAAAAGAACTTGGTGTGGTGCTGTTTGAACGGGTCGGACATGGCCTAAACCTGACACCGAGTGGGATGGAGTTGCTCGAACATGCGCGTGCGATGGGCGAGGCCGCGCAACACGTGTCGCTCACGGCGCATGGTCAATCGCAGACGCTGGAAGGGTCTATTTCGATCGCCGCGAGCGAAACCTATGCTGCCGTTTTGCTTCCTCCGATCATCGCCAAACTGCGTCAAGAAGAGCCGGGCATTCAGGTCGAGATTGTCGTCTCAAACCGCGCCAGCGATTTGCGCCGCCGTGAAGCCGACATTGCTGTGCGCAATTTTCGCCCGACCGAACCTGATCTGATTGCCAAGAAAATCGGGATGGCGGATGCGATCCTCTATGCGGCACCCAGCTATATTGAAAAGCTAGGGAACCCGGCAGTATCCTATGATTTGCGGCACGCCGATTTTATCAACTTGGACCACTCAGGGATGATGCTGAAGGGGCTGAACAGTCTGGGCCTTGGGCTTACCGAAGATAATTTCCCATTGGTGACCGAGAGCTATCTGGTCATGTGGGAATTGGTTAAACAGGGGGCAGGTATTGGGATACTGGATGCTTATATTGGTGACGCTGAACCTGCCGTGGTGCGGGTCTTGCCTGATTTAGAGCCGCTCAGGTTTCCAATTTGGCTTGTCGCGCACCGTGAACTTTCAACCAGCCGCCGTATACGCCGTGTTTACGATTTTCTTGCCGCGCAACTCAAACGCTGACGCCGTAACGTTCTAGCCATTCCGCCCCTATAGGTTCATGCATGGTCGTACTTGGTTCATACCCGCCCCGAACTTAATGTATTAGGGGTCAAAAGACTGCAAAGCCTAAGGAGATACACATTGGCAAAGTTTGTACACGCGATGATACGCGTTCTGGACGAAAGCAAATCCGTCGCATTTTACGACCAAGCATTCGGGTTGAAGGTTGCGGAACGTTTGGACTTTGACGGCTTTACACTGGTTTACCTTTCCAACGCGGAAAATACCTTTGAATTGGAGCTAACAATCAACAAAAACCAAAGCGCGCCATATGACCTTGGGAACGGGTATGGCCACACGGCATTTGTTGTCGATGACGTCGATGCTGAACATCAACGGTTTGAGGAAGCCGGGCTCGCCCCGCGCAAGCTCGTTGATTTTGCACTTGAAGGAAAAACTCTCGCTCGGTTTTTCTTCGTTCAGGACCCTGATGGGTACGAAATCGAAGTGATGCAAAGGCTCGGGCGTTATCAATAGCGAAATCAGGGGCGAGGCGACGACGACAACCATAAAACCATGGCCAGGCGATAGTGCTGTAAGGCATTGTCGCGTGCGTCTTTGACGGTTTTGCAATTAGCGTGCATTCGCGCTTGCTGGATGTTATCTTATAATATAACGAAACTATGTCCGATGGAGGTCTGTATACAATGCGCGAACAAGCATCGATCCACGCAAGACCCGATCTGGCGGTGTCGGCTGTGGTCCCTTTTTACGCGCGCGGCAAAGCCGTGCGGGCTGGCCTCTATTCCCTTAAACGATGGAAACTATATATGAAAATCTCATCATTTCTTGTATTGTCTACGCTTGTCGCTACCCCCGCTTTTGCAGAAGAAACGCGGCACTTGGACAGCCATGAGCATGGTGTTGGCCAGCTCGATATTGCCTTTGATGGCACGCAAATCGCAATGGAATTACATGCCCCGGGTGCGGATATTGTCGGGTTTGAATATGCCGCTGAAAGCGCAGAAGACCTCGCTAAGATTGATGCCGCTTTGACAGTGTTGGAGCAGCCGTTGGATTTGTTTGTCGTTCCCGAGGCCGCGCATTGTAGCGTTATCGACGCGCATGCGGCGCTCGAAAGTGAAGAAGGTCACATGGATCATGACGACCATGAAGAAGAGGGGCACGACGATCACGATGATCACGACCACGACGACCATGATCATGATGAACATGCTGAGGATGATCACGAAGACGAAGCAACCCACACCGAATTCCACGCAGAATACTTGTTGAACTGCGATCATGTTTCTGAACTAAACAAGATATCATTCGCTTATTTCGCAGCCTTCCCCAATGCGCTTGAAGTCGATGTGCAAATCGTATCCGATACAGGTGCGACAGCGTTTGAAATCGAACGCGAAGCGCCAGTACTGGACCTGAATTAACCTAGGTATTTCGTGGAAAAACGAGATCACATTCTGGAAATGAACGATGTTTTCTACCGCTGGCCGGGGCGGGCATCGTTCGCATTGGCGGTCTCTGATTTGCGGGTAGCACCCGCCGAAACGGTTCTTTTGCTTGGTGAAAGCGGGTCCGGGAAATCGACCTTATTGTCACTGATTTGCGGAACGATCTTGGCCCAATCGGGCAGCGTTCATGTCGCGGGTGCGGATATCGGCGCTCTGTCAGCCGGCAAGCGCGATCGCTTTCGCGCTGAACATATCGGGTTGATTTTTCAGCAGTTTAATCTGCTGCCCTTTGCGAGCGTGCGTGACAACATTCTGCTCCCGCTGCGTTTTGCACCAGATCGTGCGGGCCGCGTTCCTATGCCCGAGGCCGAGGCCACGCGCTTGTGTCGCGACCTTGGTTTGCCAGATGAGATAGCGCAAACTAAGGCTGGAACATTGAGCGTGGGCCAACAGCAGCGTGTTGCGGCGGCACGTGCATTAATCGGCACGCCGCCGTTGATTGTGGCTGATGAACCAACTTCGTCGCTGGATGCTGCCACCCAAGCCACGTTCCTTGACCTCTTATTCGCCCAATCAAGGGTGCATGACACCGCGCTCTTGATGGTCAGCCATGATGCGCGGCTGGCCGATCATTTCGACCGGGTGATCCACATGGCGGATATCGCCCAAACGACAAGAGGCGCAGAATGATTGTGCGTCTGGCATTTGCATCGCTTTTGGCGCGCGCGTTGACGGTCGCGATGACTATTCTAGCGATTGCCCTATCGGTGACGCTATTCTTGGGGGTCGAAAAGGTCCGCACCGGTGCGAAGGCCAGCTTTGCCGATACGATCTCGGGTACTGATTTGATTGTTGGGGCGCGGTCTGGTTCGGTGCAATTGCTGCTCTATTCCGTGTTTCGGATCGGGAATGCGACGAATAATCTGACATGGGAAAGCTACCAAGACATCGCAGAAAGGCCAGAGGTCGATTGGATCGTACCTATCTCATTAGGGGATAGTCATCGGCAATTTCGGGTAATGGGCACGACGGCGGCGTTTTTTGACCGCTACAAATATCGCTCTGGTCAGTCACTAAACATCCAAGATGGTGCGGTTATGGAGGATCTGTTTGACGCCACCATTGGGGCGGATGTTGCGCAGACGTTGGGATATGCGGTGGGTGATCCGATTGTAGTGGCACATGGGTTGGCTTCATTTGCCGAACATAAAGATCAACCTTTTCGCGTCTCGGGCATCTTGGCCAAAACAGGCACGCCTGTTGATCGCACGGTGATCGTCAGCCTTGAGGCGATTGAAGCGATCCACGTGGATTGGCAAAGTGGCGCGCAGATTCCCGGCCAATCGACCCCAGTGGATGAAATCCGCCAGATGGACCTGCAACCGCAAGCCGTGACCGCCGCCTTGGTCGGTGTCAAAAGCCGGCTGCAAATCTTTGGCCTGCAACGGGCAATCAACGAATATCCGCAAGAACCCTTACTGGCTATTCTGCCCGGTGTCGCGCTGCAAGAGCTGTGGCAGATCGTTGGGATTGCTGAAACCGCCTTGATTGCTGTTTCTGCGATGGTGATCGTCACGGCGATGATCGGTATGATGGCGACTATTTTCTCAAGCCTCAATGAACGTCGCCGGGAAATGGCGATATTCAGGGCGATGGGCGCGCGGCCCCGGGTCATTCTGAGCCTCTTGGTGCTTGAGGCGGCTTTGATGGCCGCACTTGGCGCCTTGCTTGGGCTGGTGCTGCTGTATCTGGGGCTTTGGGTGGCGCAACCCTTGATCGACAGCGCCTTTGGTCTTTGGATTCCAATCGAAATGCCCAACATGCGAGAGCTTTGGGTGTTACTTGGTGTTGTTTGCGCTGGCGTAATCGTGAGCATGGTACCCGCAATCAGGGCTTACAGATTGTCGCTTGCCGACGGTATGATGGTGAAAGTTTAAGCCTTAGGGGGCACTTGATGAATATTTCGCGTAGAAAATTGCTTGCGATTGCGGCGGTGGGTGCAGCGCTGCCACGCGCCGCCGCAGCAAACCCAGCGACAGAGATAACCTGGGATGATTTGATTCCGCCGGGTGTCCCATATTCAGAAATCATCGGCGAAGGGGTGATGGACGAGGTAAATGACATCTGGTTGCCCGTCTTTGATGGCAATGCGACCAAGCTGAATCCCACACTTGATGGGGCCTATATCAAGATGCCGGGATTTATCATCCCGATGGAGCAGACTGCTGCAGGAGTCACCAGTTTTATTCTGGTTCCCTATGTTGGGGCCTGTATCCACACGCCACCCCCACCGCCCAACCAGTTGGTGTTCGTCAATACGGTCACGCCATGGCCGTCAGATAACTTATGGGACGCAGTTTGGGTGACCGGCCAGATGCAACACGAGGTGCAAACGACCGAAGTGGCGCAAACTGGCTACCTGCTTGAGGCGGAATTCATGGAAATCTACGTTTGGTGATGTGATCTGTAACATAGCACCTTTTTTAATCAAAACGGTTCTGAACTAATATTTTTGATTACGCAGGCGCGATGCGGCACTGGACGTCGCGCAACCTGTGATCGAAAATGGGGGTGCTTCTGACAATTTTCAGCTTATAGTGCTGATGCGGCGTAGGCATCAGGTTGCCTACATGCATCCATACAGTAGGCCCGCGGCGATGCACTGTATTATATACGACTTTGTGTGTTTCAATGGGGCAAAGTCACTGCGCAATAAATATCTACTTATTTTATAGTATATCAAAAATATAGATTTTTTATTGCTTTCCCGTCTCATGTCGTTAGCTTGTTCCTGCATGTTAAGGAGGATTCCATGTCTAACGCATTCAAAAAATTCGCTGGCGTCGCTGTGTTGGCGATTCTTGGCACGGCTTCTGCGGCCGAAGAGTTGCGTATCGGTACTGCATCGCTTGGCGGTGCGTTTTATCCTATGGGGCAGAGTATTTCGAACGTTGTGAATGCACACGCTGGCGAAGGTATCTCTATGGTGCCGATCGTCACCGGCGGATCTGTGCAGAACCCCAATTTGATCGCAAGCGGTGAAGTAGAGATCGCCATCACGAATAATAACCTTGCAGTATTGGCGACCAAAGGCGTCGGCCCCTACAGCAATACAGGCGAAATCGACATTGGTGCGGTTGCGGCCTTACATCCATCGGTTTTGCATATGATGGTTTTGGCCGATAGCGACATTATGACAATCGAAGACCTGCGCGGCAAAAGCGTTGCTGTCGGTCCTGCTGGCGGTGGCACGTTGGGTTTCGTGAACTTCTTGTTCCCGCAGCATGACATGACTATCGAAGATATTACGCCAAGCTTTGTGTCCTATTCTGACGGTTTCAGCCAATTGACTGACGGCACCGTAGACGCGGCGCTTGCCCTGTCTGGTTTCCCATCAGGCGCGGTTTTGCAAGCAACGGCTGGGGCTGATCTACGCTATATTAGCTTCTCCGAAGGGATGCTTGACGCAGCGCTTGAAGCAAATAGCGCATATGTCGCCGTCGAAATCCCAGCAGATGTCTATGGCACGGCCGAAGCTGGTCAAGCTATCGGTGTCAACAACATGTTGATTGCGCCAAACAGTCTTGATGCTGCAACGGTAGAAGCCGTGACCGCCGCAATCTTTGACAATCTCGAAGAACTACAAGCTGAAAACGCCAACGCGCTGCAGATTGACCCTGCGATGTCGTTAGAGCTTGCGATCCCGCTGCATGCGGGTGCGCAGGCTTATTTCGACTCGAAGTAATTTAAAAATGCGACTGACTGAGCCACTTTATGTGGCTTGGTCAGTTGGGGGGCGGAATTTATGAACTCAATTCACCGATTTTTGACGGTTCAGAACGCGATTTTCGCGGCTGGGCTGGCGCTTGGCGCGTATCACCTGATGGTGGTTTCTGGCGTTTTTGTCATCTCGACAATGCCGATGCGTTTAACCCATTTGATGCTCGCGCTTTCACTTCTTTTTGTCATCAAACCCGCGAGTGCCAAGCTCGAGGGGACAAAGCTCAACGCTGCTATTTCCGGGCTACTTGTCTTGGCGACGGTTGCGGCCAGTCTTTGGATGTTGACACGTTGGAAGCCGATTGCCTTTAGCGGCGGTATCACCAACGATACAGATTTGATTGCTGGCGCGGTCTTGCTGTTTGTGGTCTTTGAGGCCGCAAGACGCGGTATCGGGCTGATCCTTGCCCTGATCACCTTTGTGTTCTTTCTCTACCCGTTCCTTGCGCCTTATCTGCCCGGCGTGTTGGAAGGGCGTGGGTCGAATTTGAACCGCATTATTGTTGTGCTGACAACCGACACCCAAGGGATCTATGGCATTCCAGTTGGCGTTGCAGCCACATATATTATTGTCTTTACGATCTTTGGCGCGCTTTTGTCTAACTTTGGGGCCGGGGATTTCTTTTTTGAGTTGTCAGTGCGCTGCACCCGCGGCCTGCGCGCGGCATCCGCCAAATCGGCAGTGCTGTTTTCGACCTTGATCGGCATGGTCAGCGGGTCAGCCGCAGGCAACGTCGCGGTAACTGGCACGGTGACGATCCCAATTATGAAGCGCGAAGGCTACGCGCCGCATCAGGCCGCCGCGATTGAGGCTGTTGCCTCGACCGGAGGGCAAATCATGCCGCCAGTGATGGGGGCAGCAGCTTTTATCATGGCTGAAATCGTGGGCGTGCCTTATACATCTGTGATGGCTGCTGCCATTGTGCCTGCGCTCTTGTTTTTTGGCTCTGCATTTGTGGTTGTGCACTTGCAAGCGGTCAAATCAGGTATTGCACCGAACACTGGCGCTGAAGTCAGTGCAGAGCCATTGGCCAAAGTATTGGTGAAAGGCAGCCCATTTATCGCGGCCTTTGGGACGCTGATCACAATGATGCTGATGGGCTATTCCCCGTTTAAGGCCTCGCTTTGGGCGATGGGCGTGTTGGTCTTGGGCGACATTGTCTGGCAGCGCAAAATCGACAAGGTGTTTTTTGAAAAGCTCTTCCGCTCAATCTCAGAAGGGGCGCGCTCTGTTGTGACTATTTCGGCGGCCTGTGCTGCGGCGGGAATTATCGCAGGGATATTGGGGGTCACGGGGCTTGGATCCAAGATTGCGACGCTGATTGATTTGGCATCGGGTGGCTATCTGTTCCTTGCATTATTCTTTACCATGATCACGTCGATCATTTTGGGCATGGGGCTGCCGACAACAGCCGCATACCTGATCCTTGCGACAGTGGTCGCACCTGCGCTGGTGAAGCTTGGCGTGCCAGTGCTGACCGCGCATTTCTTTGTCTTCTACTACGGCTGTATCTCGACGATCACGCCGCCTGTTGCGCTTGCGTCTTATGTGGCCGGGGGCATCGCGGGCGCGAATGTGAACAAAGTGGGCTGGACAGCGGCAAGCTATGCAGCGACATCATTTGTGCTGCCTTTTGCCTTTGTCTACGGGCCGGGTTTGTTGATGGGCGGCACCGTGCTGGAAAACACGTTTGCCGTGGTAACTGCCGCATTGGGGACATTTGCCATCGGGGTTGCAATCATCGGCAATCTGAACGGGCGGCTGTCGCCGCTGGTGCGGGCGATCGCAGCGGTGGCCGGTTTATGTCTTTTGTTCCAAGGGCTGATCAGCGCGGCTGTGGGTCTTGGTCTTTTTGTTGCGGTCGTAGTTCTCGACCGATCCTCTCTTCAAACTTCGAAAGCAACTTCATGAAACACAAAGATTACCGGCGCGTTGTCACAGGGCACAACGCCGAAGGCACGGCGATTATTGAAAGCGACCAAATCGCAACGCAACAGCTAGAACGCCCAAACCGACCCGGTGTGCGACTGACAAATTTTTGGCTGACGGATCAGACGCCCGCCGAATATGATGGCCCAACGGAAACTTGCACTGGCGATTTCATTCTACACCCGCCGCAGAACGGCACAGTGTTTCGCTGTGTGGAATTCATGCCAGAAGACCCCGAAGTCATGGCGCGCCTCTCCAGCGAAGATGGCGCTGCCGCATTTGCAGAGATGGGCGCAGGCGCGAATGTGGTGCAAGGCGGGCGGCACCCGTGGATGCACCGTACGGATTCCGTCGATTACGGGATCGTCATGAATGGCGAAATCTGGATGCTGATGGATAATGAAGAAGATGACGTGCTGCTAAAGGCAGGTGATGTCGTTGTTCAGCGCGGCACCAATCACGCATGGGCCAACCGTGGCACGGAACCATGTACGATTATGTTTGTGCTTGTTGATGGCGTCACGCAGGCGGGAAAAGGTAAAGGATTGCCGCCGCGCTAGGCGTTCCAAATCACTGAGCTAGCAATGATTGCGCGGTGTGAAATCCGCGCATTTTTTGCTTCATCCAATTGCGAATGTGCCAAGCTGACCTTTTCCAAACACCAACGGCGTCCGATCAAAAGACGCATGCTGTTCGACGCGACCGATCATGATTTGATGATCCCCGCCTTCAACCACAGCATGGGTCGTGCATTCCAACGTCGCGGCGCAATCGGCAAGAATGGGAAGCCCGTGTAGACCTCGGGTCCAGTTCAGCGACGCAAAACGGTCGCGTTCTTGGCTTGAGAATAGCTTACACAATGCGACCTGATCGCTGGACAATATATTGATCGCAAAGCCTTTGTGGGCCATGTATTCGGGCAGGCTGCCCGCGTTGCTTGCAAGGCTCCACAAGACAAGCGGCGGGTCCATCGACACGGAATTGAACGAACTGATCGTGACGCCAATCGGTGTGCCGTCACGCGCTGACGTCGTCGCAATTGCAACGCCGGTTGGAAAGCAAGACAATGTATCCCGCAAGGCTTTGGGATCTATTGCCGGGGCCTTTTCAATGACATCGGTTTGCATTGCGTTCACTCCTGGTCTGCTGCTGCCTTGCGGAAATATTGTTGTCATGGTCTGGGAGGAGGAAGCGCATCAATACGCAGTGGGTCGGATCTGCGACTGATATCGCGTTACGCGCGGGCTTCCTCCACCGTTGCTATGGGACGACCGTAAAGTCCCAGCTTGCACGAAAAAAGACATCGTTGCTTATGTGGGCTATTAGAAACGGTGATGGGCCTAGGCGGCCAACTGCAATGAAACCCAAAGCAATAGGGGCAGACATATAAGGGTTAATAAGGTTGACATGACCACAAGCCCAGCAACACGTTTGGGGCCTTGGTCGTAGCGCGCTGCGATGACATAGGTGACTACCGCTGATGGCATCGACGAGAGAATAAAAATCGCCCCTGCTGCGATACCTGTAGCGCCGAGAAAATAGATCGTACAAAGACCGGCAGCCAACCCAATACATAACCGTAAAAGCGCCAACGTGGCGGCAGTTTTCAGATCAGATACCCCAAGACCAGCAATCGCAGCCCCCAATAGTGATCCTCCCCCACTGAAGTGGTCCTCCGCTATGTTTAGGAAAACGGAGGAAACACATGGCAAACAAGCGACCCAAGCCCGAGGAAATTGTCACGAAGTTACGGCAGGTTGAGGTTCTGACGGGGCAAGGCATGCCGCGT